>CAWCKG010000057.1:0-67075 GCA_963795785.1 uncultured Actinomycetes bacterium
GCCCCGCCTTTGCCAGGCCCGCCATGTTTGCCCCGTTGCCTCACGGACAGTGGCTGTGGGACGTGCCGTATGGCATGCAAAGCATTGAGAAACAACAGTGACGGGAGGCCCGTTGTGGCTGAGATCGTGTCGGAGGCCCTGATCGGGCGGCTGGCAGACTGGGGCGTCGACACCGTCTTCGGGCTGCCGGGCGACGGCATCAACGGGATCATGGAGGGTCTGCGCCGGCAGCAGGACCGGGTGCGGTTCTTCCTGGTTCACCACGAGGAGGCCGCGGCCTTCATGGCCACGGGGTACGCCAAGGCCACCGGCAAGCTGGGCGTCTGCCTGGCCACCTCGGGCCCGGGCGGCATCCACCTGCTGAACGGCCTGTACGACGCCAAGCTCGACCACGTGCCGGTGGTGGCCATCACCGGGATGCAGGAGACGTCGCTCCTCGGCACCGGCTACCAGCAGGAGGTCAATCTCGACAAGCTGTACGAGGACGTCGCGGAGTACGACCAGATGATCTACAACCCGGCGCAGCTGCCCACCGTGGTGGACAACGCGGTGCGCATCGCCTACGCCCGGCGCGGGGTGACCCATCTGACCGTGCCCAACGACATCCAGGTCGCCGACGCCGGAGCCGACCCCTGGCAGCATGTGGCGCCCGCCCGCCGCAGACCGCGCCGGTGATGCTGAGCGCGCCGGCGCAGCCGAGCGAGCAGGACCTGCTCCGGGTGGCCAGCCTGCTGGCCGACGGCAGCAAGATCGCCATCCTGGCCGGGGCGGGCGCGCGGCACGCACGCAAGGAACTGCTGGAGGTGGCCGAGGCCCTGGCCGCGCCGATCGTCAAGACGCTGTCCGGCAAGGACACCGTGCCCGACGACTCGCCCTACACCACCGGCGGCATCGGCCTGCTCGGCACCAAGCCGTCCGAGGACCTCATGGAGGAGATCGACACGCTCCTCATGGTGGGCACCAACTTCCCGTACACCAAGCACCTGCCCGAGCCGGGCAAGGTGCGGGTCGCGCAGATCGAGGCCGACCCGGTCCGGGCCGGCGCCCGGGTTCCCACCGAGGTGCCCGTGGTCGGCGACGCGAAGCTGGCGCTGCAGGGGCTGCTGCCGCTGCTCAAGCCGCGCAGCGACACCAGATTCCTGCAGAAGTACCAGAAGGCGATGGGCAAGTGGCGGGAGAACATGACCGCGCTGCAAAACCCCAAGCGTGACCCGATCGCCCCGCAGTACGTGGTGAGCGTGCTCGACGAGCTGGCCGCCAACGACAGCGTCCTCACCTGCGACAGCGGCACGATCGCGACCTGGGCCGCGCGGCACTGGCACATCCGCGGCGGGCGCGAGTTCTTCCTGTCCGGCAACCTGGCCACGATGGCGCCGGGCATGCCCTACGCGATCGGCATCCAGCACGCCATGCCGGGGCGGCAGGTCATCGCCTACGTCGGCGACGGCGGGTTCGCGATGCTGATGGCGGAGTTCATCACCGCGATCAAGCACAAGCTGCCGGTCAAGATCGTGATCAACAACAACAACTCGCTCGGCCAGATCCTCTGGGAGCAGATGGTCCTCGGCTACCCCGAGTACGGCGTCCGCCAGCCCGAGCCGTTCGTCGACTATGCCGCGCTGGCCACGGCCAATGGCGCGCTGGGCATCAAGGTGGAGCGGGCACGAGACGTTCACAAGGCGGTCCAGCGGGCCCTCAGCCACCACGGTCCGGCACTGGTCGACGTCAACGTCAATCCCGACGAGCCGCCGCTGCCCGGCAAGGTCGAGTACGACCAGGCCAAGAAGTTCGCCCAGGCGTTCCTCAAGGCCAGCCGCGCAAGGCCACGATCGCGACCACGCTGTTCCGTGACAAGATCGACCAGCTCAAGAGCTGAGCCGCACAGACAAGGCAGCGCCCCCGGGACTTCCGGGGGAGCTGCCTTGTGTTGCCGATCGGCCGGGGTTGCTCCGCGCGCCGGCAGGCAGGCGGCTATGCCGCTGACTTCTTGGCGCGCCGGCCGCCCGGCGCAGCTTCCTGGTGTCCCGCATCTCCACGAAGGGCTCGGTGCCAGGCGGGGTGCCCGCGGCGATGGCCCGGCCGCGCTGCAGTTCCGCGTTGAACTCGGCGCCGAACAGGATCGCGGTGTTGGTGAGCCACAGCCAGATCAGGAAGATGATCATGCCGGCGATGCTGCCGTAAACCTTGTTGTAGTGGCCGAAGTTGGCCACGTACAGGGCGAACAGCCCCGAGGCGGCCAGCCAGACACCAATGGCGATCACGGCGCCGGGGATGATCCAGCGCAGCCCCTGCCTGGCGTTCGGGCTGGCCCAGTACAGCACGCCGACCATCAGGCAGACCAGGATCGACCAGCACCGGCCATTTGGCGATGTCCCACGTGGTGACCGCCGCCGAGCCGATGTGGAGCACCTGGCCGACGTGCCGGGCCAGCGAACCGGTCAGCACGACGATCGTGGCGGAGGCGACCAGCAACACCATGAGCAGCACGGTCACGCCGAGGCGGACCGGCAGCGTCTTCCAGGCCGGCCTGCCCTCGGGCACGTCGTAGATGGCGTTGGCCGCACGCATGAACGCCGCCACGTAGCTCGACGTCGACCACAGCGCGAGAAGTATCCCCACGATGGTGAGCACGCCCGCGGCGGAGTGACCACCCTGCAGTCGGTGCACCGCGTCGAGCAGGATCGTCCGTGCGGTCTTCGGCACCAGGTGGGCCAGGTTGGCGATCAGCGACTCGGTGGCCGACCTGCCGAACAGGCCCAGCAGGGACACCAGCGCCAGGATGCCGGGGAAGATGGCCTGGACACTGTAGTAGGTCAGCGCCGCCGCCCGGTCCTGCAGGAAGTCGTTCTTGAACTCCGCCAGGGTCCGGCGGCCCGCGGCCCGCCACGACCCGCGGCCCAGGCCGGTCGGCTTGCCGGGGGGGTCCGCCCCGTCAGCCTGGAAGGGCGGTCCCGCTGAAGCTGCCTGCTGGCCGCAGGCCCGGGCTCAGGAACGCTGCCTGCCGTCCGCGATTCGGCCATGATCAGGCCTTCTTTTCTTTTTTTACACTGGCGTCCGTAGCGCTGCTCTCCTCGCCCGGCCAGGTTCCGGTGAGCGACCGGGTGCCCTCCGCGGCGAGACGGTCCACTGCCGCCCTGACCAGGGCGAAGATCGCGCCCTGGAGTGCCGCGGCGGTCAGGATCTCCCGCCAGCCCCTGCTGGCATCGGTCGCCTTGGGTGCCTCGTCTTCACCGGCCGCGAGCTTCCAGATCTTCTTGAAGATCGCGCTGGCCAGCAGGCCGCCCACCACACTGACCAGCATGCTCACCGGCTTGTACACCAGCTTGGTCATCGCTTGTCCCCGTCGTCCATGACGGCGCCTCCGGCGCCGGGCTGCCTTCCGGCCCTGGTGCGCCTACCCGGATACCCGGGTCCTAACAGGGCGGGGTCCGCGGCATGGCGGAGCGCCGCCAGGGACAGCGCCCGGCCGTGTCACCGGCGCCCGAACCGGTGACCGCCGAGCCGCCCGGCCGGTAGGGCGGCCGCTGCTCACCCGCGGTGGCTTGACCTGTCGTTCCTGCACTGGCCGGTGGACCCGGGGCGGTCAGGATGCTCTTGCCCGCCGGGCACCGGCCGGACCTGTTCGAGGGCACCAGCTACGTGGGGCTGATCGCGTTCCGGATGTACCGGGTCGGCTGGCTCGGCCTGCCCGGGCTGCCGTACCTGGGGTCGTTCCCGGAGACCAACGTCCGGCTGTACTCGGTGGGGCCTGACGGCAGGCGCGGGGTGGTGTTCCGGTCCCTGGACGCGGCCCGGCTGCTGCCGGTGCTGGCCGGCCGGGCCGGCTTCCGGCTGCCGTACCAGTGGTCGGCGATGCGGGTGCGCGGCGCGGTGACGTGGTCAGCTATGCCAGCCGGCGCCGCTGGCCGGGCCGCGCCGCCCGGCTGAGGCATGGCGTCCGCGTCGGGGAGCGGCTGGCCGGGCCCTCGGAACTGGAGCGGTTCCTCACCGCCCGCTGGGGACTGCACGCCGCCTGGTACGGCGGCCGGGCTCCGCTACCTGCCGAACGAGCATCCGCGCTGGCCGCTGCACCGGGCCGCGGTGCTGCGCCTGGAGGAGAACCTGCTCGCCGCGGCGGGCCTGCCACCGCCGGCGGGCGGCGCCGGTCAGCGTGCTGTACTCGCCGGGAGTCCCGGTCCGGCTGGGCCCCCCGCGGCCCCAGGTGCGGGTAAAGTCATGACTGGTTGCTCAGCCAGCCGCGGGGGTTCAGGCGGCTGGCTCCGTCTCGATCACGGGCTGGCTCCGGGGCTCACCGCGAAAGGCGCACTTCGGGTATGGGGTTGAAGTGACGGGACAGGTCCCCGGGGCAATGCGGAGGCAAGGCTCCGGGACCTTCAGCCGATTACCGATACCGCGCTGTCCCGGCTTGCCGGTCAGGATTTCCTCCCGGTGCTGCTCGATCGCGCGAAGAACATCCTGCAGGCCGATACGGCGGCGGTGCTGCTGCTGACGCGCCATCGGGGCAGTTGGTGGCGACCGCCGCGGCGGGACTGGAAGACGAGGTGTATCAGGGGGTGCGGATCGGTGGGCCGGGGCTTCGCGGGCCGCGTCGCCGCCAGTGGCAAGCCGGTGATCCTCGATCATGTGGACGACACCACGGTGCTGAACCCGATCCTGATGGAGAAGGGCATCCGGTCCCTGCTGGGCGTGCCGCTGATCGCCGACGGGAAGGTGATCGGGGTGCTGCATGTCGGGTCGCGGACGCCACGCAGGTTTACCGGCGATGATGCCAGCCTGCTCCAGCTTGCCGCGGACCGGGCGGCCCTCGCGGTGCAGTCGCTGCAGGCCCGCGAGGACCGCATGCGGCGGCGGCGCTGCAACGGAGCCTGCTGCCGACCGCGCTGCCGACCGTGCCCGGGGGGCAGATCGCTTCCCGGTACGTGCCGGGGAGCGGCATCGTGGGCGGCGACTGGTACGACGTGTTCGTGCTGCCGTCGGGGGAACTGGGCGTGGTCATCGGCGACGTGGCCGGCTCGGCCTGCCGCGCTATCGTCATGGGGCGGATGCGCAGCGCGCTGCGCGCCTACGCCCTGGAAACCACGGACCCCGCCGAAGTCCTGGACCGGCTGGACCGCAAGATGCAGCATTTCGAGCCGCGGGCGCTGGCCACCGTGCTGTACGCGGTGATCGATCCCGCCCTGGACTGGGCGCACATTGCCTCGGCGGGCCACCTTCCGCCGGTGGTGGCCGTGCCCGGCGAGACGGCGAGCCTGGTGGACATCGCCGGCGGCCTGATGATCGGCGTGGACGCGCGGGCCCGGCGGCAGGCGACCACGGTGAAGATCGACCCACGGCGCGGTGCTGTGCCTGTACACCGACGGCCTGGTGGAGCGCCGGGAGTATCCCCTCGACGAGGGCCTGCGCCGGTTGTGCCGCGCGGTGGTGGCGGAGCAGCCGGAGAAGGTCTGTGCCTCGGTCATGGGTGCCCTGATCGGCAGTGAGCCCGCGCGCGACGATGTCGCGCTGCTGGTGTGCGGTGCCCCCGGTGGCCACCGCCGGAGCCCGCGCAGTCAGCTGAGCGCCGTGCACCCGGCGCACCGCCTCCGCGACCGGGCTGAGGCGTTCTCCCGGCGCCGCGGGGCTCCGGCGGCCGGGTGCCCGAGCGCTCCGCGTCGGCGACACTTTCCAGCCGGGCGATCAGTTCCCGGACCTGCTCCGGTGCCGGGGGAGCCACCCCGTGGTCGGCGCCGACCGCCGCCGCCGTGACCGCGTCCACGACCTCCTCGAGCCCGACCACGGCGGGCCACCAGGTAGTGGCCCGCCTGCTCACCGCGGGCGGCTCGGACATGGTGCGCTGGAACTCGGCGCGCAGGTCGGCAGCGCGCGGTAGGCGCGGCGGCGGAGCCGGTGCCGGCTCGGTGACCGCTCGACCAGAGCCTGCTCCATGTAGGCGCAGACATCGCCGACCGTCGTGGCGAACTGCGCGGGCAGGTGCGCGTACCAGCTCATCGGCCACGGTACCCGATCACCAGCACGATGGCGCAGCCGAGCAGCGTGTCGACCACGTAGGCCACGGCCGGCGCCCAGCGTGGTCGTGACGCTGGGCGCCACCGCGGGGCAGGCCCTGCGGACCGCGAGGCGGCGTACGACGGCCTGGTCAGCGACCTGCGGGCGGCCGCGGCGGCGATGCCAGCAGGCAGGCCTGGCCAGCGACCGGGTGCGGGCGCAGCGCGGTACCGGCCGAGCCGAGCCGGCTGAGCACCGGGGCCCTGGCCACCAGGATCACGCCGAGGACGAGGGCGGCGAGGCCGGCCGCCTGCAGCGCCAGCATCCCCGGTGAGACGTGGACGACATCACCGAAGACCACCACCCCGAGAAGGATTCCGGCGACCGGCTCGGCCGCCGTGATCGCGGGAAGCGAGGCATGCAGCGGGGCTGCGTTGAACGCGCTTTCCATCAGCCAGAAACCCGCCAGGCTCGCCACTGCGAGGGCGTAGACGGGCCAGCCGGTCAGCAGCACAAGCACCGAGTGGTTGTCCAGGGTCTCCACGGCCTGCCTGGTCAGCGCGTCGGAGATGCCGAAGATCAGGCCCGCGGCGGTGCCGGTCAGGGTGGCCCGCTGCTGTCCCGTGCGGCGCAGCCCCGCCACGAGGAATCCGCGCGGCGACCGCGGCGATCCCGGCAGCGGCCGGCCAGGCGGCGAAGGAGCCGAACGATTCGGCAGGTGGCCCGGCCGAGCGGGCCAGGGAGAGCGCGGCGACGCCCGCGCTCAGCAGCACCGCGCCCAGCATCTCGGCAGCCCGCAGCCGCTGGCCGGACAACGGCACGGCCAGCGCCAGCGCGAAGACCAGGCTGCTGGTCAGCAGCGGCTCGGCGAGGGAGAGCGCGACATGGCCGATGGCCCAGGCGGAGAGCAACTGGCCCGCTGCCATCACGGCGACGCCAGCGAGCCACCGCGGCCGGTGCAGCAGCGTGGTGATCAGCCGCAGGCGCAGGAAGTAGGACTGCGGCGCCTGCTCGGCCGCGTGCTGCTGCAGGACGAAGCCGGTGCCCGCCAGCATCGCCGCGATCAGGGTGATGGCGATGTTCATGGGTGTGATCACTTACGGGACTACCCGGTCACGCGCCGAGTGATGCCGTGCCGCGGGCACCGGCTGCGGCGTACCCGGCCGCGTTGCCGTCGGCCGCTGATCATTCCTGGCCGCTCGCCTGCACGCGCCCTCGGCCCATATGGCGAGCGGCAGGGATTAAACCGCTTCTGGCGGGCAAGGGAGCACCGCGGGGTTGTCGAGCCAGCCGCGCGATCACCTGCCTGGCTTGCTGTCCGGTGAAGCTGGCCCGCGCATCGCGGCCGCACGGGCGCAGAGGGGAGGCTGCTCGATGGGTGATTCACGCCGCCGCGCGGCGGCCAGTCTGCGCCACCGGCGGCCGGGCTGCCGGTGGCGCCACCGATGAGGACCTGATCGAGCTGGTGCAGTCGTTGCCTGTTACGTTCAGCCCAGCGCGGGGCGGCATATGAGGCGCTGGTCCGCCGGTACGAGTTCGTGGTGAAAGCGGCCGTCCGCCGCTACCGGGACAGCCCCGAGTCCATGGAAGATCTGATGCAGGTCGGGTACCTGGGCCTGCTGAAAGCGATCAGCAACTACAACCCGGAGCTGGGCCCGGGCCTGGTCGCCTACGCCCAGCCGTGCGTCAGCGGGGAACTCAAGCGCCATTTCCGGGACAAGAGATGGCAGGTGCGGGTTCAGCGCGCCAGCCAGGAGCACATGCTCGCGGTCCGCGACGCCCGGGCCGACGCTGACGCAGGAGCTGGGCCGGGCCCCGGCCAGCCACGAGCTCGCCGAGGCCACCGGCCTCAGCCTTGACGAGCTGCGTGAAGCCGAGCGGGCCGAAATGGCCTTCCGGCCGTACTACCTGGACGCCCCCGTGTCCGCCGACGACGAGGCGGCGACCTTCGGCGAGCTTCTCGGTGACGATGACATGGACATCGAGCAAGCCCTCGACAGCGACGCACTGTGGGCGCACTTGCCCACGCTGCCGCAACGACAGCAGCGCATCCTCGCCATGCGGTTCTACGGCAACATGACCCAGGCCGAGATAGGCGAGCGCCTTGGCATCTCGCAGATGCATGTCTCCCGGCTGCTCGACGCCGCGCTCACCCGGCTCCGCGACTGCCTCACCGACGGCGCCGCCCCTCCCCGCAAGCCCAGCCCGCGGAAGCGCCCTGCCGGGACGACTCCGCTGCCGGACGCTTCCTCAGGCTAGGACGCCTGCCGGGCGACCGGCTACGTGCCGCGTCCGGCTTGCTCGCACTGTGGCTGAGATCAGCGGGCGTCGCCGGATTGGACGGCGGCCTCCCGGGTAGTGGCCCGGCCCACCCGCCCGTATCAGCACCGGGCCCGGCAGCCAGGAGGTGTATGTCCATGCCACGGGGATCGAGTCCCAAGCGGGAACGGCAGTACGAGCACATCAAGGAAAGCGCCAAGGAGCGAGGTGAAAGCACCAAGCGGGCCAAGAGATCGCCGCGCGCACCGTCAACAAGGAACGTGCCCGTTCCGGGGAGGCCAAGACCGCCAGCCGGTCATCCACGCAGGACATCTCGTCCGGACGGCGCGGCGGCCTGCGCTCGCACCGCGGCGCCGGCGGCCCGACCAAGGCCCAGCTCTATGCGGAGGCACGCCGCCGTGGCGTCAAGGGCCGCTCCTCGATGACCAAGGCGCAGTTGGCCCGCGCGGTCGGCCGCTGACGCGAAGCCGAGGGCGGCTCGCCCCGGCGGGCCGGGCAGGTTCGGGCACTGGCAACGGGCTGCCGGGGCGGTGGTACCGCCCCGGCAGCCCGTGTGGCCTTTTAATGCGCCCGCTACCACCTGTACCAGCGGCGGCGCGGGCGTCCGGCGCCTTCGGCCGCGCGGAACAGGAAGCCGAGCAGCCACAGGACAAGCACGATGAGCGCGATCCACCACAGGACGTGGATGGCGAACCCGAGACCGAACAGGATCAGGGCGAGCAGCAGGACCGCGAGGATGAGCAGCACGGCAAGCTCCTTTCGATTGGCACGTTTCTTCTGCCCGCCATGCGGAAAACAAACGCTGTCCGCGGGCCGTGCGGCTCCGGTGATTGCGAGGTCCGGATGAGGGCGATGCGCCATGGGCGCCACTGAGCGGAGCATCCGGCTGCGGCACAGCGACCCGGCCGGGCCGGGGATCCGGCGCCGGCGCTGCGGCCGCGGCTTCCGCTATCTGGGCGCCGGCGGACACACCGGTACGCGACCCGGAGACGCTGGCCCGCATCAAGGCCCTGGTGATCCCTCCTGCCTGGGAGGACGTCTGGATCTGTGCCGAGCCCGGCGGGCACATCCAGGCGGTCGGCACCGACTCCGCCGGGCGGCGCCAGTACCGGTACCACGACCTGTGGCGGGAGCGGCGGGACCGGGACAAGCATGACCGGGTGCTGGAGTTCGGCCGCGTCCTGCCACGGCTGCGGGAGGAGGTCAGTGGCCACCTGGGCGGCCGGGGCCTGCACAGGGAACGGGTGCTGGCGGCGGCGGTCCGGCTCATCGACCTCGGCTTCTTCCGCCCCGGCGGCGAGGAGTACGCGGCGGAGAACGGCACCTTCGGCATCGCCACGATCCGCCGTGAGCACGTCACCTGCCGCCGCGGCGAACTGGTCTTCGACTACCTCGCCAAGGGCGCCAAGCACGGGAGCAGGCCGTCGTGGATGCCGGCGTCCAGGCGGTCGTGGTGAGCCTGCGGCGGCGCAAGGGCGGCGGCGACGGCCTGTTCGGCTACCGGTCCGGCCGGGGCTGGCACGACGTGACCGCCGCCGACATCAACGGCTACCTGGCCGAGATCACCGGCGGCGAGTTCACCGCCAAGGACTTCCGCACCTGGCACGCCACGGTGCTGGCGGCCGTGGGCCTGGCCGTGTCCGAGCACGCCGCGGGCACCGCGGCCGCGCGCAAGCGGGCCATCGCCCGCGCCGTCGCCGAGGTCGCGGGCTACCTGGGCAACACGCCGGCGGTGGCCCGCGCCTCCTACATCGACCCGCGGGTGATCGAACTGTACGAATCAGGCATAACGATCGCCCCGGCGCTGCGCGACCTTGGCCGGAACTCCGAGTTCGGGGACCTCGCCACCCGGGGGGCGGCGGAGCGCGCCGTCGTGCGCATGCTGACCCGCACGGCTGACCTGGCCGGCGGGATATCGCCGATGCGAGGTTTATCCCCGCTGGCATGGGAAGCCGCACGGGGAACACCTGACAGCCAACAGACGGGGAGAAAGTATGCCGAGCGCCTTTGACGTGCTAGCCAGCGATCACGAGCAGGTCGAGCAGCTGCTCTCCCAATTCGAGAGCGGCGCCCGCGGCGGCGGGCGCCAACGACAGCCTCCTGGCGGCACGCAAGAAGATGGCCGAGACACTCGTCATCGAGGAGTCCAAGCACGAGGCGATCGAGGAGATGTACTTCTGGCCGGCCGTGCGCAAGCACTCCCGGACGGCGACAAGCTCGCCGACAAGGCCATCGCCAGGAGCAGGAAGGCAAGAGGATCCTCGCCAAGCTGGACAAGCTCGACGCGGACAACCCGGAGTTCGACAGGCTGGTCGGCGAGTTCATCAAGGCCGCCCGGGAGCACATCGCATTCGAGGAAACGCAGGTGTGGCCGGGCCTGCGGGCCGTCATGACCGAGACGGAAGCCGCCGACCTCGGGGACAGCCTGGAGCAGGGCAAGAAAACCGCGCCGACCCGCCCGCACCCGCACACCCCGCCCTCGCCGGGCGTGCTGAAGACGGCAGGCCCCGCCGCCGGTGCGGCCGACCGGGCCAGGGATGCCGCGACCGGCCGCGGCCGGGCCTGACCGAGCCCAGCGGCACCGAACCGGCAAGAGGTGCGGTTATCCAGGCGGGCAGGCTGACGCCCCAGGATCGCGCCGGCCGGGTCAGCACTCACCCGGCCGGCGTGCTGCCGCGGGGCTCGTGATTCCTAGAGACCCCCAGGGATCGCGGGCCCCGCTGGCGGCGGCGGCTTCCCGCGCGGCCCCGTGACTCACGGCGAAACGGCACACGATACCGGCCGCCAGGATGTGAGTGCGGCGAAGCCGGGGTAGTGCTAACAGCCATTGCCAGCGATCCGCCGGCGGCGCGTCGTGGGGGCAGTGCCGCCAGCGCAGTGAGAGGGTGTCGGAAGATGAACCGGACGCAGGGGCCAGCGTGACGGGGGACAGGCCCGGGCTGGTGGGTGAGACAGCACGCGTGACCGGCCAGCCGAGCGCCGGCCGCCCGGCATCCGATACCGAGTCGCCGGGGGTGACCGAGGTGGTCAGCGAACTGCTGGAAGCGGCCGGGGAAAGCGAAGGCGAGCCCGAGCCGGGCATGGCGCGGATGCGCGAGGCGGCCAGCATGGCCGCCATCGCAGGCCGAGGAGACCGGCGGCCTGGGACGGCTGGGGCGGCCGATGGACCGGCGCTCGCCGTTCTTCATCGGGATGGCCGGCGCGGCCGGGGTGGCGGTCACCATCGCCCTGGTGGAGCTGATCATCAGGGCCCGCTCCGTGCTGGTGCTCATCGGGCTGGCGCTGTTCATCGCGGCCGGCCTGGACCCGGTCGTGTCCTGGCTGACCAGGCACCGGGTGCCGCGCTGGGCCGCGGTGATCGCCGTGCTCGCGGGCATGTTCGGGGTGATCGCCGGGTTCCTGGCCGCGGCGATCCCGCCGCTGGCCGCGCAGACCACCAACCTGATCGCGCAGCTTCCGCACTACGCGCACACGCTGCAGGACCACAACTCGGCGCTCGGCCGGCTCAACGTGAAGTATCACATCGAGCAGCGGCTGTCCCATCTGCTGGCCACCCGGGGCAGTTCGCTGGTCGGGGGAGTGGTCGGCGCCGGGGCGCTGGTGCTCGGCGCGCTCGCCTCGATGCTGGCGGTGCTCGTCCTGGTGGTCTACTTCCTGGTCGGGATGCCGCGCATCAAGCTGTTCGTCTACCGGCTGGCCCCGCATTCCCGCCGGGCCCGGGTGATCCTGATCGGGGACGAGATCTTCACCAAGGTCGGCGGGTTCGTGCTGGGCAACGTGTTCACGTCGGTGATCGCCGGGCTCGGCACCTATCTGTGGATGCTCGCGTTCGGCATCCCCTACCCGATCCTGCTGGGGCTGTTCGTGGCCATCATGGACCTGATCCCGGTGATCGGGTCCACGATCGGCGGTGCCGTGGTGTCGCTGGTGGCGCTGACCGTGTCGCTGCCGGTGGCGATCGCCACGCTCGCGTTCTACGTCGGCTACCGGCTCGCCGAGGACTACCTGCTGGTCCCGCGGATCATGGGCAGCACGGTCAAGGTTCCCGCGGTGGTGTCGGTGGTGGCCGTGCTGGTCGGCGGGGCGCTGATGGGCATCGTCGGCGCGCTGGTGGCGATCCCGGCGGCGGCCGCCCTGCGGCTGCTGCTGCACGAGGTGACGTTCCGCCGCCTGGACCGGAGCTGACGCCCGGGGCCGCGGTGGCCGGCGGTGCGGTGTTGCGCGGCCGCCGGGGTTGGCGGTTTACCCCGGCGGCCGCACGCTTAGCCCGCCGCCGGCGGCGGGGCCTGGCGGCGGCCGAGGCCATGACGGCGCCGGCGGCCGCGAAGGCCACCTCGGTCACGGCATCGGTCAGCCCGGCGCGGCGAGCGCCCGGGCTGACCGCGGCGAGCGCCAGCATCGACGCGGCGTGGCAGCCGTCGATCCCCGCTCCAGCGGCGAGCACCGCCGGCTGCGGGCGCCACAGCGTCAGCACGGCCTGGGCCAGGTGACGCGCGCCGAGAATCCGGGCCACCGCGCGGGCCCGCGGGCTGGGCGGCTGGCCGGTGCTCAGGCCCAGCGCCGGTCCGGGCGCGCACAGCAGCATGGCCCCGTAGCAGGCCCGGACGGCGGGGAACAGCACCCGGGGCACCAGCGCCGGGCTCAGCAGCGGCGCGGGCACGGCTTCCGGCACGGGAGTGGCCGGCGGCCGGCTCGTGGTGGTCACCGGCGCTGCCCCAGCCTCCCGGCGAGAAATCCGCCGAGCACCGCGGCACTGCCGAGGAACGCCGCCGACAGGCCGGCATGCCGGGACAGCCAGGCCTGCGAGCTGTGGTCGTGAGAGCGGCCGTCGAAGGCGCCGTGCGGGCCGAAATCGTGGCCGTTGACCCCGTCCACCGGCTGGAGCAGGTTGTCCGGCCGGCCGGGGTCGGCGGGCTCGGAAGTCTGCTGTGATGTGTAGCCGGTGCGGGCCAGGTACCGGTCCAGCAGGGCCGGGGCCACCCGGTTGGCGAGGATCGTGGCCGTGGTGCTCGCCCCCACCCAGTACTGCTTGCGGCCCGGGTGGCCGGCGGCGTAGACGACGCCGCGCGCGGCCACCTCCGGCTGGTAGATCGGCGGCACCGGCTGCGGGTGGTTCGGCAGCCGGGAGCGCACCCAGGAGAACTGCGGGGTGTTGACGGCCGGCATCTGCACCACGGTCACCCGCACGCCGGAGTGCTCATGCAGCAACTCACAGCGCAGCGAGGAGGTGAAGCCGTTGATCGCATGCTTGGCGCCGCAGTAGGCCGACTGGAGCGGGATGCTGCGGTCGCCGAGCGCGGAACCGACCTGCACGATCGTGCCCCGGTCCCGCGGCCGCATCCGGCTCAGCGCCGCCATCGTCCCGTACACGAAACCCAGGTAGCTGACCTCGGTCACGCGCCGGAACTCCTCCGCCGTGATCTCGGCGAACGGCGAGAACACCGAGGTGAACGCGACGTTGATCCAGACGTCGATCGGCCCGAGCCGCTCTTCGATCTGCCGGGCCGCGTCGGTGACCTGCTCGTAGTCGGCGACGTCGGCGCTGACCGCCAGTGCCTTGCCGCCGGCCTGCTCGACCTCCCTGGCTGCCCCGTCCAGGCCGGCCTGGCCCCGGGCGATCAGGCCGACGCTGGCGCCCCGCTCCCCGAACAGGCGGGCCGTGGCCCGCCCGATGCCGGCGCTCGCCCCGGTGATCACGACTGTCTGGCTGTCCATGGAATGCCCGCCTCCGCTGCTTACAGGTCGGCCCTGTCGCTACCCGCACAGCGGGCGGCAAACCCTGCTGTCCGGGGGAGAGCCCCCCGATGGCCTCGCTGTTTAAGGCGATCCGGCGCGGGCAGTGAGCGGGCGTCCCCAAGGAGGCGACAGTGGTTACAAGAACAGCGCGGCGCCGGAGCAGGGATGCCAGATACGCGGCCCACCGGGCAGGCAACAGCCGGTACGTGGACTGGCTCGCGAAAGCCGGGTTCGCCGCACGCGGCGTCATGTACGTGCTCATCGGCATCCTGGCGATCGAGCTGGCCTTCGGGAACGCCAGCCACAAGGCCGACCAGAGCGGGGCCGTGCGGCTGGTGGGGAAGACGCCGTTCGGCGGCGTGCTGCTGTGGCTGCTGGTCATCGGCTTCGCCGGGATGGCGCTGTGGCGGCTGTCCGAAGCTCATCTATGGCGGCCCCGGGGCGGACGGCAGGAAGGCGGGCAACCGGCTGATCGCCGGGTTCAAGGCCTTGCT
The DNA here is from genome assembly GCA_963795785.1 of uncultured Actinomycetes bacterium. GTDB lineage: Bacteria > Actinomycetota > Actinomycetes > Streptosporangiales > Streptosporangiaceae > DASXKD01. The sequence continues at coordinate 14,496 of CAWCKG010000057.1, forward strand.
GTACGCCTTCATCGCCTACGCCATCGCCAAGTACGCGCTCGGCCTTGGCGCCCCCAAGTCGTCCAACAAGCAGTCGGTCGACCTCACCGCCACCGCCATGCGCGAGCCCGGCGGCCGGATCCTGGTCGGCATCGTGGGCCTGGTGCTCATCGGGGTCGGCGCGTGGCTGGCCTGGCGGGCGTTCGAGCGCAAGTTCCTCGCCGAGCTGCGGACCGGTGAGATGAGCCCGCAGACCCGCAAGGTGGTGACCTTCCTCGGCCGGTACGGCGGGATCGCGCGCGGCATCGTGTTCGGTGCCGCCGGGGTGTTCCTGCTGATCGCCGCGTTCACCGCGAATGCGCACAAGGCCAAGGGCATCGACGCCACGCTCCGGGCGTTCACCAAGACCCCGGCCGGTCCCTGGCTGCTCGTCCTGGTGGCCATCGGCCTGGTGCTGTTCGGCTGCTACTCGTGGGCGGAGTCCCGCTGGCGCAAGGTGTAACATCGGCCGCCACGGCCGCACCACCCGGAGGGGCCACGTGGGAGTTCGCACCTGGATCGAAGGCTGGCCGGTATACCGGCAGCTGGCAGACGGCGATCTGCTGGGCCGCGGGGCCGCGGCGAAGAGCCCGGCCTCGGCCCGGCGGGTGCCGCGCACCGCGACCGCCGACAAGGTGATCAAGTCGGTATGCCCCTACTGCGCGGTCGGGTGCGGCCAGAACGTCTACGTCACGGACGGCAAGGTCACCCAGATCGAAGGAGACCCGGACTCCCCGGTCAGCCGGGGCAGGCTGTGCCCCAAGGGCTCGGCGAGCCTGCAGTTGACCACCGGGCCCGCCCGCGAGCACCAGGTGCTGTACCGCAGGCCGTTCGGCACCGAGTGGGAGCACCTGGACCTGGACACGGCGATGGACATGATCGCCGACCGGGTGATCGAGGCCAGCGAACCATGGCTGGCAGTGGGAACAGGACGGCATCCGCACCCGGCGCACGCTGGGGTTCGCCAGCCTCGGTGGGGCCACGCTGGACAACGAAGAGAACTACCTGATCAAGAAGCTTTTCACGGCCCTCGGCGCGATCCAGATCGAGAACCAGGCCCGGATATGACACTCCTCCACCGTTCCCGGTCTGGGGACTAGCTTCGGCCGCGGCGGCGCGACCACTTTCCAGCAGGACCTGCAGAACGCTGACTGCATCCTGATCCAGGGCTCGAACATGGCCGAGTGCCATCCGGTCGGGTTCCAGTGGGTGATGGAGGCGAAGGCGCGCGGGGCGAAGCTGATCCACGTCGACCCGCGGTTCACCCGCACCAGCGCCGTGGCCGACCTGCACGTGCCGCTGCGCGCGGGCAGCGACATCGTGTTCCTCGGCGGCATCGTCAACTACGTGCTGCAGCACCGAGAAGTACTTCCGCGACTACGTCCTCGCCTACACCAACGCGGCGACGATCCTGACCGAGGACTATGAAGGCCCCGAGGATCTCGACGGCGTGTTCTCCGGGCTGGACCGCGAGGAGCGTAACTACGACTTCCACACCTGGCAGTACGAGGGCCTGGAGGTGCAGGCGGCCTCCGGGGATCGGGACCGGGAGTACGGAGAAGATCACGGGGCCCGCAGCGGGTCCGCGGAGGTCCGCCAGGCCGGGCGCGGCGAGGCGCACGGCTCCGGTGGCGCCGCCCTGGCGCCGGGCAGCGCCGGAGCGCGACGAGACGCTGAGCCACCCGCGCTGCGTGTTCCAGGTGCTCAAGCGGCACTTCGCCCGGTACACCCCGGAGATGGTGGAGCGGATCTGCGGTGTCCCGCCGGACATTTTCGACCAGGTCTGCGCGTGGCTCACCGAGAACTCCGGCCGCGACCGGACGACCGCGTTCGTCTACAGCGTGGGCTGGACCCAGCACACCGTCGGCGTGCAGAACATCCGCACCGCGTCGATCCTGCAGGCGCTGCTCGGCAACATCGGCCGGCCGGGCGGCGGCATCCTGGCGCTGCGCGGGCACGCCTCCATCCAGGGGTCCACCGACATCCCGACGCTGTTCGACCTGCTGCCCGGCTACATCCCGATGCCGCACGCGCATGCCAACGAGGACCTCGACTCGTTCGTGGCGGCCGAGGCGACGCAGAAGGGCTACTGGGCCGAGCATGCGCGCCTACACGGTGAGCCTGCTGAAGGCCTGGTGGGGCGACGGCCGCGCAGGGCGGACAACGATTTCTGCTTCGACTACCTGCCGCGGCTCACCGGCAGCCACGGCACCTACGAGACCGTGATGGCCAGCTCGCCGGGAAGTGCAAGGGCTACTTCCTGATCGGCGAGAACCCGGCGGTCGGGTCGGCGAACGGCCAGGCTCCAGCGGCTGGGCATGGCGAACCTGGACTGGCTGGTCGTGCGGGACTTCTCGCTCATCGAAAGCGCCACCTGGTGGAAGGACGGCCCGGAGATCGAGACCGGTGAGCTGAGCACCGCAGGATATCGGCACCGAGGTGTTCTTCATGCCCGCCGCCGCGCACACCGAGAAGGCGGGCAGCTTCACCAACACCCAGCGCATGCTGCAATGGCACCACCTCGCGGTCGAGCCGCCCGGCGACGCGCGCAGCGAACTGTGGTTCACCTACCACCTCGGCCGGCGGATCCGGGCGAAGCTGGCCGCGATCGACCGACCGAGATGGACCGGCCCGTGCCTGGACCTGACCTGGGACTACCCGACCGAGGGCGAGGTCGGTGAGCCGGACGCGGAAGCGGTGCTGGCCGAGATCAACGGCTGCGACGCCGACGGGAAGCCGCTGGCGTCCTACCTGCAGCTCACCGACGACGGGTCGACCACCGTGCGGCTGCTGGATCTACGCCGGCGTCTACGCCGACGGGGTCAACCAGGCGGCCCGGCGCAAGCCCGGCGGCCGAGCAGGACTGGGTGGCCGCGCGAATGGGGCTGGGCGTGGCCGGCCAACCGGCGCATCCTCTACAACCGGGCCTCGGCCGACCCGGACGGCAACCGTGGAGCGAGCGCAAGGCGCTGGTCTGGTGGGACCCGGGCAAGGAGCCTGGACCGGGCACGACATCCCCGACTTCGCCCCGGACAAGCGGCCGGACTACCGGCCGCCGGACGGCGCCACCGGGCCGGACGCGCTGTCCGGCACCGATCCGTTCATCATGCAGGCCGACGGCAAGGCGTGGCTGTTCGCCCCGGCCGGGCTGGTGGACGGGCCGCTGCCGGCGCACTACGAGCCGCAGGAATCCCCGTTCCGCAACCTGCTCTACGGCCAGCAGCGCAACCCGGTGCGGCAGGTAACCGGGTTCCGGCACCCCGGACAACCGGCTGCAGCCCAGCGGCGGGGAGCCCGGCGCCGAGGTGTTCCCCTACGTGGCCACCACCTACCGGCTGACCGAGCACCACACCGCGGGCGGGATGAGCCGCTGGCTGCCGTACCTGGCCGAACTCCAGCCGGAGTTCTTCTGCGAGGTGTCACCCGAGCTGGCCGCTGAGCGGGGCCTGGAGCACCTGGGCTGGGCCACGATCGTCACCGCGCGCAGCCGCGATCGAGGCGCGGGTGCTGGTCACCGACCGGATGGCCCCGCTCACCGTGGACGGCCGGCGGCTGCACCAGGTCGGGCTGCCCTACCACTGGGGCACCAACGGGCTCAGCCACCGGTGACTCGGCCAACGACCTGATCGGCCTGAGCCTGGATCCCAACGTGCACATCCAGGAGGACAAGGCGTTCGCGTGCGACATCCGCCCGGCCGCCGGCCCGCGCGGGCCGGCCCGGCTCGCCCTGGTCCGCGAGTACCAGCGCCGGGCGGGCATCACCGGGCAGACCGGCATGGAGCGTGAATGATCGATCCGGACCGGCTGCGCACGTCAGGATCCGGCCGCGCCAGCGGTTACCGCGACCACGCCGCCGCGGATGGGCTTCTTCACCGACACCTCGGTGTGCATCGGCTGCAAGGCGTGCGAGGTGGCCTGCAAGGAGTGGAACCAGGTCCCCGAGGACGGCCTGGTGTTACCGGCATGTCCTACGACAACACCGTCGGGCTCGGCGCCGATACCTGGCGGCACGTCGCATTCATCGAGCAGCGCCGGCCGTGCGGCAGGCGGACCCGGACGGCGCGGCCCCGGGCGGCGGGCGGGGGAGGCGCAGGACGGCCTGCGCTGGCTGATGGCTCGGACGTCTGCAAGCACTGCACCCATGCGGCCTGCCTGGACGTCTGCCCGACGGGCGCGCTGTTCCGCACCGAGTTCGGCACGGTGGTGGTGCAGGAGGACGTCTGCAACGGCTGCGGCTACTGCATCCCGGCCTGCCCGTACGGGGTGATCGACCAGCGCAAGGGCGACGGCCGGGCGTGGAAGTGCACACTGTGCTACGACCGGCTGGGCGCCGGCCTGACGCCGGCCTGTGCCAAGGCCTGCCCGACCGAGTCGATCCAGTTCGGGCCGCTCGACGAGTTGCGCGAGCGCGCCGCCGGGCGGCTGGCCCAGTTGCATGAGGCAGGGCATCACCGAGGCGCGGCTGTACGGCGAGGACCCGGCGACGGGGTCGGCGGCGACGGCGCATTCTTCCTGCTGCTCGAGGAGCCGGAGGTGTACGGGCTGCCACCGGACCCGGTCGTGACCACCCGGGACCTGCCCATCCATGTGGCGCCATGCCGGCTGCGGCGGCGGCCGGGCTGGTGGGGGCCGCGGCCGTGGCATTCGCCGCGGGGCGGTTCGGGAGGCATGGGTGAGCAAGTCCGAGGTCACCAGGGAGGGCCTGCGCGGCGTGCGGTCGGGCCGGGAGGCCAGCGGCTCGGCGGGGCCGAGGCGCGGCGGCCGGGGCGGGCGCGGGGCGAACGCGGCGATGGTGCCGCCCGCGCCGGTTCACCTCCTACTACGGCAAGCCGGTGATCAACGCGCCCGGTGTGGCAGCTCGCCGGACATCCCCGGCTATTTCTTCCTGGGCGGCCTGGCGGGTGCCTCGTCGCTGCTGGGCGCCGGGGCGCAGGCTCACCGGCCGGCCCGCGCTGGCCCGGGCGGCCAAGTCCGGCGCGCTGGGTGCGATCAGCCTGGCCCTCGCCGGCCTGGTGCACGACCTCGGCCGGCCGGCCCGGTTCCTCAACATGATGCGGGTGGTCAAGGTGACCTCGCCGATGAGCGTGGGGTCGTGGATTCTGGCGGGTTACGTCCCGGCGGCTGGCGTGGCCGCGGCAGCCGCGCTGACCGGCCGCGTGCCGCGGCTCGGCACCGCGGCCAGCGCGGCAGCGGCGCTGCTCGGCCCCGCGGTAGCCGCCTACACCGCGGTCCTGATCAGCGACACGGCCGTGCCCGGCCTGGCACGACGGCCACCGGGAGACTGCCGTTCGTCTTCGCCGGCTCGGCCGCCATGGCGGCGGGCGGGCTCGGCCTGCTCGCGGCCCCGGCCGGGCAGAACGCCCCGGCGCGGAACCTGGCCCTGCTCGGCGCGGGCGCCGAGGCGGCCGCCTTCGAGCTGATGACCAGGCGAATGGGCATGGTCGCTGAGCCGTACTCCACGGGCAAGGCCGGAGCCTACCTCCGGGCCAGCAAGCTGCTATCGGCGATCGGCGCCGCCGGGGCGCTGATCGGGAGCCGCAACAGGACGGCGGCCGCGTTGTCCGGGGCCGCGCTGCTGGGCGCCTCGGCCACCACACGCTGGGGGGTCTTCCACGCCGGGCTGGCCTCGGCCGCCGATCCCAGGTACACGGTGATCCCGCAGCGCCGGCGGCGCGACACAGCGCAGGCGAGTCCGGCTAAGACTGATTGACCGGCGGGTTACGGGCCGTGTCCGTAACCTTTGGCCTCCGGAACCGCCGGGCAATTCCGTACGTGGGTCGTGCCGATCAGCGGGCCGCGGAGCATGATCGGCGCGTTGCAGCCCCGCTGTGACTGGCTCATGCCGACGAAGACCGCCGACACCACCAGGGCCGCGGCCAGCGTGAGCAGCACCACCGCGCGAATCGGGCTCGGGGCGCGCCTCCGGCCGGGGGCCCGATAGCGCTTGGGGGACCACCAGGGCACCGCTTCCAGTGCCTCGACCCACGGCAACCTCTCGTGGATGTTCAGCCGGTTGAAGATGGCGAACATCGAGGCCAGCCGGGGTTCACGTCTCTTCAGCGCCTCCTCGATCCGGTCAAGAACGCGCTGCTGGCTGGCAGGCAAACTCATACCGCTCCTACTGCTCCCTCACGATGGCCCGGCCCCACCGTATGCGACTACCCGCCTGGCCGAGTCATTCGCGTAGCCTGGATCCGAAGGGCTCATTCGCCGCGCCGGGACTCGTTATCGGGACTCAGCACCTCGGCGGGCGCGTCCCGGCGTGGCATCTGCTGGCGCGGGTCGCCGCGGAAGATCCCTCCGGTGATCTTGCGGCGGGGGGCACCGCCCCGGCCGGGTTCTGGATGCCTTTCGGCACGGAACACGGCAGTGAGCCACACGGACCAGGCCGGCCGCGACCACGATCACGATAATGACGGTGGCGAGGCTCGATGTAGTCATCGGTGTACCTCCGTTCTGCGACTGCCCGGCAGCGGGAGCCATGCGTCCCGGCCGGAATCGGTCGCTGCGCCACTGCCCAAGCTGCCGCGGGATAAGCACGATGGCGGGGCATATCAAGCCCGGACGGTCAGCCAGGGCTCGATGAGCCCGGTCTGCCTGGTTCAGCACGGTCATTTGGGTGCGCGATGCGCCGGGTTGTTTAGCCGTGGGCTGCCCGGGCAGCAGCCAGCGGGCGGGCCATCCGTCCGGAAGTACGCGGCCACGCGACAGCAGACACCACGGGACAGTACAGCCAGATGAGCAGGGCACGAACCGCCGCGCCGCCGCCCGGCGCCCCGGAGCGGCAGCGCAGCCGCCACGGGGGACGGGACAGCAGGCGGGACAGCCCCGGTTCGCGGGAATGGCAGATTCTGGCGGTCGTGCTGGTGGGCGCGTTCATGGCGGTGCTCGACACGACGATCATAAATGTGGCCCTGCCGAGCATCGTGTTGGGCCTGCATGCCCGCCCGGCCGACCTGGAGTGGGTCGTCTCGGGGTACGCGCGCCGTGGAGCTGGGCATGCCTGGGCGCCAGCGTGCTCGCCGGAGCTGCGCTCGCCTTGTGGGAGGTCCGCCTCGCCCGCCAGAGCGGGGAGCCGGTGATCCAGGTTCGGCTGATGCGACGGCGCTCGTTCGCGGCGGACCAGCTTCTCGCCCTGCTGTATTTCGCCGGCTTCACCACACTCTTCTTCATCCTCTCCATCCTCTGGCAGCAGGGCCTGGGTGTGTCCGCCCTGGGCACCGGGCTGCTCATCGTCCCGTTTGCGCTGGCCAGCCTGCTCAGCGCGGCCAACAGTGATCGGTTCTCCACCAGATTCGGCCGGTGGACCGTAATCAGCGGCATCGGGGCCATGCTGGCCGGCCAGGCGCTGGTTCTGCTGGTGCTGCATCTGTCCACGCCTGCGCCCACCGCGTGGCTGCTGCTCGGGCCGCTGGCGCTCGCGGGGTTGGGCAATGGGCTCGTCATCGCCCCGAACCAGGACTTCGTCCTCGGCTCGGTGCCGCCGAGCCAGGCGGGCACGGCCCGCGGTGCGCTGGTCACGGCCCAGCGGATTGGCGCCGCCCTGGGGTCGCGGTGGTCGGCACCGCGCTGTTCGGCAGCGGCGGCGGCCAGGGCAGCGGCACTAAGCCCATGCCGGTGTTCTTGCACACCGCGCAGCTGGCGACCGGGGCGAATCTGGCGTTCGTCCTCGCGGCGCTGCTGTGCGCGCTGGCCTTGCCGGCCACCCTCGGTGCCGAGCGCGCCGCAGAGAACCAGTAACGCCCATCCCCCGGCACCGAACTCAGCTTGCTCGCGGAGCATTGCCGCCGGTCAGACCTCGATGACGGCGAAGCTGGCGGGGGGCATGGCCACGGTGCCGCCGTCCAGGGTGATCGCGGGGGAGGAGGCGGCGAGTACCCCGGTGGCCGGTGCGCCCAGGGGGAGGCGCTGGGGGGACGGGCCCAGGTTGGCGGCGATGCGCAGGCGGCCCCGGTGCACCACCAGCCAGCGGCCGGCGTCGTCGTGGTCGGCACGGACCCGGTCCAGCCGGGGGTCGGTCAGCTCCGGCCGGGCCCGGCGCAGCGCGATCAGCGTCGCGGTACCAGGCGAGCATGTCCCGGTACGGCTCCCGGCCGGGCTGGGACCAGTCCAGCTTGGACCGGCTGAAGGTCGCCGTCGTCCTCCGGGTCGGGCACGTCGCCGGCGGCCCACTCCTGCCGGGCGAACTCCTCACGGCGCCCGCGGGCCACCGCCTTGGCCAGCCCCGGATCCTCGTGGTCGGTGAAGTACTGCCAGGGGGTGTCCGCGCCCCACTCCTCGCCCATGAACAGCATCGGCGTGTACGGGGCGGTGAGCACCAGGCCCGCCCCGGCCTTGACCAGGTCCGCGGGCACGATGGCGGCGATCCGGTCCCCGGTGGCCCGGTTGCCGACCTGGTCGTGGTTCTGCAGGTAGCACAGGAACCGGTGGGCGGGGACACGGAAGATGTCCACCTGCCGCCCGTGGCGTCCGGCCCCGGAACGCCGACCAGCGCCCGTCGTGGAAGAACACCCGGGTCATGGTGTGCGCCAGCACGGCCATCGGCCCGAAGTCGCAGTAGTAGCCCTGCCGCTCGCCGGTGATCGCCGCGTGCACCGCGTGGTGGAAGTCGTCGCTCCACTGCGCGGTCAGCCCGTACCCGCCGGCCTCCCGCGAGGTGACCAGCCGGGGGTCGTTGAGGTCGGACTCGGCGATCAGCACCAGGTCCCGGTTCAGCAGCGCGGCCAGCGCCTGCACCTCGGCGGTGAGCTGTTCCAGGAAGTGCAGCGCCCGGCGGTCCTCGAACGCGTGCACCGCGTCCAGGCGCAGCCCGTCGAGGTGGTAGTCGCGCAGCCACATCAGCGCGTTCTCGATCAGGAACGCGCGCACCTCGTCGGAGCCGGGCTGGTCCAGGTTCACCGCCGGGCCCCACGGCGTCACGTGCGCCTCGGTGAAGTACGGCCCGAACGCGCCGAGCCGGTTGCCGATGCCCACGTGGTTGTACACCACGTCCAGCAGCACGGCCAGCCGCCGGGCGTGGCAGGCGTCCACGAACCGCTTCAGCGCGTCCGGCCCGCCGTAGGGCTCGTGCACGGCCCACAGGTGGATCCCGTCGTAACCCCACCCGTGCTCGCCGGGGAACGCGGCGACCGGCATCAGTTCCACGGTGTCCACGCCGAGATCGGCCAGGTGCCCCAGCCGCCCGATCGCGGCGTCGAGCGTGCCCTCCGGGGTGAACGTGCCGATGTGCAGTTCGTAGATGACCGAGCCGTGCAGCGGGCCGCCCCGCCAGCCGCGGTCGGTCCAGGTGAAGGCGGAATGGTCGTACGTGCGGCTCACGCCTTCGCTGCCATACGCCTGCCGCGGCGACCGTGGATCCGGCAGCGGATCCCCGCCGTCCAGCCGGAACGCATAGTCGGTGCCATCGCTGGCCACGTCCGCCTCGGCGGCCCACCAGCCGGGCCCGGCCGCGGGTGCCATCGGGTGCCGCTGGCCGGAGATGTCCACCTCGACGCGTGCGGCCTCGGGGGCCCAGACCCGGAACACCGTCACCGGGCAACCCTATGCATCGGCCGGGACCAGGAGAGCCACGGGGAGGCGTAGCGCAACGCCGGACAGCAGCAGGGCGCGGGCCGTCGTGTTCCGCACCGGTCAGCACATCCCGCCAGCGCCCGGCGGGAACGGGCAGCGCGGTGCCCGCCCAGCCGCCGCGCCGGCGCAGCCCTTCCGGCAGCCGGGTGGCGACCGTGATCGCGTGCCCGCCGCGCTGGAAGGCGACCACGTGCCCGGCCGCCGGGCCGTCGGCGGCCAGCGGGGCGTAGCCAGCGGTGAACCAGCCCGGGTGGTCGCGCCGCAGCCGCAGCGCCCGCGAGGTCACCAGCAGCTTCTCGGCGTCCAGGCCGCCGGCGGGCGTCCCGGCGTCCTGCGCGGCGAGCAGCGCGCGCCGCCTGCCGTAGTCCACCAGGCCCCGGTTGTCCGGATCCACCAGGGCGTACCCGGCCAGCTCACAGCCCTGGTACACGTCGGCCGCGCCCGGCATGGTGAGCTGCACCAGCTTGGCACCCAGCGAGTTCACCCGCGCCGCCGCGGCGATGCGGCCGGTGAACGCCGCGATCTGGCCGGTGAGCGCGGGGTCGCCGAGCACGGCCGCGGTGAACGCGAGCGCGCCGGCCTCGTAGTCCTCGTCCGGCTGCCGCCACGACGTGGCCGTCTTCGCCTCCCGCATCGCCTTGACCAGGTAGCCGGCGGCCCGCTCGTAGCCGATCGGCCAGGCGCCGGCCAGGGTCTGCCAGAGCAGGTACTCGGTGCCGGGCTCGGGCGCGCGGCCGCCGGCCAGCGCGAGCGCCCGGTCGTGCCAGCGGGTGACCTCGGCCGCCCACTCCCCGGGGATCTCGGCGAGCACGGCCAGCCGGGCCCGGACGTCCTCCTGGCGCTTGGTGTCGTGGGTGGACAGCGTGGTCATGGTGGCCGGCCAGTCCCTGGCGAGCCGCGCCGCGAACGCGTGGAACTCCCCGGGCGCGATGCCGAGCCGGTCCGGCTCGCCGCCGACCTCGTTCAGCGCGGCCAGCCGGGGCCAGCGGTAGAACGCGGTGTCCTCGACGCCCTTGGCCATCACCGGGCCGCAGGTCTGCTGGAAGCGCACGGCGAACTCCCGGGCCGCCGCTGCTGGCCCGGGGGGGCGAGCCCCCCATGGCCTGCGCTCGTGACTCCGTCACGAGAGCCTGGCCGGTCCCGCCGGGCTCGCCCAGCGCGAGCGCGGCCACGGCGGCGAGGGCAGGGCGCAGCCGGGCGGGCAGCCGGCCCGCCGCCGCGGCGGCCGCGGCCGCCACGATCCCGGCGGAGGTGCCCGGCGCGGGCTCGCCGGGCACCACGTACGCCCGGTACACCGGAAACGCGGTGAGCAGTTCGGCCAGTACGGTGCGAAGGTCGCCGGCGGGCAGGCGCGCGCAGCGCGGGATCCTCAGCGCGGGCCAGCAGCCGGGCCAGCCGCCGCACCTCGGCGGCGAGGCTGCCGGTGGCCACCTCCCGCTTGGCGGCCTCCGCCACCTCGGCGAACACCCTTGGGTCCCCGGTGAATGCCGTATACGCGGCGGCGAGCGGGGCCGCCCCGGCCGGGTCGGTGAACAGGCCGCCGGCCATGCCGAGCGCGTCGTAGCCGGTGGTGCCCGCGCACCTCCAGTCCGGCTGGCAGTTCCTCCGCCCCGGTGAGGATCTTCTCGGTGACCACCCAGGCGCCGCCCGTCGCGGCGGCCAGCCGGTCCAGGTAGCCGCGGGGATCGGCGAGCCCGTCGGGGTGGTCCACCCGCAGCCCGTCGATGAGGCCCTCGGCGACCAGGCGCAGCAGCAGGCCGTGGGTCGCGGTGAACACGTCCTCGTCCTCGACCCGGACCGCGATGAGCGAGGTGACGTCGAAGAACCGCCGCCAGTTCAGTTCGGTGGCGGCATCCCGCCAGCCCGCCAGCCGGTAGTGCTGGGCGCGGGCCAGGTCGGCCAGCGGCAGATCCCCGGTGCCCGGGCGGACCGGCAGCACGTGCTCGTGGTAGCGCAGCACCGGCCCGTCCGGCCCGTCATGGTCGACCACGAGGTCGCCGAGGCAGTCGCCGAGCGGACCGGCCAGGACCGGCAGCAGCAGCCGGCCGCCGCCCGCCGGCCAGTCGACGTCGAACCAGTGCGCGAACGGCGACCCAGGGCCATCCCGCAGCACCGACCAGAACTGCCGGTTCAGCGACTCGGGGGCGGCGATGGACATGTGGTTGGGCACGATGTCCACGATCACGCCGAGCCCGTGCCGCCGGAGGGCCGCCACCATGTCCCGGAACGCGTCCTCGCCGCCGAGGCCGGCGGACAGCCGGGAGTGGTCCACGACGTCATAGCCGTGTGCCGAACCGGGTGCGGCCTGCAGGATCGGCGACAGGTAGGCGTGGGTGACGCCGAGCGACGCCAGGTACGGGCGCGGCCCCGGCGGCGTCGGCGAAGCCGAAGCCAGGCTGAAGCTGGAGCCGGTAGCTGGACTGCGGGACGGGCGCGGCGGGCACTGCTGAGGGCTGCCCTGGCGGGGCCGTCACCAAACCCGCGGCCGTGCTGGCCCCGGCCGGTGCGCCGGCCCGGCGGCTCACCGGCGGCGGAGAACCTGCACGGAACGGCCGCATACCGGGACTAGGCCGCCCGCCTTGGCCGCGGCGTCGCCGGACGGCTCGGCCGGGCGTGCGGTGTCGAGCACCGCCTCCCACACCTCCCCGTACCTGGCCGGTGGCACGGCGAACTCCAGTTCATCCGGGCTGGCATTGAACAGCAGCAGGAAACTGTCGTCACGAATGGGCTGTCCTCTCCGGTCGGCCTCGGTGATCGCGCTGCCGTTCAGGAAGACGGTGAGTGACTGGGCGAAGCCCGCGTCCCAGTCCTGCTCGGTCATTTCCTCGCCGCCCGGGGTGAACCACGCGACGTCGCCGAGCTGGTCGCCAGCCCCGCGCGCCGGCCTGCCCTGCAGGTAGCGGCGGCGCCGGAGGACCGGGTGGTCGCGGCGCAGCCGGATCAGCCGCCCGGTGAAGTCGATCAGGACCCCGGCCGCGGCGGGCGAGAGCACGCCCGGCGCGCCCTCGCCCGCCGCAACCGGGGGCCAGTGCACCCAGGAGATCTCGTTGTCCTGGCAGTAGGCGTTGTTGTTGCCGCGCTGGCTGCGGCCCATCTCGTCGCCCGCGGTGAGCATCGGCACGCCCTGGGACAGCAGCAGCGTGGCCAGGAAGTTGCAGACCTGCCGCTCACGCAGGGCCAGGATGCCGGGGTCGCCGGTCGGGCCCTCGGTGCCGCAGTTCCACGACCTGTTGTCGTCGCTGCCGTCCCGGCCGCCCTCGCCGTTGGCCTCGTTGTGCTTGCCGTTGTAGGACACCAGGTCGGCCAGCGTGAAGCCGTCGTGGCAGGTGGCGAAGTTGACCGAGGCCACCGGGTGCCTGCCGTCGCTGGCGTACAGGTCGCTGGAGCCGGTGAAGCGGTAGGCGAACTCGGGCAGGGTCGCGGGCTCGCCGCGCCAGAAGTCGCGGACGGTGTCCCGGTACTTGCCGTTCCACTCGCTCCACAACGGCGGGAAGTTGCCCACCTGGTAGCCGCCCTCGCCCACGTCCCAGGGCTCGGCGATCAGCTTGACCTGGGACACCACCGGGTCCTGCTGGACCAGGTCGAAGAACGCGGACAGCCGGTCCACCTCGTGGAACTGCCTGGCCAGCGCCGCCGCGAGGTCGAACCGGAACCCGTCCACGTGCATCTCGGTCACCCAGTACCGGAGCGAGTCCATGATCAGCTGCAGCACGTGCGGGTGCCGCATCAGCAGGCTGTTGCCCGTTCCCGTGGTGTCGTAGTAGTGCTGCGGGTCCGCGTCGACCAGCCGGTAGTAGGCGGCGTTGTCGATGCCGCGGAACGACAGCGTCGGCCCCAGGTGGTTGCCCTCGGCGGTGTGGTTGTAGACCACGTCGAGCACCACCTCGATCCCTGCTTGATGCAGGGCTCGCACCATCGACTTGAACTCCTGAACCTGCTCGCCGCCGGTCCCGGCGAAGGCGTAGCCGTTGTGCGGCGCGAAGAAGCCAATGGTGTTGTAACCCCAGTAGTTCGCGAGCCCGCGTTCGGCGAGGAAGGCGTCGGTCACGAACTGGTGCACGGGCATCAGTTCCACGGCGGTGACACCCAGCCCCTGCAGGTGCTCGATCACCGCGGGATGGGACATGCCCAGGTAGGTTCCCCGCTCGGCCTCGGGCACCGCGGGGTGCAGTCCTGGTCAGCCCGCGCACGTGCGCCTCGTAGATGACGCTCTCGTGGTAGGGCGTCCCTGGCGGCCGGTCGGCGCCCCAGTCGAAGTACGGGTTCACCACCACCGAGCGCGGCACGTGCGGCGCCGAGTCCGCGTCGTTGCGCTTCTCCGGGCTGGCGAACTGGTAGCTGAACACCGCGGGATTCCAGTCCACGGCGCCGTCGATCGCCTTGGCGTAGGGGTCGAGCAGCAGCTTGGACGGGTTGCAGCGGTGCCCGGCCTCCGGCTCGTAGGGCCCGTGCACCCGGTATCCGTAACGCTGGCCCGGGCCGACACCGGTCAGGTAACCGTGCCAGACGAACCCTTCCATCTCCTGGAGGGTGACCCGGTTCTCCGAGCCGTCGGCGCCGAACAGGCACAGGTCCACCCGGTCGGCGACGCTGGAGAACAGCGCGAAGTTGGTGCCGACGCCGTCGTAGGTCGCGCCCAGCGGATAGGCGCTGCCGGGCCAAGCGGCGATCTGCGCTGCCATTCCCTCCCTTTCCGTGGATTGCGCCGCCCGGCTCACCCGGGGGCGTTCTCGTGTTCAGTGCCTTGCGCCGGGGGACTGACCTCTTCGGGAGTGCGCGGCGTCCGGGCGGGCATCGGGGTGCCCGCGGGGCGATCGTGAAAGGTTACCGCCACGTCCTGCTCCTCGCGCCGCTGGTTCTGCAGGGCCTGCAGTGCCATCGACGCCCGGTCCGCTTCGGTCAGCGGCGGCTGGACGATGGCGCGCGGCCACAGCCGCCTGGTCAGCACCACGTTCACCTCCGCGGCGTAGAGGGTGACCTGGACTCCCAGGTAGATCCAGGCGAGCAGGACCAGCACGGTGGCGAAGATCCCGTAGACCGAGGCGGTGTGCAGGTCGTGGTTGACGACGTAGGCGCCCAGGGCCTGCAGCGCGGTCCAGACGATCCCTCCGGCCACCGCCCCGGGCACCAGGTTTCGGCTCGGGATCCCCTTGGGGGTGAGGACGCGGAAGCTCGCCAGGTACAGCCCCACGTTGGCCAGCACGGCGAGCGCCTGGCTGAGCACCCGGAAAGGCAGGTCGTGATGTCCGTAGGTGACCAGGCCGCCGAGCAGAGTGCTGATAGCCAGCCCCACCGCGAGCACGCCTAGGAACGCCGCCGCGCGCCCCAGTCTCGGCACATAGCCGGGCCGGGCGGGGCCGGGCACATTCCACACCTGCTCCATAGCGAACAAACCGGCCTGCGCGAGCCCGGCCGCGCCCCACAGCAGCACGAGCAGGCCAAGCGCGAGGCTGGCCACGCTGGAGCGGTGCAGGGCGCTAATACCGTGCGGGCCCACCAGCTTGCTACCGATGACCGGGAACTGGGTGATGGCGGCATGCAGTACCTGGGCGCGCAGGGATGGGGAGCTTGAGGCGACCTGGACCAGCACGGTCACCAGGATCAGCAGCAGGGGGAACACCGACACGAACGCGGAATGAGCCAGGTTCGAAGCGAGCACGCCGCCGTTGTCGTCGCCGTACTTCTTGATCACGCCGAAGATAAACGCGGAGACCCGGTGCCGCTGCTGTGCGGAGTCCACCCGGCGGATCCCCAGCTCGACCGGGTTCATGCGCTCCCTGCTGCCCGGTAAACCCCGCCCCAAACTCCGGTGCGGCGTTCAGCGGGAACCCGTGCCGCCTGCGCGCTGGCCGCGCAGGCGGCGCGGTCACTGTGGATCCGCGGCGGCCACCGCGAACAGCGGCCACCTGTCCGTGGTGCTGGTGAGCCGATGGCTGCCCCGGGCGGCGAAGGCGATCCCGGACCCGGTGAGCAGGTCCTTGACCGTGCGCGAGACGAGGATCTCGGCAGGCTTCGCGAGCGCGGCGACGCTGGAGGCGATGTGCACGGCCGTCCCGGCGATGTCGTCCCCGGTGCGGTCGATCTCGCCGGTGTGAATCCCGCAGGCGAGCCGGATCCCGGCCGCGGCGGCGGTGTCGCGGACGCTGGCCGCGCACCGGATCGCCTGGCCGGGTGCGTCGAAGGTGGCGAGGAGTCCTGGTCGCTGCCCTGGATCCAGCGGCCGCGGTGGGCCTGGACGATCGTCCTGGTGACCGCCTCGCGGCCGGTCAGCGGGCCAGGGAGCCGGGCGGCCGGCACCGCCGTCCGCCGGGCCGCCCGCCGCGCGGGCGAGCAGGATGGTGGCCAGCACGCGATCCGGTTCGGCCGGCTGCCCGGTGCCGGTCAGGAAGTCCGTGATCTCGCGGAACAGCGCATCGCTATCCCCGCTGCCGGCGAACCGCAGCGAATGGTCACCGGGCCCCTCGAAGTACCGGGCGCCGGCGATGTGGGCGGCCAGGTACCGGCCGTGGAACGGGGTGGTGATGCGGTCCCCGAGGTGCTGGATGACCAGCGTCGGGACGTGGATCGCGGGCAGCACGTCGCGGACGTCGATCTCCCGGATCATCTCGATCATCTGGAGGAACGCGCTCGGGCTGATCGCCATCCGCTCGAACCGGGCGATGAGCTGGCGGGCCTGCGGCGAGCCCGCGCGGCTCGGCAGGTACCAGTCGATCGTGTCGCCCTGGCCCCAGCGGTTCTCGGCGATGTCGTGCAGGGCGCGCCACATCTCCTCCGGCGCCTGCCCGCACGGGTAGTCCGGGGCGGGGAACCAGCGGGCGGCCGCCGACCCGAGGATCAGCGAGGTGACCCGTTCCGGGTAGGTGGCGGCGAACAGGATGCTCATCGGGGCGCCCTCGGAGTAGCCGAACAGCACGGCCCGCGCCGACCCGGCCGCGCGCATCACCGCCCGCACGTCGTCGATGCGCTCCTCCAGCGTCGCGGCGCCGGGGGCGCGGTCCGACAGCCCGGTGTCCCGCTTGTCGAACAGGATCAGCCGCCCGAGCGTCGCCAGCCGCTGGAAGAACCCGCCGGTCTCCGGGGTCTCCCAGAGCAGTTCGAGGTGGCTCATCAGGCCCGGGACGAAGACGATGTCGCGGTCGCCGTGGCCGAGGATCTGGTAGGCGATGCGCACGCCGTCGGCGGCCTGGACGTAGCGGGTCTGCGGCGGGCCGGTGCGCCGGCCGTCCGGCGCGGCGCCTGCAGGTCCAGCGCCGGATCCTGGCGCACGATGCGCGCGTGCAGGTCGCGCAGCGCCGGCCCGGGTCGATCCCCAGCTCGTCGGCCAGGATCGTGCGCAGGTCGCCGTAGGCACGCAGCGCGTCGGCCTGGCGGCCGGCCCGGTACAGCGCCAGCATCCGCATCGACCAGAGCCGTTCGCGCAGCGGCTGAGCCCCGGTGAGCGTCTCCAGTTCGGCGACGGCCTCCGCGTCACGCCCGGCAGCCAGCAGCGCCTCCGCCCGTGACTCCAGTGCCGCGAGGCGCATCTCCTCCAGGCGGCCGGCCTCGGCCTGGACCGACGGCACGTCGATCCCGGCGAAGGCGGGGCCGCGCCACAGGGCCAGGGCCTCGGTGAGCCGCTGGGCCGCCGTGGCGGCGTCCCCGGCGTCCAGCGCGGCGGTGCCCTCGTCGGCCAGCGCGGCGAAGCGCAGCGAGTCCACGTCGCCGGGCGCCACGGCCAGCAGGTAACCCGGCGGGCGGGTGGCCAGGCGGCCGTCCTCCCCGGCCGAGCGGAACGCCTTGCGCAGTTCGGAGAGCCGCACCTGGAGGCTGGCCGCCGCCTTGTCCGCCGGGTGGCCGGGCCACAGTTCGTCGGCCAGCCGGTCGGCCGAGACGACCTGATTGGGCTGCGCGACCAGCACCGCCAGCACGGCCCTGGCCCGGGCGCCGCCGAGCGCCAGCGGCCGCCCGCCGGCGGTCACCTCGACGGGACCAAGGACGCTGAACTCCAACTGCGGCTCTCCCCGGATGCGCGGTACCAGCGGCGGCATCGCCAGCCAGCACGACGCCCGTAAGCCAACGGTAAGCCAGCGGTGGGCCGGCCGGAATCGGGGCCGGTCACGCTGGCCCCGCACACTGCATAAGGAGACCATCATGACCGCAGTCACGGGGACCGGCGCAACTGCCCGCGCCGATGAGGAACTGACCCTGTCCGGCGGTCGGGCAGGCGCGGGCCCGGACCCGCAGCAGGTCTACGCGCTCGGCGCCGACACCGGCGAGCAGGCCCGGCTGATCCGCCAGTCCGACGAACTGCGCCCCGAGGCCGAGGCGCTGCTCGCCAGGATCGGCCTGGGGCCGGGCGACGCCGCGCTCGACCTGGGCTGCGGCCCGCGCGGAATCCTCGACCTGCTGGCCGCCGCGGTGTCGCCGGGCGGACGGGTCGTGGGCCTGGACGCCGACCCCGGCCATGTCGCGGCGGCCGCGGCGCGCTACGCGCGCTCCGGGCCGGCTGGCGTCCAGGTGCATCAGGGGCGACGCGCGGCACACCGGCCTGCCTGCGGGCAGCTTCGACCTGGTGCATGCCCGCACCCTGCTGGTGACGATCCCCGAGCCCGCCGAGGTGCTCGCGCGAGATGGTCCGGCTGGCCCGGCCCGGGCGGCTGGGTCGCCAGCCAGGAGCCCGACGTCGAGCATGCCCTCTGCTACCCGCCGCTGCCCGCCTGGGACCGGCTCTGGGAGATCTTCCGCGCCGCCTTCACCCGGGCGGGCGCCGACCTGCATATCGGCCGCAGGCTGGCCGAGATGTACCGGCAGGCCGGGCTGGTGGACATTCAGGTACAGGTGCATGCCGGCGCCTATCCCGTCGGCCATTCCCGCCGCACCGTCATCCCCGACCTGGTGCGCAGCCTGCGCCCGGTGATCGCCGAGCTTGGCGTGGCCAGCGACGCCGAGCTGAACGAGGTGGACCTGGCCGTCCGGCGGCATCTCGCCGACCCGGACACGCTGATGATGCCGCACCTGCTGGTCGCGGTCTGGGGCCGCAAACCGCGCAGCGGCGGCTCCTGATTGAACCGCCCGGTCCTCCGGGTGCGTACCCCTGCCCAGCAACGGGCCCGTCCTAGTGGCCCGTCGCGGCGTCCCCCGGCTGCGGCCGGCCGGAGCAACATGGAAAGGGAGCGATCACGTCATGAGAACATCCGTGTCCGCCCGGCGCCGCGCGGCGCGCGGCGCACGCTGGCTCGCCGCCGCTGCGCTGGGCACCCTGGCCGTGCTGGGCGCGGCCACGGCGGCTCAGGCCCAGGCCCAGCGGCCGCCGCGGCGGCCCCCCTGCCGAAGCCGCGGCCGATCGCGCTCAACCTGCTGAACTGGAGCGGCAGCGCCGGGTTCGGCTCCCGCGGCCCCGCCTGGTACCAGGACAGTTCGGGCGTCGTCCATCTGCAGGGCGCGGTGAAGGTGGTCAACGAAACAGGGCCGAACGCCCCGCTGATCGGGACGCTGCCCCGTGCCGCCTGGCCTGCCCAGTTCGTGCTGCTCCTCGCGCACAGCTTCGACGGCACCTACGCCTCGCTGGAGATCAGCCCCGCCGGGCAGATCACGGCCGTCCCCTCGGCGGCGCCGGCCGTGACCGACTTCTCGTTCGTCTCCCTGGAGGGGCTCACCTACCGGCCGACCGGCGACGGCACCCCGATCGCGATGAACACGGTGAATTGGAACGGCAGCGTGGCCGGCACCTTCACGCCCTCCTGGTACACCGACCGGTCCGGCATCGTGCACCTGGAAGGCGCCGCCGATCAGGCCAGCACCAGCGGGTCCGGTGCGAACACGATCGGCACCCTGCCGCCCGCCGAGGCGCCCGCGCAGGCCGTGTACACCGTGGTGACCACAGGCCAGAACGCCTACGCGGACCTGGTCATCCAGCCCAGCGGCGCGATCGACCTGATCGGCGCCCGGCCGCCGGCCGTCGAAGAGAACTACCTGGTATCCCTGGAGTCGATCAGCTACCGGCCGGCCTGCGCGGGCAGCCCGATCGCGGTCAACACCGCGAACTTCTCCGGCAGTGCCGGGTTCGGCTCCCGGCCGCCCGCCTGGTACACCGACAAGTACGGCATCGTGCACCTGCAGGGCGCGGTCACGCAGACCAGCACCAGCGGGTCCGGCGCGAACACGATCGGCACCCTGCCGCCCGCCGCCCGTCCCTCGCACGACGTCTACACCATCGTGCACACGTTCAACGGCACCTACGCGGACCTGGTCATCCAGACCAGCGGCGCGATCGACCTCATCAACCCCCGGCCGCCGATGGTCGGCGACTACAGCTTCGTCTCCCTGGAGTCGATCAGCTACCGGCGCTGATCGCCGGCCGCGATCGGGCCGTGGCCGGCCACGGATGATCGTTTTGAATATTGATTACGCGCACTTTCCGTGCGGCTGCGCTCGCCGAAACGCGTCACGGTGGACCGAGTCCGGTTATCAGGAGATATGCGCGGGGAATTGTTTAGCGCCGTTTTGTTGTGGCTGATCTGCTTGTTTAAGCCTGGGTATTTCAGCAAGGTAGGCCAAGGGCCGCCCAGGCAAATTAACGCCTGGCGGTCGTTTTCGATTCATAACGGCAGGAGCCACGATGACATCGCCCGGAACAAGCCCGGGAAGCGACCTCGGCACCGGTTCCCTGACGCGGGACCCCTTCCCGCGCTGGCGGCGGGTCTTCCCGGGCCGGGACGACCAGGTGCGCGAGGTGCGGCGCTGGCTGGCCGGGCTGCTGCCCGGCGCGCCGGAACGCGATGACGCGATCGTGGTGGCGGTGGAACTGGTGACCAACGCGATCCGGCACACCGCCAGCGGGCACGGTGGCCTGGTCATGGTGGAGGTGACCTGGTGCGGGCCGGTGCTGCGGGTCGCGGTCGCCGACGACGGCGCCGCGGCGGGGCCGCGGCTGACAGCACGCCCCGCCTGCCTGGCCGCGCATGCCGCCGGGCTGGCGGAGTGCGGCCGTGGGCTGCACCTGGTGCGGGCGCTGGCGGCCAGCACCGGAGTGTGCGGGGACCACCGCGGCCGGCTGGTGTGGGCCGACATCGGCTGGACCGGCGCCGGGCCTGCCGCACCGCCGCTGCCCCCGCCGCCATCGCGGCCGGGACGGCACCGCTCGGTGCCCGGCCAGGCGCGCCGCGAGGCCGCAGACCAGACCGGCCGGAGCCGCGCGGACCGTGCCCTGACCGTGATCCCGGCCTGCCTCGTCGCGGTGGCCCACTCCGGTTCCTAACCGGCCTCCGGCACCACCAGGACCGGGCAGGGCGCCTTGCGCAGCACGTACTGGCTCACCGTGCCGAGCAGCATGGACGTGCTGCCCCGCCCGGCCAGGACGATGAGCTGGGCATTGACCCGGCGGGCGGTGTCGATCAGGTTCCGTCCCGCCAGGCCGAGGGCGGTGCGCAACTCGACCTTGTCCGCCTCGTCACCGAGGGCGTCGACCACCGCGTCCCGCAGCGCCGACTCCGCGACCAGCCGTTCCTCGGCCGCGGCGCGCAGCGTGGCCACCGGCCGGGCGGCCGGCGCCACGGCGCGCTCGCCGCTGTAGGCCATGACCGCGATGAGCGGCGCGTCCCGGTACCGGGCCTCCTGCGCGGCCATCTTGATGGCGGTACGGGAACCACTGCCGCCTTCGACTCCCACCACGACGGTCGCCGGTTCCGGTTCGGTCATCGTCCCCGTCTGACGTCACTCACGGTCAGCCCCCTCCTGCGGATGGCAATGAGGGCCCGACTGCCCGGTATCGGCCAGGCCAAACGCGGCGGCCCGGGGCGGTGGGCGTGTTTCGCCGGCGATCTTCGGGACAGGAGCACGCGGCGTGAACAGACCGTTCCGGCCGCATGTGCTGCGGGAGTATTCGCTGATCGCCGACGGGGAGCGCGGCGCGCTGGTCGGCCCCGACGGCGCGATCGCCTGGCTGTGCGCGCCCCGCTGGGACAGCCCGGCCGTGTTCAGCGGGCTGCTCGGCGGCCAGGGCAGGTACGCGGTCACCCCGTCGGATCCCGTGGAACGTCTGGGGCGGCTACTACGAGACCGGCAGCCTCATCTGGCGGAGCCGGTGGGGCGGCGGCTCCGCGCACACCGAATGCCGGGAGGCGCTGGCCATGCCCGGCCGACCCGCACCGCGTGGTCATCCTGCGGCGGATCGAGGCGGTCGACGGCCCGGCCAAGGTGGACGTGCTGCTGGACGTCCGCGCCGCGTTCGGCCGCAGCCGGATGACCGGCCTGTCCCGCGCGGGCGGGTACTGGACCGGGCGGAGCGGGGCGATCAGGTTCCGCTGGTCGGGTGCGGCCCGGGCGCGGCACACCGCCGACGGGCTCGCGTTCACCGTGTCGCTGCCCGCCGGCGGGCACCACGACCTGGTCCTGGAGCTGTCGGACCGGCCACTGGACGGGCCGCCGCCCGAGCCGGACGCGACCTGGGCGGCCACCGAGGAAGCCTGGTCCACCGTGGTGCCCGGCTGCGAGGACCTGATCGCCGTCCGGGACGCCCGGCACGCCTACGCCGTGCTGCGCGGGCTGACCTCGGGCAGCGGCGCGATGGTCGCCGCCGCGACCACCTCGCTGCCCGAGCGCCTGGAAGGCGGCCGGAACTACGACTACCGGTACGCGTGGATCCGCGACCAGTGCTACGCGGGCCTGGCGGTCGCCGCGCACGGCCCGCACCCACTGCTGGAGGGGACCGTCCGGTTCATCACCGAGCGGATCCTCGCCGACGGCCCCGGCCTGATGCCCGCCTACACCGTCGGCGGCGAGCGCATCCCGGACGACCGGGCGCTGCGGCTGCGCGGCTACCCCGGCGGCACAGCCAGGGCCGGGAACCGGGTCATCGGCCAGTTCCAGCTGGACGGGCTGGGGGAGTCGCTGGAACTGCTCGCCGCCGCCGCGCGGCTGGACATGCTGGCCGAGGAGAACTGGCGGGCGGCCGCGGTGGCGGCCGACGCGATCGGCAAGCGCTGGACCGAACCCGACGCGGGCATCTGGGAACTCGACGACCAGCACTGGGCGCATTCCCGGCTCACCTGCGTGTCCGGGCTGCGCTCGCTGGCCGCCGCGGCCGAAGGGCCGCCGGGCGGGCACGGGCACCGGCAGGCCGCCGAGTGGAGCGCGCTGGCCGACACGATCCTGGCGAGCCTCGGCGACTGCGTGCACCCGACGGGCCGCTGGCAGCGCTCGCCCGCCGACGAGCGGGTCGATGCCGCGCTGCTGCTGCCGGTGATCCGCGGCGCACTGCCGCCGGACGATCCGCGCGCCCGGGCGACCGTGCGCGCGGTGCGCGGGGAACTGGCCGAGGACGGGTACGTGTACCGGTTCCGCCACGATCCCCGGCCGCTGCACAAGGCCGAGGGCGCGTTCCTGCTCTGCGGCTTCTGGATGGCCCAGGTCGCCCAGGCATGCGGGCAGGACGCGGAGGCGGCGCACTGGTTCGAGCGCAACCGGGCGGCCTGCGGCCCGGCGGGGCTGTACACCGAGGAGTACGACGTGCACCAGCGCCAGCTTCGCGGCAACCTGCCGCAGGCCTTCGTGCACGCGGGGATGCTGGAGACCGCGGTCCGGCTGTCGGCGGGAACCGCGGCGGATTCGCCGATTTAGGCGGGCCCCTGCGGCTTTCCGGTGCCCGCGGGCGGCTGGCGGCCGCGGCGCCTGCGGTGGGGTCCAGGAATACATGCGGGACCAGCGGGATGCCGGTCGGCGAGCCGCCCGTCGATGTCGTCGGCGACTCCTCGGCCCGGTCCGCGCTGATGTCGTCGCTGAAGGCCACCCGGGCCGCCACGATCAGATGGTCTGGGCCCAGGTACATGGTGAGCAGTTCGACGACCTTGTCCACGCCGGGGGTTTTCCCGATCTCGCCCTCGATTACCTTCAGTTCCCTGGGGTTTGCCGCCCGGCCGATGAGGTAGTCCCTGCTGTCCAGGCCAAGGCGGACCGCGACCACGATGAGCAGGCAGCCGATGGCGATCGAGGCCGCGCCGTCCCAGACCGGTGACCCGGTCACCTGCCGCAGCGCCAGCCCGAGCGCGGCGAACACCAGGCCCACCATCGCGGCCGAGTCCTCGAACAGGGTGGTACGGACCGTGGTGTCCGGGCTGCTCCGCATCTGGTCGAGCATTTCTGTGTTGCTGCGGCGGGCTTCAGCGCGGTACTGCACCAGCACCCGGACCAGGGAGGTTCCCTCGGCCATGCCGCGCCACCACGAGAACGATGTAGGCGAGCAGAGGGTTCTCGCTGCCCTTGTGCCCGAGCGCGAGCAGGCCCTCGAAGATGGAGAACCCGGCGCCGGCGATGAAGATGCCGAACGCCGCGAGCAGTGACCAGAAGTACCGCTCCTGGCCATACCCGAACGGGTGGCGCTCGTCGGCGGGCCGCGCGCTCCGGCGCAGGGACGCCCACAGGAACCCCTGGTTGAGCGTGTCCGCGGCCGAATGAGCGGCCTCCGCGAGCATCGCGCTGGAGCCCACCAGGATCCCGGCCGCGAGCTTGACCACCCCCACGAAGATGTTCGCGGCACCCGCGATCAGCACGGTGCGGTCCGTGGCCGATTGTTCCGCCATGCGCCGTTCCTCTGCTCGCCCAGGTCGCGCCGCCCGGGCGCCCGGGAGTTCCTGCCCGCGCGCAGCCGCGCAAACATCGCCGCCCGGCATCCGCTGGCGCCGGGCCTGGTTTGACCTCGGCTGGATGGGAAGCGGTAAGGGGACGACCACGCAGATTTCCGGAGAGGGGGCAGGCATGGCGCTCAAGGCCTTGCGGCTGTTGGTTCCCGTGGGGGCGGCGCTGCTCGTCGCCAGCCAGTGGGCGGACATCAGCGTTATCTCAAGATCAAGCAGATGTCCTCGGGACACCCGGAGAACGTCCCGGCGCGGGGCCGGACGGCATACCCGCAAGCTCGGGCCGCGGGGGCGGACGGCACCGGTGACTTCGACTCGGCCAGCGGGGCGGCCCGGCCCGTACCGGCTAACGCCCGCGCGGGGTACACCGGAGCACGCCCGGCCCGGTGTGACCGTCTGCGCCCCAGGTCAGGCGGCTCTCGGAATTGCCCGGGTTTTGCAGCCGCGGTGGTTAGACCGCGCCTGCGCGGGCAGGCGGAGCTTGTGGCTGGATCGGTCCCGGCTGGTCCGGCCATGCCAGCCCAGCCCAGGACGAGAAATCTGAGGTCCCGATGACTGAGATGGACAACCGCGCCGGCTGGTGGTCACGTGCCGCCTGTGCCAGCGCCGACCCTGAGCTCTTCTTCCCGATCTCCTACTCGGGTCCCGCGCTGCGGCAGGTCATGCGGGCCAAGGCGGTCTGCGCGCGCTGCGAGATCCAGCGGGAGTGCCTGCGCTACGCCCTTGAGGCCGGTTCGATCCAGGGGGTGTGGGGCGGCATGACCGAGGAGGAACGCCGCCGCCTGGTGCGCCGGGAACGCAGGCCGCGCGTCCGCCCGCTGCCCCAGAGCGCCGGCGTGCCGGTCCGGGTGCCGGAAGCCGCCCGGGCGCGGTGAGCCACCGCAGGTGCGGCCGACGCGGCCCGCCCGGGGGAGACCGAGGCGGAGCGCGACGACCGCAACCTGATCGAACTGCTGCAGGAACTGCGGGTGGCGGGCCTGGGCGTGCAGGTGCTGTTCGGGTTCCTGCTCTCGATTCCCTTCACCACCAGGTTCGTCAAGCTCAGCCACGCCGAGCACGGGCTGTACGTGGCCGCCCTGCTGCTGGCCGCGCTCGCCACCGCGCTGCTGCTGGCGCCGGTCGCCTACCACCGGCTGGTGTTCCGCCGCCACCGCAAGGAGCAACTGGTCAGGGACGCGAACGTGCTGGCGATCCTCGGCCTGGCCGCGGTCGGCCTGGCCGTCTCGGCTGCGGTGCTGCTGGTGGTCAGCTTCGTGGACCGTGGGGCCACGGTGGTGATCATCACGGTGTTCGTGGTGTGCGTGTTCGCGGGGCTGTGGTTCGTGCTGCCGCTCGTCCAGCGCCGCACCCGTTTTCCGGGGTAACCGGCGCTTCGACCGGCCCGGCCGGGGTAGAGGAGGCCGATGGCCGCGACCGTGAACGAAACCGAGACCAAGTACGACGCGCCCGCCGGTGCGGGCCTGCCGGGCCTGGACCGCCTGCCGGGGGTGGCCGCCACTTCCGGGCCCGAGGAACAGCGGCTTGAGGCCGAGTACTACGACACCGGCGACCTGCGGCTGATCCGTGCCGGGATCACCCTGCGGCGCAGGTCCGGTGGCGCGGACGACGGCTGGCACCTGAAGCTGCCACTCGGCAACGGCACGCGCCGGGAGATCCGGCGGCCGCTCGGCACGGCCAGGCACGTGCCCAGCGACCTGGCTGCCCTGGTGCGGGTGCACGCCCGGGGGACCCAGCTCAAGCCCGTCGCCCGGATGACCACGACGCGGCAGCGCCTGATCCTGCTCGACGAGGCGGGGGACTCGCTCGCCGAGGTCGCCGCCGACGACGTCTCCGCGCAGACGCTGGGCCCCGCCACGGCGCTGTCCCGGTGGCAGGAGGTCGAGGTGGAACTGACCGGCGGTGACCGGCGGCTGCTCCGGGCGGCCGACGAACTGCTGCGCCACGACGGCCTGCGCCCGGCGGGCCGGGCGGCCAAGCTGGAACGGGCGCTCAGCGACCGGCTGCCCGGGCCGGAGCACGCTCCCGCGCCGACCGCATCTTCATCCGCCGGTCAGGTGGTGCTGGCCTACCTGCGGACGCATGCCGGCAGGCTGAAGTCGCTGGATCCGCTGGTGCGGCTGGACGAGCCCGACTCCGTGCACCAGATGCGGGTGGCCAGCCGGCGCCTGCGCAGCACGCTCCGCTCGTTCGGGCACATCATGCCCCGGGACGCCACCGCGGGGCTGGCCGCCGACCTGAAGTGGCTCGGCGGCGTGCTCGGCGCGGCCCGCGACGGGGAGGTGCTGGCCGGTCACTTGCGGGGCAGTCTCCGCCAGCTTCCCGTGGAACTGCGCATCGGCCCGGTCGACGCGCGAATCCAGGGTCATTTCGCGTCCGTGCGCGCGGCCGCCCGCACCGAACTGCTCGCCACCCTCGACTCGGAGCGGTACTTCTCGCTGCTCGACGATCTGGACCGGCTGCTCGCCGAGCCGCCGCTCACACCCGAGGCGGCCCGGCCGGCGGCCGGCGTGCTTCCGGTGGCCGCGCGCCGCGCCCACCGGCAGGCGGCCCGGCGGATGCACCGGGCCTGGCGCGCGGCGGCCGGGCCGGGCCGGGACGAAGCCCTCCACCGGGCGCGCAAGTCGGCCCGGCGGGCCAGGTACGCGGCCGAGGCGATCGCGCCGGCGGCCGGTGCGAAGGCCACCCGGTTCGCCCGGCGGATGAAGAAGATCCAGTCCGTGCTCGGCGAGCACCAGGACTCGGTCATCGCCCGGGCGGTGGCCAGGGACCTGGGCATCAGCGCGCACCTGGCCGGTGAGAACGCGTTCAGCTACGGGCTGCTGTACGGCCGGGACGCGTGCGGTGCCGGGCGGTTCCAGGCCGAGGCCCGCCGCACCTGGAAGAAGGCGTCCGGCAAGTCCCGCTGGCCGCACTAGGGCGTGTGGCGCGCGGAAGCTGCCGCGGCTGGCGGGTGCGGGGGCAGGAAGCAGCGGCGCTCGTCGGCGACCGGGACGCCGCGGACGAAGTCGGCAAGGCGGCAGTGGAACGCCTGCAGGGTGTCCTTCGGGCCCATGGACATGCGGTAGGAGAGCCGCGGCGAGAACCGGCCGGCGATCTGCAGCGGGCGCCCCTTGCCCTGGTCCAGGTAGTCCCCGCCGAAGACGACGGTGAAGTGACGGTCCAGCCAGGTCAGCACGTACCGCGGGATGAGCGGGTCGTTCGTGCCGTCCTGGCCGTAGTTGGAGCCGGGGATGGCAGTGGCCAGCGGCCGGAAGCCGGGCAGGTGGTCCCGGAACTGCTGGATGCCCCACAGTTCGTTGCCGGTGAACGCCTTACGGAACTGGGCGAACGTCTGCAGGTGGCCGGGGCTGCCCGGGTGGCCCCGGCGGCCTGGCACCGCCGGGAGGTACTGCAGGTAGGCGAACCTCGCCCCGGTCGCACCCGTCTTGCTGACCTGCACCTTCTCCGGCCCGAAGCCGAAATGGGATTCGACATCCCAGGTGGTGCCGCGGTACATCTGCTCAAGCTCGGCCCAGGACACGCTGAACCCGGGGTTGTGCACCACCCAGCCGGGGACGGCGAGTTCCGTCGCGTGGAAGCCGTCGGCCGTGCAGAATCGGGTTGGCGGCCTGGTAGGCGTCCTGCCGCCCGTCGTCGAACGTGAGCAGGATCGGCCGCTCGGGCAGGCCCCGCAGGTCGCCGTGCACGTAGGCGGCGTATTGCTGGATCGTCAGCGTGTGGAACCCGCCGAGCTTGAGCGCCCGCATCTGCTCGGCGAACTGCGCGGTGGAGGTCGTGAGGTAGCTCGGGTGGCCGCCGATGCTGTGATACATGATCACCGGTACCACGTCCCGGTAGCCGGGGAACGACCGCCACTCGCGCCACATGGCCGCCTGGGCCGCGTGGGCCGCCCGTGCGAGGCGTGACCGGGCCGCCGGGGCGGCCCCGTATCCGGTGAGATGCAGCCACCCCACCAGGGCGATGGCCGCGACGCAGGCGAGCACGCCCCCGCCCGCCAGCCCACGGACCCAGCGTGCGTCCAGGCTGCCTGTCCCGCGTTTCCGTAGCACCCGGCGAGCGTAACGTAATCAATCAACTACAGAGTGCTACTTTACCGGATGGTGGGCCAGGTGTAGCACGGGGGTTGCGGGGCAGTGTGCCGCGCATGAAAGCGTTGCGGGTGGCGGTGTGTGCCGGTGTCGTGGCCCTGGCGGGCTGTTCGGGTGCGCACCGTGCGCCGCATACGGCCGCGCTGCCGCGCGACGGCCGGGACAGCGCGGCCCTGGAAGTGGTGAACGGGGCGACCGCGGTCACCGTCGGCACCGCCGATCTTGGGGGCAACCTGATCCGGGTGTCGACGCCGCCCGGCTCGGGCATCCGCCCCGTCCTCACCGGTCACGGCCCGGTGCTGCTGCACCTGGAACCGACCGGCCAGGGCGGCCGGGCGGCGGTCCGCATTCTGCTGAACCCGCACGTCACCTGGCGGCTGCGGTTCGCCGGCGGCACCAGCACGACCTCGGTGCTGCTGGGCCACGGCCGGGTCAGCGAGGTGGACTTCGCGGCCGGGAGCAGCGCGATCACGATGACCCTGCCCCGGCCCGCCGGCACCGCCACAGTGGTGCTCGCGGGCGGGGCGAGCCGGGCCACGCTGAGCCTGCCCGCCGGGGTGCCCGCGCGGCTGCGCCTGGGCGGCGGCGCCGCCTCGGCAACGCTGGCCGGCCAGACCCATGTCGGCGTGGCCGGCGGCACCGTACTCGCCGCACCGGGGTGGGCCCGCGCAGCCAGCCGCTACGACATCGACGCCACCGCGGGCGTCTCAGCGGTGGCCGTTGGCGGTTAGCGGTGCGCGGGCCGGGGTCAGCGCGCGGATCAGCGCCGGCGGCGCAGCGCGAGCCAGGCCAGGACGACGAGGGCGGCGAGCGATGCCGACGCCACCTTCCCGCGGTTCGTGCGCACGATGGCCACGGCCTGGCCGACGGACCGCTGCACCGGGGCGGGCGTGACACCGCGGACGGCCCGGGCGGCCCCGGCCGCGCCTGGCGGTGACCTGCTGGCGTACCGGCGTGCTGGCGGCCTGCGCGGTGTCCGTTACCCGTGCCGCCGTGGCCTGCCCGTTGTCCTTCGCGCGTGCCGCCTTGGCCGCAGCTTCGTCGCGCAGTTCCGCGGCTTGCCCGGTGACCTGTCCTTGGCCGCGCGGGCCTTGCCACGCAGGTTGCCCTTGACCTCCGCCACCCGGTGCTGCGCGCGGCCCTTCACGTCGGCCTTCGCGGCCAGGGCCTCGACGGTCTCACCGAGTTGCTCCCGGGTGCGCTCGATCTCCCCGGCGAGGGCCTCCTCCTCGGGGTGCGGCTGCCGCAGCTTCCTCTGGTGTGCGGCTGCCCGCAGCGTCATTCATCGGTGCGCACTCTCCTTGATCTGTTCCACATCGGCCTTGACACTTTCGGCGGCCTGGCTGGGTACCGGTGGCGTCGCCTTCTTCAGCTGGCCCTTTCCGGCCAGTGCGGCGATGCCCGCGACGGCGAACAGCGCCACGCCGACGATCAGCGCGGCCAGCCACGCGGGGATCACCCCGGCCAGCGCGATGATCGCCGCGGCCAGCAGGCACCCGATCCCGTACAGGGCCATGACGCCGCTGCCGCCGAGCATGCCGGCGCCGCGCGCGGCCGTCTTCGCCTTGCCGGTCATCTCCAGCGTCGCCAGCTTCATCTCGTCCCGCACCAGTAGCGAAACCTGCTCGGAAAGCTGTTTGACCAGCTGGGCGGCCGGTATGTCGCGGTCACCGCCCGACGCTTCCTGGTTACCGAGAACTGTCATCCGAGTGTCCCTCCTGCTGTCGGCCGTGGCCCTGCCGGTCACGTCCCCGTCGGTTCGGCCGGCCCCGCAGCGGCGGCAGCAATCGCCCCGGCCACGGCGTGGTGGTAGTGCACCAGGTCGCCCTTGGCACCCGGGCCTGCTACCCGGGAGCGCGGCAGTTACACCGCGTCGAACTTGTCCGGGTCGGGGCCGGTGCGCTGGTCCCGGTTCAGCGAGGTGATCGCTTCGAGGTCCTGGCCGGACAGCTCGAAGCCGAAGATGTCGATGTTCTCCTTGATGCGGGCCGGGGTGACCGACTTGGGGAAGATGATGTCGCCGCGCTGGATGTGCCAGCGCAGTACGACCTGGGCCGGGGTCTTGCCCGCCGCCGCGGCGATCGAGACGACCACCGGGTCGGAGAGCAGGCCGCCGCCGCGCGCCAGCGGTGACCACGCCTCGATGGCGATCTGGTGCCCGGCGCAGAACTCCCGCACCTCCTGCTGGGTCAGGTACGGGTGCACCTCGATCTGGTCGACCGCCGGGGTGATCTCACACTCGGTGTGCAGGCGCCGCAGGTGGTGCGGCTGGAAGTTGGACACGCCGATGGAGCGGGCCCGCCCGTCCCGGTAGAACTCCTCCAGGGCCTGCCAGGTCGACACGTAGTCGCCGTCGTAGCGGGCCGGCAGCGGCCAGTGGATCAGGAACAGGTCGATGTAGCCGAAGCCGAGCGCGTCCAGTGAGCCGGCGAACGCCCGGCGGGCGTCGTCGGGCCGGTGGCTGTCGTTGGCCAGCTTGCTGGTGACGAAGACGTCCCCGCGGTCCAGGCCGGACTTGGCGATGGCCTCGCCGACCTCGCGCTCGTTGCCGTACATCTGCGCGGTGTCGATGTGCCGGTAGCCCGCCTGCAGCGCCGCGGTCACGGCCGTCTGCGGTGTCCTCCGGCTTCACCTGGAAAACGCCGAAGCCGAACTGCGGAATCATCCGGCCGTTGTTCAGCATGATCTCGGGTATCGCGGTCACGGGCTTTCCTTCCGGTTCTCTGGGGGCCGATGAGCTGACGTTCGCCTCAGCGATCCCTGCCCCGGCCCGGCGGCTTCATCCGCCCGGCTGGGCCCTGCCGCCGGCGCCTCAGGCGACGATCGTCTCCTCCAGGCTGATCAGGTTCGGCGGCGGCTGCAGGCCGAGTTCGGCCAGGGCGGCGCGGGCCCGGCGCACCACGGTCAGCGCGGCCCCGCGGCGGCCCTGCTCCAGCAGCGCCGCCGCCGCGCGCAGGTACCTGGCGTCGTCGTAGGGCGCGAGGTCGATGGTCAGCTCGATGACCCGCCGGGTCTCGTCCAGGTCGCCGCGCGCGGCGGCCGCGTCGGCACACAGATCCAGCAGCGCCAGCATGGTCCGGCGGGCCCGGTCCCGTGGCCCGCGGGCCCACTCCTCGTACAGGTCGTCGGGGAGCACGTCACCGCGGTACCGGGCGACGGCGGCCCGGGCCACGGCCACCGCGAGGGCCGGCTCGGCCAGCCCCAGCGCCAGCGCGCGGCGGCCCTCGGCCTGGAACAGCTCCAGGTCGACCTGCACCTCGGGGGCCAGCAGCAGCATCTCGCCCGCCCGGACGATCACCTCACCGGCCTCGGCCCGCTGGCGGTTGAGCACGGTCCGCAGCCGGTTGCGTCCCGCCTCCCGGCCGGCCTCCGGCCACAGCGCGTCGATGGCCACCTCCGCCGGGACCCGCCCGCCGGAGGCGGCCACCAGCTTCAGCAGCTGGGTCGCCTGACCCGGGCTCAGCGGCACCGGCCGGCCGCCGCGGGTGAGGGTGAACCGGCCGAGTACCGAGATCGACACGGGCAGCGCGGCCGCCTCCAGCGCCAGCGCGGCCGGCTGGCCGGTCTCCACGGCAAGGCCGAGCAGTTCCTCGGTGATCGCGCCTTCCTTGGTGTAGGGCAGGTGGGCCAGCCCCAGCCGGGCCGCCTCCTCGAAAGCGCGCGCCGCGAGGGCCCCGGCGTCCGCGTCGCCGCGGCGGAACGCCGCGTAAGCCCGCAGCAGGGTGAGCCGCCAGTACTCCCGGGGGGCGACCTGGTGACCCGGCGCGGCCAGCAGCTTCGCGTCGGCGAGGTCCGCGTCGCCGTGCCGCGCCAGCAGCGCGGCCTCGGCCATGGCGATGACCGGCTCGGCGTCCTGGGGATCCGCCTGGGCCCGCCGGAGGTAGTCAATCGCCAGCGCGCTGTGCCCGACCCGGTCGAGGCACTCGGCCGCCTCGGCGAGGAACTCGGCCCCCGCCCGGGTCCACCAGACGCCCTTGTGCACCTCGGCGAGGCGGATCTGCTTCACCGTTTCGGCGGCGTCCCGGCGCTGGGACGCCGACAGGGCCAGCAGCCAGTGGCTGTAGCCGTGCAGGATCTCCGCGTGGTTGAGGT
Source organism: uncultured Actinomycetes bacterium (assembly GCA_963795785.1). Taxonomy (GTDB): domain Bacteria; phylum Actinomycetota; class Actinomycetes; order Streptosporangiales; family Streptosporangiaceae; genus DASXKD01. Next base: position 46,873 of record CAWCKG010000057.1, read on the forward strand.
CCGCGGCCACGCGCAGGACTTCCCGCACGTCCGCCTCGCACTGGTCGTGCCTGCCCAGCTCGATCGACACCTCGGCATGGAAGATCAGCAGGTAGGCCCATTTGCGCGGCCGGTCCACGACCAGGCTGAGCCCGGCTTCGAGATGCTCGAGCGCGGCGTTGGCCTCGCCGCGCGGGAAGTCGATCCACATCGCCTGGTAGGGCACCAGCCCGGCACGGGCGGTCCGCATCCCGAGCTGGTCGAACAACCGGGCCGCCCGGTCGAAGTACCGCTCGGAGTCCTGCAGCGCGGCCAGGTCACGGCAGCCCCCGGCGTCGAGCTTCCAGCAGTTCGCCCGGCCCAGCACGGAGAACGCGCGGGCCCGGGTGAGCCACTCGTCGCGCTGGCAGGCGGCGAGCACGCGCTGCGCCGAGTCCTCGGCCTTCTCGTACTGGATATCCCTGACCAGGTCGCTGGCCCGCTCGGCGGCGATCGCGCGGATCAGCCGCTGGTCGCCCGTGGCCCAGGCGATGGCGGTGGCCCGTTCCAGTGCCTCGCTGCGCTGGTCGATCAGCGCAGCGGTCTCGCAGCTCAGCGCGAAGTACAGCAGCAGGGCCGGATGCTCCTCGATCGCCGCGGCGGGCAGCCGGTCGATGACGGCCTGGAACTCACGCACATCGAGGGCCTCGATCGTGGCCAGTGACCCTTCGGACAGCAGCCGGGCGGCCGAGCCCGCGTCGCCGAACGCCAGCATGAGCTGCAGCGCCGCGCCCAGCTGCCCGCGCCGCGCGTACTCGGCGCCGGCCCGGCGCAGCACCGCGGGATCCGGGCCGCGGAGCGAGGCGAGATAGTCCCGGACCGGCCCGGGCAGGTCCCACCAGTCGTCCTGGCCGGGGGTGAACGGGATTCCGGCGGCCAGGGCGCGGGCGAAATAGCCCTCGACCTCCGTGGCCATGTCCACCGTCGGCGCATCGAGCAGCGGCAGCCTTCCGACCTGGGCGAGCGCCTGGCGCTCCGGCTGCGGGAGCGTGTCGAGCGCCTCGTGCAGGATCGCCGCGACCGCGCTGAACGGCTGGTCCGGGTCGCTCGCCGTGGCCAGTGCGCTGACGTCCTCGCCGGTGCGCTGGGCGCGGGCCGCGGCCAGCGCCGTGGCGGCGGTCCACCCGCCGGTCGACCGTTCCAGCCGGGCCACCTCGGCCGGGCCGATGTCCAGCCCGAATCCGGCACGGCACAGTTGCAGCGTCTCCTCCGGCCGCAGTGCCAGGTCCCCGGCAGACAGCTGGACGCAGTCCGCCCGGCGCAGCCGCCCGGTGCCTTCCGGAAGGCGCCGGGCGAGCACGACGAGGTGCTGGTCGGGCTGCAACTGCTCGGCGATGCGCTCGATCAGCAGGCCCGCGCCGCGGCCGGCGTGGTGGGCGTCGTCCACGATGAACGTGCAGCGTTCGCTGGCCAGCGCGCCGAGCAGGGCATCGACCGCGCCGGTGGCGTCCTCACCTGCCTCCGCCATGGTCGCGGCGGCCTCGGTGAAGCCCGCGTGTGCCGCCGCCGTGCGCAGCCGGGCGGCGAAGAGCTGGGCGGGCATGCCGCCTTCGTGCAGCACCACCTCGATCGCCACCGACCGCCACATGTCGGCCAGTTCCGCGCCCAGGACGGTCTTGCCGTATCCGGCGGCGGCCTCCATCACCACGACGCCGGCCTGCTGGCAGGGTGCGGTCAGCCGTGGGCGGCGGACGTGGTGCGGGGGCAGACGGCCCAATGCGGAGCCTCTCTCAACCACCTGCCGCCGGGGCCGCCGGCGGCTGCTGCCAGGAGTGTAAAGAGCGCTTCCCGCCGAAAATACCCGGCGTGTGACGTTCGTGTGACGCCCTATACGGAAAGTTGCCGGATGAGCCGTCCCTGGCTGGCTGGAGGGGAAGGCGGAAACGGCAGCACGGGCCACGCCGGCTATCCGGGAGGAATACCGGGGTGACCATCGCTGGCGCCGTTTCCTGGCCTTGCCGGGCCTGGTAACGGGCGGCGCGGGCGGCGCGCCGCCGGTCACTCGCCTGGGGGGGTTGGCGGTGACCGGCGGTGCGCTCGCGGGCGGTGCCTGCGGCCTCCGCGCCGCCGGGTCAGCCGCCCGAGCCGGGCACGACGACGTTGACCGTCAGCAGCTTGACCGGCTTCGCGCAGGCCTGCGAGGTGTAGTGCAGGTAGATCGGCACGGTCTGGTTGGGCGGGAAGATCTGCAGCCAGTGGGAGGTCACCGGCGCGCACTTCTGCGCCGGGTAGTTGCCCGCGTCGACGATCCGGAGCAGAGCGTTCGCGACCCCGCCGGGGGAGAGGGTGACCAGTTGCCGCGGCGTGGCCGGGTTCTCGACGGCCGCCTGGCCGATCTGGGTCACCGGCTTGCCGCCCGCGAGCGAGACCCCCGGGTAGCCATACAGGGTGCACGGGGAGTTGTTCAGGTTCTTGAAGTCGATCACCAGATAGTTGCTGCCCAGGGTGCCCTGCCCGATCCCGGCCGAGGCGCCCAGGTAGCGGGACAGGCACGGGGCCGGTGGCGGCGGGGCCGCAGGCGCGCTGGCCGGGGCGGGCCGGTCGCGGGCCCCTGGCCGTCGGCCGTGACGGCCACCGGGTGGCGGTGGTGGTGCCGGCGGTGGTGCTGCACGGTGACCGTGTGGACGGCCGGGGCAGGCCCGGTGACCTGGGGCGCGGCGCCGCCCAGGCTGCTGCAGGCGCAGGTGGCGAGGCCGGCGGCGGCCAGCTGTGGCGATCAGCAGGCTCCTCATCGCAGTTTCCCTTCACGCGGAGGTAGATGCTGGTAGGAGCCGGCGCTGGTCCTCGCGCCAACAGAAAATCGATTGCGTATTTTTGATTCGCCGCGCGGGGTCGCAAGGAGGGGCCGGGCAGGGTTGCAGACCGGTAACAGCGCCGGTTAAGGTGCGGGCGGAATGTTCTTTTTGCCCACTAGCTAGAGGGGTTTTGCATGCGTCTGCTGCGCTATCTGATCGTGTCTGGCTCGGCCGCTGCGATGGCCGGGGCTGTGACGCTCACCGGCGCTACTGCCGCCACCACTGTCGCCGCCCCCGCGCGGGTGAGCCACGCGACATCGGCCCGGTTCCTCTCCGAGGCCAGGTCCGAGATCGCTCGCTACCTGCGCCACTACCACCCGCAGGCCATGCTGGTCCACACGCGCGGCGCGCATGCCGTCAAGGGCGTGACCGCGGTCGGCAGCTTCAACTGGTCCGGCTACGCCGACACGTCCACCACGGCGCAGGAGTTCACCAAGGTCAGCGGTTCCTGGACGGCGCCGAGCGTGACCTGCAACGCCGAGGACCAGATCACCTCGGGCTGGGTCGGCCTGGACGGCTTCAACACCGGCACGGTCGAGCAGCTTGGCACGCTCGCCCAGTGCTTCCAGGGCGTGGCCGTCTACGACACCTGGTACGAGATGTTCCCGGCCGGCCTGACCGTGGTGGGCACGTCGCTTCAGCCCGGTGACAAGATCACCGCATCGGTGACGCGCACCGGCACCAGCTACGCCCTCAAGCTGACCGACGCCACACACACCGCCAACAGCTTCTCCGTGACGAAGACCTGCGCGCTGGCCACCTGCAAGGACGAGAGCGCCGAGTGGATCTCCGAGCGGCCCTCGTTCTCGATCGGCATCGTGCCGCAGGCGAAGTACAACGCCTTCAAGGTCACCAGCGGCACCGAGACCGCCGGGGGCAAGTCCGGCACGATCGGTACCGGTCCCGGCGTCAACTCGATCACCATGATCGATGCCACGCAGACCTACGACCTCAACACGGTCTCCGGCCTCACCGGAGGCAACAGCTTCAGCACGACCTGGAAGAACAGCTACTAGGCCGTAACCGCACCACTAGCACGCATCTCACCGCCGGGGCCCGGCGACGGCAGCACCGTCGCCGGGCCCCGGCGCTTCGCCGCGCCAGCCCGGCCGGCGCGCCGGGTGTTTGACTGGCCGGGGGGCAGGGGATAACCTCTCCCGAGAACGGTGCTTACGACGCAGGCACACCCTCACGCCGTCCTGGCGTGAAGCTGGGTGTGCCTTTTTTGCGCTCGATGACCGGTCACCTCGCGATGCCAGGGCTGCGGCAACCCCCCAGGAGGCATCGAGATGAGGATCGCCCTCGTCGCTCACCATGGCAGTCCGCTCACGCCGGCCACCGGCCAGGAGCCGATGTCCCAGGCCGCCAGCGTCGCCGCGCACGCGCGGGGGCTGGCCAAGCTCGGGCACCGGGTCACCATCTATGCCAGGCGGGACTCGCGGGCGCTGCCCGACAGCGCGATCCTCGCCCCGCGGGTGACCGTCGAGCATGTCACCGCGGGCCCGCCGGCGCCGCTGGCCGGTGCCGAACTGGCCGCCAACGTCGCCGAGTTCAGCGACCAGCTCGCACAGCGCTGGCGCCGGAACACCCCCGACGTCGTGCACGCGTACTTCTGGACGAGCGGCCTGGCCGCCCTCGCCGCGGCCCGCGGCCGCGACATCCCGCTGGTGCAGACGTTCGGCACGCTGGGCGTCGCGGAGCGGCGGCACGGCAGCATCGTGGACGGCAATGACGTGCGGATCCGCCTGGAGGCCTGCCTCGCGCGGAACGCCGACACCGTCCTGGCCGGCACCGGTGCCGAAGCGGCCGACCTGGTGAGCATGGGAGTGCCCCGGGCGTCGGTGACCGTCGTCCCGTGCGGCGTGGACACCGCCGAGTTCACCCCCGAGGGCCCGGCCGCCAAGCGCGGCACCGGCCACCGCCTGCTCGCCGTGGTGACCCGGCTGGACCGCAACCAGGGCCTTGACACGCTGCTGCGGATGCTCACCCGGGTGCCCGGCGCCGAACTGGTGATCGCCGGTGGCCCGGCCAAGTCGCAGCTCCGCAAGGACGAGGCCTACCAGGACCTGACCGGTCTCGCCGGGCGCCTCGGCGTGGCGGACCGGGTGTCCTTCACCGGCAAGATCGCCCCGGGCGGCCTGCCCGCGCTGCTCCGCTCGGCGGACCTGCTGGTGAGCGCGGCGCCCTACGAGCCCTCCGGCGCGGTCGCCCTGGCCGCCATGGCCTGCGGCATCCCGGTCGCCGCGCCGGCCGTGGGTGGCTGCGCCGATGCCGTTCTCGACGGGACCACCGGCGCGCTGATCCCGCCCGGCCGCCCCGACCTGTTCGCCCGCCGGGTGCGCGATCTGCTGTCCAGCCCGCTGCGGCTGGAGGCGTTCGGGATCGCCGCCGCCGACCGGGCCACCGCGCGGTATTCCTGGGACCGCATCAGCCGGGAGACCGTGGCGGCCTACGAGCACTGCCTGCGACCCGCGGCCGCAAGCATGGCCGGTGCCGAGTCCGGCTGACTCACCCCCGGCCGGGCATCGAGCACCACGCCGGGCGGGACGGTGACCACCGTCCCGCCCGGCTTTCGCTGCTCCCCGCCGGTACCGGCGGGGAGCCGATCGTGACACGCTGGCAGCAAGCGCAGTCCGTGCCCTGGCCCGCCAGGCAGGAAGTGAACGGGAGGTGACCGTGCCCCGCCCCGACCTCGCGCAAGAGGCGGCTGAACTGCTGAGCATCGCGAACACCTCCGAGCCTGGGTCACTCAACCGGCTGGTGGTGCTTGCCGCACGTCAGGTGGCGGCGTGCTCGGGCGCCACGGCCCTGCTGTGGCGCGGCAGCGAGCCCGCCATGCGCGCGGCCAGCCATCCCGACCTGCCCGAGCTTGACGACGTGCAGCTGTCCAGCGGGCGCGGGCCGGTGCTGGACGCCCTGTCCGGCAGCGGGCCGGTGAGCTGCCCCGACACGCTGGCCGAGGCCCGGTGGCCGGAGTACGCCAGCGCGGCGCTGCGCCGTGGCGTGCGCTGCTGCGTCACGCTGGCCTACCAGTCCGGCGGCGACGCGGTCACCCTGTCCCTGGTCGGCGCGCGGCCGCGCTCCCTCGAGCCTGGCCAGCTCGCCGAACTGCTCACCGCCTTCGGCGGCGCGGTCATGGGCAACGCCGCCGAGTACGGCGACGCCAAGCGCACCGCGCTCCAGTTGCGCGCGGCCGCCGAGTCACGCGCGCTGGTGGACCAGGCGAAGGGCATGCTGATGCAGGCGCTGGGCTGCAGCGCCGAGGACGCCCTGGAGAAGCTGCGGCAGATCTCCCAGGAGCGCAACCTGCGGGTCACCGATGTGGCCAGGACGATCATCGACTCCCGCGGCGCGCGGGGGGCACGGGCCGCCGGCGGAAATGGTTCAGCCCGGCGGTGACCCGCCGGGCTGAACCTAGGGCCCGCGCTGCCCGGGGCTGGCGCCTGCTTCCCGGCTGGCGCCCGGCAGCGCGGCCCTATTCCTCGACGTACTGCTCGACGACTTCCTCGGCCGGCAGCGGGCCGCCCGGGGGCGCCGCCTCCTCGGCCGCCGCCCAGTCGGCCTCGGCGCGGTCCACGACCGCCTGCCGCTCGGCGGCCAGCCGCTCCGGGTCGGGACCTGGGTGAAGGTCTGCCGCGTAGCCGTCCGGGTCCGGGTCTTCGAGCGGCTCAACGACGGTGGGCACATCCGGGCCCGCCGCGGCCTCCTCCGCGAGCCCGTTGCTGCCGGTGTTGAGCATGATGTAGGGCGGGTAGCGCTTCTCCTCGACCCGGTCCACGACCGGCCGCCCGCCGGGTCCCCGCCGCAGCACCGTCCGGCGGCGCAGCCACCCGTAGCCGCGCCGCGGTATGGCAATCCCGACGACACCGGTCAGCATGATCACCCAGCCGACCACCTGAATGTTCAGCCACGATGGATGGCCCTGCACCGCGAATGCGAGAATCGCGCCAAGCGCTATCAAGAACAGTCCAGTCACGGTTCTCATGGCTGTCCTTTCCTATTTCGTCAGGCACGTGCCGTCCGGCGAGAGCCGGTCAGCGCGGCTAGTCGCCGGAATCCTGGTCGAGCATGCGCTCCCGCAGATAGCTGAGCGCGCCCGCAAGCAGCCGGGACACGTGCATCTGCGAAATGCCAAGCCGTTCCCCGATCTCGGCCTGGGTCATGTTGCCGTAGAAGCGCATCATCAGCAGGCGCTGCTCACGCACCGGAAGGTCGCCCCAGTGCGCCCAGACGGACTCCATGTCGAGGGTGTGCTCAAGCTGCGGGTCGTCCTCGCCGAGGATGTCGGCCAGGTTCCCCGGGTCCGGCCCGGTGGACCGCGGCGCGTCCAGCGAGGAAGCCTGGAAGGCGAGGTCGGCGCGCTGTGCGTCGCGCAGCTCGTCGTGGCTGATGCCCAGGTGCTCGGCCAGCTCGTCATCCTTGGGCGCCCGGGAAAGCTGATGGGTCAGCTCGGCGCGGGCCCGGCACAGCTCCAGCCGCAGCTCCTGGGTGGAGCGCTTGACGTGCACGTGCCACCGCTTGTCCCGGAAGTGCCGCTTGATCTCGCCGGCGATGCAGGGCTGCGCATAGGACGCGAGGTTGCTGCCGAAGGCCGGGTCGAAGTTGTTGATGGCCTTGAGCAGGCCGACGTACCCGACCTGCATCAGCTCCTCGGAGGACTCGGGGCTGTGCCGGTATCGCTGGGCACACGCCCGGACCAGCGAGTCGTACCGGCCGATGAGCTGCTCGCAGGCGGCGTCGCGCTCCGCGCTGCCCCGCGGCAGCGACTGGACCAGCTTCACCAGTTCCGGGTCACCGAGGTCCGCTGCGTCCGGGGCGGACGTGCGCGGGCGGGAGATGACGGCGGTCATTGGCGATCACCTGCTGCGTTTCTGTTCTGCACGGGTCGTTTGTGCCCGCTGTGCGGGGTCTAAACATGACCCTTCGCACCGGCCCCCTCGCGGGGGCCGTTTACCGAGTTCAGCGGCCTGTTTGCCGGCTGGAAAATACCCGGCGGCGAAGACCGGGTCGCTGCGGCGGCCGGGGTGGCTGGCGGGCGCCGGGCGGCTGGCGCCAATTGCCGGTCAACGGCGGCCGCGCCCGTTGCCTGCGCTTTGTTTGAAGGGCGCCGCGCGCGGTACCTGTTGGGGCCGAGCGGCCCGCCGGGCCCGGGCCTAAGAGGAACTGTGAACCTGACGGAGGTACCGATGCGTATCGGGTCGATCGTTCTGCTGATATGGCTGGTCATTGGCGCTATTGCCGCCGGGCAGCGGAACTACTACAGCGACTCGCATGAGAACTGCGCCCATGCCGGGACGATCGCGGTGACGATTCTCGCGGGGCCGCTGAACTACGTCGGCGTGAACCCGAAGGTCGCCTGCCACTTCCCGCAGCCGAGCCAGTGAGCTTTCCCCGGCGTTCCACGGAAGGAGCCGTCAGATGCTTGCTGTCATCGCGGCCGTCATCTTCGTCATCGCCTACATCCTGAAGCTCACCGGGACCGCCACCGACGCGGCGGTGGCCCCGGGCAGCCTGCTGTTCATCGGCCTGGCCCTGGTTGCCCTGAATCTCGCCGGGCTCGGGCCAGCCTGGTCGTGGTCACGGCGGCGCCGCTGACCATCGTGCTGACCGCCGGCCAGCCCGCCCTGGCCGGCGGTCAGTCTCTGGTCCTGGCCGACGCCCGTCCGGGCCGCCGGCCAGCGCAGTTACCGGTTGCTCTAGTAGTCGCGGCCCGGGTAGCCCTGGCCCTGGCCCTGGTAACCCTGCCCCGGATAGTCGCGGCCGGCCGGCTCGGCGGGCATCGTGCGGATCCGCGTCGCCCGCTCACCGACCCCGGCGATCAGGGTGCCGATGGCGATGCCGATGATGAGGTAGAGGGCCGCCGTGGCGATCTCGTGGGACAGCGCCGCGCCGGTGCGGAACGGGAAGACCACCACGATCACCGTCACCAGGCCGACGATCCAGCCGAAGAAGACCATCGGCCGTGGCGTGCTCAGCAGCAGCAGGTGCGCGAGTAGCGTCGCGACCAGTGCCGCGGCCGCGGCGAGGAGCACCAGCGTGGTGGTGTGCGCGTCGCCGTAGGCGCCGTAGCGCTTGGGCGCGAGGATCGGGATGTGGAACAGCCAGCGGCACACCAGGACGCCGACCAGTGCGATCAGCCCCGCGACGACCGCGGTCGCCACCCCGCCGGACCACAACTGGCGGGCGTCCACGCTGGGCCGCCCCCGGCGCCGCGGCGGATACGCGGGCTGTTCCTGTGGATATGGCCGTCTTTCCGGGGTATTGGGCGACATCGGTACTGTCATGGTTTTCAGGCCTTCCGTCAGGCTGGCCGCGCCTTACGCAGCCTTCGTGCTGTCCTCACCGCCAGACCGCGTTCCAAACACGGGTGCGCGCGGGCGCGGCGTTCCGGGCCAGGCCGGCCGCGGATCAGGGCCCGGCGAGGATGACTTCGAGCGTCCGCGGGCCGTGCACGCCCTGGACCCGGTCAAGCTCGATGTCGCTGGTGGCCGAGGGCCCGCTGATCCAGGTGCAGGGCCGGCCGGGTTCGAGGCGGCCCAGGGCCTGCGGGACGATCCCGACGATCTGCCTGGCGTGCAGGATGCACAGGTGGTAGTCGGGGACCAGGCTCAGGGCACGGCGGCCCTGGCCCGGGCCGCCGTCGAGGATGATCGTCCCGGTTTCCGCGATGGCGAGGGCGGCAGTGGTGACGACGCCGTCGGCGGCGTCCAGCAGGCCGGGGGACAGGCCGTCGTCGGCGAGGAACGTGACGCCATCCGGGGCGGCGCCGTCCAGGCTGAGGCCCGGCGGCAGCACCACCCGGCGTGCGCCGCGCCCGGCCAGCGCCTCGCGCACCGACCGCGCCACCCCGTCGGTGCCGCAGCGGCGGACGCTGGTCCCGTAGTCGTGCAGCCGCTCGGTGAGCAGGCTGATCAGCGCCGGGATGTCCTGATCGGTACCGGTCCGGTAACCGCGCGGGATTGCGGCGGGAGCGCTGGCTCCGGCGCCCAGTGCGGCGCGGATGCGGGCAAGCACCTCCGCCCGCGCCTGGTCAGCCCCGGCCATCGTTGTCCCCGTGCGAGTCCCGCCACCATTCGCGGAAGGTCCTGGCCGGGGGAGCGGGCGCGTCCCGGGCGGCGGTCCAGGCCGACAGCGGCGGCGGCAGCCGCCGGATCGGGCCGCCGTGGCGCCGCGCCCGCCCGGCCCGGCCGGTACGCAGCGCGGCCGCGTACCGGCCCGGGCTGGCCATCACCCAGGACGCCGCCGCCATGGCGACCGCCTCGGCGGTGGGCACCCGCCGTGCCCGGGCGGCCTCCTCGACATGCCGGGCGCGCAGGTGGACCAGCAGCGACGGGATGTCGATCCGGACCGGGCACACCTCGTAGCAGGCGCCGCAGAGCGACGAGGCATACGGCAGCGATGCGTTGTCCTCCACCCCGGTGAGCTGCGGTGACAGCACCGCGCCGATGGGACCGGGGTACACCGAGCCATAGGCGTGACCGCCGGTGCGCTCATACACCGGGCAGACGTTCAGGCACGCGGAACAGCGGATGCAGTGCAGCGCCGCCCGGCCGGCCGGGTCGGCCAGCGCGGCCGTCCGCCCGTTGTCCAGCAGCACCAGGTGGAACCGCTGCGGCCCGTCCCCGGGGGTCACGCCGGTCCACATCGAGGTGTAGGGGTTCATCCGCTCGCCGGTGGACGAGCGGGGCAGCAACTGGAGGAACACCTCCAGGTCCCGCCAGGACGGGATCACCTTCTCGATGCCCATCACGGTGATCAGCGTGTCCGGCAGGGTCAGGCACATCCGGCCGTTGCCCTCGGACTCGACCACGCACAGCGTCCCGGTCTCCGCGATGGCGAAGTTGGCGCCGCTGATGCCGACGCGTGCGGACAGGAACCGGCGGCGCAGGTGCAGCCGGGCAGCCTCGGTGAGCGCGGCCGGCGTGTCGGTCAGCCCCGGATCCACGTCGCCCATCTCGCGCAGGAAGATCTCCCTGATCTCGGCCCGGTTGCGGTGGATGGCCGGTACCAGGATGTGCGAGGGCCGGTCGTGCCCGAGCTGGACGATCAGCTCGGCAAGGTCGGTCTCGTGGGCGGTGATCCCGGCGGCGGCCAGGGCCTCGTTGAGCCCGATCTCGTCGGTGACGATCGATTTGACCTTGACCACCTCGGCCGCCCCGGTGCCGCGGACCAGGCCGGTCACGATGCGGTTCGCCTCGTTCGCGTCCCGGGCCCAGTGCACGGTGCCGCCGTGGGCGGTGACCTGGCCTTCGAGTTGTTCCAGGTACTGGTCCAGATGCGCGAGCGTGTGCTGCTTGATCGCCTGCCCGGCGGCGCGCAGCTCCTCCCAGTCCGGCAGCTCGGCCACCACGGCGGCGCGCTTGGCCCGGATCGTCCGGGTGGCCTTGCCGAGATTGCGCCGCAGCTGGGTGTCGGCCAGCGCCGCGCGGGCCGCTTCCGGGAACGGCTTCTCGCCGCGCAGGTGGCCGACCCCGCGCGGGGCGTAGGGCATGCCGAGGAAGGTGCTCACCGGGAGTCCTGGGTCGACGCGAGGATCTCGGCGAGGTGGACCGTGGCCGTGCCGGCGTTCAGCCGGGACAGGCCGCCGCCGATGTGCATCAGGCAGGAGCTGTCACCGGCGGTGCACACCTCGGCCCCGGTGGCCAGCACCGAGCGCATCTTGTCCGCCAGCATGGCCGTGGACACCGCGCCGTTCTTGACCGCGAACGTGCCGCCGAACCCGCAGCACACCTCGGCGTCCGGCAGCTCCACCAGGTCGATGCCCGCCACCCGGCGCAGCAGCCGCAGCGGCCGGTCGCCGACCCCCAGCAGCCGCAGCGAGTGGCAGGTCGGGTGGTAGGTCACCCGGTGCGGGTAGTAGGCGCCGACGTCCTCCACGCCGAGCACGTCGACCAGCAGTTCGGACAGCTCGTACGTGCGCGCGGCGACCGCCTCGGCGCGCCGGGCCAGCGCCTCGTCGCCGAACCGCCGCGCCACCATCGCGTGCTGGTGCCGCACCGAACCGGTGCACGAGCCGGACGGGACCACCACCACCTCGCAGTCCTCGAACACCGCCACGTACCGGCGCACCAGCGGCAGCGCCTCGCGCAGGTACCCGGTGTTCGTGTGCATCTGCCCGCAGCAGGTCTGCGCCTGCGGGAAGGTGACCTCGTGGCCGAGCCGCTCAAGCAGCCGTACGGTCGCCTGGCCGACCTGCGGGAACAGGCCATCCGCCAGGCAGGTCACGAACAGCGCGATCCGCATTGCTCAGCCCCGGCCGCGCGCCCGGGCCTGGCTGGACCGGCGGACCACCAGTTCCGGCTCGAACACCACCTGGCGGTGCTGGTGCGCTTCCTCGCCGAGCGCCTCCTCAAGCAGAAGCTGCGCGGCGGTGCGGCCGAGCAGTTGCCGTGGCTGGCGGACCGAGGACAGCGGGACCGCCGCCGCGGCGGCGAAGTCGATGTCGTCATAGCCGATCAGCGCGATGTCCTCGGGCACCAGGCCGATGGTGCGGCTGCGCCCGGCGCGGCGCTGGCGCGCGGACTCGTTCCTGATGAAGCCGAGCTGCTTGATGGCGTCCCTGACCCGGCTCCTGGTGGGCTCGGCGACGATGTCGGGCCGGTTCAGCACGTTGGAGACGGTCCCCACCGACACGCCCGCGTGCGCGGCGACCTCCCTGATGCCGGCCTGCGCGTCTGCCACGGTGCCCTCCCGAATTTGGTGCAAGTGTGCGGCGCTCATTTGGAACGTGTCAAACAGCCCGTCCCGTTCACCGCCCGGCGACATGCCCGCGCGCATCGCCGATGCCTGCCGGCGGACCGGCCAGCCCGTGCCGGACACCCGGGCGGGGATCGTCCGGTGCATCCTGGACAGCCTGGCGCTCGCCCACCGGCGGGCGATCCTGGCGGTCCAGGAACTGTCCGGGCAGCATGTGGGCACCGTTCATATCGTTGGCGGGGGAGCGCGCAACGCGCTGCTGTGCCAGCTCACCGCGGATGCCTGCGGCCTGCCCGTCGTCGCCGGCCCGGCCGAGGCGGCGGCGCTGGGCAACGTGCTCGTGCAGGCCAGGGCGCTGCACCGGGGCCCGGACGACCTGGCGGGCATGCGCGCGCTGATCCGCGCCAGCCAGCCGCTGCGCCGTTACGAGCCAGGCGACCCTGCGCCGTGGCGGGCCGCCGCCCGCCGCCTGACCGGCTGAGTGCTCCGCTACAGGCGGCCGGGGAGCGGCGGGACGGCCTTCTCCAGGTGCCGCCACAGCAACGGCTTGTCATGCGGGGAAGGAATTTCGGAAGCCAGCATTGCCAGATTCTTGTAGAGTTCAATGCAGGTTTCCGTTCCGCGGAACAGATTCATTAGGTAGAAGCGCTCGTTCGGCGCATGAATCGCATCATCCGGCAGGCCAAATCCCAATAGTGCGACGTCGATGCCACAGGCCGCCGCGAGGGTGCTGACGAAAGGGATGGTGCCGCCCGATGGCAGCATCGTGGGCTCACAGCCGAACACGTTGCGGCAGGCTGAACTGACGGCGCGCAGCACTGGGGCACGCTGATTCAGGGCGTAGGGCGGGCAACCGCTCCGGATGAGCAGCCGGCCGCGCATCCCGGGCGGGATTCGTGCCTGAAGATGCCGCCGCAGTAGTTCAGCGATCTTTCCGGGCTCTTGGCCGACCGCAAGTCGGACGTTGAGGTCAGCAGCGGCCCACGCGGGGATCACCGTGCGCCCCTCGCCTGATGTCCGCAGATCCGTCAGTACCACGGCGGGCCGGCGGGTGACGCGCTCGAATGCTGAGAAGCCAGGCTCGCCACGGCCGAGCGCCGTGCCCGCTGGGGCGAGCAATGTCGAATCCGACGGGCCCGCTCGGGCCAGGTGATGCCGTTCCTTCTCGGTCATGGGGCGCACCTGGTCATAGAAACCTGCGGCCGAGACTCGCCCGGCCTTGTCGTACAGGCTCGCGATGAGGGTGGCCAGCACCTCTGCTGGATTGGTGACAGCCCCCCCGAACGCCCCCGCGTGCAGGTCTCGCAGCGGCCCGGAGACTTCGAGGCTGGTTCCCAACACACCGCGGAGCCCGGTAATCAGGACCGGCGCGCCGGGTGCGAGCATCCACGTGTCGGATACGAGCGCAACATCAGCGGCCAGCGGGCGCCACCCGGCAGCTACTGCCGCTACCAGGGTCGGACTGCCGATCTCCTCCTCGCCGTCGAGAACCAGCCGCAGGTTGACCGGCAACCGCGCCGAGGTGGCGAGCCATGCCTCAATGGCCGCCAAATGGGCCATGAGCTGGCCCTTATCGTCGCTGGCGCCACGGGCATACAGGTACGGGCCGTCCCGCACTGGCCGGAACGGATCGGTAGCCCAGGCTGTCAGCGGCTCTACCGGCTGGACGTCGTAGTGGCCGTAGACCAGGACGGTGGGCCCTCTTCGCGACCCATGCCAGCCAGCCGTGACGACCGGGGCCACCTGACCGCGCCAGACCCGAACGTCGGTGAGCCCGATGCGGCCGAGGCGCGGGCCAGCCAGGCCGCACAAGCGTTCATATCCGGGGAATGCCGGGGTTCGGCGCTCACCGTCGGGAAGCGCAGCAGGGTTACGAGACGCCGCAGGGTCGATGCCCGGCGGGAACGCGCATACCGGAGGGCAGCGGTGACCTCATCCATGGCGGCCGGGACCGGCGCCGGTCAGCCGGGGGACGGTGCCATCTTCGTCACGGCCGGGTGCCGTTCGCCGCCGGGACCCTGCCCCGCGTGCCCGGCCCCGCGTGCGCCGGCCGCCGGTGGCAACGGCCTGCGCGGCAGCGGCGGCCGGGCGACCCGCTCGCCGCCGCCGGCGGGCAGGTTGGACCTGTCCCACGGCATGACGCGGCGATCCTCCTGGCGGACCGCGACCCCCATCGACTGAGCGCTGGTGAGCCACTCCTCGGCGTACTCGGCGATCTCCAGCAGCAGCGTCTCGAACTGCGTCCGCTGCGTCTGCAGCACGTGTGGCTGGGCGAGCCAGCGGAACAGTTCGCGCCCCGCGATCGCCATGCGCTGCCGGGGCGAGGTGACCAGGCGCTCGCCGAAGTACTGGGCGAGGATGATTTCGATGACGTCCCATGCGGTGTCGGCGCCGAAGATCCGCTTGATGTCGTCGGACCCCAGGATGCGGTACGCCTCGTCCAGCAACTGCATGACCTCGACGCGGAGCACGTTGACGTGGCCATACGAGGTGAACTTCAGGTTGTTCCGCAGGTCCAGGCCGGCCCGGCGGACCACGGCGATGCTGCCGAAGCTGGGGTCGTAGGCGCGTTCCCGCATCACGTCGGAGATCCGCTTGTCCCGCCAGAACAGCGCCACCTGGTTGGCGAAGTGGCCGAACAGCCCGTGGAAATCGCTGTTCGCGCGGGATCCGGTGGGCACGGGGGAGCGGCCGTAACCGAAGGCACGCCGGTAGGCGGCCAGCCGGTCCCGTCCGGTGTAACGCAGCACCTCACGCCGGTCGAACTGGTACAGCGCGTAAGCGCCGGAACCGCTGGACAGGTAGACGGCGCCCGCACGGAACAGTTCCTGCAGCTTGCGCACGGCGCGGAAAACGCCGATCTTCTCGTGCTGGTAGATGTAGTAAAGGTCGCCCATGGCCACCAGGCGCTCGGACGAAACGGTCTCGTCGTAGGGGGTGATCGCCTGCGGGATTCTGGTCTTCCCGAGGGCGTCGGAGGCTTCCGGCCCGACGCCGACCAGTTGTGCGAGGCCCTTGTCCGGCGGTGGCGGTATCGCCATGTCCGCGTCCACGGCCTTTTGCAGCAGGTCGTCGATCTGCTTGACCAGGACGTCTGCCAGCTGCGGGTCGGACACCAGCCGCGACGACAGGCGGTCCGCGACCGTCTCTTCCAGCGCCGCGACCCGGTCGAGGAACGCCTGGTACTCCTGTTCCGTCGCCATCGTGGATCTCCTCCGTCAAGAAAGCCGGCTTGATGAGTCAGCGCTAGATCTGGACCGCGAACGGGTAGCTCTGCGTGCCGTCGCCGTTGATGAACACCAGCTGCCAGTTCGCCCGGCTGGCGTCAGGTCCCTGCCGCGGAATGCGGAACGGGCGCTCGCTGAGGTTGGGCTGATGACCGTGGCGTACCTCGCAGGCACGTCGGGAATGTCTTCGCGGCTGGATCCGCCACCAGGACCGCCGAGGCAGGACCGGAGAGTTGGCACCGGTCAGGGTGAACTCGTCAGGCCGGTCGTCCTCGTCGGTCGTCACGTGTAGGTGATCTGCGGCGCCTGGTCGAGCTGCACCAGCCCGGCGAGCCGGGTCGCTTCGACGCAGCTGGTCGTGCAGCACCGTGAAGGCGCGCGTCGACGCGAGGCGTCCGCATGCCCGGAGGCAATGGTCGGGATCCTGCGGCAGCCTGGACGGTCTGCCGACGAGACCGCGGAGCCTGCGCAGCACCGGCGCGAAAGCGCGCACACCATCTTTTCCGGCGTCCTGGATGAGGCGCGGGCCTTCGTCCCGGCTGGCCCGGACGACCCAGTCCAGCAGGTCGGACAGAGCAGCGGTGGCTGCGGGGTGGGGGGGAGGCAGCAGAGGCGGCGACCGGGCCCGAAGCTGAGTTCTATCACCTGACGTTGGGCCGCGTCGATGTAGACGGAGTCCAAGGCGAAGGTGAGATCGCTGACTGATTCGCACACTGCTTCCAGCCCCCGGGAGAGCCAGATCAAGATGGTTCCCAGTGAGGTCGCGAATCGATCCCGGACAGCAGCTCGCGATCGCTGCTCCAGCTCGCCTGCAAGGCAAGGATCTGCTCCACGATCACGCGGAAGTTGGTGGCCACGCGCTCGTCGTCGACCGTCTCGATCCAGTCCGCCGTCAGGGCGAAGCGTTGCCGCAGGATACCGAGCTGGCCCTGGACGATGTCCGGGTTCAGGTTGGTCGAGCCGATGCTCGCCGAGCAGCAGGCCGAACAGTTCGTCCACCCGCTGAATCCGGGGGCCTCCCTCGAGCGCGAGTTCGCCGACGAGTTCTTGAAGCTCGGCGGTCACGACGGTTCGTATCGCCTCGCGGTCCTGCTGGGAAGAGTGCTGGGTTGAGCGACGTGAGGCCGGCCAGCAGCGGCAGTAGCTGGTCGAGCGCGCTCTTGGCCCGTGCGTAGATGCTTGCCTGGGCCCCGGTCAGCGCGCCCATGTCCGCCTGCACGGCGTAGCCGCGCTGCTGCCAGGTCCACGCGGTGTGACCTTCCACCTCGCGAAGCTGGAACGCTCCGGTCAGCGCCGCCTGGAAGCCGCTCAGGTCACCTCCGGGCCGCCAGCCGAGCACGTCGCGCATGGCCTGGTCGACGATCTGCCCGTAGCCGGACCGGCAGTACCGCCCCCGCCGGCGACCGGTGCCGGAGCCCCGGTGGTGCTGACCTCCTCGGTCAGCACCGGATACGCGGCCAGGTCGGTCACCGCCTCGCGCACCGCCGGGCCTGCGGAAGATGCACCGCTACCGGGCTGACTAGTCCCAGAACCGTTCGGCCCCGAGCCTTGCGGCCCCGAGCCGTCCGGGCTGTCGGTCCCGCGCATGTTCACGGTCGACCAGGAGTTGACGGTAACCGCCTGGCGCTGCACAGTCCTTCCGTCGCGGGTGAGAAGATTCACCACGAACATGCCTGAGGACGGGCTTCGCCACTCATAGTTTCCTTGAGCATTCGTCACCACTGTGCCGATGACCCGCATGCGCTGGTCGCGTATCTCCACGATGGCATTGGGGAACGGTATTCCATTGCTATCCGTGACTTGTCCCCGGATGCCGTGGTCATCTGGTTCCAATTTGAAGTCGGTTGCCTTGGCCGTCTTACCAGCTTGAACCGTGAGACCCTGGGGGCCTTGCTGAGCGGCCAGTGTCTCGCCGCCATGCCGCACGGTCGACTGCTCCAGCATGACGGTCCATTGCCCTGCCCGGAGCTTCCGGATGGAATATCGCCCGTTCCTTCCGGAAGTGCCGCTCTTCGATTGCCCATTTGAGGTCGCCACGATAGCGACGCCGCGGATGGGCTGATCTTCTGCGTTGACAACGCGGCCGCTAATGCTCCCGGTCGTGTACTTGAACCGGAAACGCTGGGATAGGTCCAGATCGTCGCCGGCGGCCAGGCTGACGGATACGCAATCGGGTTGCCCGATCAGAACTATTGGGCTGCCGTTGAACT
Source organism: uncultured Actinomycetes bacterium (assembly GCA_963795785.1). Taxonomy (GTDB): domain Bacteria; phylum Actinomycetota; class Actinomycetes; order Streptosporangiales; family Streptosporangiaceae; genus DASXKD01. Next base: position 64,819 of record CAWCKG010000057.1, read on the forward strand.
GGGCTGGCGGAATGACCTTGACGGTCACCTGGCCCGGCATGAGGTCGCCGAACACGCAAGCCTGTGATCCCTGGCTGACCTGGCTGAGCGGGATTCCCTGGCCGGGGCGGCTGAGATCGAACGTGACGCCCGGGATGGCTTCGCCCGATTTCAGCCTGGGCGTGACGGTGATGCGGGCGCGCCTGGGCCGGTACTCGACTTCGACGGATTCCTGCTCCTGACCGGCCCGCATGATGAACTCCGCTGGCTCCGGCGCAAGGTTCGGGAACGTCGCGGGCTGCACCGTCACGTCGCCTGCGGCGGCCGTCGCGAAGACATGGCCATCGCTCAAGCTGGTGAACGACTTGGAGCCGCCCGCATCGGTCACTTCTACGTTCGCGCCGGCCACCCCGGTGGGCTTTCGTACGGCCGTGGTGCCAAGCTTCAGCCACAATGGCACCAGCCAGTTCCCGTTGTCGGGGAAAAGGTAAAGCTCCACCGCCGTTTGCGCGGCGCCCACAATGATGGCCGGTAGTGCCGCGGGCTTCGCGATGGGAGGCGCCGCGAGCGCAAGTACATAAAAGAATTCCTGGCCACCGGCCGCCAGCGTGAGGTCAGGCAGGCTGACGGTGTAGTTATCGGGAGGAACGTTGCCTCTCGCGACACCCTTGGGGCCAGTGACAAGGTCGATAGCCGGGCCCGGGCCCGCGGGCGTCAAGTGGAGTTTGATGTTGGCTGGCCGGTGCCAGCTGAATTGCTGGAAGCTGCTCGGCCTGCTGTTGTGCGGGTACATCAGTACCTGAATCGCAAGCTTGGTCATTTTTGCTTGTCCTTCCGCGCAATTCAGCTGGGTGCTCGGGTAGCGTCACGGTAGGTATCGGCGATCTCTTGCCAATAGGCAAAGATGGCCGGTAGAAGGTCTGTCCATAGGGCAATCTGACAGGCCTGGACGCGCCGCATTATTTCGGCGGACCAGGCACTCACTTCGCGGCCGCGCTCCCGGCCCAGCGCCGCAAGATCGTAAAGCAACTCTGGTGCCGCAAGCTCACGGACCAGTACCGCGCCCAGCAAGCTCACGTGGTGCTGACAGCGGGCGACGTCCTGTGGGGCGACTGCATGGGGCGGGGTGATGTCCGCCGTCTGCTCCAGGCCTAGTGCCGCTGCGGCCTGCTCTGCCTCGGCGGCGGCGTCCAGTGCGGCGTCGTGCACGACCGTGACCAGGTGCACCCGGCAGTTACGCGGCTGGTCTTCGACGGCGGTCAGTACCAGCCCCGCGCGAGTTCGCGGAGCCGCCGGGCGGAGGCTTGCACCTCGCCCAGCGCGGAGTGGACGGTCACTGTCATCGCCTTGCCAGTTCGGTATAGAAGTTCTTGGTGATGACGCCGGGGCGGGCCAGCTTCTGGTCGAGCGCGAACCGGGCGGAACCGATCAGAAACCGTTCGGGGATGATGCCGGGGTCGTTTCCGGCTGCAAGCCGCCGGCGGCCTCGGCGTCATCTGCTGTTCTTTGAGCTCGAATCGAAGCGCCTGGCCAAGCACCGCCGCCCCAGACCCGCGAAAGGGGTGTAGCAGATCGCGTCGACCACCCGTCCCACCACGCCGGGAACATCCGTGAGCATCGCCGTTGGAAAGTTTCCGCGGCGCGGGTGGGGATACATCGTTCGCCACGCCTTGGCGTAGGCCCGACTCGTCCACGAAGCCCATACGGCGCAGCAGCTCGATGCTCAAGAGGTGCGCAGGTAGGGCGTGGGATGGACCCCGGCCGGGTCAAAGTGCAAGGCACGCCCGGCGCCCGGCCGACGACGTCCATCAAGGACCCGACCACGGACGGGCCGCCGAGCAAGAGCCCGCTCAAGTCGGCGAAGATCTCCCGGTTCCAGCGCACCCAGGTCATCACCACGGCACGAGGAACACCGACCCGGAGCAGCTTGCGCGATCGCTCTGGGACCGCCTCGTCAGGGTGAGATCGTTCTGGAGGTTGTGGCTGACCTCGTGGAGGACGGCACCAGCGTCCAGGGATTCACGAGCCGGTGATACGGAAGCTGGACCAGGGGAAACGGATTTTTCTGGCGGCTCAAGCGGGTCAGCGCCACGCCGCGGCGGAATGTCGCCGGGGAAAAACCCGTCCGCATATAGCAGAACGGCGGCGGAGCCGGGATCGACGGGCCTGGCCAATTCCCAGATAGGCATAGCGGTAGCAGATCAGCGCGACGCGGTCGCAGCCGAGCAGCCACTCGGCGTAGCCGGACTGTCGCTGGCCGAAGAGCTCGAAATAAAAG
>CAWCKG010000058.1:0-59927 GCA_963795785.1 uncultured Actinomycetes bacterium
GGCGGGCGCCCCTTCCGGCCGTGCCAGGCCTATGCGAACCAGGCTGGTGCATCTATTAAGGAGCCCGAATGGACGCGAGCGTCTGGATACTCAACCTCGTCATCCTCGCCGTGGTGCTGGCCGCAGACCTTGGCCGCCGCAAGGTGACCCCGATGCGGCTGCTCCGCCCGGTCATCGCCGCGGCGATCATCATCCCGTTCTTCTTCAAGGGCGCCGCCACCTCCGGCCGTGGCCTGCTGCTGGAGTGCCGGCCTGGTGGTGGGCCTGGCGCTCGGGGTCCTCGCCGCGTCGTTCATCCGGGTTTCCTATGACGGCGAGTCCCGTCGCCCGGTCTCCTGGGCCGGCTGGCCCTATGCCGCGGTCTGGGTCGTCGTGGTGGCCGCGCGGATCTACTTCACCTACGGCGCCAGCCATGTCTTCAGCCAGCAGCTTGGCAGCTGGATGTTCACGAACCGGATCACCGTCGGTGGGCTGACCGACAGCCTGATCTTCCTGTCGATCGCGATGCTCCTCGGCCGCACCGCGGTCCTGGCCGCCAAGGCCCGCGTCGCCACGGCCCACGCCCAGATCGTGAGCGCCGAACCTGCCCGATAGGGAGGTGACGCCGATGTACTTCCTGATCAGGTGGCTCCGTCAGAAGTGGAAGGCCCGCAAGCAGCACTGAGCCGCCGCGGCCGCTACCCCGTGACCGTGACGCTGACCGGGGCTGACGCCAGGCCGTTGGCGACCACCGCCAGCGTGCCCGGGCCGGCCGGGGTGCCCGCCGGCAGGGCGAACGTCACCGACGAACTGACGCCCGGCGCCACCGACATCTTGGTCATGCCGGAGGTGCGTGCGTAGGTGACCGTTCCCGACGCGGTGTTGGTGATCCGCACCAGGGGATAGTTCGTGGCGTCCTGGTAGTCGTCGCCGTAGGCCGCCCCCTGGGTGAGCCCGTTGAGCTGCTTTCCCGTCAGGGTGTAGCTGCTGCCCGCGGTCAGGCTCGCCGGCACGGTGGTGATCGCTGGCAGCCAGCCCGGCTGCGGCGAGCCCGTCGCGTTGTACACCTCGATGTCGCCGATCCGGTCGTTGAACAGCACCTGGCCAGTCGGCAGGACCATCATGAACGCGTCGTTGGAGGCCATGTTCGCGGTGTTCGGCGGGTCCGGCACCTCGGTCAGCGTGCTGCCGTTGTAGTCGAACACGTGCGTGGGCGGCGTGTAGTCGCCCGGGCTGGCGGCGACGAGCACGTCGCCGTCGGGCAGTACCGCGGCGGGCCCGTCGGCGACGTCGTACTGGGCCCCCCCGATCACCGGGAAGCTCGGGCCGGCCGCCCAGGTGCCCGTGGCGGTGCTGTACACGGCGTTCGCCCCGGTCGCGCCGGTGGCGAAGACCGAGCCGTCCGGCTGCAGCAACTGCGGGCCGACCTCGCCGTCGCCGTCGATGAGCGCGACCGGGGTGCTTCCCGCGCTGGTCCAGGAGCCGGTGGACGGTGCGTAGATCTCGGTGTTCGGGGTGTCATTGGTGTCCACGGTGAGCACGTCCCCGTTGGGCAGCAGGGACCAGCCCTCCTCGCCGTTGCCGTCGGCCTTGCCGGTGCCGGTCGCGTGCCAGGTCAGGTTCTGTGCGTTCAGGATGGCCTCGGCGGTGGTGCCGGAGAACCCGGACGCCCCGACCATGAACTTGCCGCTGGCCAGCACGGTGCTGGGCGCGTCACCGATGCGGACCCACTCGCTCCCGACCGGATGGGCCACCATCGTCCAGGTGTTGGCGACCGGGTCGTAGATGGCCCCCTTGTTGGTCCACACCAGGTTGCCGTGGTTGTACTCGCCGCCCTCGATGATGACCCGGCCGTCGGGCAGCAGCGCCGAGGCGAAGTACAACGGGGCGTAGCTGGACGGCAGCGCGGCGACCTGGCTCCAGGTGCCGTTGACATAGCTGCCCGTCGCGCTGGGCGTCAGCTTCCACCACTTGTTCGTGCCATTGTTGTCCGGGCCTGGTTCTGTACCAGCACCGTCCCGTCGGTGAGCTGGATCATCGCGCCGGGGTTGAACGGCGGATGGTGCGTCAGCGGCTGCCACGGGGAGCCGGCCTGCGGCGCCGTGCGGGTGCGCTTCACCACGGGCACCGGGTCGGGCCTGGTCCCGCGCCTGCCGTCCGGGTCCGGCGGCGGGGGCAGCGGGATGACCGCGGCGGAGCGCACCGGGGCGGATGGGCGGGCGGCCGCGGCCGCGGCTCCCGCCGGGACGGCGGCGACTGCCAGGGCGCCCGCCGCTAGCAGGCCCAGTTGCATTCGGAACGTACGCGGCATGGGCTCACGCCCCCCTCGGCTGCCGTGGCCCCGCGCCGGCCTGCGAGGCAGCAGCCCATCAGCGCATATATGCCGGAAAATCAGGCTTCAGCCGTACCTGGCAAGCTTCACCCGGCCGGCCGTCCCCGTCAATGACCGGCGGGCCGGGCATGAATACTGAGACGACCCACGAGACCTCCCCGGACCCAGTCCCCAACAGCGGCAGGCCAGGCTATGACCGAGCGAACTACCCCGGATGACATCACCACGGCCGTTCTCGCCAGCTTCGACGGGTGCGCGGACGAGCGCCTGCGCACCGTCATGCGCTCGCTCACCGCGCATCTGCACGCGTTCGTCAAGGACGTCGGGCTGACCGAGGAGGAGTGGCGGGCGGCGATCGGGGTGCTGACGGACACCGGGCACATCACCACCGGCAAGCGCCAGGAGTGGATCCTGTGGTCCGACGCGCTCGGGGTGTCGATGCTCGTGGATGCCCTGGCGAACCGCGGCCCGGGGACCGGCGGCGCGACCGAGTCGACGGTGCAGGGGCCGTTCTACGTGCCGGGAGCGCCGCTGCGCCGCTATGGCGAGCGGCTCGACGAGATGCCGGCGGGCGAGGCGCTGTGGGTGCACGGCACCGTCCGCTCGCTGGACGGGCGGCCGCTGGCCGGGGCCGAACTCGACGTCTGGCAGAACGGTGACAACGAGCTGTATGCCGTCCAGGACGCCGGCGCGCCGGAGGATCACCTGCGCGGCCGGTTCGTCACCGGTGACGACGGCAGCTATGGGTTCCTCACGGTGCGGCCCACCCCGTACCCGATTCCCCATGACGGGCCGGTCGGCCACATGCTGGCGGCGACCGGCCGGCATCCCTGGCGGCCGGCGCACATTCACGTGATCGTGCGCGCGGCCGGGCACCGGCCGGTGACGACGCACATCTTCGACGCCGACAGCGAGCACATCGACAGCGACGCGGTGTTCGCGGTGAAGCCGTCCCTGTTGCGGGAACTCGCCCCCCGGCCGGCCGGCGACCCCGGGCGGCCGCCCGGGCTGACCGGCCACACCGGCCGCTGGTGGTCGCTGGCCAGCGACTTCGTCCTGGCACCCGGCAGCCCGGCCGGCTGAGCGCGCACCGGGGGCCCGCCGGGCGGGTGCGGCGGAAGTGCCCCGCCGCCGGGCCGCCAGGGGGTGACCAGGGCCGGTCAGGGCCCGGCCGGGCGGTCCTTCCTGGGCAGCTTGGCCACCACGGCCCGGTAGGAGGCGTCGACGGCTTCCAGCAGCTCGTCGTCGGGGATCGCGCCGCCGATCCGCAGGCTGTTCCAGCCGGACCGGCCAATGTAGGCCATAACCGTCGCGTCCTGCGGATAGCGCAACAGCCATTCGTCGGCCACTTCCCTGGTCGGGCCGCACTTCAGGCCGACCGCGCCAGCGGGCCCGGCCCCCAGGAACGCGAAGATCTTGGGGCCGACCTTCACCACCACGTCGCCTTCCCAGGGCTCGTCCTGCCACGCCCCGGGCTTGGCCAGGCAGTGTGCCAGCAAGTCTTGCCAGGTCATGACGTTCCTTCCCGGCACCGGCGCAAGGCCCCGGATCCGGGAATCCAGCGCCTGCCCGGTATGTCGTTCGCCACACTGCTAGCCGGTTTAAAACCGGGAATACACCGCCTCGCCGGAGCCTCACCAGGCACAGGAGTTCACTCCAGTCACACCAGTAACGGCTTGAGGCCAATTGGGTGCCGTTTCCGGCGTGCCTGAATCTGCGCGGTTTGCGTTCGCCGCTTATTCTCTCCTGGATGGCTAGCAGAGGACGAGCCCAACAGGAGAGAGTCCAGTGATGTTCCGTGGCACCCCCGCCCTGCGGGGCCAGGAGGTGACGTTCGCGAGCATTGCCCGCTAGCTAAATAACGGTCCCGGCCAGGTGTTGCAGCACGCGGCCGGGACCTTGTGTGTCGGATCAACCTTAGGAGGAACCCCGACATGTTCAGTATTCCAGCTGCCGGACTGGCGAAGACCCTGATAGGGGTCACAATTTCGCTGCATGCGGCACCGGCGCACCACGTGCCGGGCCACTACACGGTCCGGCCGGGCGACACCCTCTCGGATATCGCCCGTCAGGAGTACGGCAGCCGGGCCGACTGGCCCGCCCTGTGGTGGACCAACCGTCACCAGATAGGAAACCCGGACGCGATCGTCGCGGGCCAGAAGCTGCGCCTGAGCACCTGGCACCCGCACAAGGCGTGGGTGCGGCGGGCCGCGATGGCCGCCGCCGGCCCGTCGCTCGCGCCGGCTGCCCATCGTCAGTCGCAGACGCCGTCAGCCTGCCGGTCGCCGCCAGCTCGTACCCGGCCACGTCCGGAGGCGTGAACTGGTCGGCGATCGCCGCCTGCGAGTCCGGCGGCAACTGGAGCACCAACACCGGCAACGGCTTCTCCGGCGGGCTCCAGTTCTCCCAGGGGACCTGGGACGCCTACGGCGGCGGCCAGTACTCCTCGAGCGCCGCCGGTGCCTCTGAGTCGCAGCAGATCGCTGTGGCCCAGCGGGTGCTCGCCGGGCAGGGCATCGGTGCCTGGCCGGTCTGCGGCGCCAACGGATAACCCCCGATACGTCGCCTGCCTGCCCCTGCGGTCCCCAGCCATGGGGCAGGCGGGCGATGCGCCAACCGGGCCCCGGACGGCACCCGGCCGTCCGGGGCCCGTCGCCGGCCGCGGCCATGCATCCCGCCGGCGCCGGGCGGGCGGGCTGGCGGCCACGGTTATGATCGGGGCCATGGCCGATACGTCTGAGACTGCCGCAAGCCTGCGCGTCACCCGTGTGACGGCGCTCAGCAGCGAGGACCGCCTGCACCTGCTGACGTACCTGCTCGCCAAGTACCCGGACAGCTTCTCCGAGATGCTGGACGAGGCGCTGAGTGCCGTCAGCCCCGGCGGCGCCCGTGGCAAGGACGAAGCCTGACCGTTCCGGCCAATCCGCTCCGGGCCCGCCATGCGTCCGGGCGTGGCAGGATGCCCTTGTGAACTGGGGTGAACCGGAAGCGGCGCAGCGTGGCTGAGCACCGGGCGGACGGCTGGCTCACGGCCCCGCTGCCGGCGGACCGGCCGGCCGAGATCGACACCACCGTTGCCCATCCCGCCCGCGTGTATGACTACTGGCTGGGCGGCAAGGACAACTTCGCCGCCGACCGGGAAGCGGGCGACCGGGTGCTCGCGGTCACGCCCGGGCTGCGGGAGCGGGTCCTGGCGAACCGGGCGTTCCTGGTGCGGGCGGTGCGCTACCTGGCCGCCGAGGCGGGGATCCGCCAGTTTCTCGACATCGGCACCGGCATTCCCGCGGCGAACAACACCCATGAGGTGGCCCAGCAGGCGGCGCCGGGCTCGCGGATCGTCTACGTGGACAACGACCCCATCGTGCTCAGCCATGCGCGGGCGCTGCTGGCCGGCGGCCCGGAGGGGTCCATCCAGTACATCGACGGCGATGTGCGGGACGTGGATTCGGTCATCCGCGCGGCGGGCCGCACCCTGGACTTCACCCGCCCGGCCGCGCTCCTGCTGCTGGGCATCCTGCACCTGATCCAGGATGCCGAGGCGCCGTACGAGATCGTGGGCCGGCTGCTGGACGCCATGCCGTCCGGCAGTTACCTGGCCCTCTCCCACCCGGCCAGCGATATCCACCCCGGCCAGGCCGAGGCCCAGCGGCGCTACAACGAGCGGGTGTCCACCCCGCAGACGCTGCGGACCCGCGGACAGGTGGCCCGGTTCTTCGACGGCCTGGACCTGGTGCCGCCCGGCGTCGTCTACGTGCACACCTGGCGGCCGGAGCCCGGGGATATCGTGCCCCCCGACGGCGTGTCCGCCTACGGCGGCGTGGCCCGCAAGGCCTGACCAGGCCCGCCAGCCGCAGCCGCAGGAGGAACGCGTGGTGCGCCCCTACTCGGCCCTGACCCATCTGGACTGCGCCCGATGCGGCGCCAGCCACGACGCCGCCGCGGTGCAGGGCCTGTGCGAGTGCGGCTCGCCGCTGCTCGCGCGGTACGACCTCGGCCTGGCCGCCGCGCTGACGGATCCCGCGGAGATCGGCCGCCGCCCGGCCGATCTGTGGCGCTATCACGAACTGCTGCCGGTCACCGGCGCCGGCCGCGCGGTGAGCCTGGGCGAGGGCATGACGCCGCTGCTGGCCATGCCGCGGCTGGGCAGCGCGCTGGGGGTGCCCCGGCTGCTGATGAAGGACGAGAGCCTGATCCCCACCGGGTCCTTCAAGGCCCGTGGTGCCAGCGTCGGCGTGTCCCGGGCCGCCGAGCTTGGCGTCGCGGGGGTGGCCATGGCCACCAACGGGAACGCCGGGGCCGCGTGGGCGGCCTACGCCGCCCGGGCGGGGCTGCCCAGCCTGGTCGTCATGGCCGCCGACGCGCCCCCGGTCCACCGCGCCGAGTGCCTGGCCGTCGGTGCCGAGCTGCGGGTGGCCGGCGGCAGCATCGCGGACGCGGCCCGGCTGGTCGCGGCGGAGGTGCCGGCCCGCGCCGGGTTCCAGGACGTGTCCACGCTCAAGGAGCCCTACCGCGTCGAGGGCAAGAAGACCATGGGCTTCGAGATCGCCGAGCAGCTCGGCTGGCGGCTGCCCGACGTGATCGTGTACCCCACCGGCGGCGGCGTCGGGATCATCGGCATCTACAAGGCGCTGCTGGAACTGCGCGAGCTTGGCTGGACCGGGCGGCAGCCGCTGCCGCGCCTGGTCGCGGTCCAGTCCACCGGGTGCGCCCCGATCGTGGCCGCCTTCGCCGCCGGCGCGGCCGAGAGCGAGCCGTGGCCGGATCCGAAGACGGTCGCCTTCGGCATCACCGTGCCCAAGGCCCTCGGCGACTTTCTGGTGCTCGACGCCCTGTACGCCACCGGGGGGACCGCCGTCGCCGTGGACGACGCGGCGCTGCTCGCGGACCAGCGGGTGGTCGCGCACCTGGAGGGCAGCTTCATCTGCCCCGAGGGCGCGGCCTGCGTCACCGCGGTGCGCCTGCTGCGCGAATCCGGCTGGCTGTCCGGGGCGGACCAGGTGGTCGTGCTGAACACCGGGACCGGGCTCAAGTACCCGCACACCATGCCGCAGGACGGGCCCGCGGCCACGGCGTGACCGCCGCGCCGGGCCATGGCCCGGCGCGGCGGCTGCCCGGGACGTCCCCAACCCGGGCAGCCCGCGGCCGGGGCCTCCCCCTCTCGGGGCGAACCCACCCCGGCCGCGGGGATGAACGGTGATCAGGAGCCCGCGATCACCTGGTTCAGGGCGGCGATGTCGAGGGCGCCGATGCCGGTGACCTCGTCGTAGCCAGGGGTGGCGGTGTAGCCGCCGTTGTTGCCGCCGACGATGTCGGTGAAGCCGGGCACCGGGCTGGTGTCACCGAGCGAGGGGTTCACCTTGTCGTAGAGGGCGTAGAAGTCGATCGCGGCCATGCCGAGCTTGTTGCCGTGCCCGGACTGCAGCCGGGCCCAGGAGCCCAGTGCCAGCGGCGAGGACAGGCTGGTGCCGCCCACCCCGGTCGGGGTGCCGTTGACGTAGATCTCCGCCGCGGTGGCCACGTTCGGGTCCGCGTCCATGGCGATGTCGGGCACCGCCCGGCCGCCCATGACCGCGCCCTGCTCGTAGAACGGGTCGCTGTCCTGCGTCCAGAAGCCCGGGACCTCGGTCTCGCTGTCCCCGCCGCCGCTGCCGACCCAGCCGATCTCCTGGACCCGGTTGCCGCTGGCGTCGGAGATCAGGCTGGTGCCGCCGACCCCGGTGGTGTACATGCCCGACGCCGGCCAGTTCGTGCCGGGGAACGAGCTGGGCACGCCGGTGGCCGCGACGAAGGCACAGCCGTCGCCGTTGTCACCGGAGGACGCGAAGAAGGTCTGGCCCTGCATGGCGCCCTCGGTGAGCACGTTGTCGGTGCCGATCATCGAACCGTCGAGGTAGGGGCCGATGTCGCAGCCGCCGACGCTGGCCGACATGGCGACGGCCTTGTCCTGGGAGACGAACGCGGCGACCGCGGTGTCGATGTTGGTGTCGTTCAGCGCGCCCACGTTGTAGAGGTAGATGTGCTTGAGCGTGGTCGCCATCGCGCTGGACGACTGGGTGTCGAGGTCCCATTCGTCCGCGCCGGAGGTGTCGGTGCTCTGCGGGCCGACCTTGACGATGGACACCGGCACCTGGGGCAGGCTGAACGCGGTCTCCGCGGTGCGCAGGTCGGTGATCGCCCCGGTGACGTTGCCCTCGGTGAACAGCGCGACCGCGGTCTTGGACCCGGTCGGGGTGCCCGCGGCGTCGTAGGTGTTCTGGAAGTCCTCCGGCGGGATCTCGTTCGGGATGACCGGGTTCCCCGCCGACGTCCCGTTCGTGGCCGCGGCCGCTGGCCGCTGCCTTGCGGGCCGCCGCCTTGCCGGCCGCGCTGTGGGTCATCAGGACCGGCTGCGGCGTCGGCAGCCGCCAGTTGGACAGCCCGGCCACGGCCTGCACGATCCCGCCGAGCGAGGACGGCACCTGGGCGGCGCCGACGTTCGCGCGGAACGTGCTCCCGTTCGGCATCGCGAAGTTGCCGATGGTCGTGTTGAACGCCTTCTCCGCGTCACCGACGGTGCCGGCCGCGGAGATCAGCATCCGGTCGCCCTGCTGCGGACAGGCCGGTGAAGCCGTTGCTGCTCAGGTAGCTGGTCACCGCGCTGACCTGGGCGGCGGTCGGCGCGTAGGCGGCCTCCCACTGCGCGGGGGTGAGGAACTGATGGAAGGTGGCGCTGCCCGGCTGGTACATGGCGCGCAGCGCCGCCTGCTCCGCCGCGGCGTACTGCGGGGCTGCAGCATAACGGCCAGCCGTACCGGCGCGGATGCCGCGGCGTTGCCGGTCAGCGTGGCGCCCTTGATCGACGTGGCCAGCGTGGCGGTCTGTGCCCAACTGGAGGTGGCGGCCGAGGCAGCCACCGCTGGTGCGGCAGCCGCGCCGAGCGTGACCAGCACGCCCAGTGTGCCTGCCACGGCGACGCCGCGGCGGACCGCGCGTGAGTGGGACATGGGGTCTCCCGGTCCTTCGGTATGGGTGCCCCGGGTTGGGCACTGCCTGCTGAGATGAGCCGATCCTCGGGCGGGGCGGTTGCAAAGGCGTTGCGAAGCCGTTACTGCCCTTGTTACTGCCCGGTAATCGGCTTGGCGGAGGTCAGGCCGGCCGTGTGGCTTGGCGAGGCGTCGGCCGGGCCGGGTCCCGGCCTGGCCGGGGTCATCGGCGGCCAGGACCCGTCCTTGGCCAGCGCCACCGCCTCCTCGGCGGACATCCGCAGCCCGGCCTGGTGTGCGGCCGCGAACGCTTCCTCGCCGAGGGCCGCCGCCGCCGCGTCCCTGGCCCCGTTCAGCCTGGCCTGGTCCGGCCCGAGGACAGGCGCGCCGATGTCCTGCCGGATCGCCTGGGACGCGCCGAACAGGGTGGCGGCGCGCCCGGCGTTGCCCGCGGCAGACTCCACCGCGGCGAGTTCCTCCAGCATCTCCGCGACCGAGCGGCGCTCACCGACCGACTCGGCCACCTCCAGGCTGCGCAGGTGGAACTGCGCGGCGGCGGCGTAGTTCCTGCGCCGCGCGGCGACCAGGCCCAGGTTGCCCAGTGCCACGACCACCAGCCGCCGGTCGCCCAGTTGCTCGCTCAGCTCCAGCGCCTGCTGGTGCAGCCCGGCCGCGCGGTCCAGGTCCCCGGCCTGGTAGGCGACCAGGCCGAGGTTGGTCAGCGCGCCGGAGGTCAGCTTGTGGTCGCCCAGCCGCCTGGCGTTGTCCAGGTGCTCGGTGAGCCGCTGCTCGGCCAGGGCAAGGTCACCGGAGTTGATCGCCACGACCCCCAGGTTGCCCAGGATGAGCGTGGCCCGGCGCAGGTCGCCGATCTCGGTGAACCTGGCCATGCTCTGCGTGTAGTACGCCGTGGCCTGGTCCAGGTCCCCCTGGTGCAGGGCCAGCCGGCCGAGGCCGCTCAGCGCCTGGCCGGTCTGCTGGGCGTCCCCGGTGCGCTCGGCGAGTTCGAGCGCCTCCGCATGCAGGGCCTGGGCCAGCGGGTACTCGCCGCGGAAGTGCGCCGCCGCGCCCAGATCGGACAGGGTGCTGGCGACCCGGACGTCGTCGCCCAGCTCGCGCCAGATCGCCAGGCTCTCCTGCTGGTAGCGCCGCTGCGCGTCGTGGTCCGCCTGCACCGAGGCGAGCTGGCCCGCCCCGTCCAGCGCGACGGCACGCAGCCGCGTGTCCGCATCGGGGCCCGCGGCGGCCAGCGCCGCGTCGAGCGCGGTGCGGGCGAGCGCGATCGGGCCGCGCACCAGCCAGAACGGGGCCAGGGCGCCGGTCAGCGCCAGGGCACGGGCTGGGTCTGCGGCGGAGCCAGGGCCGGCCGCGGAACGGGGGTCCCGCGGAGCTGCGCCCGGGTCCGGTCCGGCCGGGGCCTGCCCGGGGCCTGCGGTGGCGTCCGGACCGGCCGGCGTGAGGCTCCACTCCAGGCCCGCCCGGAAGTTGTCCCGCTCGGCTTCCAGCAGGTCCAGCCAGGCGGCCTGGTCCGGCCCGGCCAGGTCGGCCTGCCCGGCGAAGCCGAGCAGCCAGGCCATATGGCGGCGGCGCAGTGCCGTGGCCTCCCCCGCGGCCGCCAGCCGTCCCAGCGCGTACTGGTGGATCGATTCGAGCATGCCGTAGCGCATGCTGCCGGACCGCTCCTCGGTGGTCAGCAGCGACCGGTCGATCAGCGCGGTGACGGTCTCGAACACCACATCCAGCGGCAGTGAGTCGTCCGGGCAGACCGCCTCGACGGCGTCGATCGTGCACCCTCCGGCGAACACCGCCATGCGGCGGAAGCACACCTGCTCGGTCTCGCTGAGCAGGTCGTGGCTCCACTCGATGGCCGCTTCCAGGGTCCGGTGCCGCGGCAGCCCGGCCCGGCTGCCGCCGGTCAGCAGCCGGAACCTGTTGCCGAGCCGGGCGGCCAGTTGCGCCACGGTCAGCGCGCTGACCCGTGCCGCCGCGAGTTCGATGGCCAGTGGGATGCCATCGAGCTGGCGGCAGATTTCGCCGACCGCGGCCACGTTCGCGCCGGTCAGGGTGAAGCCGGGCCGGGCCAGCGCGGCCCGGTCGCAGAACAGCCGGACCGACTCCGCCTCGGCCGCTGCCCGCGGGTCTGCCATCTCCGGCTCCGGCACGGTCAGCGGGGGGACCGGCCAGCTTGCCTCCCCCGGCACGCCCAGCCTGGTCTGGCTGGTGGCCAGGATCCGGAGCCGCGGGCAGCTCCGCAGCAGCGCCGCGATCGTGTCGGCGGCGGCCTCGACGACATGCTCGCAGTTGTCCACGATGAGCAGGGCCTCGGTGTCGCGCAGCCGGGCGACAATGCTGCCCAGGAGGGTCTGGCCTGGTTCCTCGCGGGCCGAAAGGGCCAGCGCGACGGTGGGCACCACCAGGTCCGGCTGCCCGATCGGGGCCAGCTGGACCAGCCACACCGCGCCGCCGTACCGCCCGGATGCCTGCGTGCCGGCGCGCAGGGCGAGGCGGCTCTTCCCGGAACCGCCGGGCCCGGTCAGCGTGAGCAGCCGGGACAGCCGGAGCAGTTCCTCGATCGTGTCGAGCTCCGCCTCGCGGCCGATGAACGAGGTGGTCTCGGTGGGCAGCCCGGGCGGCGGCGCGGCGCCCGGCGGGCGGGCCGTGGCTGGCTCCGTATCCCCGCCGGAGTGCCCCGGTACCGGCGCGGTGGCCGCATCGCTGGCGACGCCGGCCGCGGCGACGCCGGCCGTGGCGACGCCGGCCGTGGCGACGCCGCCGCGGCGAGCCGCCGCGCCGCGGGGCGACCGCCCCCCGAGGCGGTGCCGTCCTCGCCGGAGGCGGCGGTCCCCGGCACCGGCGGCGTCCTCCGCTCCGGGCTGGGTGCCGGCCGGCCCGGCCCGGGTGCCGGCCTGCGCTGCCCCGGCCGGGCGCCAGTCAAGCGCGGGATCCTGGCGCAGGATCTGCTCGTGCAGGCGCTGCAGGTCGGGGGTCGGGTCGATGCCGAGTTCCTCGGCGAGCCTGCCCCGCAGCGCCGCGTACGCGGTCAGTGCCTCCGCCTGGCGGCCGCACCGGTACAGGGCCAGGATCCGCTGCCCGGTGAGGCGTTCGCGCAGCGGGTGGGCGGCGGCCAGGCCGTCCAGCTCGGCGACCAGGCTCGCGTGCCTGCCGCAGGCCAGGTCGGCGTCGACGCGGTTCTCCAGCGCGGCCAGCCGGGCCTCCTCCAGGCGGCCCGCGTCGGCCTGCGCGAAGGCCAGGTCGGCCACGTCCGACAGGGCCGGGCCGCGCCACAGGTCCAGCGCCGCCCGCAGGGTCACCGCGGCGGCCTCCGGCCGGCCCGCGGCCAGGTCCGCTTCCGCCGCCTGGACCAGGCGCTCGAACCGGGCGGCATCCAGCGGCGCCGGCGGTGACGTTGAGCCGGTAGCCCGGCGCCTGGGTGACCAGCAGGCCGGCCTGCGCGCCCAGGGCGCGGCGCAGCCGGGAGATGTAGACCCGGAGCGTGGCCATGCTGTGCGGGGGCGGGCTCCCCGACCACAGGTCGTCGGCGAGCCGGTCCGCGGACACGACCAGGTTCGCCGAGAGCAGGAGCCTGGCCAGCAGCGCCCGTTCGCGCAACCCCCCAAGATCCAGCTTCAGCCCGTTGTCTTCGACCTCGACCGGGCCGAGTATGCGGAACTCCACAGCAGGCCACTGCCTTACCTGAGCAGGCTGGACTGGCCCATCGTAAGCAGGTCAAGGCGGCCACGGTGGAACAAAGCGCCGATACAGGACTACGCCGTGTAGCGGAGCAGGGCGTTGTCAGGTTTTTGTAACGCCCATCCTGCAGAACGGCACTATGAACTCTGGGCCGACCGGGCCGATGCCGGAACCCTCCTCGTGGGCGGTGCTCGAACCGGCCGGCGACGAGGCCGTGCTGCCGCCCGGCATCAGGCTCGCGGACGAGGGCCGCCCTGGCCGGCAGTGCTTCGTGCTGATCGAGGGCACCGCCACGGTCGAGGCCGCGGGCAACCGGCTGCGCGAACTGGGCGCGGGAGCGTTCGTCGGCCTGGTGGACGCCAACGGGCGGCCGCTGCCCCTGTCCGGGCTGACCGTCCAGCTGGCGACGCACTCCCGCGTGCTCGTCATCGACGCCCGGCGGCTGGCCGTGCTCATCGACTCCGATCCCGCGGCGGCGGCCGCCTGGCGCAAGATGTCCCAGCAGGCGTGACCGGCACCCGGACGGCGCCAGGCGGCACCGTCCGGTGTGCCGATCCGGGGTTAGTAGATCCAGTGGTTGCTGAGGGCGACCTTGCCGTGGGAATGGGCGCTGGCGTGTCCCATCGCTGCTGCCGCTGCCCCGCCGGCGCTGCCCAGTGCGAGGGCCACGGCGAGGATGCCGAGCACCAACCGGGCGCGGGCCGACCTCGGGGGTCTGCGGTGCGCCGATAACCTGCGGTGCGCGCCGCCCTCCGGGCCGCTAGAAGGAGTGCCGTTCCATAACGAAGTACGAGTCTCCATGGGTGAGGGTCCCCTCATTGACGACATGGACATCGGGTCCTCTAGGACGGAGAAGTTACTCCTGCGCCGGTGCCGGTATGGGGCATTCGGGCCAATTGCCGGCAAGTTTTTCCGCACATGCCCGTGCAAGTTGCTCAGACAGGGTCAGCGTTGTCACATGCGTAACATCAGCCTGTAGAGCACCAGATCTAATCCTTGTCCACTCAGCACCGCTGCAGTCTCAGGCGCCACGGAATAGGTCACCACGGGTGTTTAATCGCCGACTGCACGCGCTTTCTATGAAAGGGTCCGTGCAAATTGCGCTGCACCATATCTGACCAGGAGGAGAGCATTTCTTTTTCTCGCGCTAACCGGCCTTCCCGCAGGGTGTGAGAAGGCCATAGCGGGTATTAAAATCGACTGAATGGTTCCGTGCATCCCATTCTGACCAGCCGTGAGTTTGCCCTGCGGGCATGGAAGACAAGGCGATCATGGAATTTAGGGTTCTCGGGCCGATCGAGCTGTGGTCGGCCGGCCGGCAGCGGGACCTGGGCCCGGCCAGAGAACGCTGCGTCCTTGCCATCCTCCTGCTGACGCCGCGGACGATAGTCCCCGCCGAGACCCTCATCGACCGGCTGTGGGATACCCGGCCGCCGGCCAAAGCCAGGGAGAGCCTGTCCGCCTATCTGGCCCGGCTCCGGGCCTCGCTTCGCCAGGCCGCCGGTGACGATGTCCAGCTTGCCGGGCGCGCCCGCGGTTATGTGCTCGACGTCGATCCCGAAGCGGTGGACCTGCATCAGTTCCGCCGGCTGCGGCGGCAGGCGGATGTGGTGCTGGCAGCCGGTGACCACGACCAGGCGGCGAGTCTGCTGCGTGAGGCGGACGGGCTGTGGCGCGGCCCGGCCCTGGCGGGCATCGATGGCGACTGGGTGGCGCGGATGCGCGACAGCCTCGAAGAGGAGCGCCGGGCGGCCATGCTGGAGCGCGTCGAGTGTGAGCTGGCGCTCGGACGGCACGCCGACCTGGTCGGTGAACTGCACCATCTGCTGGCCCAGTATCCGCTGGACGAGACGTTCATCGCGCACCAGATGACCGCCCTGTACCGCAGCGGCAGGCCGGGTGACGCGCTCAGCCTCTACCGGGAGACCCGCAGCCGCCTGGTCGAGGAACAGGGCACCGAGCCCGGGCCGGTGCTGTCCGACCTGCACCAGCGGATCCTGCGCCGCGATCCCGGGCTTGCCGTGCGGCCTGCCGATCCGCGGCCGGCCCGGGTGCCGCGGCCGGACACGCTGCCCGCCCGGGTGCTGCGGCCGGACACCCTGCCACCCGAGACCGCCGAGTTCGTCGGGCGGGACGAGGAACTGAGCCTGATCGTCGGGGAGCAGGGCGATGCCCCCCGGGTCAGCCTGATCGTGGGCATGCCCGGCGTCGGCAAGACCGCACTGGCGATCCGCGCCGCCCGCAGCATCGCCGGGCAGTATCCGGACGGTGTGCTCTACCTGAACTTCCACAGCCACGATCCCGGGCGCCCCTCGCTCGACGCCGCCGAGGCGCTGCGCCGCCTGCTGCAGCTGCTCACCGGCCCGGCCGCCCGCATACCCGAAACGGTGGGCGAGCGGGCCGCGCTGTGGCGGGCACAGCTTGGCCGGCGCCGCGCCGTGGTGGTCCTGGACGACGCCGCCGTGCTGGACCAGGTCGCTCCGCTACTGCCGCCGCCGGATGGCCGGTCGCTGATCCTGGTCACCAGCCGGTACCGGATGCCCGGCCTTGAGGATGCCCAGGCGCTGACCCTGGACGTGCTGCCGGTCGGCGATGCGATCACGCTGTTCCGGCGGATCGCGGGCGGCCGCACGGCGCACGATGACGCCGAGCTGGCCGCGGTCGTGGACCTGTGCGGACGGCTGCCGCTGGCCATCCAGCTCACCGCGGGCCGGCTGGCCCGGGACTACCCGCACCGGCTGGGCGACCTGGTGGCGGAACTGTCCCGCCCGCCCGCCCGGCTGGCCGGCACCGGCGTGGCGGCCCTGGACTGGGTGCCCGCCTTCGAGCTGTCCTACCGCGCCCTGGAACCCGGCCACCAGGAGTTCTTCCGCCGGCTGGGACTGTGCCCCGCCGCGCAGATCAGCCTGCATGCCGCGGCGGCCCTGGGCGGCGCACCCTCGCCGAGGCGGAGGAAGCCCTCGGCGCGCTGTTGGAGCATCACCTGCTGTCCCCGCGCCCCCGGCGGCCAGTTCGTGTTCCACGACCTCATCCGCGGGTACGCGGCCACGTGCGCCGAGCGTGACGACCCATCATCAGAGCGGCGGCTTGCGATCGGCCGGCTGCTGGACTACTACCTGCACACCACCGACGAGGCCGACCGGGAGCTTTACCCGTTCCGGCGCCGGATGCCGGTATCGGTCACCCGCCCGCCGGGCGCGGTCCCGGCACTGGCCACGAAGGAAGATGCGGCGGCCTGGCTGGAGGCTGAGTGGGGCAACGTGCTACAGGCCGCGCAGTACGCCGCCCGGCACGAGTGGAAGCGCAAGTGCGCGGACCTCGTCCATGCGCGTAGCCGGTTTCGTGCAGATCAAGGCGCACTGGGACGAGGCGATCGCGGCGCACACCCTGGCCCTGCAGGCAGCCCGCGACATCTCCGACCCCGGCAGGATCGCGCTGGCGGCTCTGGAACTCAGCGAGGTGAGCCAGCAGACCGGCCGGCACGAGGCGATGCTGCCGCTGGCCGAGGACGCCGCGGCGATCTACCGGGAGCAGGGCGACCGGCGCGGCGAGGCCCACGCCCTCGACCAGATGGGCGTGGCCCACTTGCGCACCAGCCGGTACCGCGAGGCGCTCGCCTACTTCCACGAGGCGCGGATCGCCTACCGCGCCGCCGGGGACCAGCATGGCGTGGCCGATACCCTGAGCCACGCCGGCATCACCTGCTGGCATCTGGGCCGGCATCCGGATGCGACGGATCACCTGGGCGAGGCGCTGGCGCTCTACCGTGAGGTCGGCGACCGGCGGGGTGAGGCGGGGACGCTCAACAACTTCGGCCGGATGAAACTGCTGTCCGGCCATCACCGGGACGCGCTCGACGCCTACCAGAGGTCGCTGAAGATAATCGTAGAGATCGGCGTGCCGCAGACCGAGGCGATCCTGTACCTCAACATCGGCGGCGTCTACGACTACAAGGGCAGCTACGAGGAGGCGCTCGCCGCCTACCGCCGGGCCCTGGGCATCTTCCGCGACATCGGCGACCTGCCCAACCAGGCCGATGTGCTCAATGACACCGGCGCCATCTACCGCAAGGCGGAGTGCTACGACGACGCCCTGATCCACCATGAGCAGGCCAGGCTGATCGCCGAGGAGATCGGGAACCAGTCCCAGCAGGTCATCGCGCTCCGCGGGATCGCCGACGTGTACCGTTCCTCGGGCCGCTACACCGAGGCGCTCGACCAGTACCGCGCCGTGCTCAGGCTGGCCAGAGAGATTGGCGACCCCTACGAGGAGGCCAAAATCCTCGAAGGGATCGCGGAAACGACGCTCAGCACCCGGCGCCCCGATGCCGCGCGGATTGTCTTCCGGCAGGCGCTGGACATCTTCGAGCGCCTCGGCGTGCCCGAGGCGGAGGCGGCACGGATACGCATAGAAACCATGAATTCCGCGCTGGGCGCCGCTTAGCCTGCCCGCCTCGCGGGCGCTGCGCAGCCTGCCTCAGCGGGCGTTCCGCGGCTTTCTTGCCTGCCCGTTTCCGCGCGCCTGACCTGCGGTGCAAGATCCGCGTCAAGGTGAGTGCAACCCGGCCGCCGCACGCTTTTGCCGTGGTCCTCATCAAGAACACGCCAGTGGCCGAGTCGGCCGGCAAACGGCTCCGGCCGCTCTACGCGACCGGCTTCATCCACAGCTTCGTGCTGTGGTACTCGATCGAGAAGCTGTTCATGCGGTCGGTGGGCCTGAACGACTACCTGATCACGATCGCCACGCTCGTGTACATCGTGGTCATGATGGTGGCCAACATCCCGCTCGGCCTGCTCGCCGACCGGTGGAGCCGCAAGGGCGTGCTCTACATCGCCACCTGCGCGCTGATCGGCAGTTCCGTGGTCTGCGGCTTCAGCCATGGCCTGGCCATGTACGCCACCGGGATCTCGGTCTGGGGCCTGTTCTACGCCGCGTACGCGGGGACCTACGATTCGGCGGTCTACGACGTGGTGCTCGAGGAGACCGGCTCGGCCGAGGCCTTTGAGCACTGCTACGGCCGGGTGCAGATGTTCGAGGCCACGGCGTTCATCACCAGCGCGCTGTTCAGCACCGTCATCGCCCACTACGCCAGCCTGCGGGCCGAGTACTTCCTGACGATCCCCTTCACCTGCTGCGCGTTCCTCACGCTGCACCGGTTCCGCGAGCCCAGCCTGCACCGCACGGCGCCGAGGCTGCACCTCGCGGCGCACCTGGGCCGGATAGTGCGCGGCACGACCAGCGGCAACGTCGGCTGGATCGTGGCCGGCCTGGTGGCCAACTGCGTGGTCATGCGCCTGCTCATCGAGTTCTACCAGCTCTGGTACCTCGGGCTGGCGCTGCCTGTGATCTGCTACGGCCCGTGCTGCGCGCTGATGTACTCCGGTGCCTGGAGCGGCGGCGCGCTGGCCAACTGGCTGCGCGGACGGCCGCACGGTGCTGCTGGTCGCGTGCGGCACGCTGGTGATCTCGGCCGGCCTGTTCGTCCGGGTTCCCGGCGTGGTGGTCGGCGCCCAGGTCGCCACGATCTTCGGGGTCACCGTGCTCAACATCGCGCTGACCCGCTACCTGCACGACGCGATGCCCTCCACCGTCCGGGCCGGGGCCTCCTCGGTGGTCAGCACCATCGGGTACGGCGTCTTCGTGCCGACCGCGCTCGGCTTCGGCATCTACAGCCGGGCCCATGGCATCTTCGAGGCCGCCAGGTTCGTGGTCGTTCCCCTCGCCGTCGTCTGCTTCTCCGTCGCCCGCGCGCGGCGCCGGCAGGCCCAGCCCGCTCCGCAGCCGCAGCCCATCGAGCAACTGCTGGCCCTGGGCCGGCTCCAGGAACGGCACCGGATCCCCGCGCCGGAACCGCTGGCCGGGCCTGCCCGGGCCAGGTCACCCGGCGACGTGCCAAGCGCCCCGTACTACTGGCCGGCCGACCGGGCCCGTCAGCCCGCGGCGGCCGGGCCGAAGGTGAACCGGGTCGGGGATCCCGCGAAGTCGCTGGCGTCCAGGGCGAACACCCAGTCGAGGCGCAGCGCGTAGACGCTGTTCAGCGCGGGATCCACCATCTCCGGGCCGTAGCTGGTCTGGTACTTGGCGTTCTCCGCCGCCAGCATGGCCGCCAGTGCCTCCGGGCTGGTGATCCGCTCGGCCAGGCCGTGCGCCACCACCGGCTCCTGCGGGTTGCCGGTGGACAGGGTGCAGCGGGCACCGGCGCCCAGGTTGCGCGCCTTGCGGGAGCCGTTCGCGCTGGAGAACCACAGCCGGTCCGGAGAGCCACACCGCCCAGACCGGCATCAGGTGCGGCGCGCCCTGCGGGGTCACCGTGGCCAGCCAGAAGTCGTGCGAGCCGGCCAGCCGTTGCACCGCCCAGGACCACGGCAGCAGCCCGGTTCCCTGGTCGGCCGGCAGGGTTCCGTAGCCGGGCATGTACGGGCGTGTGGCGGTTGGCTCGGGCACACTTCCGAAGCTAGCAGCCGGGAGGCTGGCGGCCGGGAACCGGCAACCGGCGGGCCGGGCCGGCATCGTGCACGTCAACGACCAGGCGCACGGGTTCCGTTCTGACCCTCGTGGTCCCCCGGTTGCCGTGGCGGCCGGGCGCTGGCCGCCCGGCCGCGCGGGCCCTGCGGTTTCGTGTCCCCCGGGGCTAGCCTGGTGCCGCGGTCCAACCGAGGGAGCGTGGCCAATGACCGACCAGGCGGGGGAGCCGGACCCGTGGGTCATGCAGTACGAGTTCACCTCGAAACGGCTCAACCGGCTAGCGGCGGCCCTGGGCGCGCACTCCTACCTTGAGATCGGCGTCCACACCGGCGGGACCTTCGCCAGGGTGCAGGTCGCGGAGCGGACGGCGGTGGACCCCGCCTTCCCGTTCCCCGTCTCCGACCACGAGGACGAGGTCACGAGCTTCGCCGAGATGACCTCCGACGAGTTCTTCTCCGGGCTGCCCGCGGCGAAGACCTACGACCTGATCTTCATCGACGGCCTGCACACGTTCGAGCAGGCGTACCGGGACCTGTGCAACAGCATCCTGCACTCGCACCCGGGCACGGTGATCCTTCTGGACGACACGGTTCCCGGGGACGTGTACTCCACGCTGCGGGACCCCGAGCAGGCCTTCGCCTTCCGTGCGGCGGCCGGCCCCGACGGCGGTGTGGCCTGGCACGGGGACACGTTCAAGGTGGTGTTCGCCGTGCACGACTTCCACCTGGCGCTGGACTATCGCACGATCGTGGGCTCGGGTAACCCGCAGACGCTGGTGTGGCGGTCGAACTCGGGATGGCGGCGGCCGCTGCTGGACTCCCTGGAGCAGATCACCAGGCTGACCTACTTCGACATGGTCAACAACAGCCACGTGCTGCGGGAATGCGACGAGGAGACGGCGCTGCGGGAGTGCCTCACGGCCGTTGCCCCCGCTGACCACGGTTGATCACTCTTTGTATCTAAGTGCGGCCGGATTGCTCTGTAACCGTGACGGTCAGCACTCTGCTGCCCGCACGAAAGATTCGGGGGAATCTGCCATGTCGTTCACCCTTCGGGGCGTGCTGAGTGCGTCTGCCTGTGCGGACTGTCGTCATCTCGCTCGACGGCGCGACGGTGCGCGTGTACGCCACGCTGCCGGACCAGGGCGTGACAGCCAGGGCCGCCGCGGACCCGCGGCACACGTTCCGCCTCTTCCACCATGCCGAGGCCGCGGATCAGGCCGCGCTGGCGGCGGCGCACGGGGCGCTGCTGGGCGAGGCGGCCATCGGGGCCGACGGCAGCTACTCGGTCGAGCTGGGCGGCTCCTACGGCGGCGACGCCGTGGACATCGACCTGTACTGCGGCACGCTGAGCGGCCACGTGCCGCCGCACCCGGTGCAGGTGGCGCTGACCACGCTGCAGCCCGCGTGGCGCCGCGCCGACGCGGCCGGTGCCGCGGCCGAGGCCGCTACCGAGGTCGCCGCGTTCGACTACGCGATGCCGCCGCGGCTGACCTGCGCGACGCTGGGCCGGCTGGGCCTGTGGGTCATCTGCGGGCAGGTGACCGTGTGCGGCACCGGCGAGGTGGTCGAAGGGGCCACGGTCTACGCGTTCGACCGCGACTGGCTCCAGGACGACGCGCTCGGCTCGGCGGTGACCGGCCCCGGCGGCGAGTTCCAGATCTGGTACACCGTGGCGGAGTTCTCCCAGACGCCGTTCTCCCCGCTGATCAACATCGAGCTGGTGCCCGGGCCGGACCTCTACTTCCGGATCGAAGGCCCCGGTGGCGTGGTCCTGCTCAGCGAGCCGCCCAGCACCGGGCGCACCCCGGGACGCCAGAACGTCGGCCCCTGCTTCTGCGCCGAACTGTGCGTTCCGCAGGCACCACCGCGGACCGAGCCCATCCCGGACTTCCGGTACATCGGTGCCCTCGACTACGTGACCGACGTGGCCAGCGGCCCGGGTGGCACGGGCCGGACCCTCGCCGACGACCGTGCCTTCTACAGCGGGCTGCGGCTCAGCGGCCCGATCGGCACCACGCTGGGCGGCCAGCCGCTGGAGTACCGCTTCGAGATCCGGACCCAGCCCAACGCGATGACCCCAGGGCCCTGGACCGCGGTCCTGCCGGGCCAGATCCTGCCCACGATGATCGGCACCTCGGAACAGCTGGTGGGCGCGAACCTTGAGGTCAGCGCGGTCGTGGTGAACGGGACCAACTCGCCTACCGAGATCGCCGTCACCCCGGCCGCGGACGGCTGGATCCCCATGCCGCAGGAGGGCAACCTGTCCACCGGGCTGTTCACCCCGAACCTCAACATGATCGTCCTGGACACGACGGCGATCGCCGCGTGGGGCGCGGTCGACGTCGGCGCGATCATGGCCGGGACGGCGCTGCCCCTCGCCGACCTGGCCGCGGACCAGCAGTTCGGCATCAGGCTCCGGGTCCGCCAGGCGGGCCTGCCGCTGACCGAGACCGACGGCGGCGAGTGCCACACCCTGGCCATCGACAACACCCTCTACGACAACGTCAACAAGGGCGGCAGCTGGGTGCCGAGCCAGGTGAGCGGCCAGCTCGACGTCACGAGCGTGAACGTCAAGGAACTGATCGGCAGCCCCTGCGGCGGGATCACCAACTCGCTGACCGTGCTGGTCACCGCGGCACACCCGAACCTGGGCCCGGTCGATCTGGGCATGAAGGGGGGCGGCGCGAACTGGGCCTTCAACCTGCCGCCGGCGACGCCCGGCCAGATCGCGGGCACCGCCACCCCCAACGGTTTCACCGTCTCCGACATGCCCAGCTGCGCCTACATCGTCACGCTGGAGACGCAGGTGCTGCTCACCACCGGGGACACCGAGCCGCTGCCGCTGTACGACCAGGTCGCCTTCTGCAAGCGCTGACGCTGGCCCGCGGGATCCCGGCCCGTGCCGGGATCCCGCGCCGGCGTCCGCGTCTGCCGCTGCGGCCTGCCCGGCCGCGGCGCGGCGGGCGCCGGCCTGGTTAAGGTCACCGCGTCGGGGGCCACCTGGTCACCGGCGCGGTGCTGCTGTGGCAGCGGCGGCCGGGCGGGATGCCGGGTGCCGGGCAGCCGAGCGGGGCGGTACAAGGTGGCGAACATCGGTGTCCCCGTCATCCCGGCCTGGCCGGATACCTGGCCGCTGTACCTCCAGGCTGGCGGCCGGGATGGCCGGCGGCAGAGGCCGGCCTACCCACCTGCCGGCCGGGCCGCCGCCGGCGCACGCCGGCCGTCGTGACGCGGGCCGCCGGCAGGCAGGCCGTCGTGACGCGGGCCGTCCGGCCAGGCCCGCCGTTGTGACGCGGCCCCCGGCCCAGGCCGGCTGTCGTGACGCGGGCCGCCCGGCCGGGTGACGCGGTCATCCGGCCCCGCGCCGGGGCGTATTTCCGCCCGGCCGCTAGACGATGCCCTCCTGGAGGGCCAGCCGGGTCAGGTCCGCGCGGCGGCGGCACCCGCTCTTGTCCCGGATGCGGTCCAGGTGGGTGCGCACCGTGCGCACGGTGATGAACAGTTGCTCGGCGATCTGGGCGTCGGTATGCCCGCGGGCGACCAGCGCGACCAGTTCCCTTTCCCGCGAGCTGAGCTTCCCGGGGCCGGCCCGGTCCTGCCCGGGAACGGTCCCGCCGGTCATCATCACCGCCAGTTCCACCGCCGCGGTGAGCGTCAGGGCCGCGCCCCGGTCCTGCGCCGCACGGAACTGCCGGGCGCCCAGCGACCGCCGGGCGTCGGCCGCCGGCGGCTCACGGCGGCGCAGTTCAAAGGGCGTGTCCATGAGCCCGCTGGCCCGGCTGTGCACGTCCCTGGCCGACCACAGCGTCACCGCCTCGGCATACTGGCCGGTCAGCGCGCACAGGTAGCCGCACTCGTCCAGGGCGTCGATCACCCGCAGCCGCTTGCCGGCGTTCGCCGCGATCTGGAGGGTCTCCCGCAGCGGTTCCCTGGCGTCGGCCGGGCGCCCGGTCTGCAGGGCCAGCACCGCCGTGAGATACAGGCAGTCCGCCAGGGCGACCAGGTCACCCGCGTCCCTGGCCCGGGCCACCGCCTGCGCGTAGAGGTCAGGGGACGCCTCGTGTGGCCCGTTCACGATGAGCGCGCACAACAGGACGCCGCCGCCGTTGCGGACCACCCAGCCGGGCAGCTTGGCCTGGTCGATCCGCTGTACCTGCCTGGCCCACTCCAGGGCGGTCTGGCCGTCGCCCGCATAGACCGAGGCCAGGCTGAGTTCGGTCAGCGCCACGTGCTCGCCGGTGACGTAGCCGGTCTGGCGGGCCAGTGCCAGCGCGGCCCGGGCGTCCGCCGTTGCCTCGGCCAGCCGGCCCAGGTTGCGCAGCGCCCCCGACCGGCCCGTCAGGCTGTCCACCAGGTCAGCGGAGGGCGGTCCGCCGGCGAGCGCGTCGGCCACCGCGCTGTACTGGGCGAGCAGGGTGTCGTAGTTCGACGTGCCCTGGGACAGGTTGCACATCCAGATCTGGGCGGAGTGCCAGGCGCTGGCGCCCGGGCCCGCCCGCTCGGCCGCGCGCTGCAGCAGCGTGGTCCCCTGGATCCACCGGCCGCGCAGCCGCCACCACGGCGCCAGCGCCACGGCCAGCCGCAGCGCCGCGGGCGCGTCATATTCGAGGGCCCAGGCCATCCCCTGGTAGATGGCGGCGTCCTCGGCATCCAGCCACTGCGCCGCGGCCAGTTCACCGGCGACGGACGCCAGGCCGGCGGCGGCCTGCTCGGCCACCTGGAGGACATGGGCGGCCAGCGCCGCGCCCGCCACATGCTTCTCACCAGCCTCCCTGAGCCGGTCCCTGGCGTAGGTCCGCAGCGTCTCCAGCATCGAATAGCGGGAGCGGCCGTCCGGCCCGGTCCGCGGCGGTGTCAGCAGGGAGCAGTCGACCAGGTGCAGCACGCCGGGCCCCGCGTCCGACCCGGCTATCGCCATGGCGGCGTCCAGCGTGAACGGGCCGGGGAACACCGACAGGTGCCGCAGCACGTGCTGCTCGGAGGCACCGAGTAGCTGGTAGCTCCAGCCGAACGTGGCCTCCAGCGACCGCTGTCTGGCGGCCGCGCCGCGCTGGGCGCTGACCAGCAGCCGGAACCGGTCGTCCAGCCGGCCGAGCAGGTCGGCCAGGCCGAGCGCCTCGACCCGGGCAGCGGCCAGCTCGATCGCCAGCGGCAGCCCGTCCAGCCGTGCCACCAGCCGGGCCACCACGGCATCCGACTCGCCGTCCAGGGCGAAGTGCGGGTCGAGCTGGCGGACCCGGTCCACGAACAGCGTCACCGCCTCCGAGGCCGCCGCGCCGCCGGGGCTGCCCCGGTCCGGCAGCGCCAGCGGGGGCAGCCGGTAGCGTGTCTCCCCGGGCAGTCCTAATGGCTCCCGGCTGGTCGCCAGGATCCGCACGTCGTCGGCGGACAGCAGCACGGCGGCGCAGAACTGCGCGGCCGCCTCCAGCACGTGCTCGCAGTTGTCGAGGACCAGCAGCAGTTGCTGGCGGGCCAGGTTCGCGCCCAGCGCTTCCATGACCGACATCCCGGGGGCCTGGCGCAGCCCGAGCACGGTGGCCACCGCGGCGGGCACCAGTCCCGGCTCGGCCACCGTGGCCAGCTCCACGCCCCAGACGCCGTCGGCGAAGCGGTCCGCTACCTGCCGCGCGACCTCGTCGGCCAGCCGCGTCTTGCCCATCCCGCCCGGCCCGGTCACCGTCACCAACCGGTACTTACCGAGCAGCCCGGCCACCGTGTCCACGGCGCCGGCCCGGCCGACGAAGCTGGTAAGCGCCGGCCGCATGCCGTGCAGTCGCTCCGCTGGCTCGCTGGTCGCGTCCACCGCCACGCTTCGTACGATACCTCTTAGTGATGATGCAAGTACTCAAAGCAACCGGCTGGCCAGGCATCGCAGGGCGGTGGGCTGCGATGCCGGCCAGCCGGGGCGGCCGGGCCGGTCAGGCGGGCAGGGTGTAGGTGATGGTGAAGCCGGAGAACGTGGTGTTGCCGGACGGGCAGACCCCGGACGAGTAGGCGTTCTGCGCCATGTTGACCATGGTGTTCGCCGGGAACGTCTCGGTCATCGACGTGTACGCCGGGGTCGCGGTGTTGATGGGGGTGTCGAAGGTGATCAGTTCGGTGGCGGTGTGGGCGGCCAGGGTCTGCTGGTTGATCTCGAAGTACATCGCCGCGGTGCCCTCGGTGAAGTAGACGGTGATCGACTTAGCAGGCCTTGGGCGGCAGTGACAGGCCGGCGTTGAAGCACCGGCCGGTGTCGGTGTTGGACAGCGTGGTCGGGTCCCACTCGTTGAAGTAGTCATCGGCGGTGTCGTGCAGCCCGTCCGGCGTGAACGCCGACGCGGCGAGCGAGTAGTGCTGGGTGACCGTCGCGGCGGCGGGCGAGGCGGCGGAGGCGGCGGTGGTGCCGATGGCGAAGAACCCGATGGCGGCACCGGCGGCGAGCGTGGCCAGGGTGCTGGCCCGGCCGCGAGTCATGAGCTTCATCTACTTGGATCCCCTCTGGGCGCGTGGCTGGTGGTGGGTGAGTGCGGCGGGCAGGTTCGAGCCGTGCACGGCGGCCGCTCGTGCGGGCGCCCGGGCGGGTCCCCGGTAGTTGGTCTGGTGTGTGATCACGGCGTGGGCGGCGTGCGCCGGCCTGGCCGGTCCCCGGTAGTTGCTGTGCGTGGCCGAAGAAGCGGCCAGCGCGCTGGCGCCCGCTGAGATCACGGACGCCGCGACGGCCGCGGCGACGGCCGCGCCGAGCCAACGGCGGCTGGTCATCTGATCAGCCCCTCACCATGGGGCGGGTGATGTTCATCGCGGATGTCCTTCCTGGTGGAATTTGTGGTGCTGCTCAGCAGCCTGCGCCGCCCGGCGCGGCGCGCCATCCGTGCTGGCCACCGAACCACCACTGATCCGCCACGGACCCGGCGAGCCGTTCCTGGGCTGGTAAGGTCGCGGGCCGTGCGCGACGGAGGTAGCGGCACGAAGCGGTCACCGGAATGGATGAGCGAATCGGAACGCCAGGCGGCTGTACGGCGCGGCTCTTCGAGGACGCCGCGGCCCAGCGCCGCAGGGACGACGCGCTGGCCATCCTCACCGAGCCGGTGATCTGGCCACGGCCAGTGGCGCCCACCGGATCCCTGCGCTCGGCCGAGGAAGCCCGGCGGCGATCGCCGTGAAGCCCGCGCTGTTCCCGCGGTCGTCCTGCTCGTCGTCCTGCTCGTCGTCCGGGAGCGCGTCGGTGCCGGTGTCGAGGATGGACACGCCGGGCGCGACGACCGCGACGACCGCGGCGAGCCGGTCGCGGTCCAGCCGCCAGCCCCTGATCGTCCGGGTCGCCCAGGCCGGGACCCGCGGCACGGGGCAGCCGGGTGCCTGCTCGTTCCCCCACCGCAGCGGCTCGGCCGTGGCACGCCGCTGGACCCCGATGCACTGCACCGGCTGCCGGCCGCCGCCCCTGGTAGAGGACGATCCGCTCGACATCCGCCCACGGGATGAACAGCCGCGAGCCGCGCCGCACGGTCAGCTTGTCCGGCACGGTGCCCAGCGTGATGCCCGCCTGGTCGGCGCGGAACGCCGTCGTCCGGCGGACCCGGTCGATCACGCCCGCGCCCTGGGCGGCGAGCACCGCGAGGATGAGGCCGAGCGGGAGGAAGATCACCGGCAGGTGCCACAGGAAGCCGATGACGATGAGGAGTACGCTCGCGACCAGCCCCGCGGTCGCCCGGCCGGTCAGCCGGTAGCGTTCCTCGTATCGCGTCAACTCGTGCCCCCTCGCCCAGGTGGCTATATTACCGGGCGGATAAACAG
This sequence comes from uncultured Actinomycetes bacterium, assembly GCA_963795785.1. Classification (GTDB taxonomy): domain Bacteria; phylum Actinomycetota; class Actinomycetes; order Streptosporangiales; family Streptosporangiaceae; genus DASXKD01. The sequence continues at coordinate 27,204 of CAWCKG010000058.1, forward strand.
GGAATACCGGTGCCGCCTGGTGTCAACCCGGCGTCCGTCTCATCTGGCATCAACCCGGCATCTCTCTCATGCGTCGTGCTGGCGGCCAAACAGGATCCGCGCCCAGCCCGCGAGCGCCCCCGATGGTGCCTTACCCTGCTCCGCATGCGTATTCCACCCGGCGCGAGGGTTTACCTCACCACGGTCATCAGCTTGGCCGCGGTTGCCCTGGCGGGGACTGGCTGCTCGACGCGACCGGCAGCGCAACTCCCGCTAAAACCCGGCACAGCCGAGCCCGGCCACCGTGACGCGCTAGCTTCCCGCCGTCAGTTCGCGGATCCGCGCCAGGATCCCTGGCGCGTCCAGCCCGTAGTGCCGGTACAGGTGCGTCGGCGGTCCCACCGGCGCGTACTCGTCCGGGATGCCGATCCGGTGCAGCGGGGCGCGGATTCCCCGGGTGACCAGGACGTCGGCCACGGCGGTGGCCAGCCCGCCGATCGTGTTGTGTTCCTCGGCCACCAGGATGCCGTGCGCCGCCCTGGCGGCACGCTCGATCGCCCCGGGGTCCAGCGGCTTGAGCGTGTGCACGTCCGCGACGGCCACCGCGATGCCGTCCGAGGCCACGGCGCGGGCCGCCTCCAGCGCGGGCGCCACCGTCGTGCCGTAGGCGAGCACCGTCAGGTCCGCGCCCTCGGATAGCCAGTGCGCCCGGCCCAGCCGCCAAGCGCCGATCGTGCCCGGCTGGTACACGTCCGGATCCCGGCCGCGGCCCAGCCGCAGGTAGACCGGTCCGGGCACCTCCACCGTCTGGCGCAGCGCGGCGTCCAGGCTGCGGGCGTCGCACGGGGCCACCACGGTCACGCCCGCGATCGACCGGAGGATCGCCACGTCCTCGGTCGCGTGGTGCGAGGTGCCGTAGTAGCCCAGCGAGATGCCCGCGTGGTGGGCGAGCACCCGCACCCGCATGCCGGTGTAAGCCAGGTCGGTGCGGATCTGCTCGGCGCAGAGCAGCCCCGCGTAAGACGCGAACGTGCCCACGTAGGGGATGAGCCCGAACGACGCCATCCCGGCCGCCACGCTCACCATGTTCTGCTCGGCGATGCCGAGGTTGAAGAACCGGCCCGGGTGCCGCTCGGCAAAGTCCGAGGTGCGGTTGGAGTACTTCAGGTCGGCGCCGAGCACCACGATCCTGGGGTCGCCATCGGCCAGATCGGACAGCGTGGTGCCGGCCACGAAGCTGTGCGTGATCGACGCCGAGGTGAGCAGGTTCCAGGACTCTGGGTCCAGCCCGGCCGAGCGTCATTGCCCGGCCGCCTTCGCCAGTTCGGCCAGCACCCTTTCACGGTCGGCGGGTGCCAGGTAGCCCAGGTGCCATTCCCGGCCGCCCTCCATGAACGACACCCCCTTCCCCTTGACCGTGTGGCAGAGGAGCAGGTGCGGCCGGGGCAGCGCGGCGAACTCCGGATCGAGAAGCGCCGCAGCCACCGCGTCCGGGTCATGCCCGTCCACCTCGCGCACCTCCCAGCCGAACGCGCGCCACTTGTCCGCGAGCGGCTCGATCCCCATCACCTCCTCGGTCGGCCCGTCCAGCGACATCTGGTTCCGGTCGAGCACGCCGAACAGGTTGCCGGCCCGGTGGTGGCTGGCGGCCATCGCCGCCTCCCAGATCTGCCCCTCGTTGCACTCGCCGTCGCCGAGCAGCGCGTACACCCGCACCTGCGGCAGCCCGGTCACCCGCGTGGCGAGCGCCATGCCGAGCGCGACCGACAGCCCGTGGCCCAGCGACCCCGAGCTGAAGTCGGCACCGGGCACATGCCGCATGTCCGGGTGGTCGCCGAGTGGGTTGCCCAGCCGGGTGTAGGAGTCCAGCAGGGCCGGGTCGAAGAACCCGAGGTCGGCCAGCACCGGGTAGACGCCCACCGCGACGTGGCCCTTGCTGAGCACCAGCCGGTCCCGCTCCGGCCAGTCCGGCTCGCCGCGGCGGATCCGCATCACCCGGTAGTACAGCGCCGCGAGGATCTCGGCGGCGGAGAACACGCTGGTGTAGTGGCCGGTCTTGGCTATGTCGATGAGCCGCACCGTCTCGGCACGGATGAACGCGGCCCGTTCGCGCAGGTCATAGTCATGCGCTACGCTCCCCGGCGCCGGCCGCCCAGGCCCGGGGGGCCCGTGGCCGGCCTGCCCAGCGCGGGCCTCAGGCACCCGGTTCCCCGCCGCTGACCACCCGCTCGATTGACGTGGGACCGGCGGTGCCTCGCTTGAGCCTGCCGCGCAGCGCCAGGAAGTACCACAGCGCCGCGAGCACCGCGCCGCCGCCGATGACCTTGTCCGAGCCGTGGAACGGGGACGGCAGGGCCAGGATCAGTATCACCAGCGCGCACCAGCCCAGCACCAGCCAGATCACCGGCTTGGCCCACCGGCCCAGGGAGAACTGGCCGGGCACGTGCTCCAGCAGGGCCCGCTTGCGCGCGTAGGCCACCGTGATCAGGAAGTAGATGATGTACGGGATGATCGCGGTGGCGGCGACCAGCGTGCCGAACGCGTTGGCCTGCAGATACCCGTAGATCATGAACGCGATGTCGAGGATGCCGAACACGACCAGCGCGATGATCGGCGTCTGGGTGCGCGGGTTGACCTTACGGAACCAGGCCGACCACGGCAGCATGTTGTCCCTGGCCAGCGAGTAGACCAGCCGTGCCTGGGCCGCCGCGCCGACCACGACGATGGCGAACATCGAGAACACCACGAACGCGATGAACACCTTGGTGAGCCCCGAGCCGAGCCAGTAGCTGCCGATGGTGAGCAGCGGCAGCCCCGGTGCCTCCACCGCCTTGATGCTGGGGATCGCGATGGTGAACCCGATCAGTGCGATCATGCCGAGCACGCCGGACCCGACCACGGCCCAGATCACCGCGCGGGGCACGTTGTGGCCGGCGTTGATCGCCTCCTCGGACAGGTCGGCGGCCAGTTCGAAGCCGACCAGCGTGTAGATCCCCACCAGCGCGGCCAGCGCGATCGAGTACCAGGCCGCGTTGTGCTGCACCGACGTGGTGCTGAACAGGATGTTCGCGCCGCTTCCTGGCTTGGTGCCCACGCCCCACAGGATGAGCAGCAGCACGCCGAACACGACCGTACCGATGATCTCGGTGAACACCGCGACGTTGTTGACCCGCGCCGCGACCTGCACGCTGATGATGTTGATCACCATGGGCAGGATCATGATGATGATCGCCACGGCCAGCGTGAGGTGCGGCGTGGCCGTCACCCCGAACTCGCTGATCAGCAGCGGGGCCGCGACGAGCAGGATGATGGCGCCGCCGCCGACCGTCATGTACATCAGGCCGGCGAACCCGACGAACCAGCCGTAGGAGGGGTTCACCAGCCGGGAGCTCCACTGGTAGGCGTACCCGGCCAGCGGGATCCGGGTGGACAGTTCCGCCACGACCAGCGCGACGAGCACCTGCCCCACGACGGCGATCGGCCACAGCCAGATCATCGCGGGGCCCCAGTAGGTGAGCCCGAACCCGTAGTTGAGGAAGATCCCGGTGGTGATCGAGATGATCGAGAACCCCACCGCGAACACGGAGAAGAAGCGCAGCTTGCGCCGCAGTTCCTGGGTGTAGCCGAACTTGCTGAGCACGGCCTCGTCGGTGCCCGCCGCCGGGGCCGTCGTGACCTGGCCAGCCCCGCTGCCTGCGATATCTTCCACGGTCCCAACCCTTCTGGCCGGGCCGCCGCCGGCCGTGTGTCGCCTTACGGCGGGCGGCGGGGCCGCCGTCCGCCGGTGTTGATCAGCCCGCGTCGATCTGCCTGCGCACCGCGGCGAACGCGTGGTCGGTGGCCTCCAGCGCCATGTCCAGGTCGGCGGGCGTGGTGGCCGCCGAGACGAACCAGTTGTGCCGCGGGTGCAGGAACGCCCCGCGCCGGGCCGCCTCCCCGGCGAACGTGTTGGCCAGCGTGAATTCGGCGTCGCCCGCGAACGTGAGGAACGGCATCTGCGCCGGGCCGGTCTGCCGGATGGCCAGCTCGTACCGTGCCGCCTGCTCCGCCAGGCCGTCCCGCAGTGCCTGGCCGCGGGCGGCCATGGTGGCCACCGCGTCCTGTTCGGCGAGCGCCGCCAGGGTGGCCAGCCCGGCTGCCATGGACACGGCCGAGAACCAGAATGAGCCGGTGGTGAACACCTCGGTGGCCGCGCTACGGAACGCGTCGTTGCCGAGGACCGCGGCCAGCGCGTAGCCGTTGGCGATCGCCTTGCTCCACGCGCTGAGGTCCGGCGCCACCCCGAGCGGCTCCCAGCTGCCGCCCAGGTGCAGCCGGAACCCGCAGCGCACGTCGTCGAGGATGAGCGCGGCCCCGGTCCGGTCGCACAGCGTGCGCAGGCCCCGGGCGAACTGCGGGTCGGCGAGTTCCTGGTCCTGGCCGATGTCGTGGCGGAACGGGGTGACGATCACACCCGCCAGGTCGCCGGCCGCCGCGTCCGCCGCCTGCTGCGCGCTGGCCAGGTCGTTGTAGGTGAAGTAGCCCATGTTCGCGCGGTCCTCGGCGGTCACGCCGCCGGGCCGGGGCGTGCACCAGGGCGCGGAGCCGTGGTAGGACCCGCGGGCGGCGAGGATCTTGCGGCGCCCGGTGGCCGCGCGGGCGATCATCAGGGCCAGCGTGGTCGCGTCGGTGCCGTTCTTGGCGAACATGGCCCAGTCCGCGTGCGCCACGGTGGCAGTCAGCGCCTCGGCGAGTTCGACCATCCGCGGCGACGGCGCGTTCTGGCAGTCGGCCTCGCGCCGCTGCGCCTCCGCCGCGGCCTCCACCTTCGGATGCTGGTGTCCCAGCACGACCGGCCCGTAGCTGCACATCAGGTCCACGTACTCGCGGCCGTCCACGTCCCACACCCGCGCCCCGGCGCCGCGCGCCATGAACTGCGGGTATACGGCCGGCAGCCCGGCCACGCTCTGGTGTCCGTACATGCCGCCGGGGATGACCGCGGCCGCCCTGGCCCGCAGGGCCGCATCGGTGGTACGGGCGTGCGCGTCGGTAGCAGTCATGGCGGGCCTTTCGTTCTGCTGTCTGTGCTTGTGACCTCGGCCCTGCCGGGGGGCCGCTGCCCGTGGCAGGCCCTGGCGCCTGCCCGGGCAAGAACCTCTAGGGCCTGGTCGAGGCTGGTGAGCATGGCGTCGGAGCCGAGGCCCTGCGCCACGAGCGCGGCCGTCGCCGTGCCGAGCCGCCCGGCCGCGAGCGGATCCCAGCCGCGGCACAGGCCGCAGATGAACCCGGCCGAGTAGGCGTCGCCGCACCCGGTGGTGTCGACAACGGGGACCGGCAGGGCTGGGATGTGCGCGTCGGTGCCGCTGGCGACGATCCGGCTGCCGTCCGCGCCCATGGTCACCGCCACCGCTCCGGCGCCCGCGTCCAGGACCGTCTTGACCGCGCCGTCCAGGTCCGCGGCCGCCGTGATCGCCAGCAGCTGGTCGGAGTTCGGCAGGAACCAGTCCACGAAACCCAGCAGCGGCGCCAGCCGGCCGAGGACCTCCGGGGCACCGGGCCGGAGCAGGTCCATGGTCACCAGCGCGCCGCCGGCCCTGGCCGCGGCCAGCACGGCCGCCAGCGGCTCGCCGCCGAACCGGCCGAGCACGTCCGGGCCGCCCACGTGCAGCACATCGGCCGTCGCGATCACGCCCAGGTCCACGTCGCCCGGCCGCAGGTGCGGGGTCGCTCCGGGCACGTGCAGCGCCGGGCGCTCCCCGTTCGGCCTGATCGGCAGCATGGTGGCGGAGGTCTGGGAGCCAGGGACACGGGCCAGGCGGCTGGTGTCCACGCCGCGGGCGTCCAGCAGCGACACCAGCATCCCGCCGATGCTGTCGTCGCCGATCGCGCCCATCGACACCACCCGGGCGCCGAGCTTGGCCAGGTCCACGGCCGTGCCCGCCGCGGTCCCGGCCGCGGTCAGCCGGATCTCCTCCAGCAGCACGCTGCCCTGGCCAGGCGGGATCGCGGTGACCGGGCGGCCGAGGATGTCGAGGATGTGCGCGCCGAGGCAGACCACCAGCGGGGACGCGGTCGGCAGTGTCATGCCTGGCCTCCGGGGCCTCGTGCCACGGTTAGCCCGGATGTTAGACGGACGTCCGAAATAATTCAAGAGTGCGCCACGTGCGGTGTACTGTCTCCTCAGCGGAGACGAGCGCTTCTGGAGCTTGCCGATGCCCAAGGTTGTGGACTGGGACGCGCGCCGGGACGAGGTGCTCGCGGCCACCTGGCGGGTCATCGCCCGGCACGGGCTGGCCGGCACCACGGTCAGGAAGATCGCCAGGGAGGCCCGGCTACTCGGCCGGTGTGCTCGCCCACTACTTCAGCGATAAGCAGGACATCCTCGGCTCGGCGCTGGTGCTGTCGCACCGCCGGGTGGGCGAGCGGATGACCGCAGCGCGGCCGGCCTGGAAGGGCTCGCGGCGCTGCGCGTGGTGATGCTAGAGGCGCTCCCACTGGACCCGCAGCGGCTGCTGGAGGCCGAGATCGAGGTCAGCTTCTGGGGCCGGTCGCTGGGCAGCCCGGAACTGGCCGCGCTGCAGAACGCCGAGTTCGAGCGGCTCTGGTCCCGGCTGCGCACCATTCTGCTGGCGGCGCAGCAACTCGGGGAACTGGCCGGCGGCACGGACATCGAGGAGGCCACCCACCGGCTGGTCGCGCTGATCGACGGGCTGAGCGTGGAGGCGGTGCTGTACCCGGCCCGGGTGCCGCCCGGCCGTCAGGTGGCCCTGCTCGATCAGTTGCTGCGCGACTTCGCCAAGCGGCCGTTGCACCCGGCTCGTACCCTTGCCGAATGACGAAGTTTCAGGATGCCTCACCCGTCCGCGCGCAGACCCCCGGGTTCCGTGCCAAGGCCTGGCTCCTGCTGACCATCCCGTTCGGCTTCACCACCTGGGCGGCGTTCCTGTATATCGGCATCCGGGCCCGGCGGCCCCGCTGGCTGGCCTGGGCGGCGTGTACCTCGCCTTGATCGCCGGGTGGCTGGTGCTGGACGCCCCGGATCATCCGAGCAGCACCGCGATGGGTGTGTCGGCGGCGCTGGCGCTGGCGGCCTGGATCGGCGGCGGCATCCACGCCCTGGTGATCAGCAATGACGCGGTCCGCCGGATCCAGGGGCAGCGAGGACCCGGCGCTGGAGGCCGCCCAGACCCGGATCGAGCGCCGCGCCGAGGGCCGCCACCTGCTGGCCAGCAAGCCCGCACTGGCCCGCGAGGTCGGTATCGGCCGGCCGGACATCCCCGGCGCGGACGACTACGGCCTGGTGGACGTCAACCACTGCCCGGCGACCGCGCTGACCAGGCTGCCCGGCATCAGCGGCGACCTGGCCGCCCGGATCGTCCGCCAGCGCGAGCAGGCCGGCGGGTTCTCCTCGGCCGAGGACCTCGGCGTACTGGTCGACCTGCGCCGGCCACCGTGGACGGGCTCCGCGACACCGCGGTCTTCCTGCCCGACTGACCGCAGCGGGAGCGTTTGTGATGGTTGGCGCAACCATCACATTCTTTCCAATGGTTGCGCCAGCCATTGACATCAGGGCCTGGTGCGCAGCGGGCTCATGCGACCGTTGGTGCGGTAGTAACTGCTGAGACGGCGGCTGGCCCGCGGCGTTTGTGGTCAGCGTGCCAACGACCACACTCTTTTGTGGTCAGCGTGCCAACGACCACAAACGGGGGTGTCGTGTCCCGCCCTGCTGCCATATGCGGGCGTGACCGTCACAGCGACGCCGGGCGGGCGGACCGGGCGATGCGCTCCAGCTTGTCGCAGTGTTGTTTCCAGGCGGCTGCACCGGCTTCTGGCGGCAGGTTGCTGACGCCCTCGCGCAGGCCGGCGGCACCGTCGATGTATTCCCTGATGATGTCCGCATGCCCGGCGTGCCGGGCGGTCTCCTGGATCGCGTGTACGAGCAGGGTGCGCAGCGTCGGGCTGTTGCGCCCTTCTGGCCACCACGGCACGCTGCCGCGCGCATCCAGCGGCAGCTCCTCGATCGTGGCGTCGGAATGCGCCCATACCCGCCGGTAGAAGTCCGTCACCTGCTCGCGTGACTCGGCCTCGGTGGCATACATGTCACCGCTGAGCTCGGCGTCGTCGCCTTCGTGCCAGTCCAGGTCCCCCTCGCCGGGGAACGGCCGGCCAACCACCCCGCCGAAGTATCCGCACTCCACGCCCGCACAGTGCTTGACCAGCCCGAGCAAATTGGTGCCGGTCGGCGTCATCGGCCGCCGGATGTCGTAGTCGGACAGTCCCTCAAGTTTCCACAGCAGGACCCCGCGCACGTTCTGCAAGTACCGGTGCAGCGTCTGCTTCTCATCACCTTCACTCACGGCTGACAGTCTTATCCACGCACAGCAGCCTGTACATCTAATTACCCGGGGTCCGCGGTCCACTCGATCAGGCACCGGTGCTGGTCAGCGGGGGTGGTTGCGCCAGCCATCACAAATCAGCAGGGTCCCGCCCGGGGTCAGTTCACGATGAGCCGGGACGGGCGGGACGGCGTGTGCCAGAGCCGGTTGGTGGCGATGACCCCCTCGGTCTCGGTGATCATGTCGCCGCCGGTGCCCAGGTTGACGTCGAACTTCGGGAACGCCGAGGAGGCGATCTCGACCCGCAGCCGGTGCCCGGCGGGCAGCCGCACGCACGTGTCCCACATGCGGATCTCCACCTCGTAGGTCTCGCCGGGAGTGACCAGCCGCTCGGCGCCGAACCCGTCCCGGTAGCGCAGCCTGGCCATGCCGTCGCACAACCGCTGGGCGAAGCCGCCCGGGTGCACGTCGAGCAGCTTGGCCGTGACGTCGGTGTCCGCGGCCGAGGTGGCGACGTGCGCGACGACCTTGACCGGCCCGATGATCTCCAGCGGTTCGGTCAGCGGCTCGCTGGTGAACACCAGCACGTCGCCGCGGCTTTCGATGCCGTGGTAGTCGTCCGGGCCGCCGATCTGCGCGCTGCTCTGGTCGGTGATGAACGGGACCGGCCGGCCCGGGTCGTGCGTCCACTCATCCGGGGGCTGCTCGGCGGCCACCGCCGCGGCGACCAGCCGGCCGTCGCCGTACCGGCTGTTGGCGTGCCCGTCGCTGGACAGGTGGAAGACCGTGGACGGCGCGCCGGGCGGTGGCCAGGCCTGCTCGTCGCGCCACTCGTTCGCGCCCATCACGAAGATCCGCACCGGCGCGGGGGCTGGGTCCGGCTCGATGCCCTTCACGTGCTCGTCCAGGAAGGCCAGCGTGTACGCGTCCATGTCGATCAGCGCATCCGCGCCGAAGTCCACCTCACCGAGCTTCCGCGCCGAGTTCACCGCGTGCCCCCACGGGCCCATCAGCAGCCGCTGGCCGGCGCGGCCCGCGGCAACCATGGCGGCGAAGTTGGCCGGGGTGCCGATCTGCTCGTCGTCGTACCAGCCGGAGATGTGCAGCACCGGCACATCGATCTCGCCGATCCGGTGCTGGTAGCGGACCGGCTCCCACCAGTCGTCCAGGGTGCGGTGCCGCAACTCCTCGCGCCACAGCGGTGCCGCGAACCCGGCCGCCTCGTCCATGGTCAGCAGCGGGCGGTGCCGGTACACCTCCATCCAGTCCACGTCCTCGATGAACTGGGGCATCCGCCCGTCGGTCAGCCGGAACCAGTTAATGTGCATGGGCGTGGGCAGCCCGGTCGGCCACTCCACGAACGGGTCGCTGGGCGTCACCAGGCACACCATCGCCCGCAGCGCGGGCGGCCGCTCGAGCGCGGCTAGCCACTGGATCCGGCCGCCGTAGCTGCCGCCGAGGGTGGCGACGTCGCCGGTGCACCAGTCCTGCGCCGCCGCCCAGGCGATGACCTCGGCCCCGTCCGGGCCGTCGTTGCGGTACGGCTCGAAGCTGCCATCGGAGTCGCCGCGGCCGCGCACGTCAACGTGCATGCAGGCATAGCCGGCCTTGGCCAGCGCGCCGCCGCGCTGCGACTGCCGCTCCCCGGTCTTGCCGTAGGGGGTGCGCACCACCACGACGGGGGCGGGCAGCTTCTCGGGGAGGACCAGGTCCGCCGACAGCGTGATGCCCTCGCGCAGCGGGACCCGGACATTGAACCTGCGTACCACTCCAGCCTCGGCCACGAAAGGGGATGCTACCCGGCAGCCGTGATCCGAATCGATGCATTTCACGTCACCACATTTGCCCGCGATCGCCGGGGGCCGTCCCCGGCGCTGGCATGGCCGGCCGCGCGCCGCGCCGTGCGCTCCGGCTGAGCCGGAGAGTTAGGGATCCACTTTGCTGGGCAGTGGCTAGTGCGGGTGCCGGAAGGCATGGGCCGCGGCCGGGAGGTGGAGACGTGGAGTTCAAGGTGGTGCTGTTCATGCCACGCGATGCCGCCAGCGTGCCGATCAGCCGCCAGGTTCTCGACAGTTGCCTGGAGACCCTTGGGGTGACCGCCGATACCCGGACCGACATCGCCCTTGCCCTCAGCGAGGCGTGTGCCAACGTGGTCCTGCACGCGGGGGCGGAGCAGGAGTACGAGGTGATGGCCCGGGCCACAGACGGCCGGTGCGTGATCGAGGTGGCGAACGGCGGCGACGGCGCGGTCGCCCCGCCCAGCGGGCCCGTGCCGCTGACCGCCGAGCACGGCCGCGGGCTGAGGATCATTGACGCGATCACCGACAACCTGCGGCTGACCGGCAACGGCCGCGCCGGGACGACGGTGCATTTCGAGAAGGAACTGGACTGGGTGCCCGGCGCGCCCGGCGAGCACCTGTCGCACGGAGCGGGATGACGCCGGCTCCGTGCCCCGCTACCCGGCCCGCGCCAGCGCGATGAGGGCGTCGGCGAGGACCGCCCTGACCAGGCGCTCGGCGTAGCTCTGGTCGGTGGTCGCCCCGGTGATCAGGACCCGGTAGTAGATCGGGCCGGATATCTGGTCGATCAGGAGGCCATGGTCGATATCCGGGCGGAGCCCCTCCCGCTGGCTGGCTCGCCGCAGCCGGGCCAGCGCCATGGCATGCCGCCGCGCGTGCACGCTGCGGATCAGGTCGCCGATGTCCGGATGGCGGGCCGCCGCGGCGACAAGTTCGCCGGCCAGGCCGGCCGACACGCCGTCGGAACTGCCCGTCGTCCGGTACCGGTGCAGGTTCGCGGTCAGGCCCACGGCGAACTGGGTCAGGTCGCGGCACAGGTCGCCGGTATCGGGGACGGGCACAAATGGGATCATCCGGGTGACCACCGCGATGGCGAGATGGTCCTTGGTCGGCCACCGCCGGTACAGCGTCGTCTTGGCCACGGCGGCGCGCTCGGCCACCTCGTCCACGTTCAGCGCCGCGTAACCCCCGGTAAGCAGGAGATTCCAGGCCACGTCCAGCACCCGCTGATCGACGGCGGTGTCGCGGGGGCGGCCACGGCGGGCCGCCACGCCCTCGTTCGCCACATGCTCCTCCCCGATGCGCTATCTAGGTAGCGTCGATGAAGCGCAACGATCGCACAACTCGAGCGGCGCAGTTTTAACGAAAAAGTGGCGCCTGTGCCCACCGGGGACCTCCCCGGAGTGCACAGGCGCCCTCCTTGGCCTGCGGCGGCGGCAGGTCGCCCGGCAGCGTCGGCGGCCGCTTGCCCGGCGGCCGCGCTGACCTGCTCCCTGGCCGTAGCGGCCACCGCCTGGCCGGCCGGGACCTGGGCTGCCGGATGGCGGCCCGCCGCCCGGCGCGGCAGCAGCAGCGTGACCGCCGCCGCGACCGCCACCAGGGCTGCGTTCACCGACATGGCCACCACCATGCCGGAGACGAACGTGCCCCTGTACGGTGCGGTGCCGAGGGCGCTGTAGAAGATCGCGCCGATGACCGCGATACCGCTGGCGGCGCCGAACTGCTGGGTGGTGGTGAGGATCCCGGCGGCCGCGCCCGCCCGCTCGGGCCGGACGTGGGTGAGCACCGCGCCGATCAGCAGCGGCAGCGAGATCCCCTGGCCCAGGCCGATGAGCACGGTCGCCGGGGCGAGATCCCAGCCGGTCAGGCTGGGCGCCGTAGTGCGCGCCGGTGAGGGCGAGCCCGATCGTGCCCAGGGTGGTGATGGCCGCGCCCAGGGTGATGGCCCGGGGCCCCAGCCGTGCCGAGAATCGCGGGCTCAGGATCGACATGACAGTGAACGCCGCGGCCAGCGGCAGTGCCTCGATGCCGGCGTGCAGCGGCGACTGGCCGAGCCCGGCCTGCAGCAGCAGGGTGAGCACGAACATGAAGCTGCCGAAGAAGAAGACCAGGCCGAAGTTCACCAGCAGGCCGGCCGAGAACGTGCGGTCGCGGAACAGCGGCAGGTCGAGCAGTGGCTCACCGTTCCGGCGGGCCAGCCGCCGCTCCCAGGCCAGGGTCAGCGCCAGCATCGGCAGCGCGGCGGCGAGCGAGGCCCAGGTCCACGGCGGCCAGCCCTGGTCACGGCCGAGCGTCAGCGGCACCAGGGCCAGGGCGATGCTGGCCGAGACCCCGATGGCGCCGAGCGGGTCGAGCCTGGGCCGGTGCTGCGCCCAGGCGTGCGGCACCACGCGGGCCGCGGCGACCAGGGCCAGCACGCCGACCGGCACGTTCACCAGGAAGATCGCCCGCCAGCCGAGCCCGAAGATGTTCGCCTGGATCAGGCCGCCGCCGAGGATCTGCCCGGACACGAAGCCGGCGCCCATGGTCACGCCGAACCAGGCCAGCGCGCGGCTGCGCTCGTGTACCGGGAACGTCGCCGTGATCAGCGCCAGCACCTGCGGCACCATCACGGCCCCGGTGAGGCCCTGCACCAGCCGTGCGGCGACAAGCTCGCTGGAGGACTGGGCCAGCCCGCACAGCAGCGACGCGGCGGCGAAGCTGACCACGCCGATCATGAACATCCGCCGGTAACCGAACAGGTCGCCCAGCCGCCCGCCGGTCACCATGCCGCTGGCGTACATGAACGCGTAGCCGCCGACGATCAGCTGCAGCGCGGCGTCGCTCACATGCAGGTCGCGCTGCAGGGACGGGGCCGCCACGTTCACCGCCCAGATGTCGAAGCCGGCCATGAACATCGCGGTCAGCACGACCGGCAGCATGAACCAGCGGCGCGGATCCGGCCGGCCGGCGCCGGCTGGGGCGTTGCTAGCCTTGACTGCGCATTCCGCACGAGCGCTCCTAGTAGTTCGATGGGTATCGAAGTTCGATGACCATCGAACAGTACAACAACCGTCGAACTACTCGCAACTCTGGGCTATGCTCGGCACTGTGATGGACGATGGGGTCGAGCCGGCGGCGGAGGACATCAAGCTGCCGCGCGTGCTCGCCGCGCTCGCCGACCCGCACCGGCTGGCGGCCGTGCGGTTCGTGGCCGCGCACGGCGAGTCCTGGTGCGCCCAGGTCATCGAGGAAGCCGGGCTGCCGATGACCAAGCCGACCTTCTCCCATCACCTGCGCATCCTGCGCGAGGCGGGGATCATCACCAAGCGGATCCAGGGGGCCCGGGGCTACATGTCCCTGCGCAAGGATGACCTGGACCGGCGCTTCCCCGGCCTGATCGACTCCATCGTCACCGCCGACGCCGAGACCGTGGCCTAGCTAAGCCCGCCCCCGCCCCGGCACGGTGTTCATGATCATGGCATCCTGGAACACGCATACGGGCGCATACGGTGAACCGACTCACAAGATCACGGAACTCAGTAAGCCCGGCTCAGCCAGCGAGCAGGTCGCGGCGGCGGAACACGGCCAGGCCGGCGGCCGCCGCGGCCACCCCGATCCCGATCATGACCACGGCCGCGGCGCCGCGGAACGGCTCCACCGGAACCAGGCCGATGTGCGCGAACGGCGTCAGCCCGACCAGCCAGGACGGTGCGCCGAGCAGCGCGCCGACCGCCTGCCACAGGAACGTCAGCACGACGAACCCGTACCCGGCCGCCGCGCTGGCCCGTGGCACGACCGCGTACGCCAGCGCGGCGACGCCCAGGTACAGCAGGGCCGCGGGCACGCAGTTCGCGCCGGCCTCCAGCATCTGCCCCACCGCGACGCTGGCCCCGCCCGCCGCGACCCCGGCCCAGGTGAGCAGGCCGGCCAGCAGGGCGATCACCGCGGCGGCGACGGCCGCGAGCACCAGCCGCCCGGTGAGCCAGCCGGTGCGGCCGACCGGCAGCGCGAGCAGCGTTTCCAGTTGCTGGCCGGCCTCCTCGCGCCGGGCGGCCCCGACCTGGGCGCAGCAGAACAGGCTGACGCCCAGCACGTAGAGGAGGAAGACGAACGCCAGGTACCCGGACGGCGTGGTGATCGAGCCGGTGCCGAGCTTGGCGATCTGCCGGGACGCGCCCGCGGGGATCCCGGACGAGGACACGCTGCTGGAGACCACGCCGAGGATGAACGCGAACACCGCGAAGCTGACCGCCCACACGATCAGGCTGTCCCGCTGGCCGCGCAGTGCCTGGGCCGCCGGGGAGGACAGCAGCCGCAGGCCGGACCCGCCGCGCCGCTCCGGGAGCAGGCCGCTGCCGAGGTCCCTGGCCGCGCCGAGCCGCTCCGCGGCCAGCAGCAGCAGCGCGCTGGCCGCCACGGGCAGCAGCAGCACCACCGGCCGCGGGCCGGCGAACGGGCGCATCTCCTCGGCCCAGCCGAGCGGCGTCGCCCAGCGCAGCCAGCCGGCCCCGGCCACCGTGTCCGCGATCACCCGTAGCAGGAAGAACAGCGCGACCGCGCCGCCTCCGATTTCCAGTGCAAAACGACGCGTCCGGGGCAAGCTGGCTCGCCACCGCGCCGACCCCGGCGATCACGGGAATGACCGAGACGGTGGCCAGGGCAAGGTAGGCCGATCCGGCCACGGGCAGGCCGCCGAACGCGAACCCGGCGAACTCCGCGGCCCACAGGATCACCGTGGCCGCCCCGATCGCGGCCATCGCGGACAGGTAGACCGTGCGGCGGCTGACGATCCCGGCGAGGGTCAGTTCCGCCCGGCCCGCGTCCTCCTCGCCGCGCAGCGCCCGCACCGACGCCAGCAGGCCGAACACCGCGGCGGCGATGGCCAGCACCCCGCCGACCCGCCACGCGGTGTAGCCGCTGACCGTGGCCACGTCGTGCGGCTCGCCGTAGAGCAGGCGCAGCCCGGGGTTGGTGCCGAAGCTGCGGGCGAACGCCGCCCGGCTCGCGGCCGTGGTGTACACCCGCCGGTAGCCGACCGGCTGGATGAACGAGTACACCAGGAACAGGTAGGTGAAGACGACCGTCAGCACCCGGCCGTCCCGGATCGCCCGCTGGACGAGGGCACCCGCCGGCCCCGGCCCGCCCGGGTTTCCTGGCGCCGCCGGCTCCGGGCCGGCGCCTCGCTAACGGCCGGCATGGCCGTCGTAGTGGTGCAGGAAGATCTCCTCCAGTGAGGGCTCCCGGCTGACCAGCGCCGTGACCGGATGCCCGGCCAGGGCCGTGACGACCGGCCCGACGCTGCCGGTGACCTCGAACCGCAGCGCGTTCGGGCCGGCCGGCTGCACCTGCACCCCGGGCAGCGGCGGGAACTGCGGCGCCTGCCCCGCGAACGTGACCTCCATGGTCTGCGTGCTCAGGTGCCGCAGTTCCGCCAGCGTCCCCTGGTCCACCAGCTTGCCCTCCTTGAGGATGCCGACCCGGTCGCAGACCGCCTCGACCTCGCTGAGGATGTGCGAGGAAAGGAAGACGGCCTGGCCGCGTTCCTTGGCCGCGGTCACGCAGTCGCGGAACACCATCTCCATGAGGGGATCCAGCCCGGCGGTCGGCTCGTCGAGCACCAGCAGGTCCGCCCGGGTGGCCAGCGCGGCGATGAGCTGCACCTTCTGCCTGTTGCCCTTCGACAGCGCCCGCACCTTCTTGCCGGTGTCCAGGTCGAACCGCTGCACCAGCTCGTCCCGGTAGCCGCGGTCGATACTGCCGTGCAGGCGGGCGAGGAACTCCAGGGTCTGCGCGCCCGTCATGGCCGGCCACAGGAACGGCTCGCCGGCGACGTAGGCCACCCGGCGGTGCGCCGTCACGGGGTCGGCCCACGCGTCCACGCCGAACAGCTCCGCCCGGCCACGGGTGGGCCGGTGCAGGCCGAGCAGGCACCGGATCGTGGTCGTCTTCCCGGCCCCGTTCGGGCCCAGGTAGCCGTACACCTCGCCGGGCTCGATCGACAGGTCCAGGGAATCGAGCGCCAGCGTCTCGCCGTAGCGCTTGGTCAGGCCCTCGGCCTGGATCGCCTTCACCGGTCTGGTCCTGTCATCTGGCGTGCCTTCTCCTCTGGCTGGCTGTCCGCTTCCGGTTGCCGTGCCTGCAGGTGCCGCACCGTCGCCCGGGCCTGTTCGGCGAGTTCCGGGCTGAGCAGTGGCTGCGAATAGAAGTCGATCATCGCGGCGGACAGCCGCAGGTGGCCCTCGGCCGTGAAGATGTCCGCACCGAGCCAGCGGGACAGCTGGCCGTGCATCATGAGCAGGCCGGTTTGCATCGCCACCAGCGCCGCCGAGTAGCCGTGCGGAATCCGCCATCTGGCCCGGGTTGTGCTGCGCGAGCCAGGCTTCGCACAGTTCCACCATCTCGTCGAACATGGCCTCGGCCGCCGGCGAGCCGTCCACCAGCGAGCGGGCCAGGTAGCGGAGGGTCAGCAGCACGGTGGGATGGGCGGCGGACATGAAGGCGGGATTGCCGAGCTGGCCCTCAAGCACGGCCTGCTCCTTGATCCGCATCATCTGGTCCAGCGCATAGGAGTCGCAGGCCTTGCGCAGGTCGTCCTTGGACCCGAAGTGGTGCCGGACCAGGCCGCCGGACACCCCGGCCGCCTTCGCGATGTCCCGGATGGTGGTCCCGTCCAGGCCGCGCTCGGCGAACAGGCGCAGCGCCGCGTCCCGGATCCGCGCCCGGGCGGTCAGGTCCTCGGCGGGCCGTTCCCCCGCCGCGCTTGCCACCACGTCTCACCTGCTGCTGTACGAGTGAACAGTTTGCTGGACTTGCGTATAGCAGACTATACAGATGAATAGCCGACGGCGGCAAGGCCGGATGCGGCACCGGCGCAGAGCGGCGCCTGGCCGCGAGCCCCGTGTGGGACCCGCGGCCAGGCGGCGGACAGGCGCAGCTATTCGAGTGGCTGGTGGCCCAGGTCGCGGGGCTGGCGGCCGGCGAATATCCAGCCGCCGATCGCCGCGACCAGCGGCATGCCGACCAGGATGATGAGCAGGTTGGTGACCGGGACGGTGGTGAAGATGGCGGACAGGCCGCCGTTGAAGCGAGTTGGTGCGGAACCAGCCCGCGGTGCCGACGTAGCCGCCCACGATGCCGAGCACCGCGCCGGTGAAGCCGAGCGCGCCGGCGGTGGTGGCGGTGAGGTTGCGGCGGGTCGTGCCGCTCGCCCCGGTGGCGGCCAGGGTGCGCAGGTCGCTGGCGGCTTCGCTGCGGATCAGGCCGACGCTCATGGCGAGGATGGCCAGCGCCAGGGCGATGCCGAACACGGTGGCCCAGTCGACGATCGTCGCCGAGGTGGGGATGCTGTTCCTGGTCTCGATGGTCATGTTCGCGGCCGCGGCCGCGAGCCTGGCGTTGTGGATCTGCGCGCTGGTGAGCGGGTTGGCGGTCTGGATCAGCCAGCCCGCGACAGTGCCGGGCCGGTCTGCAGGTGCAGCGTGCGGATGGCGTGCTCGGTGATCACCGTGTTGGGTGCCGACGTGCCGGACGGCAGCGCGCTGACCTCGTCAATGGATGGGTTGGCCAGGCACGCGCTCTTCGGGCAGGGGGAACGAGTCCGGGGCCGGTGCCGGGGCCGCCGCCGGAGCCGGGACTGACCTTCTGGCCCGGCTTCGGCAGCGGGCTGTAGTTGAGTTGCATCTTCGAGATGCCGGATAGCCCGGGCCGCATGCTGAGGATGTCGGCCGTGGGGCTGTACTGGCTGGCAGTGATCCCGAAGGCATGCAGCAGTTGCGGGGTGGCCACATACAGCGGCCCGGACCAGCTGCGCCCGCTCGCCGCGTGGTTCAGGTTGGCGTCCGTCGTCTCCAGTTCGACCGCGTCCCGTGAGCCGAGGTCGGTGGCGATGGCGTGCGCCTTGGCCGACCAGCGATGCCGGGTTGGCCCGGTGTCGTGGTCGGCCCGGGGCCGCCCGGGCCGCCGCCCTGGCCGTTGGGCGTGTACACGATGAGCTGGTTCGATGCCAGGTTCGGGCCCGCGTAGTCGAGCACGTTCGCGAACCGGGCCGCCGAGACCACCGAGATGATCACGGCGATCAGGATGCCGATGCTGATGGCGGCGAGCGCCGAGCCGGAGCGGGCCCGGTACCGGGACAGGTCACGCAGCGCCAGCCGCATCGAGATCGGCGACCGGCTGCCCAGCCTGGCGATCGCGGACAGGCAGAACGGTGCCAGCAGGATCACCGCCACGATGAGCACGATCAGGCCGAGTGCCAGCTTCGGCAGGCCGCTGTTGCCGTTGCCGCTGGCGCCCGACCAGCCGAACAGGAGGAACGCGATCACCAGCAGGACCAGGCCGGGCACGGCCGAGCGGTGCACCTGCCTGGGCGGGGCGGGCCGCCCGGCCAGGGCGGTCACGATGGGCACCCTGGTGATGGCCCGGGCCGGCCGCGACGCGGCGAAGAACGCGGCCAGCACGGCCAGCACCAGGGCCAGGCGCGATGACTCCCCACGGCAGGGCGAACATGCCGATCAGGTGGTGCGAGGTCTGCTCCAGCTCGGGCCGGTAGGCCAGCCAGCCGGCCAGCCCGACCACCAGGCCGAGGATGGCGCCGACGATGCCGACGACGGCACCGTTGGCCATGACCACGAGGCGGACGTTCCGGTCCGTGGCGCCCATCGAGGCGAGCATGCCGAGCGAGCGCAGCCGGCGCTGCGCCAGCACGGTGAAGCCGCCGACCGCGACCAGGGCGATGAGCAGCATCCCGACCACCAGGCCGGCGACGGAGATCGACTCGGGGTTGACCACGTTGCTCGCGACCTGCGATCCGGCGGCCGTGATGTACGGGGCGAGCGCGGCGGGAGGCCGGCCGTGCCCGTCGAACAGCACGGTGACCTGCGTCGGGTTGCGGACCTGGCCGGGCACCACGAGGGCGAACTCGTCCAGCAGGCTCTGCGGGTTCTGCACGATGCCGACCACGGTCCGCGTGGTGCCGTCCTGGTGCCACACGCTGCCGACATGCAGGCCGAAGTCGGACGCCACCCCGCTGGTCACGGCCACCTGGCCCGCCCCGGCCGGGAAGTGCCCGGAGACCAGGGAGAGCATCGGCTGGCCGTACGGGCCGTGCGGGTTCTGGGCGCGCACCTGGTAGGTGTTGATCGAGCCGGGGACGGCGAAGGTCTGGTTCTCGATGACGTCGGTGCGGCCGTAGTGCTGCTGCAGCAACGCGATCTGGCTGGCCAGGTGCGGGTCGGGGGCCTGGAACACGGCCTGGCTGTTTGCCGTCCCGTATCCGGCGTTGGCCGGCGGCGGGTTGTTCGTGGCCACCGCCGCGCCGATGATGGTCGCGGCCACCGCGACCGTGATGAGCGCGAGGACCAGCAGTTGCTGGCGCCACTCGCGGCGGAACAGCCGCCACGCCCAGCGGGTCACCGCGCGGCGGGCCGGCACGCCCCCGTTTCCGGTGCCGGCCGAGGGGGCGGGGCGGCCGGGCGCTCGCGCAATGCGGTGCTCATTGCGTTTGCCCCGGGGTGGTGAGCAGCGACTCCGGGCCGGCCTGGGGCGCGGTCTGGTCCACGATGTGGCCGTCGCGCAGGAACACCACGCGGTCGGCCCAGGAGGCCAGTTGCGCGTCGTGGGTCACCACGACGGCGGCGACGCCGCGCTTGCACGCCTCGTGCACCATGCGCATCACGGCCTCGCCGTTCACCGAGTCCAGCGCGCCGGACGGCTCGTCGGCGAGCAGCAGGCGGCGGTCGCCGACCACCGCGCGGGCGATGGCCACCCGCTGGCGCTCGCCGCCGGAAAGCTGGTCGGGGAACCGGTCCGCCCGCTCCGACAGGCCGAGGTCGTCGAGGACGCGCTTCCCGGCGGCGCGGGCGCGCGCGCGCCGGGCACCCCGTCGAGTTCCAGCGGCAGCGCGACGTTCTCCACCGCGGTCAGCCCGGGCAGCAGGTTGAAGTCCTGGAACACGTACCCGATCGAGCGGCGCCGCAGCCTGGCCTTGGCGTTCCGTGACATCCGCGACAGCGGGGCGCCGTCGATCAGCACCTCGCCCTCCGTCGGCTCCTCCAGGCTGCCGGCGATCGTCAGCAGCGTGGACTTGCCGGAGCCGCTCGGGCCCATCACCGCCACCATCGCGCCGGGCTCCACCTTCAGGTCTATGCCGCTCAGGGCGTTCACCACCGCGTCGCCCTGTCCGTAGACCTTCGTCACGCCCTGCAGTTCCAGCATGCTCATGTCAATGGCCTCCTGGCCCCGTCGTATCGGTGGCGCGCCAGCCAGCAGGTGCCAGCGGCGGGCCAGCCGGAGATTGCTTGCCCGAACGTTGTGGTCTTGGGGTTCTCATCGGCGTGCTCCCGCCCGGCGCCGGCGGGCTGGCAGTGGCATGGGAACGGGCCGGGGATCAGCCTCGGCCAGGCCGCGGCGGTCTCCGCGTCGGCCGCGGCCCGCTTGAGCCGGCCGTCGGCGGCGTCCAGCCACCTGATGACCGAGTCCAGCCGGAACAGCTCCGCGTCGACCACCAGCGCCAGGCTGAGGTCGTACTCGGCCTCGTCCTCCTTCAGCCGGGTCCACTGCTGCATCAGTTCCACCAGGTAACGCCGGTGCACCTGGATCACCTCGTGCACGTCCACACCGGGGACCCGCAGCGCCACCAGCACCTTCATCACCAGCTCATCGCGGGGCGGTGAGCTCAGGTCCGGCGGCGTGCGCAGCCACCCGGCCAGTTCCGCCGCGCCGCCGGAGGTGATCCGGAAGCCCTTCTGCGGGCCGACCTCGGCGGCGTCGTCGGACTCCACCAGCCCGTCCCGCTCCAGGCGCTGCAGCGTGGTGTACACCTGGCCCACGTTCAGCGGCCACACCTCGCCGGTCCTCGCCTCGAACTCCTCGCGGAGCTGGAGGCCGTACTTCGGGCCCTCGCTCAGCAGCGCCAGCAGCGCATGCCGGACGCTCATGCGGCGCTACAACTGGTGATCATGCTCGGTACTATACTGAGTATATAGAGGCCACCGAATCGCTCTGCGGAGTGATTTAACGCGCTGCCGGCATCACTCTGTGGGTTGACTGGACGGCCGGATCGGATGGCGCGGGATCAGCCTGTGGGCTGAGGGCGGCTCGCTTGACCGCGGGCGGAGCCCGGCCTCAGGACGCGGCCTGACCGCGAGCGCTGCCGTGCCCCGGCGGCCGGTTGAGATACGCCCTGGTGGCGCTACCGCCGGGCCCCGGGGCGATGGCCGCCGGGGACCCGCTAGCGGCAGCAACGCCCGCTCGGCCAGCGTCCAGGCGGTGCTCGTGACCAGGTAGAGCGCGGCCGCCAGCGGCACGAACGCGGCCACCGCCACCGTGGCGTACGGCAGCAGCCGGGTCAGCGCGGCCGGCACCGCGGCGGTTCCTGGAGCGCCGTTCGCGACGGTGCCGGCGGCCGGCCGTGTGCCCGGTGCGGGCGCCCGGCTGCCGCGCGCGCCGGGGCCCGGCAGGCCCGTGGCGCGGGCCGCCATCCTGGCCGACAGCCAGCCGATCACCGCCAGCGCCGCGATCAGCCCGGCGAACACCGCGCCCTGCGCGCTGACCGGCCCCGCGCCGCCCAGCCAGTAGCTGGCCAGCGGCGCACCGAACAGGCGGTGGGCCAGCAGGGTGTTCGGCGCGCCGCCGATCTGCCGGGACCGGAACAACAGCGACAGCACGCTGAACATCGGCCATTGCAGCAGCAACGGCAGGCACCCGGCGAACATGCTGGTGCCCTCGGCCGCATACAGCGCGGCCAGTTCCCGCTGCAGCAGGTCCGGCTGCCCGGCGTGCCGCTTCCGCAGTGCCTGGGCCTGGGGCGCCACCCGGGCCTGTGCGGCCATCCCGCGCATGGCGCGGTAGCTCAGCGGCAGCAGCAGCAGGCGGACGGCCATGGTGATGCCGACGATCGCGGCCGCGGCGGCCAGGCCCCCGAGCAGTGGCGTAAGCGAGTTAGCAAGCAGTGTGACGACGTGATACGCGGCGTCCACGGGGACGTCGAAGAAACCGGACATGAGGCAACCCCTCCAGCGGGCCAGAACTGGCAGATGACAGCTGGAGACGGCCGCGATCAGCCTGCGGAGGTGTCAGCGAGCAATGGCATCCCAGCCCGAGGCGGGCTGGCGTGCTCCCAGGTCACGGAGGGCAGGTCAGAGATGGGCGGCCGCCGGGGCCGCCGAGGGCGCTCTGGGGCGGGGCCGCCCCGCCGCGTCCGGGTCGCGCTGCGGCAGGAACCCGGCACACCAGGACTTCTCCCGGAGTGCGGCGGCACGCCGGATCAGCGGTACCGCCGCGGACAGGCGGCCGATCCTGGCACCGCTGGCCAGGCCTGCCGCCAGCGCACCGGCCAGCACGGCACCGGCCAGCACGGTCACCGCGACGGCGGACAGGCTCGACGGTGCGAGCAGGAGGTGTTGCGTCACGTGCCACAGGTCGGCCAGCAGCGCGAGAACGCTCAGCAAGCCCGTCAGCACCGCGCAACCTCCGCCGGGAACCCGCACGAGAAGGTGTCTGGTCTCTCAGCGTACGCCGCCAGCCGGGGCGGAAACGTACTGCCCGGCCACCGCTGGCTGGGTCCGGCCCAGCGGCGGCCGGGCAGTACCCCGATAGGGGGTGGCGGGCAGGGACTAGGTGCTGCGCTCCCAGGTGACGCTGAACCCGTTGCCGCTGCCGTTGAGCGAGCCAGGCTGGGCCTTCACCCGGCCGGAGGAGTCGATCATGGTGATCTCGTCATCGGTGAACGACGAGATGACTCCGGAGTTCACGGTGGCGCCGGACAGCGTCCAGGAGTGGAAGTCGGACAGCGGGAGGACGCCGCTCGAGCTGCTTGGTGCCTCCGCGATCCACTCGGCGCTCGAATTCGCGCAGCTTGAGCAGCTCTGCGTGGTGGTGAAGCTGTTGGCCGAGTGGGTGGAGTCGGTGACCTTGAGCGTGTAGCTGCTGCCGCTGCGGGCGACCGAGGCGCTGATGCTGTCGCCGGCTGCACGCTGGAGCCGACCACCTGGATGCTGTTCGTGGGATACATCTCCCACCAGCTGAAGTAGTACGCGGAACGGCGGTAGCACTCGGCCAGCGTCCCGTCCTGCTCGACGGAGCCGCTGGTGAAGCCGTCGATGCCGACCCAGAAGGCGGCGAGCGACTCCTGCGACGAGCGCTGCAGGTCACCGACGGCTCGGTCCAGTTACCTGCGGCCGTGCTGAAGGTGGTGCTGGTGTCGGCGTAACCGGACCAGTTGGTGCTCTGCACCTGGGTCAGGCCCTGGAACCGGGACGCGTGCCCGACCGCGTGGTCGGTGGCATGCTGCCCGACCGACAGATGCCGTATCGCGGCACGGGCGGCCGCGAGGGCGTGCGCGTAGGTGGATGCGGACGAGGAGGTGGCGGCGCTGGCGCCCGGGGCCACGGCGATGACCAGGCCGAGCACGGGCGCGCAGGCTGCGATCGTGCAGGTCAGTAAGCGGGGGAAGCGGCGATGCATAGATTCTCCTCTCGGACTCGGCCCTCGGTGGCCGACTGCACACCGAATGTAACCTCCCGCCGCGATGTCATCAATAGCCGACCAGACAGAAGTGTCCGGTCGGAGGGCGAACGCCTGGCAGACGATGCCTTTAGGCGCCGTTGGGCCAGGTGTGCACCGGCTCGTTGGTGTGCATGCGCTCGATGTAGCGCTGGGTCATCAGGCGGAGCGCCTCCGCGCGGCCGGCCCCGCTCTTCTCGGAGATCGCCGCGACCGTGGCCGCCTGCCAGGCCGCCCCGTTCTGGCCGGTGATGCAGCGCTGCTCGATGATCCCCAGCAGCCGGTCGGCCACGGCCTGGTCCATGCCCCAGCGGTCCAGCCCCTCGCGGGCGAGCGGCAGCAGGCGGCGGAGCACCAGTTCGACGACCGGTGTCTCGCCAAAGCCAGGCCAGTACAGGTTCGCGTCGAGACCGTTGCGCGCCGCCTCGTAGAGGTTCTCCGCGGCGGTCGAGAACGCCATCTGGCTCCACACCGGGCGCTGGGCCTCGGCGAGCACCCGCACCAGCCCGTAGTAGAACGCCGCGTTCGCCATGATGTCCGCGACCGACGGGCAGGCCGGCAGCACCCGGTTCTCCACCCGCAGGTGCGGCGTGCCGTCCGCCACCGCGTAGACCGGCCGGTTCCAGCGGTAGATCGTGCCGTTGTGCAGGCTCATCTCGGCAAGCTGCGGGCAGGAGCCGCGGTCAAGCTCGGCGAGCGGGTCCTCGTCCTCGCAGATCGGCAGCAGTGCGGGGAAGTACCGGATGTTCTCCTCGAACAGGTCGAACACCGACGTGATCCAGCGGTCACCGAACCACACCCGGGGCCGCACGCCCTGCTGCTGCAACTCCACCGGCCGGGTGTCGGTGGCCTGCTCGAACAGCGTGATCCTGGTCTCCTGCCAGAGCCGCTTGCCGAACAGGAACGGGGAGTTGGCGGCGAGCGCGACCTGCACGCCCGCGATCGCCTGCGCGGCGTTCCAGTAGCTCGCGAAGGCTTCGGGGGAGACCTGGACGTGCAGTTGCACGCTGGTGCATGCGGCCTCGGGCGTGATGCTGTCGGCGTGGGCGACCAGCCGCTCGGGGCCGTCGATCTCGATGCTCATGTCCTCCCCGCGCGCCGCGAAGATCTGCTCGTTGATCACCCGGTACCGCGCGTTCGCGGACAGGACGCCCTCGTGCAGGTCGTCCTCCTGCAGTGTCGGCAGGATGCCGATCATGACGAGGTGGTTGCCGATGCTGCGCGCCTTGGCGTCCGCGTCGTTGAGGCTGCCGCGGACCTCCTCCTCCAGGCCCGCCAGGGAATCGCCGTCGAGCCGCCGCGGCGGCACGTTGATCTCTATGTTGAACTGGCCGAGTTCGGTCGCCCAGAGCCGGGTCGGCGATGGCGTCAAGCACGTCGGCGTTCTGCATGGACGGAGCGCCGTGGTCGTCCACCAGGTTCAGCTCGATCTCCAGGCCCACCGTGGCCGGCTCGGCATCGAACAGGTGCTCGCGGAGCATCCGGGCGAGCACCTCCAGCGAGCGCTGGAGCTTGTCCCGGTACTGCCGCCGGTCCTCGCCACTGATCTTGATCGGCTGAATGTCCCGGCCCATCAGGCCTCCGCACAGTCAAGAAGACGATTGCGGCGGGGGAGCCGCATGAACTGACTTTACGCTGGCCCGGGGCTCGCCTTAATCCCTTCTGTCCCGGGTAACCACCTTGCCGCGCCCTGGCACCGGCTGGAACCTGAACCGGCAGTGCGTCATGATCTCGGCATGGCTTCTCCGCACCCCCGCGCCGAGCCCTTCCGGGCGGCGCTGGACATCGAGGCATCGGGGGATCTGGCTCTGCGGCTGGGCACGGCCCGGCTGCCCGCGCCTGGCGGCGCTGACCGGGCAGGCACCGCTGCCGGGAAGAGCGGCGCCGCCTGGGAGAGCGTCACGGCGTGGGAGCTGGGCGTGCCCGGGGACTGGCTCGCCCAGCTGATCGAAGACTGGCGGGCGTTCGAGCCGCTGACCCTGCAGGCGCGGCTGGACCGGCTCACCCATCTGCGCGCCGAGGTCGACGGTATTTCCGTGCACCTGGTGCACGCGCCGGGCACCGGGCCGGATCCGCTGCCGCTGGTGCTGACCCACGGCTGGCCCAGTTCGTTCCTTGAATACCTGACGCTGCTGCCGCTGCTCACCGACCCGGCCGCGCACGGCGGCGACCCGGCCGACGCGTTCACCGTGGTGCTGCCCTCGCTGCCGGGCTTCGGCTTCTCCGGGCCGCCGCCGCCCGGTGGCCTGCTGCACCAGCAGGTCGCCGAACTGTGGCACACAATCATGGCGGATGTGCTGGGCTACCAGCGCTACGCCGCCCACGGCAGTGACCTCGGCGCCGGGGTCACCGCATGGCTGGCCCGCGCCCATCCCGATGCGGTCGCGGCGATCCACCTCGCCACACCGGGGCTGGCCCCGCCGCCCAAGCCCTGGACCGCTGCCGTGAGCGAGCACTTCGCCGAGGTCGAGGCGTGGTCGGCGGAGGAGGGCGGCTACGCGCACATGCACGCCACCAAGCCCGCGACCGTAGGCGCGGGGCTCGACGACTCACCGGTTGCGCTCGCCGCGTGGCTCGGGGAGAAGCTGATCCGGTGGAGCAGCACCACGGCCGACGGGCAGCCGGCCTGCGACCGGAACCATCTGCTGTCCACGCTCACCCTCTACTGGACGACCAGGACGGCGTCCTCGTCGCTGTTGCCGTACTGGGCTTACCGGCATGCGCCGGCCAGCGTGCTGCCTGCCGACGACCCGGGACCGGTCCCGGCCGCGATCGACCTTTTCGGCGGTGAGATCGTCCCGTTCCCCAAGCCGCCACGGGAACTCGCCGAGCGGTATTTCAACGTCACCCACTGGGCCGAGCACGACCGTGGCGGCCACTTCCCGGCCGTCGCGGAGCCGCGGCTGCTGGCGGACCGGCTCCGCGAGGTGTTCCGGCCGTGCCGCGGGTCGTGACACCGCTCAGCGGGCCGTTCCGCACCCCGGCAGCCGGTACCGGGGCGGCCTGTGCCGGGGCGGCCTGGGCCGCGGTGGGCATCGCCGTGGCGGGCGTCGTCCTGGTGGCCGGGTGCTCCGGCCAGTCAGCCTCGTCCCGGGGGACGGTCTCGACCTGTTACGGCTTCGCGGTGCAGGCCCTCGACCGGCACGCCACCGTGACCTCGGTCCCCCCGGCCTGCACCGGCCTGAACCACGAGCAGATCAACCTGGCCGTCGACCGGGCCATCCGCGCCGTGGTCGGGCCGCACCGCAAGGTCGTCGCCCGGCGGCTGGCCCATAGGGAGGCCGCCTACCTGGCCTATCTCGTCACCGTCGTCCCGCCCCGTGCCCCGGTGCCCCCGGTGACCGCGCCGTCCCGGCCGTCCAGCCGTCTGCCGCTGGACCTTGCCGCGCTGGCCGCCTGGGCGGTCACCGTGGCGGCAGGTGCGCGGCTGCTGGCCGGCTGGATCGCTTCCGGCGGCCTGCGCCGGCGCTACACCCGGGTGGCGGGGGTGCCACGAGCGGTGATCGTCGGCCACTTCACGCTGGCCCTCACCGGGCTGGGAATCTGGATCGGGTTCCTGGCTACCGGTCTGCCCGGCCTGGCCTGGGCGGGTGTGGCCGCCGTCCTTTCGGTGGCCGGGCTCGGCATGGCCACCCTGGCCGGTGGCCTGCCACAGGCCCACCGGCCGCCGGGCTGGGCATGGCCACCGGCCGCGGCCTGCCACAAGCCCACCAGGCCGCCGGGCCTGGCGGCGATTCTCCGCCGGCCACGGCGTTGGGCACGGCCGTCCCGCCTGAACCCGCCGGAACCACGCCTCGGCCGGCCCGGACGACCACAATCGAAATGCCGGCGGGGCAATCCCTGGCCGTCATCGCGCTGCACGGCGTGCTCGCGGCGGCGACCATCCTGCTCGTGGTGCTCGCCGCGATCGGTGCCGGCTGACGCGTGCGCCCGATCGCCAGGTCCCGCGCGGGGCCGGACCGGAGCAGGCATCACGCCCACAGCGGAACCTGGCGGCATGCGCCAGCCATCGGCTCATGCTGGTGTGGTGGCCGGGGAGTTCCGCGGTGAGGTCGCCTCCTTCTATGCCCGCTACCGGCGGGGGTACCCGGGGGCCTTCACCAGCATGCTGGCCCGTGCGCTGCGGCTGGGCCCCGATGCCGTTGTCGCCGACATCGGCTGTGGCACCGGGCAGTTGACGATCCCCTCGCCGGGCAGGCCTGCGCCGTGGCAGGCGTGGACCCCGAACCGGACATGCTCGCACTGGCCGCCCACACCGCCGCCGCCCAGAAGGTGACCAACGTGACCTGGGTGCTCGGCTCCGACGAGGCCCTGCCTGCGCTGGCCACGCTGGCCGGCGGCCCGGTACTGGACGCGGTGACCGTCGCCAACGCCATCCACTTGATGCCGGAACAGCGACTGCTCACCGCGGCGGCCACCGCGCTGCGCCCCGGCGGCGGCATCGCCATCATCGCCAACGGGACCCCGCGTGGCAGCAGCCCAGCGACTGGTCACAGGCGGTGCGCCGGGCCCTGGAGGAGTGGCTGGGGACCAGGCTGGAGTCCTGCTGTGGCACCGACCAGCGGTCACGGCAGCGATACCGCGACGCGATGTTGCGCGCGGGCCTCGCCGACGTGCGCGAGGAATACTGCGAGTACACCGGCCACCTGGGTATCGATGAGCTAGTCGGCGGCCTGTACTCGGCGATGCCCGCGCACCTGCTGCCCCCGGCCGCCGAGCGCTCCGAGTTCGCGGCTCACATCCGCCACGCGGTCGGCGCGCAAACGCGGTTCACCGAGCAGGTCCGCGTAGCCGCCCTCATCGGGTTCCGTTCATGATCACGGCAGCATGGCTGCTCCAGGTGCGGTAGTCCCGTGATCATGGGCCAGCTCTCGCCGTCTACCAGCGTGAACGTGGCATTTCGGATCTGTGACACCATCCCTCCGACCGCTGGGGGCGAGTTCTGCCGGTTTCTGGGAGAGACGGTGATCCGTGCCTGCGCGAATGGGTGGAGTTGGAACCGGATCCCCGCAGCCCTGGGCGTCTCCCGCCAGGGGACCGCCAGCGGTTCGGCGGCAAAGTAGGCGTATAACGGCCAGATCCCGGGCGGAAGGCCGCTAGCTTCCGCATTGCGTGGACAGGTCTCGTTCGTGTGACGCTCGTGACTTACCGGCTGGCATGGCTGGGCAGATGGTGTCCTGGCTGCTGCGAGGTCACCAGAGTGTGCGCTGGGCCGCCGGGGGCGGATCGGGTGGTGGTTGCAGAGGCTGGATGGTGATGCTGCCATTTCTGGCGCCGACCGCGATCATGGTCGTACCGCCGGGAGCGTCAAACACGGCGATGGACTGGCCGGTGAGAGACTCGTCAATCAGTTCAGCTGTTCTGGCGTCCCAGCGGCGGATCACCTCATCCTCCAGGCCGACCGTGATCAGTTCTGGCTGCCCGGCGACCCGGGCAGCTATCAGTCCCGCCCCCCAGCCACGGTGGGCTCGCCAGGGCAACCCGACCGGGGTGCCGTTGCTGGGGTCCCAGCGCTGAACTACGCCGCCGGTGTCACCAGTGTCAAATGAGGCGAGCAGGGTCATCCCGCTTGGCATGGGCATGACGGCCAGCCGGGTGACCCAGTTGCGATGACGTTCCATGGGCGGCCCGAGCGGCTGCCCGGTCACGGCGTTCCAGCGCCTGACCGTGCAGTCATCCCCCGCCGACGCAATCATGACCGAGCGGTCCGGCAGGCGGAGCACCGTAACGGCCTTGACGCTGCTGGTGTGCCCGGCCAGCGGCAGCACAAGTTGCTCGCCGGTGACCGCATCCCACCGGTATACCTTCCAGTCGTTCCCCGCCCCCGCTAGCATCAGCCGCCCATCGGGCAGCTCTCCTGCGGCAACCGACCAGATCGTCCTTCCTTGGACGCCGGCGAGGGCCAGGCATCGTCCAAACCGGTCACCGCGTCCCAGCAGGCGACCCCATCCTCTCCGGCTGCCGCCAGGGCAACCCGCCCGGCAGGCAGGCGCGCCGCCGCCGCCAGGATCGAATGCACCGAGGGAACCGCTATCTGGGTAATGCCCCAGCGGCGTGCCTGTCACCGCGTCCCAGCGCCGAATCCCGTCTTTGCTAGCCGAGATCAGCAGCACCCGCCCACCGGTGGTGCTTACTGTGACCAGCGGGCCCACGACATGCTTGTGCGCGAACGGGATCTGCACCACCGCCATGGGCGCCAACCCCATCACATCCCGCCGACACCGTGTCAATGGCCCACGATCCCAGCGGCCAGGCCGCGCGGCCCCGCGGAGCCCACAAGCCCCAGGCTCGGCAGGCGGACTGCCCCGCGAAGAACAGTCCGCCAATGACGGGACATCACAGCCCGCGGTCCATTCGATGACCATGCGCCACCCCGATCGGCTGAGCCCGGGTTTTCGGATTTGGTACGCCATCCCCCTCACGACCAACTCCCATGATCTTGACTACCGCTGCGCCGGCCGCCGTTACGGGTGATGCGATGGCGACGGGGAAGCGGCCGGATTTGATCGGTGGGAGGGCGGTGTTGGTGGCGGTCAGGATGGGGCAACCGTGCCTTGAAGGAAGTTGACCATGGCCTGCACCGCGCCGGGAACGACTGGATCGGCCGCAAACTGGCGGCCCGGATCAGAGGGCTGGGGATTCCAGTCCCGCCGAGCGCCAGCGAGTTACCAGTTTAGGGGCCGTCTCGGTTGGCTCTGGGGTTACCGCGCAGCTCGCAGCATGAACGTGATCGGCGGGCATGCTCCAGCTTGCTCTTCGCCTGCGACCTCGAAACCGTGACGTTGGTAGAAGGGGATGGTGCGCGGGTTGGGGGTTTCGAGGTAAGCGGGCAGGTGGGTGTCGTCGACAATCTGCAGGCAGGACTCGATCAGCTGGCTGCCGAGCCCCCTGCCCTGCAGGGCGGTGTCGACCGCGAACCATGGCAGGTACCAGTGCGGGTAGATGGGATGGGCTGCGTCCATCTGGCCGAGGACGGCGAACGTGTCGTCACGCTTGTCCTCTGCGACGGTCTCGGCTAGCGAGGTAGTGATGGCGTCACCGTCTGCTTCGGTGCCTGGAGGCAGCCAAACAGCGACGGCGGAGAATTCACCGAGACTCCATACGGTCCGCTCGGTGAACGCTGTTCCGCCGAAGGCGCCAAGGAACCTGGGGAAATGCGACAGATATTGCTGTGGTTCCGGATAGAGCCAGCGCTCCACTGGGTCGGCCGCGAACGCCAAGACGAGGGTGGCGAATACCCTCTCCTGATCGGATTCGCCTACTGCCGAAAACGCTAGCGCGCTCATGAGCCCTCCCCGTGCCCAGCTCCCATAACCAACGCCAGCGAACCCGCATCGGACATCCTGGAGCCCTGATCATTACGCGCGTACCACGGCACCATACCGCCCAGCCATCGCCGGGTTGCGGCCACCGTGGTGGGTGGGCGGGCCGCCTTGGGGCTGGTGGCTGCTTCCTTGTGGCCTTGCCGCGTGAGAGGGCTTAGCTGGGCCGCCCACACGGCTGGCCGCTGCTGCGCTTTCTCCTTGTCGCTAGCCTTGGAGGGCTGGCCGGGGAGCGGTCTGTGACAGGCCGACGCTCCACTCGATGACCAGGCGGGGAGCCTGGTCGGCTGGGCCAGAGTTTCCGGATTGTTCTGCCACGCCCCAGACGCAGTAGTCCCATGATCATGGCGTACTTCCGCGATCTACCAGCGTGAACATAGCGTTTCGGATTTTTCGCGCCATGCCTAGTTGACACTCCGCCATGATCACGGCGCCGGATTTCCTGTATTGCCGGGCGGGCGTAGCAGGCACATGCCCGCGAGTGTCGCTGCCCGGTGTTACGGTCCAAGCCATGACCTATCCGCTGACCGCGGCTCAGGCAACCTAGCCGAACTCGTCGCCGAGGCGCGGCGAAGCCACCGCCCGGTGACGATCAGCGAGCACGGCAAGCCGGTCGCCGCGCTGATCAACGTCGATGACCTCGCCGATCTTGAAGATCGCGCGGCGCTTGCGGCGCACCTGGCGGACAAGGCCGCCGGGCGTGGTGGGACCAGCCTTGAAGACCTGGATGCCGCACTCGACCGGATCGACGCGGAAAGCCTCTCGTGAGCCTGGCCGTCGTCTTCCGGGAGACGGCGTTACGCAACCTCGCGCGTATCCGCGGGGAGGACAAGGAACTGTTCACATTGACGCGCCGTGCCATCAGCGCGCTGGCCGACGGCCTTATCCGGAAGGTGCGGCCGCGTTCGGCGCGCGGCGTGTACCGGCTCACGCGGCGACATCCGGATCCTCTACGAAGTAGACGATCCGGCGGCGACGGTATACATCATCAACATCGGGATCATCGCTTAGATCCGCCAGAGGGCGCGGACCTCATCGGTCGCGGCCAACCGTGCCCGCTCCGCCATCTGCGGATCGCCATTCCCGTCTCCATCGGAGGCCATGTTCTCCGTCGGTTGATGCGCGACAGTTCGCCGACAGCTGATCTGCGACATCAGCCGCGGATCGGGGCAAGGGCGAGCGATGTGCTCGCGAGTGTTTGTGGCGTGGGGATATTGTCCGCGTATGTCTGGCAACGTGTTCTGGCGGCAGCGCGGGGACACGTGGGCCCGGCGCTCCAGCACGGCCTGCCGAACGTCGCCTATGATCGTCCGGCGATCTTGCGCTTGGCCGGGGACGTGACCGGCCGGTGCGTCTTGGAACTGGGCTGCGCGGCCGGTGTGCTGACCCGGCAGCTGGTGGATCGTGGCGCTAGCGTCTTGGCTCTGGAACCGGGAGCCGCGGATGGCTGACCTAGCCGGGCAGCGGCTGGACGGTCGCGCCCGCGCTGCTGGGAGAGCTGCACCGGTGCCTGGTTCCCGGGGGTGCCCTGGTGTTCTCGATCCATCACCCGATCACCGGCTGGCAGCTATCTGGCAAGGCGGACTACCACCGCACCGAACTGGTCAGCGAGCAGTATGACTATGACGGGCAGCTTGTGACCATCTGCAGATGTACCGCCGCCCCGTCTCGGCAATCTTCCACCAGCTCCGTGGTGCCGGATTCACCGTGGATGTGGTGGACAGACCACAGCCTGAGACGGCCGGAGAGCCCAGTGACCCCGAGCTGATGCACATCCTGCAGACCCAGCCGATCTTCTTATTCATCCGAGCGCTGTGCGCGTAGCTC
>CAWCKG010000059.1:0-10294 GCA_963795785.1 uncultured Actinomycetes bacterium
CCGGCGGCTAAGCCGCCCGGCCGGCTCCGGCGGCCCGGGCAGGCCGCCGGGCAGCGATTCCGGCGCCGTGGTGAACCGTTCCGCCGCCATCCCCGTGAACCCTCTGGGGGTCCTTGCGCCCTTCTGCAGAACTGCCAGCACATGGGGAGGCCGGCTGTGCAGAGAACGATCAAAGCACTGATCACGGCGGGGACGATGGCCGCGGTGGCGCTCGGCACGGCCGTCGCCGCGGACGCGGCCATCGTCACCTCCCAGGCAAGCCTGGTCAACGGGCAGCTGACCATCGCGGGATCGGGGGCGGTCCCCCAGCCAACGTCGGGGTCGATGACGGCCCCACCACGGGCAAGGCCGATGCCCAGGGCAACTTCACCATCTCCGCCAGCGGGTTCAGCGAGCCCAGTTGCATCGCCACGCTCTACGACGGTTCGGTGTCGGTCGAGGTCACCCTGTCGGGCTGCACGCCCACGATCTCCGCGCCGCCCCCGGTGCCCGGCGTGCCCACCCCGGTGGGCCGGCGCTGGGCACGTCGGTCACCGAGCCCGTGGCGCTCTCCTGGCAGCCTCCGGCGACCGCCCCCGGGGTGAGCTTCCAGTGGCAGGTGAGCACCACCCCGGCCTTCAGCACCCTGGTGCTGACCGCGACCACGGCGCCGAAGGCCACCTCGACCACGCTGAGCGGCCTCGCGCCTGGCACCTACTACTGGCGGGTCCAGTCGGTGAGCTTCCCGCCGGAGCCGTACTTCCCGCTGTTCGGGAACTGGACCACGGCGAGTTCCCTGACGATCACCGGGGTAGCCGCGGGCCAGCCGGGGACCCCCCGCCTGCAATCCCCGGCACCGGGTGCGGAGTTCCATCCAGAAGAGACGTTCCCGCTGACCTGGACCGCGGCGACGGGAGCGGCCAGCTACCGGCTGCAGATGTCGTCCACCTCAACGTTCGCCCCGGCACCCTGCTCGTGGACGTGCCCGAGTCCACCACCAAGGCACATGCGCCGCTGTTCGGCTTCGAGACCCCGCTGTTCGTCCGCGTCTTCGGGGTGGCGGCCGGCGGCACGCTCGGCCTGCCCTCGCCAGCCCTCGCGCTGACGGTCACCTTCCACGCGCCGGTCCCGCCGGCACCGAGCCTGCTGACGCCCACGAACGGCGCCACGGTGGGCCTGCCGGTGCAGCTGTCCTGGACTCCGGATCCCAATCCGCAGGTCGAGGGCTACCAGGTGGAGATCAACACGTCGCCGAACTTCGGCGAGGGCTGCGGCGGTGTGGAGGAATGCATCACCGGGCTGAGCCAGCCCCGTGATCTCCTCAGTTCCCTGCCGGCGGCCTGCACTACTGGCGGGTGCGCAGCTTCCACGGGCTGTCCGGGCCCGGCTCGCAGGCGGCCACGGCCTGGTCGGCCACGCGGAGCTTCACCGTCTCGAACGCCGCACCGCAGGTCAAGAGCCTGACCATCGACGTGTTCACCGAGGGCGGCGTGGTACTGCGCAGCCACACCCACGTGTTCAGCGGCACCAACGAGGACAACGAGGCGTTCGGGATCGTGCAGCTCAGCACGCCTGCCCCGAGCGGCGGGGAGACCGTCACCCTGACCAGCAGCAACCCGAAGGCGGCCACGGTCCCCGCGTCGGTGGTGGTCCCGGGCGGCCAGGGGCAGAAGAGCTTCACGATCAGCCCGCTGCAGGTCCACAGCCCGGCCAACGCTCACGCTGAGCGCGGCGATCGGCAGCCAGTCCGCCACCGCGCCGCTGACCGTCGACCCGGCCAGCCTCATGCAGATCGACATCGGCTCCGGCCCGCCCACACCGAACATCTTCACCGGCGGTACCCCGCAGATCGGCTCGATCCTGTTCAACGGGAACGCGCCGGTCAGCAGCGTCATCGACCTGTCCAGCAACTCACCCGCGGCGTCCGTCCCGGCCACCGTCGACGTCCTCCCGGGCCAGTCGCCGACCTTCAGCATCACCACCCAGCAGGTGACCGCCACCACGCCGGTGGTCATCACGGCCACCTGGCGGGGCCACAGCATCAAGGTGAACATGACCCTCCAGCCGCCGCCGTCACTCCAGGCACCGGCGGCCGGGGCGAGCTTCCCCACGGGCCAGGTGGTCATCTTCCGCTGGCACACCGGGCACGGGCTGTCCTCTCAGCTCCAGGTCGCCGAAAACCCGTCGTTCAGTAACCCGGCCGTGGACCTCAACACCGACACCGCCCAGGCCTGGGCGGTCATGTCGCTGCCCAGCGGCAAGCTGTACTGGCGGGTGCTTGGCGTCGACGCCTACGGCGTGGACGGGCCGCAGCCGGTGGTCCGCTCGCTCACCGTCAAACCGCCCAGTGGGCCGTTGCCCGCGCCGGTGCTGGAGTTCCCGGCAAACGGGGGCACGGTGACCGCGGGCCAGCAGGTCTCGTTCTTCTGGCAGCCGGTGAACGGCGCGGCGTCCTATGAGCTTCAGGTCGCGAACTCCGCGGCGTTCACGCCACCGCTGGTCCTGGACAAGAAGGTCACCGGCAACCAGGTGAACACCAGCACGCTGCCGGTCGGGAGCCTGTTCTGGCGGGTCCGGGCCATGGACTCGGCGGGTCCCGGGGCCTGGTCGACCACCTTCCAGCTGACCGTCACCTCCGGCGGCGGATGACCCGTCGCCCCGGGCCTGAGCCCCGGGCGCGGGCCGGGCCCGGAGTTCAGGCCGGCCTGCGGGCGATGAACACGAACTCAAGCCCGGGCCGGTCCGGGGCGTCCCTGACCTCGTCGACGACGAAACCAGCCGAGGCCAGGGAGCCGGCGAGTTCGTCCTGGCCGCGGAACCGCAGCGTGGAGTCGGAGGTGAGCACCGCACCGCCACTGCCGAACACGAAGGTCGCCCGGAAGGACACCAGGCCCGGGCCGGCACTGGTCAGGTCGTACCACGTCTCGACCGGGCCGACGCCGGGGATGACGACACGGCGGTAGCTCTGGTCGCGGTTCCAGCCGAGCCACGCCTGCCGCGCCGGATCCCGGCTCTCGAACACCAGCCGGCCTCCCGGCCGCAGGGCGCGGCGGACCGTGCGCAGCACCGCCGCCCACTCCTGGTCGCTGACGAAGACCTGGGCCACGTTCCCGGTCATCGTCACCAGGTCGGCCTGCACCGGCGGCAGCCGCGTGGCTTCCGCGTGCAGCCAGCGGACCTGGCCGGCCGGGCTTGCGCCGGGCGACGTCGAGCGAGGCTGCCGCCGGATCGGCGCCGATAACGTCCAGGCCCCGTTCCGCCAGCAGGCAGGCCAGCGTGCCGGTCCCGCAGCCGATATCCAGGACGGTCGCGGCACCGAACTCGGCGGCGATGGCGAGGTAGGCGTCCAGGTCGCGGCGGTCGGCGTCCAGCGGATCGTAGAGTTCCGCGAGCCGGGGCTCGCTGAATATCGCGTCGGGCACGGAAATGACCCTACGGCCGCGGCTGAGGCTCAGTACGCGTACTTCAGCACCAGGTCGCCGACCTGCGGGAGCGCGGCCTGGATGTGCCTGCCCGCGCCACCGCGGACGGACTTGTACGCCTTGACGATCACGGGCCGCCCGGAGGCCGCCGCGCGGGCATCGGTCACCGCGAGCATGGCCTCGGCCACCTCGTCACCGCGCTTGGTCAGGTAGTCGCCGAAGTCGGCACCACCGGATGTGTTGAAGTCGGCCCAGAATGGCTGCAGGTTATCCGCCATCCCCGGAAGCAGGGTTCCCACTATGTGCCGGACGTGGCCGGGCGCGAACGTGCTCGCTGTCTTGTAGGCAAGCTTGACCGCGGTCCCG
Organism: uncultured Actinomycetes bacterium; assembly: GCA_963795785.1. GTDB lineage: Bacteria > Actinomycetota > Actinomycetes > Streptosporangiales > Streptosporangiaceae > DASXKD01. The sequence continues at coordinate 3,768 of CAWCKG010000059.1, forward strand.
GAGATCCCCGACTTGCTGCGGACCTCGTCCTCGATCAGCGCGTTGCAGTCGGCGACCACCTGCGGCCTGACGTCCGGCGCGAGCAGGATCTCGTGAAGCGTGGCTGCCATCGGTCTGTTCTTCTCCTTTTCCCTGGGCCGCTGCCCGTTGGATCCCGCACGCATGCCGAGTGAGTCCCTGCCCAGGGCCAGATGGCCCGGCTTCGCTCACATTCGGGCCCGCCTAAGTTACCGTGCCCAGGGCCGTCCCGTTATCGGAACATCGTGACGACCGTGGTGATCCTAGAGCCCACGGCCAGGACCCCGTCGCGGCGGGTCAGCCGGCGCTGGCCGGGGCCGGCGCGGTCAGGGCGCCAAGCATCTCGCCCAGGTGCTCATAGATGCCCATGTGACCCTCGCCCTCGCGCATCACCAGCCGCGCGTTCGGCACGTTCCGCGACAGCCATTCTCCGTGCGCGGGCGGCGCGAAGCGGTCGTCGGTGCCGTACCACAGCAGGACCGGGCAGCGAATCGCACTCAGGTCGATGTCCCACTCCCCGACCCACGAGACGTTGTCCCAGCCGCCGCCGCTCGTGCCCGAGCGCAGCGCCTCGCGCATCGTGCCGGCGAACGTCGCGGCCAGGTCCGGGTCTCGCAGCAACCGGCCATCGCGGGGTGAGAGCAGGTCCGTGAACGCGGCCGCCACCCCGGGGCCTGCCGAGGCAGCGGCCAGTTCGGCCAGTGGCTCGAATCCGGCGGCGAACGCGGCCGCTGCCGCGGCCGGGTCATCGGCCAGCAGTGCCATCGCGGCACGGTCGGTGTCGCTGATATCGTCCAGCGCGCCGGGAACCTGCTGGAACGGCCCGGGGCCGGAGGCGACCCCCGCGCGGATGACGCGGCCACCCGGAACCGTGGCGGCGGCCAGTGCTCCCGGGCCCCCGCCGGACATGCCCAGTGTCGCGAACCGGGTCACGCCGAGTCCGTCGGCAACCGCATGCGTGTCAGCGGCAATCGCAGCGAGCCCGAACGGCGCCGCGGTGGAACCGCCATACCCGGGCCGGTCAAAGGACACGAGCCGGACCCCGCGCTCGGCCGCGATGTGCTCACCGAAGCTCAGATCCAGCCGGGAGCCTGGCGTCCCATGGAAGTAGATCACCGCGGTACCGCCGGGCTCACCCGCGTCACGAACCCGCAATACCCGGTCCCCGCGGTCTATCTCAATCTCGCGCATCCGTTTAGTGTCTTATGCAACGGCGGCAGGCTGCCGGGGTTTCGACAGACGGGCACCTGCGGCGCAACCCTGCACGAGTCACCGAGGCGGAGGCCCCGATGATAAAAGTTGCGGAGCCGTCCGGCGGGCCTGGCAGCCCGCCCGTGCCCACCAAGCGCCAGCGCAGCATTCTCCAGTTCATCGAGGAATACGCGGCGGTCAAAAGATGCGCGCCGAGCGACCAGGAAATCGCGGATGGGGTGGGCCTTAAAAGCAGGTCCAGCGTCCAATACCACCTCGTGCTGTTGAAGGCCGCCGGCTATGTGAGCTACCAGGAGGGCGTCCCGCGCACCGTCAGGGTGCTGCCCCGCGACGATCGGGGCGCCCCGGCGGCCGGGGGGAACGGAGCAGCGCCGGGGCGTGCCCGGCCGAGAGCCAAGAGGAAAACCGGGCCGGCGGCCGCGGAAAAGGTGGTCTGGGTGCCGGTCGTCGGGCAGGTCGCGGCGGGTGAGCCAATCCCGCCGTTAGAGTCGATTCAGGACCGCTTCCCGCTGCCCAGGGAGATGGTCGGCGCGGAGGAAGGGCTCTTCATCCTGACGGTCGTCGGCGATTCGATGATCGGCGCCGGGATCCACTCAGGGGACATGGTGGTCGTGCGCCAGTTGTATGAACGGCCCCAGAACGGTGACATCGTGGCCGCGTTGTTCGACGGCTTCGAGGACGAGGGCACCGTCAAGACATATAAGAAGGTCGATCGGCATATCTGGCTGATGTCGCAAAACCCGGCTTACACCCCCATCCTCGGCGACAAAGCGACGATCCACGGCAAGGTGGTTGCCGTGCTGCGGCAAGTCTGACAAAGCCCGGGCCGCGGTATCGCCGCCGCGGCGGCAGGGTCCCGCCGTGCCGGGCCGCGCGAGCCGCTGCCAGACCTGCTGGAGCGCCTGCCGGTCCGCCCAGCGATGAGTACCGGTGCGGCCCGCGGTCCCATGTGAGGCATGCCAGCGCAGATGAAAGGCCACGACATGAGCCATGAGCCACAGATCCAGGAGCGCGCCGAACTGCACTACGCCGCAATCGCGAGCACCGTCGCCATGGACGGCATCTCCGGCGCCGTGGACGACGCCTTTCCCGAGCTGTTCGGATGGCTGGCCAGCCAGGAATACACCGGCCGGCCCGCCGCTCATCCGCTACCTGGTCATCGACATGGCCGGGGAACTGCAACTCGAACTAGCGGTGCCGGTCGCCGCACCGGTCACCGCCAGCGGCCGGATCCGGCCCGGCGCACTGCCCGGGGGCAGGTATGCGGTGCTCCGGCACACCGGGCCCTATGACGGCCTGCTCGCCAGCAACACCGCCCTGCACGAGTGGGCGCACGAGCACGGGATCGAGTTCGACACCTGGGATACCCCGGCAGGCTCGGCCTGGCGCGGCCGGGCCGAGCACTACCTCACCGACCCCTCCCGGGAGCCCGACCCGGCCAAGTGGGAAGTGGACGTGGCGTACCTGGTCACCTGAGCGGGTTTGAGTAGCCGCTACTCTAGGTGGTTCCCGTGCCTCAGGCGGCTAAGGACGCGCGCGGCCGGATGCCGCGGGACTGTAACGCAGCGATCGCGCGTAATCTGCGGACCGCGAACCGGGCTTCTTTCGGGGTGGACAGGGGGCTGTCGCGCCATTCCAGTGCCGCCGTGGTCAGGTAGGCGTGCGGGTACCGGCGGAAAAATGCCTCGGTGTATTCCTCCAGTGCGGCGAGGGTGAGTTCGTCACCCGGGCAGCGGTGCTGGCCGGGGCCGAACGCCAGCCACGCCCCGGCCCGGGGATGGTGCACCGCGGAGATCAGCGACGGCAGCACCAGGGTCCCCTCGGGGACGGGCAGCGGCCCGATCCGCGCGCCCTTGCCGGCGACCAGTGGCGGGGTGACCGGGAACAGCGCGCCCTGGACGATCGCCATGTGCACCACCTGCGCCCAGGTGCGCTGCCCGAGGAACACATCGGCGACGGGATCCGGGTGCTGCAGCAGCCACAGCAGCACCCGTTCCAGGACCGGCATCAGGGCGGTGGCGCCGTTGCTGACCGTGGCGACCGCCCGGACGATCTCCTCGGCCGTGTACCCGGCCCGGTTCATGGCCAGGTACATCTGCGCCACCAGCCCACCGTCGGGGCTGGCCTTCTTGGCGGCGATGACCCGGCCGTAGTACCGCCAGATGCCCTCCCAGGCGGCCTGGGCATCGGCAAGCCCGCTCCCGGGGTGCACGACGCCGAACGCCCGCTCCCCGGCCGCCGGATGACCGGGGCCCAGTCCGCGAGGGGCACCCGCAGCGCGGCGCAGACGGTGGCGGCGGTGGCGGGCTCGGCAAAGTCGGCCCGCAGGTCGCCGGTGCCCCGGGTAGCGAGCCGGTCCAGCAGGCGGGCGGCGGTCTTCCTCATCTGGGGGCGCAGCGCGTCGGCCGCGTCCCGGGTGAACAGGTGCCCGATCGTCTGGCGGAGCATGCGGTGCGTCGTGCCGTCCATGCCCAGCAGGTGCCCGGCCGGCGTGCCGCCGGGGACCTCGGCGCCGGTCAGCGGGGTTCCGCACCGGTTGGCCATCCGCCAGGCCCGGGAGTCTTTACGCTCAGCAGTTCGGTGTAGCGGTGCACCACTAACATGGGCTCCCCGCCGGCCGGGGCCGTGACCTGGGCATGGGATTCGGTCAGCACCGAAGGAAACCGGCCACCGGGAAGGGCAGCGAAGGTGAGCGGGGTTGCGGTGGCCCGGTGGGCCATGGGGCAGGTTGTCGTCATGCGGGTCACTCCTTCGGGTGGCACCGTGCAGCCCTCCGCTGCCAGGAACTGAAGGCACCAGTGCGCTGCCCCAGCGCCCTTGGCGGTCGGAGTGCTGGGGCAGCACCTGTTTTCTAATTCCAGGCGGCCCGCATTGCGGTTATCTTGATGCGCAGCTTGCACCGCAGGTCAGGTGCCATAGAAGGCGCCGGAAACGGCCGGCTGCGTGGCGGCGCTGCGACGGCGACGAAGGAGATGGCGGGACCCAGCAGCGAACGAAGGAGTGCGGGATGAGCCGAGTGGTGGTCATTGGCGCGACCGGGCATATCGGCAGCTACCTGGTGCCGCGGCTGGTCCGGGACGGTCACGAGGTGGTCGCCATGAGCCGGGGCATCCGCGGCCCGTATCGGGACAGCCCGGAGTGGGACTCGGTCACCACGATCACCGTGGACCGGGACGCGGCCGATGCCGAGGGATCATTCGGTGCGCAGGTGGCGGCGCTGCGCCCCGATGTGGTGATCGACCTGATCTGCTTCACCGCGGCCTCGGCGCAGCAACTGGTCGACGCGCTGCGGCCGTCCCGGCCGCTGCTGGTGCACTGCGGCACGATCTGGGTGCACGGGCCCGCGCTGCGGGTGCCGGTCACCGAGGATGAGCCCCGGACCGCGTACGGGGAGTACGGCACCGGCAAGGCGCAGATCGAGGCGCTGCTGCACCGTGAGACGCGGGCGGGCGGCGTCCCGTCCATCGTGCTGCACCCAGGTCATATCAGCGGGCCAGGCTGGCCGGTCATCACCCCGGCAGGCAACCTGGATGCCACGGTATGGACGCGGCTGGCGACCGGCCAGCCGCTGGCGCTGCCCGATCACGGGCTGGGCGTGCTGAACCACGTGCACGCCGACGACGTAGCGCAGGCTTTCCAGCGCGCGCTGTCGGCGCCGGCCGCGGCCGGGGCCAGCTTCCACGTGGTGGCCGCGCAGGCGATGACGCTGCGCGGCCTGGCGGCCGGCGCCGCGGGCTGGTTCGGCCGCGAGCCGGTGCTGGAGTTCGTCGACTGGGCGGAGTTCGGCCGCCGGGCCGGTGCCGAGCACGCCGAGGCCACCCGCGAGCACACCTTCCGCGGCATCGCCGCGAGCATCGCCCGGGCCCAGGAGACGCTCGGTTACGCGCCGCGGTACAGCTCGCTGGAGGCCCTTAATGAGGCGCTGGCCTGGCTCGTCGCCGACGTGCAGGTGGACGTCGGCGGCCAGCCGTTCCACCTGACCGCGGGCGGCCATCCCCCGGGCAGTTCGTTAGCCTGCCCGCTGTGAAGAAGATCGTCCGGCTGTGGCGGCATCTGGTCATCGACCTGACGCCGCTGCGCAGGTCGCGTGACCTGCGGCGGCTTACCGCCGGGCAGCTCTTCTCCGTGCTGGGGACCCAGCTCACCACCGTCGCGGTGCCCTATCAGGTCTACGCACTGACGCATTCCTCGCTCGCCGTCGGGCTGGCCTCGCTCGCGCAACTGGTGCCGCTGATCGCCGGGGGCCTGCTCGGCGGATCGCTCGCCGACGGCGCCGACCGCCGCCGGCTGCGCTGGTGGCGCAGTTCCTGACGGCGCTGTGCTGCGCCGGCCTGGCGGTCAACGCCGACTCGGCCGCGCTGTGGCCGTTGTTCGTCGTGCCCGCGGCGGCCGCCGCTTCAGCGCCGCCACCGAGGCGGGGCTGTCCGCGATCCTGCCGAACATGGTCGGCCGGTCCCAGGTGACCTCCGCCAACGCCATGTTCCAGGCACTGTTCCAGCTGGGCCTGGTCGCGGGCCCGCCATCGCCGGGCTGCCGCTCGCCGGGGTGGGCGTCCGCTTCGTCTACTGGATCGACGCGGCCTGCCTCGCGGCCGCCATCCTGGCGGCATTCCTCATCGGCCCGCAGCCCCCGCAGGGGACCAGCCATCCGCCCGGGCTGCGCTCGATCGCCGCCGGCTGCGCTACCGCGCGGCCGCCAGATCCTCCAGGGCGCCTACCTGATCGACATCAACGCCATGGTGTTCGGCATGCCGCGCGCCCTGTTTCCCGCGCTGGCCAGCACGGTGTTCGGCGGCGGGGCGCGAACGCTGGGTTCCTCTACGCCGCGCCCGGTCGGGCGCCCTGCTCGGCGCCCTCACCACCGGGTGGGTACGCCGGGTCCCGCGGCAGGGCCGGGCGGTCATCGTCGCGGTCATCGCCTGGGGCGCCGCGATCACCTGCTTCGGCCTCGTGCCCTGGCTGCCCGCCGCGCTCGCGCTGCTGGCCGTCGCCGGGTTCGCCGACGTCATCTCGCGGTGTTCCGCAACACGATCATCCAGCTCTCCGTGCCCGACGCGCTGCGCGGCCGGCTGATGGGCGTGCAGATGGCGGTCGTCGCCCGCGGTCCCCGGATAGGAGACGCGGAAACGGGGGCGGTGGCCGCCGCCTTCGGCGCGACCACATCGCGTGGTCTCCGGCGGCCTGGCCTGCATCGCCGGCGCCCTGGCCCTGGCCCGCCTGCTCCCGGCGTTCCGCCACCAGCAGGTACCGGCCGCCCAGCATGGCGCCGAGCCTGCTCCCGTTGCCGATGCCGCCCCC
>CAWCKG010000060.1:0-88613 GCA_963795785.1 uncultured Actinomycetes bacterium
GGAACCTTTCATGGTGCCGCCGTCACCTGGAACTCCGTCCGCCTATCTGCCCGGCGGCGGTTGCTCGACCAATTGCTCGGTCAGCAAAAACCTATACATGCGGGTCTATTACATTCCGCACGGGAACACCACGAATCAGGAGATTCCCGACGGGGCCATCATGATCGCCGGGTACCCGGCAGGCTGTGCCAATGTGGACGGGACCGAGCCCGACGGGTGCACGGTGGGCGGCCCGAGTTACCCGAACGACCTGAACGTCGTCGAGTATTCCTGCGGCGCCAGCTCAGGGTCCTGCCTCGCGACACCGCACTCGGCCTGGCCGTACGACTGCACCAGCTACACCGATGCCGACGACAGCTTCTCCGACGGGCTCGTGGCGTTCGTCAACTTCCCGTATTGCTGGAACGGTCATGCGGACTTCCCGGCGCCGAACAGCCCGAAGAACAGTCAGGGACTGCCCACAAAAATGGTTCCCGGATATGTGGCCCCGTGGATCCCGTATACCGCCTGGCAGGCTTATTCCGGCCTGACGCAACGGCCCAGCAACGACTTCTACTACCCTAACGGGGGAGGCTGCGGCACGGACACGACAGTGGTGCAGCTCCAGGAGCGGATGCATCTGCTCACCAACGGGCAGGGCTGGGGCGAGCCCTCGACGTGCAGCGGCGACCAGAATATCGGCTGGAACACCGTCACCAACTCCGAGAACAGCCCGAGCGGTGGCACGAGCCCTTCCGACACCCAGGAAACGTCCCAGTAACGACCACGACGCGACTGTGCAAGGTGGGCACCACCTCCGGTGGCACCGCGATCTGGGGGTTCCATAAGTGCGTCGCGGCTAATGCCCCCAGCCCGAAATCCTCGGCCACACTGCTCTCGTTCGCGTGCTCGCACGGCGCCGACCCCAACTGCACCGACAACATTGGTATCCCAGGCACGACGACCGGCTGCGGTTCATTCAAAGGCAACTGCTATGTGGGTGCCTACCCCGATGGATGGGAGACTCTGCACGCCGACTACTGGCAAACGTGGCAAGAGGCGCAGCACGCGCTGGACAGCCAGGCCGGCGGCAGCGACGTCGCCTCCGACGCGGGAACCTTCGGGGACGTGGTAGAAGACTGCGTCCAGGGTACCGGGCCGACCTGTTCCCCGGAATTCATCACCAACACCGGCCCTTCCGAGGTCTACGGCAGCCCGAATCCCTAGCAGTCCCCGGGACCGGCGCCGGCCCTGACCGGCGCCGGTCTCACGGGGCTCGAGAAGCCCCGCCTGGCCTGCCTTCGGTGCCGGCCTAGCGTGCCTGGTTGTCGCTTTCCCGCCGGATATGGAAGAAGGCTGGTCGCAGTACGAAACGGGCGAAGGCCATCGCAGCGAGGCCAACGGCGACAACGCCCGCCAGCGACCAGAGTTGTGCCGCGCGGGGCGTTTCGCAGCGATTCGGCGACGATCCAGGCCAGGAAGCCCGCGGCGGCGATGGGGAGTACGCCGAGTACCAGGGCGTTCCAGGCGCTGTTGAGAACGCGGCGCCGGTAATAGGCGATGGTGGCCAGCGCGGTGAGGATATAGAAGACGGCGAACAGCAGGCCGCTGACGTCGATCACGGCGGTAAAGGCGTTCTGTACCGAGTTGGCGAGCAGGTACACCCAGGTGAGGATGACGAGGATCAGGCCGACGAGGATGCTGGCGGGGGCCGGGGTGGAAAACCGCCGGGAGACGTTGCCGAGGAGTTTTGGCAGCGTGCCGTGGCAGGCCATGCCATACATGATCCGGGCGGTGAGCACGATGTTGGTGAGGGTGGCGGCGATGACCGACAGGGCGAGGGAGAGCGCCATCACCTTGGCCAGGCCGGAGCCGCCGAGGGCCTGTGCCACATAGGTCAGCGCGGCCGTGGAGTGGGCCTGCAGCCTGGCCGGTGACACCACTCCTTGCAGGCCCATGACCGCTATGGCGTAGATGATGGTGAGGAGGGCGACCCCGAGGATGGCGGCCCGGCCCGGGTTGGTGTGCCGGCGCTTGACCTCCTCGTTGACGTAAAGGGAGCCTTCCCAGCCACTGAAGATGAAGACGGCGATGAGCAGGCCGCCCAGAACGCTGCCATGCCCGCCGATTCCACTGAGGCTGAACCAGCCCTTGGTGATCGGGAAGGTGCCGGGATCGTGGTGCAGCACCGCTGCCAGGCCCGCAACCGCGATGCCGATGAGGATCGTATATTCCACCACCGCCATGCCGACCTGGGTTTGCGCGGTGATGCGGATGCCCACTACCGCGATCACCAGCATGGCGAGGGCGATACCGGTGGCGATGCCGATATCTGCCCAGGTGCTGCCAGAACTGGAGGTGAACACGGCGAGGACCGTCGGCCCGATGAATTCGACGCCTGCCACCGCTCCGATGATGTAACCAGAGATCATCAGCCAGCCGGTCATGAATCCGAGGTAGGGGTTGATCGCCCGGCCGACCCACTCGAAGGATGCGCCGCAGTTGGCATTCCACATGTTCAGCCGCCGGTAGGCGTTGGCGATGACGAGCATGGGGATCGCGGTGAGGACGAGGACCGGACCACTGCCGTAGGCGGTCGTCGCGGCGAGTGCCGCCAGAGTCAGCCCGACCGACACCGCCGGGGCGGAGGAGGCCATGCCGATCGCGGTGTCTTGCGACACTCCGATCGCATCGGGCTCAAGCCGTGTCACCGAGGCCGGTGCGGTTCCCGGAGTAGTCGCCGCAGGCAGATCCGTCACCCATTCCCCCCGCGCCTGGATTCGCACTTCACGCAAACCGAAAGAGGCCTTGCCTCGTCCAGGTCCCGGCGCGCGCGATGCCGCTGGCGCTGCCGCCCAGAAACTCTCACCTGTTCCTTCAGCGAAATCATAGTAGCTTTTTAAATGCACGGACGGGCCGGGCCTTTTGCCCGTCATGCCGGGAAGCCCCCGATTATGGGCAGAGCTATAAATTGTGGCGGGTTATAGGAATACGTCCATTTCGCGGCCGAACGAGCCGCCGCGTTACCTGAGCAGTTGCCTGGCGATGATCGTTCGCTGGATCTCGGAGGCACCCTCGTAGATGCGCGGGGCCCGGACCTCCCGGTACAGGTGTTCCAGCAGATGGCCCCGCTCCAGGGCGCGGGCGCCGTGGATCTGCACCGCCGAGTCGACCACGTACTGAGCCGTCTCCGTGGCGAACAGCTTGGCCATGGCGCTGCGCCCGGCGACCCCGGGCGCCCCCGCGTCCAGGGCCGCCGCCGCCGAGTACACCAGCAGCCGGGCCGCCTCGGTGCGGGTCGCCATCTCGGCAAGCAGGTGCGCCACCGCCTGCTGGCCGGCGAGCGGGCCGCCGAATACCGTCCTGGACGCCGCGTACTCGCAGGCCGCCTCAAGCGCCGCCTGCGCCATGCCCACCGCGAACGCGCCCACGCTCGGGCGGAACAGGTTCAGCGTCTGCATTGCCACCGCGAAGCCGCGGCCGGGCTCCCCGAGCAGATCGCCGGCGTACACGGGCACCCCGTCGAAGGCCAGCGTGCCGATCGGGTGCGGGCTGACCATCTCCAGGGGAACGCCGGACAGCCCAGGCCGGTCCGCCGGGACCAGGAAGGCGCTGACCCCGCGGGCCCCGGCGCCCGGTGTGGTCCGGGCGAACACCGTGTAGAAGTCGGCCTCGGGCGCGTTGGAGATCCAGGTCTTGACGCCGGTCAGCCGCCACCCCTCCCCATCGGGCAAGGCGGCGAGTTCCAGCGCCGCGGCGTCGGACCCGGCGCCCGGCTCGGACAGCGCGAACGCGGCCACCGCGTCCCCTGCCGCCACCGCGGGCAGCCACCGGCTGACCTGCTCGCCGGACCCGGATTGCAGCACCGGGTAGCTGCCAAGCCCCTGCAGCGCGAGGGCGGTCTCCGCCTCGGTGCACTGGGTGGCCAGCGACTCCCGGAGCAGGCACAGGTCCATGGCCGGGGCCTGGCGAGAGGGCTGCCCGGCCGCCGCACCGGGGAGCGCCACACCGGGGAAAAGGCGGGCCAGCAGGCCGAGCCGTCCCATCGCGCGCAGCAGTTCCCGGTTGACCCGCCCCGGCTGCCCGGCGTCGGCCAGCGACCGCAGCTCCTCCGCTGCCTGCGCGCGCACCCGGGCCGCGAAATCCTGCTGGGCGGCGGTCAGCCCGAACTGACCGGCGACCGGGCCGGGCCGCTCAGCGGCCTGCCCGAACGCGGTCATGGCCTGGCTCCGGAATCCGCGCCCGGGCGCCACCGGGCGTGCGCGGTGCCAGGCACGCCGGCCCTGATCAGCTCCAGCCGGGGCCGCGGGCCGTCGGTGCGGCCGGACTGCGGCTTTCGGCTGCCCGCGGCGAACTGGTCCGGCCAGGCCGCCCCCGGGCCGGCGTAGCCCTGGTCCGCCGCGGCGTGCAGGGTCCACTGCGGGTCGTACAGGTGCGCGCGGCCGAGGGCGCAGAAGTCGGCGCGGCCGGCCAGCAGGATCGAGTTGACGTCGTCGTAGGAGGAGATGACGCCGACCGCGATCACGGCCACGCCGTACTTGCGGCCGATCTCGTTGCGGATCCGGTCCGCGTACGGGGTCTGGTAGCTGCGGCCGAACGCCGGGCGCTCGTCGCTGACCACCTGCCCGGTGGACACGTCGATGCCGTTCACCCCGTGCTCGGCGAACGCCCGGGCGATCTCCACCGCCTCGTCGGCGTCGACGCCCCCGTCGTGCCAGTCGGTGGCGGAGATCCGCACCGTCACCGGGCGCCCGGCCGGCCAGGCCGCCCGGATCGCGTCCAGCACCTCCAGCGGGTAGCGCAGCCGGTTCTCCAGCGAGCCGCCGTAGCGGTCGGTGCGCTGGTTGCTGAGCGGGGACAGGAACGACGACAGCAGGTAGCCGTGCGCGCAGTGCAGTTCCAGCAGGTCGAACCCGGCCCGCGCGGCCCGCTCCGCCGCCGCGGCGAACTGCCCGGTGATCTCGGCCAGGTCGGCCCGGTCAGCTCACGCGGGACCTGGCTGGCCGGCGAGTACGGGATCGCGGACGGGCCGCACACCTCCCAGTTGCCCTCGGCCAGCGGCTGGTCGATGCCCTCCCACATCAGCCGGGTGGAGCCCTTGCGCCCCGAGTGGCCGAGCTGGACCCCGATCGCGCGCGCCGGTCCGCTCGTGCACGAAGTCCGTCACGCGCCGCCATGCGGCCTCCTGGCCCGCGGTGTACAGGCCCGCGCAGCCGGGGCTGATCCGCCCCGTCCGGCGACACGCACACCATCTCGGTCATCACCAGGCCGGCCCCGCCGAGCGCCTTGCTGCCCAGGTGCACCAGGTGGAAGTCGCCGGGCACGCCGTCGCGGGCCGAGTACATGTCCATCGGCGACACGATGACCCGGTTCTTCAGGTGCAGGCCGCCGATCCGGCCCGGCTGGAACATCGGCGGCCGGACCCGCGGCCCGGTGCCGTCCTCCGCGGCGTCCTGCTGGCCGGCGAACCAGCGGTCCATTCCGGCGACGAACTCCGGATCGCGCAGCCGCAGGTTGTCGTAGGTGACCCGGCGGCTGCGGGTGATGATGTTGAACGCGAACTGCTCGGGCTCCTGGCCGGTGTAGGAGCCGATGTGCTCGAACCACTCCAGGCTGGCCTGGGCCGCCCGCTGGGTGGACGCCACCACGGGGCGTCGTTCTGCCTCATAGGCGTCAAGCGCCGCGGCGACATCGCGCTGCTCGTGCAGGCACGCGGCCAGCGCCAGCGCGTCCTCCATGGCCAGCTTGGTGCCCGAGCCGATGGAGAAGTGCGCGGTGTGCGCGGCGTCGCCGATCAGCACCACGTTGCCGTGGTGCCAGCGGTCGCAGCGCACCGTGGTGAAGTTCACCCACCGGGAGTTGTTGCCGACGATCGCGTGGCCGCCAGGCCAGCCCGACCCCGCCGCCCCGCCAATATGTCGGCGCACAGGCCGCGGATGATCTCGATGGACGCCTCGTCGCTGCGGCCCGGGGGCAGCCCGGCGGCGGCCGCGGCCGGCCCGGCGAACCCGGCGCGGCGCCAGACGTCGTCGTGGGCCTCCAGGATGAACGTGCTCGCGTCCCGGCTGTAGGGGTAGCCGTGGACCTGCATGACCCCGGCCGGGGTGTCCAGGATGTAGAACTTGAACGCGTCGAAGACCAGGTCGGTGCCGAGCCAGATGTAGGCGCAGTTCCGCGCCTCCAGGTCCGGCCGGACCGCGCCGGCCAGCCGCGACCTGGTCGGCGAGTTGGCCCCGTCGGCGGCGACGACCAGGTCGTAGTCGGCCGCCAGCGCCATGGCGTCCGGGGCCGGGGTGCTGAACTGCGCCCGCACCCCCAGCTCCGCGCACCGCTGCTGGAGGATGGCGAGCAGCCGGTGCCGGCTGATCGCGGCGAAGCCGTGCCCGCCCGAGGTGAGCACCGTGCCGTGGTAGTGCACGTCGATGTCGTCCCAGCGGGCGAAGTCCCGCTCCATGGCCGCGAACACGGTGGCGTCGGCGTGCTCGATCCCGCCCAGCGTCTCGTCGGAGAAGACCACGCCGAAGCCGAACGTGTCGCCGGGCGCGTTCCGCTCCCAGAGGTGCACCTCATGGCGGGGATCGAGTTGCTTGGCCAGCGCGGCGAAGTACAGCCCGCCAGGCCCCCCGCCGAGCACGGCGATGCGCACTCCGCTTGCTCCTTCCGGGTGCCTGCCGCCACGATATGTCGCTGTTCATACGACCGTCAATAATTCGACATGCGTTACGAGGCCCGGGCAGCCCTGCGCCCCCGGGCCGCACGGGAACCGGGGGCGCACCGGCGGCCGGTGTGACCAGCGAGTGCGCACGACCGCATCACGAGCATGTGCGCGTAACGGGCCTGGGCTGCCCGGCGTTTGGCCTGGTGTGGGGTGTTCTCTCCTGGTCACGGCCGCCGCTTCCCCGCAGCGGCGCCCAGCGATTGGAGCTATATCCGGCCCAAGGCAGGTAGCTAACTTTGCTCGCCATCAGAGGGGATGGAGGTCAGCATGTTTTACCAGCACATGCGGCAGGCAGTTCGCCAGGTGGTGACTGTCTCCTTCGCCGGCGCGGTGGCGCTGGGACTGGGGCCCGCGGCCGCGGGCATCGCTGCCGGCGGGAGTCTGCCGGCGCCGGTTCCGGCGGTCGCGGATTACCAGTACCTGTCCGCGAGCACGACACCGCCGGCCGAGACGGACTGCTTCTCGGTCGGCCGCCGCTGCTTCACCCCGGCATCGATGCAGGCTTCCTACAACCTGCCCCCGCTGTACGCGGCGAACGATGCGGGGCAGGGCATGACCATCGCCATCATCGACTCGTTCGGCAACCCCAACATGGCCTCGGACCTGGGGAACTTCGACACCCAGATGGGCCTGCCGCACATGTGCGGGGAGCCGGGCGTGACCTGCGCGGCCGGGATGCCGACGTTCCAGCACTTCTACTGGAACGGCAAGACCCAGGTCAAGGCGCCGCCGCCGAAGAGCCATGGCGCCGGCATCCAGACGCGTAACATCTGGGCCCTGGAGACCGCCCTGGATGTCGAGTGGGCGCACTCCATCGCCCCGGGGGCCAACATCATCAACGTCACCACGAACCCGGCCGAGGTACTGGGCGTGCAGGGCTTCCCGGCGATGATGAACGCCGAGCAGTTCATCGTGGACCACCACGAGGCGAACGTCATCACCCAGAGCTTCGGCGCCGCGGAGGAGACCTTCGGGAGCACCCAATCGCTGCTGAACCTGCGGCACGCGTTCATCTCGGCCGCTGCCAACGGCGTCACCGTGCTGGCCAGCTCCGGTGACGGCGGCACCGCCAACCCAGGGAAGACACCCGATCAAGCACCCCAAGACGATCCCGTTCCCGACCGTCGAGGTGGCCAGCGTCGGACCCGCTGGTGACCGGGGTGGGCGGCACCTACCTGTGCACCGACCCCACCACCGGCGTGGGCGTCGACACGACCGACCCGCCGGTGAACTGCCAGTCGCCCGCCAACCCGGGCGTGCGGGAGATCGGCTGGATCGACTCCGGCGGCGGCTTCAGCCACGTGTTCACCAAGCCCTCCTACCAGGACACGCTGCCGGCGGGCTCCACCGCCATCGATGCCATGCGCGGTGTCCCTGACGTCGCCTACCAGGCCAGTTCCCGCACCGGGGTGCTGGTCTACGACACCGCGCCCGGGGACGCGACCGGCGGCCTGACCTGCCCCAGCGGCGATCCCTGCAGTGCGGGCTGGTACGTGGTCGGCGGCACGTCGGCGTCCTCGCCGCAATGGGCCGGACTCGTCGCGATCGCCGACCAGATCGCCGGGCACGGCCTCGGCCAGATCAACCCCACCCTGTACGCGCTCGCGTCAGGGCCCAACTACAGCACGTACTTCTACGACGTGACCAACGGCAACAACCAGACCGACCCGACCATCCCCGGCTACCCGGCGACAACCGGCTGGGACCCGGTCACCGGCCTTGGCACGCCCAACGCCGCCACCTTGGTGCCCGCGCTCGCCGGTCACTGAGTGCCGCTCCCGGGGTCGCGCAGGATTGAGCGCCCCAGGAACCTCCGAAGCCAAGGCCCCGCGACTGGAGTCGCGGGGCCTTGGCCGTGCGGGCCCTGAGCGCGGGGAGCTGAGGTGCTAAACCCTGGGAGGCCGTTAGCCCTCCAGAGCCGCTCCCGCGACGGCGAAGCCCTGTATTTCCACGAGGGCGTCGGTGTCCCAGAGCCGGGATACGCCGACGGCGGCCATGGCCGGGTATTCCCGGCCGCACAGTCGCCGCCATGCCTGGCCGATCTCGCGTGCCTGCGCCCGGTACTGCCGCCAGGTCCACCGCGTAGATCGTCAGGCTGACCAGGTCGGCAGGCTCGCCGCCCGCGGCTCGCAGGGCGGTGAGCAGGTTTGCCAGTGCCCGCTCGAACTGGGGCACGAGGCCGCCGCCCACGATCGCGCCGTCCGGGCCGTAGCCTGTCTGCCCGGCCAGGAAGATCAGGCGGCCGCCGGTGGCGGCCACCGCGTGGGAGAAGCCTGACGGCTGGGCCAGTTCGTCGGGGTTGATCCGCTCGATGCTCACGGGCCCGTTGATACCACACCGGCCGGGAGGGCGCGCGATATCTTGTGCGGGTGACGGGCGTGATGGAGGCGACAGGGCGGGTGGCGCAGCCCCGGCAGCTGATCGTGACCGTCTACGGGCTGTATTCGCGGGATACCGATGGCTGGATGTCGGTCGCTTCGCTGGTCAGCCTGCTGCGGGATCTCGGGGTCGATGAGGCGGCCGTGCGGTCGTCCATTTCCCGGCTGAAGCGGCGCGGGATTCTGGTCGCCCGGCGGGCGGGCGGGGCCGCCGGGTACGAGCTGTCCGGAGGAGGGGCAGGCGATCCTGCGGGAGGGGGATCACCGGATCTTCCGCCGGGAGCGGGCCCGGCTGGCGGACGGCTGGCTGCTCGCGGTGTTCTCCGTGCCGGAGGCGGAGCGCCACCAGCGGCACGTGCTGCGGTCCCAGCTCAGCCGCCTGGGGTTCGGCACGGCCGCCCCCGGGGTGTGGATCGCGCCGGCCTACCTGCACGAGGCGACCGCGGAGATGCTCGCCCGGCTCGGGCTGTCCGGGTACGCGGACCTGTTCCGCGCCGATCACCTGGCCTTCGGCGACCTGGCCGCCAAGGTGCGCCAGTGGTGGGACCTGGACCGGACCGAGCGCCTGGCCGCGACTTCGTCGCCGCCTACGAGCCGGTGCTGCACGGCTGGTCCGGCCGCCGGGCCGCGTCCCGCCCCCGCGAGGCGTTCGCGGACTACGTCAGGGTCCTCACCGACTGGCGCCGCCTGCCCTACCTGGACCCCGGCCTGCCCGCCGAACTCCTCCCGCCCGGCTGGACCGGCGCGCGGGCCGCCGGGATCTTCTTCACCCTGCAGTCCCGCCTGGCCGGCGCCGCGGGCGAGCACGCCGCCCGGGCCGGCCGGGCTCAGGAGGTGCAGGCCGCCACGGTTCCTTTGTGACGGTGCGGGGGTAGGGTCCAGTCTGCCCGGTTCTGGCGGCGCGGGTCCGGTGCCCGGCCACGGCGGGACAGCGACCCTGCGGGGCTGGCGGCGGCCGGTTCCCGGCGAGGAGGCGAGGAAATGACCAGCACCGCCCCGGTGGCCAGCCCGGTGGATTTCAGTGAGTACGGCGATTATTCGGCGAAGTCTCCGGTGCGCCCCGACGGGGCCTTCATCCGGCCGATGTACCCGTTCCAGGGCCGGATCACCGCGGACGGTTCCAGCGGGTTCCCGGCCCAGGCGGGCCGCTACCACCTGTACGTGTCCCTCGCCTGCCCGTGGGCGCACCGCAGCGTGATCGTGCGGTCGCTGCTGGGGCTGGAGGACGTGGTGTCGCTGTCGGTCGTGGACCCGATCAGGGACGGGCGCGGCTGGGCGTTCCGGGACGGCCCGGGCTACGGGCCCGATCCGGTCAACGGGTTCACCCTGCTCCGGGAGGCCTACGAGGCGAGCGAACCGGGTTACGACGGGCACGTCAGCGTGCCCGTGCTCTGGGACCGGGAGACGGCGCAGATCGTCAGCAACAACTTCCCCGACATCACGATCGACCTGGGCACGCAGTTCGGCGCGTGGGCGGCACCCGGCATCGAGCTGTACCCGGAGCGGCTGCGGGCCGAGATCGACGCGCTCAACGACCGGGTCTACGCGTCGGTCAACAACGGGGTCTACCGCTGCGGGTTCGCCGGCACCCAGGAGGCCTACGACGTGGCGGTCGCCGCCCTGTTCACCACGCTCGACGAACTGGAGGAGCGGCTGGCCGTCCGCCGGTACCTGTTCGGCGACCAGATCACCGAGGCGGACGTGCGGCTGTGGGTGACGCTGGCCCGGTTCGACAGCGTCTACATCACCCATTTCAAGGCGAACATCCGGCGGCTGGCGGACTACCCGAACCTCTGGGCCTATGCCCGTGACCTGTACCAGCAGCCCGCGTTCGGCCCGACCACGGACTTCGATCACATCAAGCGGCACTACTACACGACCCACCCGCACCTCAACCCGCAGCGGATCGTGCCGGCCGGGCCGGTGCTGGACTGGGCCGAGCCGCACCACCGCGACAAGCTCGCCGCGTAGCCGCCCCAGCCCGCGTTTGTCGTCTGGTGGCGCACCACCCACATTCTTTTGTGGTCGGTGTGCCACCAACCACAGAACGGCCGGGCGGCCCAGGTTCAGCGGGCGCCCGTCAGGGCTCGCGGATGACCTCGGCCGGGTCCTTGTCGGTGCGCAGGCCCTGGTAGGACGGGGCCCGCATGCGCCCCGCGCGGGTCCAGCCGGTGAACCGGATCTCCGCCACGAGCACCGGCTCGGCCCAGACCGCGTCACGCGCGTGGTCGGCGGGCAGCGGCGCGGCGAACGGCGAGGTGGCCCGTCGCAGCGGGGCGAGCTGCGCGGTGAGCTGGCGCAGCACCCGGTCGGTGAACCCGGTCCCGACATGGCCGGCGTAGGCCAGGCCGCCGTCCTCCTGGACGCCGACGAGCAGCGAGCCGATCTGCCCGGACCGGTTGCCCTTGCCGGGCCGCCAGCCGCCGATCACCGCCTCCTGGCGCCGCATGTTCTTGACCTTGCGCCAGGTCCCCGGCCGCTTCCCCGGCTCGTACCTGGAGTCGAGCCGCTTGGCCACGACGCCCTCCAGCCCGTGCTGGACGGACACCGCCTGCACGCTGGCCCCGGCCTCCCCGGTGAACGAGGGCGGCGTCTGCCACGAGGGGCCGTATAGATCCAAGTCCTCCAGCAGCGCCCGGCGCCGCGCGTACGGCAGGTCGAGCAGCGGCCGCCCGTCCAGGTGCAGCAGGTCGAACGCCAGGTAGGTGACCGGGTACTCGGCAACCAGGTGTTGCGCCGCCGCGAGCGTCGCGCACGTGCATCCGGTTCTGCAGCGCCTCGAAGTCCGGCCAGCCGGAGTCGCCCAGGGCGACGACCTCGCCGTCGAGCAGCGCGTCCCGCCGGCCCACGGCCGCGGCCAGGCCGCGCAGTTCCGGGTAGGCGGCGGTAACGTCCTCGCCGGTCCGGGAGACCAGCCGCACCCGGCTGCCCTCGCAGTAGGCCAGCGCGCGCACCCCGTCCCACTTCATCTCCAGCGCCCACTGCCCGTCGTCGGGCGGCAGGTCCGGCTCGGAGCGGGCCAGCATGGGCGGCAGCACCCCGGGCAGCGGCTGCCGCTCCCGGTGCATCATCCAGTCGGTCCCACGGGTCTGGAACAGCGTGTAGCCGCCGGTCAGCCGGCGACCGTGCAGCATCACCTTGACCTCGCGGCCGGTCCACTTGACCGCCTCGAAGGTGCCGCGGTCCCAGATCGTGACCGTGCCCGCGCCGTACTCGCCGTCCGGGATGCGCCCGGAGAACCCGGCGTACTCCAGCGGATGGTCCTCGGTGTGCACGGCGAAGTGGTTCACCGCGGGGTCGTCGGGCACCCCCTTGGGCACCGCCCACGAGACCAGCACGCCGTCGCGTTCCAGCCGGAAGTCCCAGTGCAGCCTGCGGGCGTGGTGCTCCTGCACCACGAACACCCCGGCCCGCTCGTCCCCCGGTGCCAGGCTGCCGGGCCCGGGCGCATCGGCCGGCTCGGACGGGTCCGGCATCGGCTCGGGCGTGCGCCCCCGGTTCCGTTTGTCCCGGTAGGCGCCCAGGGGGTCCATGCCCAGGGCCTACCCAGGATGTGGCCGCGGGCCACCCGGTGCGCCCCGTCGGCCTGGTGGATCGGCCGACGGGGCGCAACCAGGACTCCACGGCGTGGGGGCCGGTGCCGGTGGAGTCCCCTTACAATCACTGTTGAAGCTGACCGTCAGCTCCGTAGCTGCTGATGACTTGCTCGATATTTGCCGAACTTAACCTGGATGCGCCGCCGCTTCCTGTCTGGCGCCGGTTCGAGCGGAGGGCTGAGCCGGGCGGGCATTCGGACCGGTGGGGGAGTCACGGGGGGAGGTACCGTCGGGGGTATGTGCCGGAACATTACGACGCTGCGGGGGCTGGAGCCGGTGGCTACCAGCGAGGAGATCGAGGCGGCCGCGCGCCAGTACGTGCGCAAGGTCAGCGGGGTGCAGTCGGCGTCCCCCCGGACGCAGGAGCCGTTCGAGCGGGCGGTCGCGCTCGTGGCCGAGGCGACCAGGGTGCTGCTGGCCGAACTGCCGCCGCGCCAGCAGCCGCCGCCGACCCTGCCGCCGCTGCGGCGGCCGGGGGTGCAGGAGCGCGAGCGCGCCCGGCAGGCGCGGGCCGCGGCGACGTACTGATCCGCTGGGCTATCCCTGCCCGGCCGAACGCTGGCGGACCGCCTCGTAGAGCAGGATGGCCGCCGACGCCGACACGTTGAGCGAGTCGGCGTGGCCGAACATGGGGATGCGCAGCCGCGTGCCGGCCCGCTCCAGCCAGGCGGCGGGGAGCCCGCGGGACTCCGAGCCGACCGCGATCGCCGTCGGGCCGGTCAGGTCGGCGGCGGTGAGCGGCACATCGCCGTCCGGGGCCGCCGCCACCAGGGCCAGCGAGTGCTCCGCCAGCCAGGCGAACACCTCGGCGGTGCTCGCCGAGGCGACCGGCACCGAGAAGACGGTTCCCTTGCTGGCCCGCACCACGTTCGGGTTCGCCCAGTCGGTCACCGGGTCGGCCGCGATCACCGCGGTGACCCCGGCCGCGTCCGCGGTGCGCAGGATCGCGCCCAGGTTGCCCGGTTTCTCCACGCCCTCGCAGATCAGCACGAGCGGGCCGGTGCCGACCGGCAGCCCCGCCAGGCTGGTGTTCACGGCGGGGAGCACGGCGAGCCAGCCGTCGGGCGACTCGCGGTAGGCGATCTTGCCGAACACCGGCCGGCTGACCCGGATCACCTCGGCGCCCAGGCCGCTCACCCGGTCGATCATCGGCTGCGCGCCGGGGCCGGCCAGGGCGGGGCAGACGTACAACTCCAGGGGCCGGGCGCCGGCCGACAGGGCCAGGCCGAGTTCCTCGTAGCCCTCGACCAGGGTCACCCCGGCCCGGTCGCGGGCCCGCCGGTGCCGCAGCGCGACCAGTCGCTTCACCCGGGGGTTGGCCGGGCTGGTGATCTCCAGGCCGGCCTGCGGAGGGGCGCCGGCGTTCATGGGCCTCATCGTAGGGCCCGGTGCAGCCCCAGCGAGGTTCCCGCCGCGCATCGCCGCGCGGTCCGCTCGCGGCCACCTGCTGCGGGGAAAGCGGCGTCAGGCATTTACTTGCATTGCATTTGTGGCAGCAGTATGTCTCATGTAGTTACTGACCAGTAGGGTTCCGCGCATGCAAACATCGCGAGGGGAGACGCGAATGTTCCGCAAAACTCATGCCTTCGGGCTGGCCGCCGCCGTGGTGATCGCGGGAAGCGTGTTCGCCCAGGCGCCACCGGCGTTCGCCAAGGCCCTGGAAACCGGCTATCAGGGAAGCGCCTACGGCACTCAGGTGAACCTCGATTCGACCGTGCAGTCGGGCCGCTCCGCGCTTGCCGTGCTCGGCTGCGTCGCGCAGGCCGGCGTCAGCCACACCAACACGGTTGCGGACGTGAACGCCCCGCCGGCGCTCACCTCCGGCACGGTCGACACCAGCGTCGCCTCGCAGTCCACATCGACCGCGCTCGCCTCGGCGTCCTCCACCACCGTCCAGTCGGTCAGCCTGCTCAGCGGCCTGGTGTCCGCCGACGCGGTGACCTCGGCCAGCACCACCAGCAAGAACAAGTCCACCGGGGCCTTCGGGGTCAGCGCGGCCGGGACCCAGTTCACCAATCTCACCGTGGCCGGTGTCCCGGTCGGCGGGACGCCCGCCCCGAACACCAAGCTGACCCTGCCGGGCGTCGGGTACGTGGTCCTCAACCAGCAGACCTCGCACGTCGGCACGGGCTCCGCCGGGCTGACGGTGATCGGCCTGCATGTGGTGGTGACCATCACCACCCCGGTGGCCGCAGGCGGGAACCCAGATAGAGGTGGGTTCGCCAGCAGCAGCCTCGGCGGCCCGGTCCGGGGCCTGCTCACCGGCGTCGGCTACGGCGCGAGCGCCCATGTGGGCGGCAACATCATCGCCGGGGAGGAGTTCCCGCAGCCGATGCCGTGCCTGGGCACGCACGGGAGCACGCTGACCAACTCGGCCGCCTCGGCCGGGATCCCCGGTGTGCTGACCAGCGGCACGGTGACCGACACCGCCGAGGGCATCCGCGGGCGCAAAGCGGGTGAATGGCCAGGTGACCGCCACGTCCAGAGCCTGAACCTGGCCGGCGGATGGTGACGGCGACGGCGGTCAAGGCGGACGTCACCGCGGCCGGCAACCCGCCGAAGCTCGGCGACATGTCCTCGTTCACCGGCCTGCAGGTTGCCGGGCAGCCCGGCATCGGTGACAGCATCCCGCCGAACACGAAGGTGCCGCTGCCCGGGATCGGCACGCTGTGGCTGCACAAGGTGGTGCAGACCGGGACGAGCATCAGGGTGATCATGGTCCAGCTTGACGTGACGGTGCCGTCGAACCCGCTCGGGCTGACCCCCGGCACCGTGGTCAACATCGCCTCGGCGCAGGTCGGCGTCAACTAGCGCACCGCACCCCGGTGGCGGGCAGGCTCGCCCGGGCCTGCCCTGCCACCGGTCCCGTCGTCGATGTGGGCGGGGTAGCCCGGAAGCCCTAGTCCCCGGTGGGGAAGTAGGTGTCCATGAAGTCGTTGCGGAACTTGCCCGCCGGGTCCAGCGTCCTGGCGAGGGCCCGGAAGTCGTCCCACCGGGGGTAACGCTCGCGCACCGCCTGCGGCGGCATGCCGAACACCTTGCCCCAGTGCGGCCGCGCGCCCAGTGGCACGAGTTCCCTCTCGATCGCGGCGATCACCGGGCGGACCGCTTCCGGATCGAGGGCCCAGGTGAAATGGAACGCCACCGAATCCTGCTGGCAGGCGGTGCTCAGCCAGGCCCCGTCCGCCGCGACCGTGCGGATCTCCGATATCAGCAGCACCGGGGCGAACAGCTCACCCAGTGCCGTCAGGGCCTCGATCGCGGGTACCGCGGCCCGCCGGGGGAGCAGGTATTCCGTCTGGAGTTCGGTGCCGCTGCTCGGGGTGAACCCGAGCCGGAAATGCGGGAGCCGCTCGTGCCATGGGCCGGGCACGCCGCCCTGTGTGGTGGTCGTGGACGCAGGGCTCCCCGGCACCGGGTGGCGGGGCCCGTCGGCGGGCCGGGCGCCGCGCCACGGCCGGCCCGCGGGGAAGGCTTCCGGGTCACCGTCCCGGTGCTTGAGCCACACCTGGCTGTGCCGCCCGCCCCGCCAGTGGGTGAACACGCTGACGCTGTAGGCGGCACCCATGATCTCGTCGAAGTCGCGGGTGAGCTGACCGGCGGGCAGGTCGTCGTAGACGTACTGGCGCACACCGAAGGCCGGGACCAGGTCCAGCGTGAGCGTGGTGACGATGCCGAGGGCGCCCAGCCCGACGACCGCGCCGGGGAACCGGCCGGCGTCGGCGTCCCGGTCCAGGGTGAGCAGGCTGCCGTCGGCGGTGACCAGTTCCATCGCGCGGACGGCGGCCGGCAGGTTGCGGTTGCGGTCACCCGAGCCGTGGGTCGCGGTGGCGCAGGCCCCGGCCACCGAGATGTGCGGCAGCGAGCCCAGGTTGGGCAGTGCCCAGCCCGCCGCGTCCAGCCGCCGGGCCAGGTTGCCGTACCTGACGCCCGCTCCGGCGGTCACGGTCGCCGCCGCGGTGTCGATGTCGGCGACCGGGGGGAGCCCGGCGGTGGAGATGAGCTCGCCCGCGGTGTCGGCGATCCGGTTGAACGAGTGCCCGGTGCCGAGAGCACGCGCGTGCGTGCTCCCGGCGACCACGGCCGACAGCCCCGCGACGGTGCGCGGCCTGCGCACGCGCACCGCGCGGAACTCCACGTTCCCCGCCCAGTTGGCCGGCCCGTGCGGCCGGCGCTGCGGGCTCAGCAGGACGGCTGGGAGCGGACGCGCCCGGCGAACGCGCCCATGGTGCCCGGCCCCACCTTGCCGTACTGCTTGTCGCCGCCGAAGGAGCGGCCGTTGTTCATGTTGCCGAACTCCCACACGCACTTCCCGGACACCTTGGCGAGGGTGAAGAACGGGAAGAAGTGCCCGGGGCCCTTCGGCGGCAGGACACAGCCCTTGCCGGTGACCAGGTTGCAGCCGGTGTTGAACTCGGTCGCGCTGGTGTCGGTCATGAACTGGATCTGCGAGTACCGGTGCCCGCTGCTCGTCGGCAGCCGTTGCAGGAACGGTGTCGGGAAGGGGCCGGCCTTGACCGAGTGCGGCCAGTCCGCCCAGTACGGCGAGCCGTCGTAGTCGAGGTCACCGATGGCGTCGAAGAACACGTCGCAGCCGGTCACCAGGTTCGGCGCCACGGTGCCGCCGTGGGTGTCGCCCTTCTTGTAGCACGGCGCGTCGTTGGGCTCGAACGTCTTGCCGGTGTCCGGGCTGGTCTCGTACGGGCCCTTGCAGTTCTTGTAGTAGGTGTCCTTGAAGCTGCCGGCGGTGAACGCGGCGGGCCCGGTGACGCTGGTGCACGCCTCCCAGTGGCCGATCTCGTACTCGGTGTTGATCATGTAAGGGCCGATGCCCCACGGGATGACGTTCTGCGCCCGCGCGGTGTTGTAGGCCGGCTGGAAGTTGAACCGGGTCCCGGTCGCAGGTCGAACGGGTTGGTGTTCATGAACCCGTTCCTGGCCGAGGCGATCATGAAACCGCTCTTGCCCGTCGTATGGTCGGTTTCCCGCACTTCGAGCGCATGGCCCCCGGGGATCTTCGCGTCCCACATGTGGACGGTGATCTTGTCACCGGGGTTCATCAGCAGGGTGTGGGCGTTCGGCGTGAACGAGGCCAGGTCGCCCTTCTGCGGGCTCGGCGGGCCGGTGGGCACCCCGTTGGCCTGCACGTAGGCGAAGTTGACCGGCTCGGTGCAGTTGGGGTTGCAGTTGCCGCTGCCGTTGCCCTGGCACTCCAGGCTGTCGATGTTGAGCGCCGAGCACCAGTGCGTGTCGTCGCAGCTCGTGGCGTCCTCGAACGGCGCGAAGCCGGGCGGGTAGAACTGAAGCTCCACGAAGCCCTGGCCGCCGCCGAGGTACCTGCCGTGCGGCGCGTTCTTGTCCGACCGGGCGGTGCACGGCAGCAGCGGCGCCGAGTCCGGGTCGCAGACGGTGGTGGAGAACCACGGCGCGATGCTCAGCTCGAACCAGTGCGTCACGTCCTTGCCCGGGGTCTTCACGGTCGGCAGGGCCACCGGGTCCCGTGGCAGGTTCTCGGTGATGCTGAAGTTGCTGCCCGAGCCGCGCCGGGTGGAGACGAAGCGCATCGACGGCTCGTCGTGCCCGATGTAGTGCCCGTGGTCGAGGAACCTGCCGCCGTCGGATCCGTGCGGGTCCGCGCAGGCCAGGTCGAGTTTCACGGACCGCTGGATGGGGCTGAACCCGTTGCAGTCAAGCTCGCCCATCTTGTTGGGCTTCACCCCGCCGCCGTAGCCGTGCTGCAGCACCGGGTGCGGGCGCGCCACGGCGCCGGTGGCGGCGGACGCGCTGGTCGTCAGGGCCGGGACCGCCAGCGCGAGCGCGGAAGCGGCGATCAGGGCGGAGAAAACGGGTAGCCGGCGACTCTGCCGGGGCTTCCACATACCGACCTCCTCCTTGGGGATGGTCAGACGTGTTCGCGCGCACGGTATGTCCGGATCCGCCCCCCTTATGGCAGTCGCCGGGCACCGCGGCGATCGCTTGCGAGAGGCACCTTATCGATCACTTGCGGCCGTGGCGAGACCCGGTGCCGCGCGTCGCCGGAGGGGTCACGGCCAGTTGGCCGCGAGCGCCATGATGATCATGAAAAGCAGAAGCAGGGCGACCAGGACCGCGGCCATGAACAAGTCGTTCGCTGGCCCACGCTCGGCGGTATGCCGGCCCATACAGAAGCTCTACACCCGCGGGCGCCGTCATGGAAGGGGGTATTCCGCTCGGCCGGGCCGGTCCGGGGGGCGGCGGTTAGAGTGGCCGGGTTGCCAGGCGAGCGGGGAGGTGGCACGGGCTGTGGCCGATGCGGCTGCCGTGGCCGCCGACTCTGCCGAGCGGTGGCGCGCTGTTCGCCGGGTGCTGACCGCGAACCGGCAGGAACTGGGGCGGGTGGCGGCCGGGCTGTACCCGGACGTGCCGCGGGCCGGGCCGGCGGATCTGCTGTGCCGGGCGCAGTGGCTGCCCGGTGCGCCGCTCGGCCTCGATGACCTGGTGCTGACCTGGGACGGCGAGCCGCATCCCACGGCGCCGTATGGCACTGCCGCCGAGCATGTCCGCCCGGTGCGGGCCGACGGTGGCCGGTACGCCAGCTATGCCGACGCGGTGGCCGCGGTGGATCCCCCCGGAACTGCTGGAGAACCGGCCCTGTTACCGGCTGCTGGACGCCAGCCTGACCGGCAGGCCGGCGATGCGGTTCGGGGAGATCAGCTACTTCGCCGGGATGGACCTCGGCCACGCCGTCGCGCACGAGCTGGCCGCGGCCTGGGAGCACCGCGGCGAGCGCGGTGCGCATGACCGACCTGCCGCTCCGCGCGCTGGCCGGCGATCCGTGCGCGCTGGCCCACCGGCCGGGCCTGGCCGCCGTCACCACCCTCACCCTGCGCCGTGGCCCGGCCGGTGACGCGTCGTTCGTGCTGCACTGGCGGGATCCCGCGAAGGTGAACCACGGCGGCGGGCTGTACCAGGTGATGCCGGTCGGCATCTTCCAGCCGGTGACCGATGCGGCCGCGGCGATCCGGCATGACCTCAGCCTGTGGAAGTCGATGATCAGGGAGTTCAGCGAGGAGTTCCTCGGCACGTCCGAGGACTACCAGACCAGCGGCGGCCTGCTCGACTACGAGGGCTGGCCGTTCTACCGCCGGCTGACCGCCGCCCGGGCCGGGGGCGGGCTCGCCGTGCACTGCCTCGGCCTGGGCGTGGACCCGCTGACGTTCGCCACCGACATCCTGGCCGTCGCGGTCTTCGACGCGCCGCTGTTCGACGCGGAGTTCGCCGGCCTGGTCGCGCGGAACGCCGAGGGCCGGGTCATCACCGGCGACGGCGCGACGGGGATCCCGTTCACCGCCGGGACCGTCGCCCGGCTCACCGGCGGCCGGGCACGGCTCCAGGCGGCGGGGGTGGCGGTGCTCAGCCTCGCCTGGGAGCACCGGGCCCGGCTACTCGGCTGACGGTGACTGGTTCCCCGGCCCGGCGGTCCCGTCTCGCCGGGGCGCTCGGCGGCTGGCGCAGGCCTTCACCGACGCCGCGAGGGCGGTTCAGCCCGGCTGATCGGTGCGCAGCATGCTGTACCAGACCCCGTCCCGGTACGCGCCGTCCCGCCAGCCGACGCCGCGGTGCACGCCCTCCCGGGTGAACCCGGCCTTCTCCAGTGCCCGCTGCTCCGCCACGTTGCCGGCCTCGGTGGCCGCCTCGATCCGCTGCACGGTCGTGTGCGCGAACAGGTATCTGGCCAGCAGCCGCTGCGCCTGCGTGCCGTGCCCCTGGCCGCGGGCCTCCGGCAGCAGCGCGATCCCGATGTTCCAGTAGTAGTAGCCGGGCGTGCTGGGCACCTTGTGCCAGGTCACGAAGCCGAGCCGGTCTCGCCTCGCGGACCACCATGAGGATGCCGATGTCGTCGCTGATCAGCCTGTTCTCCGCCCACCACTGGCGGAACCTGGTGAGCTTGTACCAGCCCAGCCAGGCGAACTCGCCGGTCGATGCCGGGTCCTGGGTCAGCCGTTCCAGGATGGCCAGGTCGGCCTCGGCGACCAGCCGCAGCGTCAGGTGATCGTCCATGGCGGCATCATGCCATCGCCCTGCATCCCGCCCGGCTCGCCGCGATCGGTGCGCAGCAGGCTGTACAGCGCGCCGTCCCGGTAGGCGCCGTCCCGCCAGAACACGCCGCGCATCACGCCCTCCCTGGTGAAGCCCGCCTTCTCCAGCACCCGCTGCTCGGCCACGTTCTCCGCCTCGGTGACCGCCTCGATCCGGTGCACCGTGGTGTGCGCGAACAGGTACCGGCTCAGCGCCCGGTGCGCCTGCGTGCCGTACCCCTTGCCGCGGGCCTCCGGCAGCAGCGCGATGCCCATGCTCCAGTAGTACGACGGCGGGAAGTCCACCTGGAACCAGGACACGAAGCCGAGCCGCTCACCGCCCCGGGCGATCACGAGGACCCCGCCGTCGTCGCCGACCAGCCGGTCCTCCGCCCACCCCTGCCGGAACCGGAGCAGGTTGCGCCATCCCGCCCAGGCGTACTCCCCGGCCGCAGCCGGGTCCTGGGTCAGCCGCTCCAGGAACGGCAGATCCTCCTCGGTGACCGGCCGCAGCGCGAGAGCATCGTCCATAGGGCAATCATTCCTTTTTTCATAACGACCTGCGGGCCGGATCGTCCGCCCGCACGCGCACCGGGCCCGTGGCGGCCCTGCGGGATCAGCCGGGCGGGGCCGGCGGGAGCGCGCTGTCCCAGCGGGACTCCAGGCTGGCGAACCGCCACACCGCGATGGCCACGGCCCAGACCACGCCGAACAGCCCGGCGATCGCGAACCCCGCCTTGTTGATGTCGAAGTTGGCCATGAAGTCCCAGAACGCGCCGTGCAGGTGCAGTTCGCTGGTCAGGATGCCGAGCAGTTCCACGGTGCCGATCAGGAACGCGGCGGCGATCGACAGCGCGGTGATGACCAGGTTGTAGTACACCTTGCGCACCGGCCGGGCGAACGCCCAGCCGTAGGCGAAGTTCATGAAGCAGCCGTCCAGCGTGTCGAACAGCGTCATCCCGCCGGCGAACAGCAGCGGCAGCGCGAGCACCGCGTAGAACGGCAGCCCGGAGGTGGCCGCGTACACGGTGGCCGTGAGCAGGACCACCTCGGTCGCGGTGTCGAAGCCGATGCCGAACACCAGGCCCACGAAGAACATCTGCCAGGTGTGGTTCACCGATCGCATGAACCTGCCGAAGAACCGGTACATCAGCCCGCGGGCCTGCAGCTGCTTCTCCAGTTCCTCCTCGCTGTACTGGCCGCGCCGCATGTCACGGAACACCCGGGCGATCCCGGTGAGCACGACGAGGTTCAGCGCGGCGATGAGGTAGAGGAAGCACGCGGCCAGCCCGGTCCCGACCATCCCGCCGAGCGTCTCGTAGGTCGAACTCGGGTTGACCACGGCGCCGAACACGGTCCGGGCGGCGATCGCGATGCCGGCCCCGACCGCGACGACGATCGTGGAATGGCCGAGCGCGAAGAAGAACCCGGTGCCCAGCGGCCGCTGGCCGTCGGCCATGAGCTTGCGGGTCACGTTGTCGATCGCGGAGATGTGGTCGGCGTCGAACGCGTGCCGCAGGCCCAGGGTCCAGGCCGTGATCGCGACGCCCAGGCCGACCCCGAGCTTGGCGTACTGGAAGTGGTGCGGCATCACCGTGAGGACGAAGATCGCCCAGCCGCTGGCGTTCAGCAGCAGAATCACCGCCGCCATGACGGCAAGCCGCGCGCGCTCGGCGGGGTGCAGCCTGCGGGGCGCTGACACTGGCGGGCTGTCCACAGGCCATCCTCCACGAGATGCTGGAGGACCGGGGCCCGGCGGACCGCCCTTCCTCCGAGGACCGTAACCGTGGCACAGCGGCAGGCGACCGGGCTCATCCCCGAAAGGGGCTTCACCGTTGCGGGACAGCGCCAGATTCACACTGGACTTCGCTGCCGGTGCACCGCCGCGGCGTGACGCCGCGACCCGGCAACCGTAGGGGCGATCACCTGGCGCTGTCAAAGATCCCGGCCGTGGCCCGGCGCGCAGTGCGCGCTGACGGGCGGGCGGCGGCCGTCCTGAACTGCCGGATCCGGGCTTGACCACGTCGACGGTCATGATGCGGCACCGGCTTCGAGCACGCTTGGGTCTTGAACTTGATGTACGTCGGCGTGGTCTGGTTCGGCGGGTAGACCTGCAGGTAGTGCGCGGTCACCGGGCCGCAGGTGCTCGCCGGGTAGTTCCCCGCGTCCACGATCTGCAGCAGCGCGTTCCCGGTGGTCTGCGGCTGGAGCGTGACCAGTTGCCGCGGGGTTGTCGGGTTCTCCTTGGCCGGCTTGCCGATCTGGTGGACCGGCCTCGCGGTCTGCAGGGACACCCCGGGATACCCGTACAGGGTGCACGTCACGCTGGAGATGTTGGTGAAGTCGATCGTGGTGTAGACACTGCCGGCCGTGCCCTGGCTGACGCCCAGCTTCACCTGGAGGGACCGGGTCGGGCAGGGCGCTGGCCCGGCCGCGGCGGCCGAGGCGGGCGAGGCGGCCGGCGTGGTGGCCGGGGCCGCGGGCGCCGCCGGGCCCGAGGCTGTCGCCGGGGCACTGCTGGCCGACGGCGGCGTTGCCGCCCGCGGTGGTGCTCGAAGAACTGCCGCACCCCGTGGCGAGGGCAGCGGCGCAGCTCAGCACTACCGCGGGGAACGCCCGCCGGGCCAGGAGCAGGGTTGAGTTCATCGCCATTCCTTTGACTGGGCGGCTCCGTGAGCCGTGTGACAGTTATGACGCCGGTGCTGGCTCCGCGGTTGCAGCTTTCCGCGGCGCTGGACAATGGACAGGTGATCGTGGTCGAGCCGGAGCGGTTCGAGGAGATGGTAGCGGCGGCCCTCGACGGGCTGCCGCCGAAACTCGGCGCGATGATGCGCAACGTCGCGGTGACGGTCGAGCACGGCCCTGGGCCGCGCGGCCTGCTCGGCCTGTACCAGGGCGTCCCGCTCACCAGCCGGACCACCCAGTACGCCGCGGTGCTGCCCGACCGGATCATCATCTACCGCCGGGCGATCTGCGCGATCTGCGATACCGCGGAGCAGGTCGCCGAACAGGTGCGCCGCACCGTCATCCACGAGGTAGGGCACCACTTCGGCATCGGCGACGAACGGCTGCGCGAGCTCGGCTGGTGAGCGGCACGGGCGGGCTTCCCGGGACGCCGGTCAGTCGTCGCGGTGGACGATGCCCGGGGCGAACGCCGGCAGGCAGACCGCGATGTACTCGGCGCCGTCCTCGCCCGGGGTGCTGTACCGCACCCACTCGCCCGGCCTGGCGTGCACCGCCTGGCCTGCCTCGACGGTCATCTGGCCGCCCTCGAACTCCACCACCAGGGCGCCGCGCAGCACGACGGTGAACTCGTCGAACTCCGGGCGCTGGCCCGGCTCGGCCCAGCCGGACGGGCTGCGCATCCGGGCGATGCTCAGCACCTCGGCACCGGTGCTGGCCCGGCCCACGAACTCGTCGATCAGCTTCGGCGGCTCGCCGGCGGCGGGCACCCGGTGCGGTGCGGAGATCAGTTCAGGCATGCCCGGCAGTATCCCGTATCCCCGTAGGCTCGCTCTGGTGAGCACCCCGGTCGAGGTAACCGCGCGGATCCAGGTTCCGGTGCCGCCCGAGCGGGCCTGGCAGGCGGTGGTGGACTGGCCCGCGCAGGGCCGGTGGATGCTCGCCACGCAGGTGCACGGTGGGCACGGCACGGGCGCGCGGGTCGTCGCCAGGACCGGCATCGGGCCGGTCGGTTTCACCGACACCATGGTCATCACCGAGTGGGAGCCCCCGCACCTGTGCGTGGTGCGGCATACCGGCCGTATCGTCCGCGGGGCCGGCGTGTTCGAGGTGGTGCCAGCCGGGGCGGGCAGCGAGTTCCGCTGGACCGAGCGGCTGGACCTGCCGTTCGCGGCGGCGGGCCGGTGGGCGTGGTGGCTGGCCCGGCCGCTGGCGCAGCGCGGGATGGACCTTTCGCTGCGCCGCTTCGCCCGGCTGCTCGCCGCGGGCGCCCCGGCCTGAGCGGCCAGGCCCGGCCCCGGAGCGTGCCCAGGGCCAGGCAGCCCGCCCGGGCCGCGAAGTCATTACGGGCGATCTGCCACGATGGTCGGGTGAACCCGGCACACCGAGTCCGCGTGCGCCCCGCGCGGATGACGGACCAGGCGGCGCTGTCCGAACTGGATGCGCTCGCCTGGTCCGCGGAATCGGGGTTCCCGTCGGTCGCGGGCCTTAAGGACGGCACCTTCTTCACCACGGCAAACCCGCCGGAGGCCCATCTCGTCGCCGAACTGGACGGGCGCGTGGTCGGCTACATCCGGCTCAAGCCGCCCACGACGTTGCTCGAGAACGCGCACGTCATCCAGGTGCAGGGCATCGCGGTGCACCCGGCCGCCCGGCGCAACGGCGCCGGGGCGGGGCTGCTGGACGGGGCGGCGAAACACCTGCGGAAGCGCGGCATCCGCAAGCTGACCCTGCGGGTGCTGAGCACCAACGAGACGGCCATCCGGCTCTACGAGCGGCAGGGCTTCACCCGGGAGGGGACGCTGCTCGACGAGTTCTTGATCAACGGCCGGTACGTCCACGACGTGCTGATGGCCAAGCGCCTGTGATGAACGACCCGGCGCCTGGCGCTTATCTGGACCGCATCGGTGCCGGGCGGCCCGCGTGCCTCCCGCAATCGCCTACCGATCGGTAGGGTCTGGCCATGAGCCTGCAGCAGCAACTGGCGGACATCGGCCTGAAGACCATGAGCCGGGTGCACCGGGCCGTCCTGCGCACCAGCCACGGCCGGGTGCTGAACTCGGCATTCGGGATGCAGGTCGTCGAGTTGCACACCGTGGGCCGCAAGTCCGGCCTGCCGCGCTCGACGATGCTCACCGCGCCGGTCATCGAGGGCCAGCGGATCGTGCTGGTCGCCTCGAAGGGCGGCGACGACCGGGACCCCGACTGGTACCGCAACCTGATGGCGCACCCCGACGCCGAGCTGACCGTGGACGGCCAGCGGCGGCCGGTGCGGGCCCGGCAGGCGTCGGCTGAGGAAAAGGCCGAACTGTGGCCCCGGGTGGTCGCGGCCTACCGCGGTTACGCCGGGTACCAGCGCCGCACCCAGCGGGACATCCCAGTGGTTCTCTGCGACCCGCGATAAGGGGTGAGATGCGGATGAGCAGCAGGCTCGGTGACATCACCGTCCCCGGGCGCCCCGAGGTGCACGAGGTGTCCGCCGGGATCTACGCGTATGTGCAGCCCGACGGCACCTGGTGGATCAACAACACCGGCTTCCTCGCCGGGCCGCAGGGCGTCATCAGCATCGACACCTGCTCGACGCAGCGCCGTACCGAGGCGTACCGGGAGGCGATCGCCGCGGTCACCCCGGATCCGGTGCGCACCGTGGTCAACACCCACCACCACGGCGATCACACCTTCGGCAACTGCCTGTTCGGCGGCGCGGCGATCGTGGCGCACGAGCGGGCCAGGCAGGAGGCCATCGCGTTCGGGCCGCCACGGGAACTGCCGTTCTGGGACGGCCCCGACTGGGGCGATCTGCGCCTGGACCCGCCGTTCGTCACGTTCACCGACGAGATCACCCTGCACGTCGGCGACCTGCGGGCGCAGGTCCGCCATGTCGGGACCGCCGCGCACACGACCAACGACTCGATCGTCTGGATCCCCGAGCGGTCCGTGCTGTTCTGCGGCGACCTGATCTTCAACGGGGGCACCCCGTTCCTGCTCATGGGCTCGGTCGCCGGGGCCGTCGAGGTGCTGGAGACCGTCGTGGCACCGCTCGGCGCGCAGACCATCGTGCCCGGCCACGGCCCGGTCTTCGGCGACCGGGCGCCCATCGACGAGACGCTGGACTACCTCGGGTTCGTGCTCGACGTCGCGGCCCGCTCCCGGGACGCCGGCGTGTCGCCGCTGGAGGCGGCGCGGAGCACCGACCTTGGCCGGTTCGCAGCCTGGCCGGACGCCGAGCGGATCGTCGGCAACCTGCACCGCGCCCGCGCCGAGCTTGACGGCACGCCGCGCGGCGGCCCGGTCGACATCGTGGCCGCGCTGGCCGACATGGTCGCCTACAACGGCGGTGCCCCGCTCACCTGCCTGGCCTGAGCGAGGCAGGTGGCTAGACGGCCTGCCAGTCGATGCTCACCCGGCCTGCCACGTCGGCATGGCGTTCCAGCCAGCGGCGGGCGAACGGGCAGAACGGCACGATCGTCAGGCCCTCGCGGGCCGCGCGGTCCACGGCGGCGGTCACCAGCCTGCCCCCGATGCCCCGGCCCTCGAGTTCCTCAGGGACCTCGGTATGGATCAGGGCAAGCCGGTTCCCGTTGCGGTGGTACCGCAACTCGGCGAGATGGCCGCCGTCGGAGATCTCGAACCGGGAGGCGGCCTGGTTGTCGGTGACCGGAAGGGCATCGCTCACCCGGCCATCGTCGCATCCGGGGCCCGGTGCCCGGGCCCCGGATGCACGCGCGGCGGTCAGCGCCAGGGCCGCGACCGGCCTCGGTGGGCGGGGCGGCCGCGGTGGCCTGGGCGGACGGGGCGGCAGCGGCGGACGGTGCATGACCGGGCCCCGGTCCCCCGGGAACCAGCCCTCACGGATCCACTGGCTCCGGCTCCGGGGCCCCGTCGCCGAAGTCCCAGTCCTCGTCCGCTTCGGCGACGTCGCGGGCCTGGTCCCTGGCCGCCTCGACGGCCTCCTCGGCCAGGTCGGCCCGTTCCTCGGCGTGCTCGGCGGCCTCCTCGGCCCGTTCCGCGCGCTCCCTGGCCTGTTCCGCCTCCGCACGTAGCTGGCCGGCCCGTTCGACGGCCCGCTCCTGCTCCTGCTGGTCGGCCCATTCCTGGGCCAGCTCGGCGGACTCCTGCGCCAGATCCGCCCGCTCCTCGGCCCGCTCGGCCGCCTCTTCCGCCCGGTCGGACAGTTCCCGTGCCTGCTGCGCGGCGCGCCGGGCCCGGCCCGCGGCCTCCTGGGTGTGGAACACGGCGAGTTGCGCGTCGATCTCCGCCGCGGGCACGCCCGCGGCCCGTGCCTCCTCGGCGTACTGCTCCTCGGGGCTGAGCGCACCGGGTTCCGGGCCCGCGGCATCCGGGACCCGCGCCGCACCCGGATCCGGGTCCCCGGCGCTGGATCCGGGTCCCCGGCGCTCACCGCGCGCCTGGCCACGCTGTACGGCTCGCCGGTCTGCGCCATGCGCTCCCGGGCGGCGGTCTTCTGGGCCTTGTTCTGAGTCATGGTCATCTCATCCCCGGCGGGTCGGCCCGCGTCTGCCCGCCCAGGTGCATGAGCATGACGAGAAAGCCCGCGAGTCGTAGACCCTTGTCCTCGTCGCCACCACGGCGCGGGCCGCTGATGGCTCGGAAGCGGGCAGGCGGTGCGCTGCCACTGGATTCGAGGCTACCACCGCGCTGCGTGCGGACGAGCTTCCACTTCAGGCGCCGGATGCCCGGTGTGGGGCGGCCGTAGGCTGGCGAGCGTGACCTCCGATGAGCGATGGCTCGCCGCGGCCTGGCCGTTCGTCCGCGGCTGGCTCCCCGGCCCGCCCGGCGCCGTGGCGGAGATCGGCTGCGGCCCGCTGGGCGGGTTCGTCCCGATGCTCCGCGCCGCCGGGTACGACGCGTCCGGCATCGACCCCGAGGCGCCGGACGGGCCGTGGTACCACCAGGTGGAGTTCGAACGGCACGACCTGCCCGGCCCGGCCGCGGCCGTGGTGGCATGCGCGTCGCTGCACCACGTCGCCGACGTCGGCGACGTGCTGGACCGGGCCGCGGCGGCACTGGCCGGCGGCGGCACGATCGTGGTCGTGGAGTGGGCGTGGGAGCGCTTCGACGACGCGACCGCCCAGTGGTGCTTCGGCCGGCTGCCCGGGCCATCGGCGGAGCACAACTGGCTGCGGCACCGGCACGACGAATGGCGCGCCTCCGGGCTGCCGTGGCAGGCCTACTGCCGGGACTGGGCGGCGGCGGAGCACCTGCACGCGGCCGGGGACATCGTGGCCGCACTCGACGCGCGGTTCGACCGGCAGTTCCTCGGCGACGGGCCGTATTTCTTCGCCGACCTGGCGGGTGTCAGCGAGGCCGGACGAGCAGGCCGCGATCGACGCCGGGGAGATCCAGCCGGGCCGGGTCGCTTACGTCGGCCGCCGGGGCGCCTAGCCACGCAACCGGGCTGGCCGTACCGGAGCAGGGCCGGCCACGGCCAGGGAGTTGCGGAATGGCACGAAATGTACCGGGTAGCCGACGCGATCCACCTGCCACGTCGGCTACCCGGCACCCCCCCGTGGCCGCGCAGGACCCTCTCGCGGGGGTTCAGCGCGGCCAATTCAGTTATATCCGGGATCCAAGTGCCAAAGCTCCCCGGAAAGCCACTCAGGCAGATCCTTGCCGGGCCCCGGCCGGGCCATGCAAGAATTCGCACGGCCCGGCTAGGCGCCGGCCCGCCGGGACGCTTCCAGGACGGCGCCCGGCATGACGCGGGCGGCAATGTCGCCGTGGCCGTTACGCCGGCACCAGCTCAGGATGTACCGGGCATGTTCGCCGCACCACCGGTAAACCACCTCGGGCGTCATCTTGAGTTCCGGGTTGTGCTCGCCGCGGTCCTTGATCAACGGTCCCAGGTAATCGACTAGCTTGGCGGCCGTGTCATAGCCCACATGTGCCGCGGCGGCCAGCGTTTCATGATTGACGGCCCGGCCCGAGGCAATCGCCCCGGCCAGCCGTGCGGCGGTCGAACCCCGGCCCTTCCCGAAATAGGCGTGAATTCGCGGAATATCCGGCGGGCTGGCGCTTTTGGGAGATAGCGGGCCGGTAAGGCGGCCGCCCCCGGCGGCGATGTCTATCGCGTCGATCAGCGGCTGCGGCCCGGCCGCCTTGTGGTACACCCCCACGACCTCGGGCTGCTCGGCGGCCTCGTCGAGGTGGTCGCGTTCCGGGCCGTAGCCCTGCGCGGCGAAGATCACCGGTGTCTGCCTGCGCGTCCGCCGGAGCATGTCGAGCACGTCCAGCCCGTCGAAGAAGTACTCGCAGGTGTAGTCCATCCAGGTGAGGTCGATGACCACCACGTCGAACCGGAGCCGGTCGCTGAGCGCCCGTTCCACCGCCGCCTGATCCTCGGCTATCCGCACCGTGGCATCGGTCAGGGACTGCCGCAGCAGCGGTTCGATGATCCTGCCTAGTGCAGCGGCGACCAGGAGTCGTGGCCCGTCCTGCATTGTCCTGCCCTTACCTGATAGGGGGCTCTCATCTGAGGGGGCCAGCGGCCTGCCGCCGTGCTGGCCGTGGCGATGCGCCGCGGCGCGGGCGGCGCAGATGCGGGTGGCTGGGCGCCTCGGGTTCGCGCCGCCCATGCTGCCGCCCCGCGGCAGGGACGCACGCGAGCCCGCGCACGATGCGCGGGCGGCCGTCCCGGCCATGCGGGCGAACCAGGGATCACAGGCGCACTCGTGCTGCTGCGGGCCCCCCACGGTACCGCCCGGGCAGGCAGCGGAATGCCGAATCCGGCAAGGGCGAACGGCCTCAGCGCCCAGCCACCTCCTTCTGGTCCCCGTCACCGGAGACGTTAAGCGGAACTCACCGGCCCGGCAATCGGGAAAACTCCCTAGTCCGGAAAATAGCCAGCGACTGTCCTCGCCGTGGATTCCGTGCTAGGCGCGCCACACTAATGCCCGGCCCGCCTCAATGGTATTGAAACGCCCCACTCTGTCATCGATAGCCGATTTTGCGCCCGCCGGCCCGTTATCGGATGGCGGTCTCGTCGGGGCGGACCAGCCCGTGTTCCAGCGCGAACAATGTCGCGCCGGCCCGGGTGGACACGCCCGCCTTGCCGTACAGCCGCTGAATGTGGTGATCGCAGGTCTTCGGCGAGATCCCCAGCCTGCGCGCGACCTGCTTGGTGGCCAGGCCCCTGGCCAGCAGGCCGAGCACCTCGCACTCCCGCTCGGAAAGCCCGGCCGGCCGGTGACCGGCGGCCCCGGCCGGCCGGCGCCCGGCCTGGCGCGCCGGTGGCCGGTGCGCGGCGGCGGTGCCCGCAGGCCTGCCCGGCAGCGGCTGGCCGGCGGCGGCCAGCACGGCATGCACGGCCTGCGGTGCGAGCCTGCCCGCGGCCGCCTCCCGGGCCAGTTCGCCCGCCGCGGCCGCGGCCGTCAGCGCCGGCCGGTGCGGCCTCGGCTCGCGCATCGCGTGATAGCAGTCCGCCGCGGCCAGCAGCCAGGCCGTCATCGGCAGCTCGGCGGCCCGGCTGCCCCGGTGATAGCCGGACCCGTCGCAGCGCTCACCGTGCGACCCGGCGAGACGGGCCAGCGGGCGCAGCCCGGCGGCGGCGTCCAGCACCCGCTCGGTGTGATACGCGTGCAGCCGCACCTGCTCGTATTCGTCACGGTTCAGCGGCCCCGGCTTGGCCCACACGTTGACCGGGACCGCGACCCGGCCGATGTCGTGCACCAGCCCCGCGCGGCGGAGCGTTCACCTGGTCCGCCACGGGCAGGCCGGCCACCTCGCCGGAGCGTTCGGCGAGCCCGGCCACCCCGCGCGAGTGCCCGACCGTCCACATGCTCTTCAGGTCGGCGAAGTCCGCGATCGCCGACAGGCAGGCGTCCAGGCGCTCCTCGGTCACCACCGGCTGCGGCCCGGGCTCGGTGCGCAGCGCGTCGTCCCAGATGGACCGGGCGTCCAGGCCCGCATACCCAGGTTCGCCGAGGGAGAGGAACGCGGCCACCGCCCCTGGGTCCAGCCCGGATCCGGCCCGCTCGGCCAGCATCTGGTCCGCCAGCGCGCGGCCGCCCTGCTGCCAGGCCATGGCCGCGTCCTGCGCCACCTGCATGAGCCGCACCGCCAGCGGGATCTGGTCCCCGCGCAGCTCGCCCGGCATGCCCTTGCCGTCCCAGCGCTCCCACAGGTGCCGCAGTGCCTCCTGGATCTGCTCGGAGAGGCCCATCCGCGCCCCGAGCACGCTGGCCACGTCGCAGTGGCTGGCGGCCCACTTGCGGAACTCGGTGATGCCGCCGAACGCGGACCTGGCCATGGCCGCCGCCCGTGCGAGCCGGGCCCGCTCGGGGTGGGCTGACCCGTGCCGCCGTGGCGATCAGGTCCCGCCGGGTCCCGAAGGCCACCGCCATCATCTGCGGCCGCGCCGACAGTTCGTCCCCGAAGAACCGCGCGTCGATCTCACTCTCGGCCGTGCATCCGGCGAAGTGCAGCAGGCCGGTGTAGAAGGTGGTCACCTGGTCGTCCTCGGGCAGGCCCAGCGCGCGGGCGATCCGCACCGTGAGCACCGCCGTGCGCAGCCCGTGTTCCAGGGGCTGGCCCATGGCCAGGTCAGTGGCCAGCGACAAGGCTCCGGCGGCCTCGGCCAGCCGCAGCGGCTGGGATATCGCGGACATCACGCCGATCCCAGGGGCGCGCGCCGGCCGGGGACGGCCTGCCCGCGGGGGAGGCAGGCTCAGCACACCGGGCCGGAACCCCTGTCTTCTTTAGTCATACACCCCGGGCACGCCGGCTCCGGAATTACGTGCGGCCGGGCGTCCGTATTGCATGGTTCCTAGCTTTCTGGGGTGAATGCGGCGCTTGGCCTGGTTACCTGAGCCGCGGCCGGGCCGGGCGCCGGCGGTTAGATTCATGTCATGGCCAGGCCAGCCCGGCGGTTGGGCAACATTCCCGCGGAGGCGACCAGCTTCGTCGGCCGCCGCCGTGAGCTTGCCGAGGTCAGGACCAAGCTGGCCGAGGCGCGCCTGGTCAGCCTCGTCGGGCCGGGCGGGGTCGGCAAGACCAGGCTGGCGATCCGGATCGCGGCGGGCCTGGGCCGCGGGTTCCGCGACGGGGCATGGCTGGCCGAGCTGGCCGAGGTCACCGATCCGGACCTGGTCGACGGCGCCGTCCTGGCCGCGCTGGACCTGCGGGACCAGGCCGCCGCCGAGCCGCTGGCCCTGCTGGTGTCCTATCTGCGGGACAAGGAACTGCTGCTGGTCGTGGACAACTGCGAGCACCTGCTCGAAGCGGCCGCCGGGGTGGTGACCAGCCTGCTGCGCGCGGCGCCGGGCGTGCGGGTGATCGCCACCAGCCGGGAGCCGCTGTCGGTGGCGGGCGAGCATGTCGTCCCGGTGCCGCCGCTGGAACTGCCTGCCCCCGGCCCGGCCGGGCCGCTCGCCGCGCTCCGCCGGAGCGAGGCGGTCATGCTGTTCACCGAGCGGGCGGCGGCGGCCTCGGGCGCGTTCGAGCTGACCACCGCGAACCAGGCCGCGGTCGCCGACCTGTGCCGCCGGCTCGACGGCCTGCCGCTGGCGATCGAACTGGCGGCGGTCCGGACCCGGGTCCTGTCCGTGGCGCAGATCCTCGACCGGCTGGCCGACCGGTTCGGCCTGCTGACCGGCGGGAGCCGTGGCGCGCTGCCCCGTCATCAGACGCTCCGCACCACCATCGAATGGAGCCACGACCTGCTCACCGAGGGCGAGCGCGCGGTGCTGCGCCGGTGCTGTGCGTTCGCGGGCCGGTTCACCCTGGAGGACGTCGAGTCGGTGTGCTCGCCCCGGACGGCGCGCTGGCGGAGCTGTCCTCGCTGGTGGACAAGTCCCTGGTGATGCGGGAGGACGCGGGCGGGCTCGCCTGCTACCGGCTGCACGAGACCATGCGCGAGTTCGCCGGCCTCAAGCTGCGGGAGGCCGGTGAGGCGGACGCCGTCGAACTGCGCTGCGCCGAGTACTACCGGTCCGCCTGCCAGCGGTCGGCGCTGGAGGGCCGCTACCGG
Source organism: uncultured Actinomycetes bacterium (assembly GCA_963795785.1). GTDB lineage: Bacteria > Actinomycetota > Actinomycetes > Streptosporangiales > Streptosporangiaceae > DASXKD01. The sequence goes on from CAWCKG010000060.1 coordinate 33,399, forward strand.
CTCCTCGACTGGCTCGCCTGGGCCGACCTGGAGATCGACAACGTCCGCGCGGTCCTGCAGCGGTGCGTCACCCGCGGCGACGCGGCCTGCGGCGCCGAACTCGCCGTCTGCCTGGGGTGGTTCTGGATCACCCGCGCGACCACCGAGGGCATCCGGTGGCTCGACACCTTTCTCGCCTTTCCGGACCGCGGCAATACGCAGGCCCGTGGCTGGGCGTATTTCATGCGTGGCTTCCTGGCCGTGCTGAAGGCGGATCCGGCAGGGGCCCGGCCGGCTCTCCGCGCGGCGGTGACCGTGGCCCGCGAGACCGGCCAGCGGGAACTGCTGTCCGAGGCGCTGCCGATGGCCTCGATCGCGGAGAACATGGCCGGCGAGCATGCCGCCGCCGTGCGGCTGATCGACGAGGCCGGCGCGGCGGCCAGGAGCGTGGCGCACTATCGCCCGGGGGCGGTCGCCGTCCTCCAGGCCCGGGCGCTGAACGGGTTCTTCGCCGGTGACATGGCCGCGGTAAGGGACGCGGCCGCCGCGGGGGCCCGCCGGGCCAGGGAGACGGGCGACCACTACGCGCTGGGCATCATGCTGCTGAACCTGGGTGCTGCCGCGCTGACCACGGGCGACCTGGATGAATCGGCGCCGCTGCTCGCGGAGGCGCTGCGGCTGGCGCACCAGATAGACGACCGGGTCGCGCAGTTCTACCTGCTCGACGCGTTCGGCTGCCACGCGGCGCTGGCCGGCCGCGCACGCCGGGCCGCGCAACTGCTCGGGGCCGCGGACACCGTGCGCGCCGAGGCGGGCGCCAACGTGATGCCGTTTCTCGCGCCGCTGCTGGCCCGGGCCCGGGAATCGGCGGCCGCCGCGCTCGGGGCGGCGAAGTTCCAGGCCGCGTTCGAGGCCGGGCAGCGCCTGGACCGGGACGCGGGGCTGCGGCTGGCGCTGGGCGGCCCGGCCCGGGCCGGGCGCCGCCGCGGCGCGCGGGCGAGGCCGGCGCCGGGGACGGGCATCAGTGCCGCGCGGGGCTGGCGGGCCGCTCGCGACGCGGGAGGCCGATGTCGCGCGGCTGGTCGCCGGCGGGCTGACCAACAAGCAGATCGGGGCGCGCCTGTTCATCTCCGAGCGCACCGTGGACAGCCACGTCCGCAGCATCCTGAACAAGCTCGGGGTCGGCTCACGTGCCCAGATCGCCGCCTGGGTAGCCACACTCGGCGAGTGACGGGCCGGCGAGCAGCACCAGCCGGAGGGGCGGCCTGTTGCTCAATCTCGATTCCAGCGGCGCGCATGGGCGGGCCGTTAATCGTCGGCCATGCTGGTGAATGGTGAGGACGGCGGGGAATCCGGCAACGGGACGCCGAGCGTGGTCATGATGGCCCGGAGTGCACTGTCGGTTTGCAGGACGAAGTCGAGCATGTCGATGCTCTGGTGTTTCGCGATTGTCCGGTTCAGGTCGTCAAGCTGACGTTCAGCCTCTTGGCGCCGCTCGGCCAGCATGTCCGTCACGACCTCAGTTGTTTGCGATGGTTGCTCGGCAAGCTGGAGGGCGTATCGCTCCGTCCAGTCGCCCAGGGTCACCCGCAGTACCTCGCTCCACAGCGTGCGCAACTGGCCGAGTTGCCTGGCGAGTTCGAATCCCGCGTCACGCCGGAGCAGTTGCGCCCAGGCCTCGCTTTGTATCTCCCGCACCGGGCCCGACATGCCCACGAGGGCCCTTGCGCTGAGAGACAGGTCTGCCCCGGCATTCTGGCTGTACCCCGCCACCACGGACGGGATTCTCTCCCGCAGGACGTCGTTGATCGCTGCCTCTGCCGTGGCGGGCTTGTGTGGCGGGAATCTTCTGGCATGTTCGCGGACGGTGGTATGGATGACCTCGGCCATCTCGGCCCAGTTGTCGGCGATGAACCGATCGAAGGTCTTGGCCGAGAATTGACCACGTGCCATCCAGGTTCCGGCCACCGTCACGCGGAAGTCGTAGGCGTCCCCTTCGGCTGGAGTGGTGAAGTCATCGATCCTGAAGTCGGCACGGGCCGTTCGGTTGGGCCGCCTGCCGCGTAGCCAGCCAAGCAAGGTGGGAATTCCGTCATGGTCCGGATCAGCTGTCATCGGGCCTCAATACCTCTCGCATCAGGAGCAGGGCGGCCGGGTTCTCGTCGCGGATGCTGCGGACCCTTGCATGGAACATCAGCCGGTCACGGGCAGTGTGGTCCCCAGTGATCTCTGTGAGGACCTTGCACAGTGGTCCGCTTGGGCTGGACTGCTTCGCCACTTCCTCCATCCACCTGACAAGCCCGCGCGCCGCTTGGTCGGCGGTGTGTCGTTCCCTGAGCGCCGCCCGCCAGACCGACGTGAGAGCGGCGCCGGACACCTGGCCCTGGGTAAGGCGGTTCAGCAGTAGCAGCCCGGGCGAATCCGGGATGTAGGCCAGCCATCCCACCATGGATGTGGTGGCCGCTTGAACGGAGTGATCCGTTCCTCCGCCCACCTGGCCAGTTCATCAAGCACGGCAGCGGCCTCGCCGTCCGCGCAGAGTTGGCGCAGAGCGTCGCTGAGCGGGCTGTGCTGGTGGAGGTAGCGTGCCATGCGGCTTAGCCCATCCAGCGCCTCGCGCAGGCTGATCCCGGCGATCCTGTCGCCGTACGCGGTCGCCGCTGCCATCAGTTGAGCCTGGTCGGGGCTGCGTTACGCAGCGTTCGACTCGCCGCCTGACATGACTGCTGAGCGGACGATCCTGCGCAGCCACCGCGAGGGACCAGGCGACTGTCCGGTGGAGGCCCGCAGCCGGCCCGGCGGCCGGTTTGAGCCAGCGCTCCATGACCTCCTGATACACGGTGTCGAAGTCGAGCTTGGCGAGCGTGCCGACAGCCCACGCGACCTTCGCGCGGCGGATCAGGTCGGCGCCCTTTGCCGCCAACTCACCGCCCGCCAGGTCACGCAGCCAGGCGAGCAGTTTCAGTTGTGCCGCCGGGTACTCGTTCCAGGCATGGATGAGCAGAGCCTCCGGTAGCGCGCGGTTTCGCATTGTGAGCCGGTCCGCCAACGGTGCCGGAGCATTGGGCGGCCTGGGTCGGGGTCGGCCCTTATGTCCACGAAGTCTGGCCACCATCCCGACAGTTCCTGCTCGAATACCCTGCGCGAAGGGAGCCGCCAGGGCCGTTCCGTTTGCTGCAAGCGCCTGTCCAGATCGAAGCCGGCGCTGGCGACAATCCCGGACGGCAGGCCGTGCAACACTGCACACGCGAGCAGAAAACACCGCTGGGCGAGGTTGTTTGCGAGGTGAAACTCCTCCTGGGCAAGCCCTCTCCAATATCCGGCGAGCACTTGGTTCATGTCGTGGCCAAGCGGCAGTTTCGTCGCGAGTGCCTCAGCCAGCGACACGGCATAACGCGGACAGGTCAGGCCATCCAATTCAAGAGCCATCCGGTCTTGCTCGGCCTCGGTGAGCGTGCCGCCAAGCTGGGCGAGGTGCGCGGTGAAGACCTCGGCCGGCCGTGGATAGCTGTGCTCGACCAGGTGGCCCTCGAAGTGGCGTGGATCGCGAACAGACTCGGCGATGATCACGAGGAAGGCGTCCCGGCTGCTTAGCTGCTCCCGGACATGGCCGAATGTGACATGTCGGGTTGCTCGCGGCCAGTGGTGTCGAGAACGTAGCCACAGTCCGGCTTGAGTTCATCGGCACGCAGGTCAGCGAGAGAGATCTGCGGATCGAGCACGCACACCCGGTCGGACCCGGTACCGGTCCGTTCGTCCAGAGCATGAAGCGCGCTGGTGTTCCGGCCGGCCCCGGGCTTCCCGGTGAGGACCTGAATCTGGCATCGTGGTGCCTGCAGGCGCTCCACGAGCAGGCGGGCGGAACTGGTGGGCACAAAGGTCCTGCGCAAGTATTCCAGCGCGGCCGGGGTAAGTGTCCCGGCCCTACGCGGGCCGCGAACGGACCCTGGGCCGAAATGTAGGTTGATGTTCTCCGCCCGGTATACATGCCCAGGCCCATGAAACTCGGTGTAATCACCGAAGGCCGAGCGGCTGGAGAAATCCCCGCGAACGCGCCGGACGGCGTCCTCCGCTGCCGCTCGTTCCTCTGCGCTACCGTCAAATTCGTCGGCGGCTCCCCTTCCTGTGCGGGGGCTGGTGTTCCTCGTCGGCGTGGCTGGGCGGCTGGGCTGATCTGGCAGCCTGGGGGCATCGGCCGGAGCGGGACCGGCAGTGCCCACATCAGGTGGCGGAGGTTCCGCCGGAGAGTCACCGGGAGCGCCGTGCGGTGGGTCTTCCTGCCCACCGGGCGGCGGGGCGCTCGCGCTGATCACCAGCGTGCTGGGTCACTGTAGATCGTGACGTCACGCTCGGCGTGCGTCACGTTGGCCTGATCGTGGAACTCCATGTAGTCCCGCGCCGCGACGCGCTGGGCGGGGCTGTCGGTGGATTCGGCGGCATGCCGCCCGGCCAGGTCCGGTCGTGGCGTTGTCTCATCGTCTTCCGGGACTCCGGCGCGTGCCTGGGAACCCTGATCCAGCCGCGGCAGCGCAGCCCCTTCACATCGATGTCAGCCGCCGCATACTCCTCGGGGCGCAATCCGGGATAGCCATGCCGGACGACCTGATCGAAGAGTTCCCCGGACACAATCAGCGCCAGGTTGGCGCCTGGCGCCGCGGCGAGCGCGCTCCTGAGTTCCGGGCTGTCCAGCATGCGAGCGGTCCGGACGACCGTAGCGCCCGGATACCCGTTATCGCCGAAATGAACGATGCTATGGTCCATGGCCACGCGCAGCCGCAATATGGCCCCGGAAACGCGGTCTCTGTTGTACACCGTCAAATGGCCGTCCAGTGCAGCGATGAAATCGCCAATTACCCGCGGTTCTTCGGTTTCCGGTGGCAGGATGTCAAGTTCGCCATCGCCCTGCGGTTGGATATGCCAGCAGGACCGGTCGAGGCCCGCTTGCATGGCGGCGCGCCCCATACTCTGAACCAGGCCGCGCTGCGCGTCGAGTTGCCGTAGGTTGTCCCGTCCGCTGTAGTTCTCCAAGTCCACCATGACGACAAGGCGTCGTACTGGGCGCTCCAGTTCCACCCCTGCTCCCGGGCCGGTTTCTTGCCTGCGTGTTTCAGGCCAGTTCCAGGATGACGGGGCAGGTGCTGCGAGATTCCGTTTTTTTCCGGGTTCCCTGGCATTAACCGGTCGTCTTTGCGTGCTGCCGTAGCCGAGTCATGTCGAGAACCAGGATGTTGCGGTACCTGGTGTCGACGATGGCTTCTGCAGCGAGTTTTCGCAGCTCCCGGTGTACTGAGTCTTCAGCGGCGCCCACCATGGCACCCAGTTCCTCCTGGGTCAGGGTCACGGCGAACCGTACTCCTGCCGCGCTGGGGTGGCCGTATGTATCAGCTATTTCTACCAGCACCCGGGCCAGGCGCGTGCCGACGTGGCAACCAGTGAAGTCGGCTCGGCGCCTGGTGGCGAACCGCAACTGACTGGCCAGCCTGCGGCCGACTATGAGGGCTGCCTCTGGATAGCGCCGCAGGAAGGACCTGAAGTCCGCACCAGTCATCGTGTTGACGAGCGCCTGTCCGCAAGTTGTCACGGTGGCCGAGCGCGGGCCTCCGTCAAGGGCGGAGAGTTCGCCGACCACATCGCCGCTCGCGCGTATGTTGATCAGAGCTTCTCGCCCGTTCTCCAGGCCTGCCGTTACCTTCACATACGCCTGACGGAGCAGGACTACATGCGCCGTGTCCTCGCCTTCCCTGATGAGCACGTGCCCAGAACCCACGCGTCGCGGCGTGCCCATGCTGAGCAGCGCATCCCTCGCTTCGCCAGTTAATTCACAAAGGAGGCTCCCCGCTGGCCAATTGCTAATTGAATCGCGCATCGTGTCAGCCTCGTTACCTCAAGAGAGGGCTGAAATGGAAAGGAGTAGCAAGGCGACCCCGAACAACGCCAGGGCCAGCCGGATGAGCGTATATTTGAGGACGACCAGTTTGCTGATTATCAGGAGCTGGTCCGATATCCGCTCCAGGAGGTGGTCGCTGACCCGGCCCAGAACTTCCATAACCTCGGCCGCGGAAGCGAGCTGGGCGGCGTGTCCGAAATATCTCATGGTGGACGCTGGGCCAATATGGTTCATGTGCGGCGTGAGTGCCGCCGCCAGGGTCGCTATTCCCGCTATCGCAGCGGCGGCACCGGCCCACCAGATTACCTGTGGCCATGCGGGCAGCGCTGCCGGCCGCCACTTTCCTGCCGCAATTGATGCGGCCACAATGCTGCTTGCCAGCCCGGCTGAAGCCAGCAGCACCGAAATCTTGTTATCGGCTCTGCCCAGCTCTTCTCTCGCCTCATCGAGAAGGATCTCGGCATAGCGTACGCGGGAGTCATCCATACCCCAGAGTGTGCATGCATACTGCCCTTGCGCACAGAGCCCGGGCCATGGGATCCGGATGACCGGCATACAAGCGGTACCCACGGAAGGTGAGATCGTCGCCGGCGAATTAGGCAGTACGGTGCCTCGGGCTAGCAGCAGAACAGCCGTTCCTCGACGGGCAGCGGGGGCACATCTCGATCCAGCGCAGGTGACCATCCACGACGGCGATGGTCTGCGCCGCCCCGCCGGGCCGCCGTAGCTGCAACGCGGGACCGCGGCGCCCGGTACGGAGCCGGGAATTCTGAACGTCCGGGCCCTCGATCGACAGCCACCACAACGGCCCCGTGTCACCGGCCCGCTCGATCGCCGCGTCGAACGCCGCCAGCCGCCCGGCCGGCACATGCAGGCGGGTAGCGGCATGGAACACCACCCGCGGCTGGCCCGCGGGCAGCGCGCCGGCGATACCGGGCAGCACGTCGACGACGTCGCCGGCCCGCACCGGCGGCGGGTCCGCCGCGGCGAGGTCCAGCGCCGCCGCGAGCAGGGCACGCTGGCCATGGTTCTCCGGCCACACCAGCGCCTCCAGCCAGGCCCGTTCGGCGGGATCGGCCGCGTCCACCGGGTGCAGGTCGACGCCGAGCACGCTGGCGATCGCGGGCTGGCGGTCCAGGTCGGGCAGCGGCCCCGGGCCGTGGCAATCGGCAATGAGCTGGACCGGCGACGCCGGGTCGCCGAACTGCCGCCCGTTGAGCTGGTAGCCGTACCGGCCGAACCGGAGGTTGAGCCCGGCGCTGGCACCGACCTCGATGACGTGCACCGGCCCGGGCACCTCACCGGCGATCACCGACAGTCCCAGCCGCAGCCCGGCCGCCCGCTGCACCTGGCTGGTCTGCACCAGCCGCGTGCTGATCGTCTTGGCCAGTTCTGCCTCGTGTTCCTGGCCGAACGACACCAGGGCGGGCCCGGCATCCCCCGGCGGCAGCGCCTGCTCGCCGGCTATCGACGGGTAGAACCGGGCCAGCGGGTGCGCCGCGCCGCCGAGCAGCAGCAGGTGCACCGCCCCGAAGAACAGGAAGGTCGGGTACTGGCCCGGCCGCCCCAGGCAGGCCAGGTCGAGCAGCTGATCGGTGGCCGCCACGGTCCGGCTCAGGCACCGGTACAACGGCGAGGTGGTGAACTCAACCGGCCCCTCGAACGCCGCCCGCACCCGTTCGCGGTCCACCGGCCCTCCAGACCACCTCCAGCCCTGCAGTCTCCCGCCAGCCCGACCCTAAGCCCGGAGGGCGCGGGGGCTGGCCGTGGCCCGGCCAAGTACCGTGTGAATCCCTGGGCCGGGCGGGGCTCGCGAGCACGCGGGAGCCATGGCCGAAGAAGGAGGCCGCATGAGCCGGGTAGAGGTCGACGGGGTCGGCATCGACTACGAGGTCCACGGCGCGGGGCGCCCGGTCGTGCTGCTGCACGGTTTCCCGGACACCGGGCGGCTCTGGCGGCACCAGGTCCCGGCGCTGGCGGAGGCCGGCTTCCAGGTCATCGTGCCCGACCTGCGCGGCTACGGCCGGTCCGATAAGCCCGAGGCGGTGGATGCCTACTCGATCCCGCTCCTGGCCGGGGATGTGCTGGCGATCCTCGCGCAACTGGAGATCGGCAAGGCCCATGTGGTCGGCCACGACTGGGGCGCCGCCCTTGCCTGGGCGCTCGCCGCCTTCGCCCCGGACAGCGTCGACCACCTGGCGGTCCTGTCCGTGGGCCACCCGGCCGGCTTCCTCCGCACCCTGGAGCAGCGGCAGAAGTCCTGGTACATGCTGCTGTTCCAGTACGCCGGTATCGCCGAGCGCTGGCTGTCCGAGGACAACTGGGCGAACTTCCGCGCCTGGGCGCAACACCCGGACGCCGACCAGGTGATCGCCGAACTGGAGGCCAACGGCTCGCTCACGCCCGGCCTCAACTACTACCGGGCCAACATCCCGCCCGAGTCCTGGGCCGCGCCACCGCTGCAGCTCCCGCCGGTGCAGTCAGCCACGATGGGCATCTGGAGCACCGGGGACGTCGCCCTCACCGAGGTGCAGATGACCGATTCGGCGGCGAACGTCGCCGGGCCATGGCGGTACGAGCGGCTGGACGGCCCGGGTCACTGGATGCAGCTCGACGCACCCGGCGAGGTGAGCGCCCTGCTGCTGGACTTCCTGCCACGCTGAACCGGCGCCCTCATTCCGCCGGGCGGAGCAGCCCCATCGCGACGGCCAGGCGAAGGACGTCCGCGTGCACCGGGTCGTGCTCGGCGATGAAGGCGGCCGCCAGGTCCGGGGCCAGCGTCCGCACCTCGACCACCTGCTCGCCATCGGGCGGGTTGACCGGGTCGGCGATGACCTGCGCCTGGGCGACGGCGTAGGCCCAGTACGCGCGCGGGTGCGGCAGATGCGGCCGGTAGGGCGCCGGCCGCAGGCTGTCGGCGATGTGCGCGGCGAAGTACCGTGGCGGGCTTTCCAGCCGTGCGCCTGCCTCTTCCATCAGTTCGCGCCGCGCGAGATCGGTCAGCGATTCGCCCGGCTCACGGGTCCCGCCGGGGAGGAACCGCCAGCCTTCCTCGATCCGGCAGACGATGACCTCTGCTGCGGGCGTGACCGCGACCAGGTGCAGCCGGGAAACCAGCTCCTGCGGCACCGCGGCCGTGGTGAACCGGAGACGGGCATCGGCGTAGTCCGCATACTGCTCCCTGAACAGGCCCGGGAAGCGCACGGGCCAGTCGCCGTCGTCGCTCATGTGGCAATGTTTGCAGAGTTGCCTGAGGCGATCAGCTTCGGCGAGCCCCCGTGGAGGAAGTGGAATGCCGCACCTGGATGTCCAGATCCGCACGGCCGATGGCCACAGCACCGGGACGCTGCACGTCCCGGAGGAGCCGGCCCGTGGCCGGGCGTGCTGGTCTTCCCCGACGCGGGCGGAGTGCGGGCGACGTTCGCGCAGATGGGCGACCGGCTGGCGGGCATGGGCTACGCCGCACTGATCCCGGACATCTACTACCGTGCGGGGGAGTGGGCGCCGTTCGACGTGGCCACCCTGTTCACCGACGAGCAGGAACGGGCCAGGCTGGGCGGCCTGATGAGCGTGCTGACCAACGAGGCGGTCATCGCCGATGCCGGCGCCTACGCGGACTTCCTGCTGGCCCGGCCGGAGGTGGCCGGCCCGGCGATCGGCACCACCGGTTACTGCCTGGGCGGGCGCCTCTCGCTGATCGCCGCGGGCGGGCTCGGCCACAAGATCGCCGCGGCGGCGTCGTTCCACGGCGGCAGGCTGGCTGTCGCCGGCGACCCGTCCAGCCCGCACCTGTCCGCTGGCCGCATCACCGCCACCGTGTACGTGGCGGGCGCGCAGGACGATGGCTCGTTCACCGCCGAGCAGGCCGGGCTGCTGGACAGCGCGCTCACCGGTGCCGGGGTGGAGCACACCATCGAGTTCTACCCGGCCCGCCATGGCTTCGCCGTGCCCGACAACCCGACCTACGACGCGCAGGCGAGCGACCGGCACTGGGCGGCACTCCGCGAGCTTTACGGGGCTCACCTCCAGGCCCCGCTGAGCTGAGTCAGCCTCCGCCAGGGATCTTGACAATGGCGGCGGTGGTGGCCTTGACGGTCAGGCTGATTTCCCCGTGCGGGCCAGCGGGCAGGGCGCTCCAGGTGCCGTCCCATGGGGCGCCGCCGGTGATCGTGGCACCGCCGAGCGTGGCGGTATCCCCCCTGGCGTCTCCTGGCTGCGCGCCGGCGAGGGTCATGACCTGCACGCCCTGCCCCCCGGCGCCTGGCGCGGCGATCGTGACCGCGGCGTCCGGGGCGTCCGCGCCGTGTGCCTTGTTGATGACCGTGACGTAATCCTCGCCCGCTCCGCTGACGCAATACGCGGTCATGTTGACCCCGGCCGGGTTCTGGATCTGGGCGGGCAGGACCTGCCCGGCGGCGCCGAGGGTGAACGCCTTGATGCCGTATCCCTTCGGCGTGATCACATAGCCCTCGGCGGATCCGGCCGGGTCCGGGATGATCGTGTCGGTGAGCACCCACTGCTTGTTGTGGAAGTTCACGCCCGCGCAGCCGTGCGCCGCCCACCAGTGCAGGTGATCCAGCGCCCAGAGCGCTGCGGCGAACGCGTTGCTCGCTCCCTGCACTCCGCCCAGGTAGTCGTTGGATTCGGTGAGCCGGAACCGCAGGCCGGCCGCGGCCACCGGCGCGAGGTTGTTCGCATACAGCCAGGGATAGGGGGTGTAGGACGTGCCCGCCGGCTGAGTCCCGATCGCCGTGCCGGTCACCCACTCGGGGGACAGCATGTTGCTGATGGCCTGCTCGGCGGTCGTGCCCCGGGACTTCCCCCACGTAGTAGTGCTGGGTGACCTCCGCTATCCGGCCGGACGTCTTTTCATCGGCGGCCAGCCGCGCCGTCCAGGACATGCCGGTGTCCTGGTCGGGGGTGTAGGTCAGCCGGTTGTACGCGCCGAGGTCCGGCCCCGACATCGCCGCGCCCGGCGCCGCCGCCCGGACCGCGTCGGCGAAGCCCTGCCAGTGCGCCAGGTAGGACGCGTAGGCGCTGCCCGGCGTGCCGTCGACTTCCTCGTAGATCGCCGGGTCGAGCTGGTGCCCGGTCCAGGTGTGGAAGTCATGCCAGTCCGGCTCGTTGCCGATGGCGAAGCTGGCCACGTTCGCCTGGTAGTGCTCCCAGATGTACCCGGCCACCCGGGCATTGACCGACTGCAGGTCACTGACCGGGTTGGCCGACGGGGTTGAGCAGGCGCAGCGTGTAGATGACCTTGATTCCTGCCGCCGCGGCGAAGGCGAACATGCTCGTCGATCCCGGTGAAGCCGTCGGGGCCGGTGCCCGCCGGGATCAGCTGGTCCACCGTGCCCCCGCCGACCCGCAGGCTGGTCATGCCCAGGTTGCGGAAGAGCGTGAGCATCGTGGTGTTTTCCGTGCGGAACAGGCCGCCGGTCAGCCCGGCGGTGCCGGGGCCGAGCGGTCCCCGCTCGAAACTCAGCCCGGCGAAGTCACCGGGAATCACCGGCCCCGGATGCCCGGCATCGATGGTGATCGTGACGGGATGGATGGGCCGCTGGGCCGCTGCTCCAGCCCCAGGGGAGGACCCGGCCACCTCAATCCCCCCCTGATGTGCAGCACGATGAACGACAACGCATCACAACCAGCATGACGCACTGGTGCCCCAGGCGTGAACACCCCAACCGTCATACCCCTGCCATGAAGCGGATCCAGGCGGCCGCGCGGCGCCGCCACGCGGGCCGGAATCCGGCGTTGCTAGCCGCCCGCGGGCGGGGCCCAGAGGGCGAAGTTGCCGGAGCCCTGCACGCCCGCGACCCCGAAGTTGCCGGTGACGTAGATCCCTGCCGGTGCGGCGTCCACGGCGTTGGCGTAGTCGCCCGTGCAGTCGTCACTGACGCAGCTCAGCCCGCTGCCGAGGGCTGACCAGCCGGGGGTCTGCAGGTTCCACTGGGCCACCCCGGTGGCGGCGACCCCGCCGGCGGAGCTGAACAGGCCACCGGCATAGAGCACGTTTCCGGCGGTGGCCAGCGAGGCGACCTGATCGCCATTGTTGTCGTTGCCCACGCCGGTGCCCAGCCTGCTCCACTTGGTCTTGGTGTTGGTCAAGGACGGTGAGGTTGAGGCCGGCGATGTTCATCGCCGCCACCTGGTTGGGGGAGGCCCCGGTGATCCCGGCATGGTCGAAGAAGCCGCCGGCGTAGAGGGTTTTGCCCACCAGCAACAGGGAGTTGACGTCGCCGGGGGTGGCGGTCGCCCCGCTGCCCACCGTGACCCCGCAGCCGTAGGGGTAGAACCAGGTGCCGGGGTCCTGGGTGTCCCACATGATCAGGCCGTTGATGTCGTAGCCGGAGGCGGTCTCGCAGGGGGTCGTGCCGGTCGAGGTGCCGTTGTCGCAGGGGCTGTTCACCGACACAGTCGAAGATGTCGCCGCCGAGGAAGACCAGCTGGCCGTCGAAGGCGATCGAGGTCACGTCGCCGCCCCCGAACAGCGGGCCGAGGGCGGACCAGCCTGCCTTGCTGGTGAAGGCGGTGCCGAGTTTCCACCGGGCCACCGGTGCCCCGGTGCTGGCACCGCCGGCCTTGCTGAACCCGCCGCCGGTGTACAGGTAGCCGCCGTTGATGGCGAGGCTGTCCACGGCGGCGTCCGTGCCGCCGCCGACCGCGTGCCAGGTCCCGCCGCTGTACACGGCGATGTTGCTCGCCTTGATGCCGTTGACCGAACCGAAGTCGCCGCCGATGAATACCTGGCTGTTGTTGACGGCGATGGCCGTCACCGTTGGCCCGGTCGGCGAAACGCCGCCAGCCAGGCCGGACCCGAGGGATTGCCACGTCGTGCCGTTCCACAGGGAGATGCCAGTGGCCTGCACGGACCCGGTCTGGTTGAACCAGCCGCCGACATATTCTCCGGCGGCCCCGTGCGCCAGCGCGATGCCGAATCCCCGGGCGTTCTCCCCGTAGGTCACGCCCTGGCCGAGGGCCGTCCATGCGCTGCCGGTGAGCAGGCCGATGTTGTCGACGAACAGGCCGCTGGTCAGCGGGCCGCCGGTGTCGAACGCCCCGCCGACGTAGATGCCCGGGGAGGCGCCCGCGGCGAAGCTGTTCACGGTGGCGGTCGCCGGCTTCCATCGGCAGCACCGTCCACGCCGGGCGTGCTCAGGCTGAACGAGGCCAGGCCGCCCTGGGTGGCTACGCCGCCGGGCTGGAGATGGTCGAAGTTGCCGCCGGCGTAGAGCGTCGTACCGGACACGAGCAGCGCGAGTCGACCTGCCCCTCCTGCCCGGTGCCGGCGCCGATGGTGACGCCGGACTTGGCGCCGTCCAGCGCGGACCAGGCCGAGCCCGACCAGACGGCGATGGAGTTGACGGCGACCGAGCCGGCCTTGGTGAAGTCGCCGCCGACGATGAGGCTGCCGCCGTTGAGCGGCCAGCGCGAAGACGCCACCCTCGAAGCCGGCCACCACGCCGCTGCCCAGCGCGCTCCAGGCCGAGGTACCGGTGTTCCAGCTGGCCACGTTGGCCGCGGCCACGGTGCCCGCGTGATCGAAGGTTCCGCCCGCGTACAGGGTGGTGCCGGACAGGGCGAGCGCGGTCACGTCTCCGGCCTGGACCGGGCTGCACGCGGTGCAGGAGTACAGGCCCTTGCCGAGCGGCGCTCCAGGCCGAGCCGTTCCACAGGGCGATGCTGTTGGCGGCCACCGTGCCGGCCTTGCCGAACTCACCGGCGGCGTAGACGCTCGCGCCGGACAGTGCGAACGCGTCGACCCGGACCACGCAGAAGCTGCACGTGCTGCCCGCGGCGATCCCGGCCCCCAGGGCGCTCCAGGCTGCTGGTCTGGGTGTTCCAGGCCGCCACGTCGTGGACCGTCACCGCGGTCGAGCCGTTGTGGGCGGTGGTGAAGATCCCGCCGACGTACAGCGTGGTCCCGTTCAGGGCGAGCGCGTCGACCTCGGGGGTCTCGCCGCTCGGCGCGCCACTGACCCCTCCGGAGAGGTTCTGCCAGGCCTGGCCGTCCCATTCGGCCACGTAACTGTGCGGCGCGTCGCCGGCGAAAGTGAAGGTGCCGCCGACGTAGACATCGCTGCCGGCCACGGCAATGGCGTTGACCTGGCCATCCTGAACGCCGGGCAGCCCGAACCGGTCGTCCCAGCTGGTGTCGCCGGCCGCGGCGGCGGCCGTGCGCACGAAGCGGGGGGCGCCATGGCGGCCCAGCACCATCCGGTACCCGGCCGGGTCGAAGCTCCCCGGCTCGCCCTTGGTGCGCAGCGTCCCGTCCGAGCGCAGGATCGACGCCAGGCTCCGGTGCGGAAGCCGGGGTGCTGTCACCGACACGATGACCATGGCCCGGCGTTGCCGCCAGCCCCGCCCCGGCGGGCACCATGACCAGCCAGACGGTGGCCAGCACGGCGGACAATACGGCCGCCGGGGCGAAGGACTTGCTGCGCTGGGCCATGGCCGCCTCACTTCGTCGCGATGGGCCCCGGCGCTGGGCACGGCAGAAGCGCGAGGACTGTGGATACAGCCCAGCTGAATGCAGAGCCTGTATAAGTCACGTAATGGAGTAACGCGGCCGGCCGTTACCGGGACCGGGCGGTGCGGGCCAGGCCCGGGATGACCACTGCCCCGACGGTGAGATGCAGCACGATGAGCCCGGTGACCGCGGCCGCCGTGGTCCCGGCGGTCAGCGGGAGCAGCAGGGACAGCGCCAGCACCAGCAGCGCGGTGACCGTCCATACCGTGCGGGCACGCGGGGTACGCCGGTCCAGCACGGCCAGCAGCAGCCAGCCGATCAGCCCGGCGACGAGGGCGGCGCCGATGACCTGCCCGGCCGCGACGATCTGGGGGTGCATGGCGCCGAACCGTACGCTCAGCCGGACGCCCAGCAGCGGAACCTCAATAGCCCAGGCGATAGCCGCGGCGGCCGCCCCGCCTGCGATGCACAGTGCCCGGGCCCTGCCCTGCTTGACGTCCGGCGCGGCGGAGGTAGTGGCGGTGAGCATGTGATCCTCCTTAACTCAGGCGCGGCGCCTGGTTACGCCGCTGAGCACGAGGCTGCCCCGCGCTGCCGTAGTCGGGCATCGGCCGGCGGGCGCCGGCCGGCCTGCGCCGCACGGCAGCAGTGCCGTACTCCTGGCGGCGTACTCCGGCCGCCTCCGCAGCGACGATGGCGGCCGGCCGCGCGCCGGTATACGCTCCGGGAATGTGGGCGTCATGAGCGTGGCCAGCGTGCCGCGGCGCTGGTGGAGCGCCGCGGGCATCGCGCTGGTGTTCGCGCTCACCGTGATCGGCTGTTATGTCGAGGCCAACCCGGTCCACTCCTACGGCGGCCTGCACCTGGCCCGCCATCCGCCGGCCGTTGCCTACCTGATCGTGGCGCTGCCCGCGCTTGCCCTGTCTGGCGGGACCGCGCCCCGGTGGCCGTGTTCGCCCTCGCGGTGGCCGGCAGCGTCGCCTGGGCCGGGCTCGGCCAGATCGACGGGGCCGCGCTTGTGCCGGTCATCGTCGCGCTGTACTGGGTCGCCCTCACCCGCCCGCGCTGGGTCGTGCTCGCGGCCGGGCTCACCGGGGCGGTCGCCATCTTCGTGGCCGAGGGCGTGCTTGGCCCGTTCGGCTGGTTCGGCGGGCCGAACGCGACGATGTGGCCCGAACTGCTGGCGGCGGCCGCGCTCGGCGGCTATGTCGCGGCGCGGCGCCAGTGGCTGGCCGCCGACCGGGACCGCAAGGCCAGGGCCGAGCAGATCCGCGAGGAGGAAACCCGCAGGCGCGTGGACGCGGAGCGGATGCGGATCGCGCGCGAACTGCACGACGTCATCGCTCACTCCATGGCGATGATCAACGTGCAGGCCAGCGCGGCGGCGATGCTGCTCGCCGATGAGCCGGAGCGCGCCGCCGACGCGATCCAGGCGATCCGCGGCGCCAGCAAGGCTGGCCTGCGCGAGCTGCGCGCGATACTCAACGTGCTGCGGCAGGCCGACACCGACCTGCCGGAGCCGGCCGTCCCCGACCTGCCGGCTATCCGGGCGCTCGCCGAGGCGGCCACCGCCGCGGGCACGCCGACCTCGGTCGAGGCCTGCGAACTGGCGGCCCCGCTGCCCCCGCCGGTGGCGCTGGCCGCCTACCGCATCGTCCAGGAGTCGCTGACCAACGTGGTCCGCCATGCCGGCCCCGGCACCGCGGCGGTGGCCGTCCGGCAGGACGGCAGCGACCTGCTGGTCGAGGTCGTCAATGACGGCGCACCCGCGGCCGCCACGTTCCGGGACGGTACCGGTACCGGGCTGGCGGGGATGCGCGAGCGGGCGGCGGCCCTCGGGGGTGCCCTGGACGCAGGGCCCCAGGCCGGCGGCGGCTTCGCGGTCCGGGCCAGGCTGCCGATGACGCCCGCGACCACCGCGGCAGAACGACTGCCAGCCAGCCCGGAGCCGCAAGCCGGCCCCGGGCCGCAAGCCGGGCCGGAGCCGGGGGAAAGCCTGCCCGCCCGGCCGATCGTGAGCTCGCCGTGATCAGGGTCCTGCTCGCCGACGATCAGGCCCTGGTCCGGGCCGGATTCCGGGTGCTGGCCGGCTCCGCGCCCGACATTGAGATCGTCGGCGAGGCCGCGGATGGGGCCGCAGCGGTGGAGCTTGCCCGCTCGCTGCGCGCCGAGGTCGTGCTGATGGACATCCGCATGCCCGGCACCGACGGCCTGGAAGCCACCCGGCGGATCGCCGCCGACCCCGGCCTGGCCGCCGTGCGGGTGATAATCCTGACGACATACGAGGAGGACGAGTACGTCTTCGCGGCGATCCGGGCCGGAGCGAGCGGGTTCCTGGTCAAGGACACCGAGCCGGAAGACCTGGTCAGCGCCATCCGCGTGGTCGCCCGCGGCGACGCGCTGCTGTCCCCGAGCGTTACCCGCAGGCTCATCGCACGTATCGCCGGGCAGCAGCCGGGCCAGGCCGTCGACCCGTCCGCCCTGTCGGCGCTGACCGGCCGGGAGCGCGAAGTGCTGGCCCTGGTAGCCGCGGGAATGAGCAACGACGAAATCGGCGCGGCCCTGCATATGAGCCCGCTCACCGCCAAGACGCACGTCAGCCGGACGATGGTCAAGCTCGGTGCCAGGGACAGGGCCCAGCTGGTGGTGACCGCCTACCAGACCGGGCTGGTCCGGCCCGGCCTGTCCTGACCAGCGACGCAGATCGGCCGGTACCTCAGCCGCTCCATGGCCCGGCGATTGGCCGGGCTAACCCGCCCGCAGCAACGGCTGAGTCAGGCACGTCGGGCCGCCGTCACCCTTCAGCGAGATCTCCGAGCCGTCGTAACAGTGCACCTCACAGCCGTGCCGCTCCAGCGCCCGCCGGGTGACCGGCGTGCCGTCCAGCATGATCACCTGACGTGGCCGGACCGCCAGCACGTTGCAGGCCATCGCCGCATACTCGCCGGCGTCCACCGCGACCACGGTCACGCCGTGATCGGCCAGGGCTTCCATGAGCGCGACCGGTGCCAAGGGCGGGAACACCACCGCCAGGTCCTCGGCAACCGGCGAGAGGAACGACATCAGATGCAGCACATGCGCCGGGCCGAGGTCGTGCGGCAGGTCCACCGAGAGCACGGTGACCCCCTCGGCGGCCATGATCGTGCGCAGCTGCGCCACGCCCGCGGCGTTCGTCCGGTAGCTGCGCCCGATGATCAGCGTCTGCGGGTCCAGCCAGACGAAGTCCCCGCCGTCGGCCCGGGCTGCACCGTCAAGCCGCGCCACCACGGGCACGCCGGCCGCCTCCAGCGCCGTGCCGAGGTGGCCGGGTTCGTCCTGGCGGACCGGCTTGGCCATCTGGAACACCACGCCGCCGCGCTGCGTCACCAGACCCGGATCCCGGATATAGGTGGCGTCGACAAGCTCGTTCAGCGCGCCGGCAACCTCGACCTCGCAGCCCAGGCTGGCCAGCAGCGCGCAGAATGCCTCGTGCTGCGCCATGAGCAGCCCAGGATCGGGCTGCCGCCAGCCAGCGGCAGCGAAATCACCCACTGTGGCAGGCCGCCGGACAAGCACCCGGCGCAGCGGCAGGCACATGGAACTGACGCCATACCGCGGGCCCGGCCCGCCGGCCGTCTGACTGGCAACCACGCCGTCACCTCCTCGTTGCTGCGGTCCAGGTGATGGGCAGGCTCTTGACCCCGCGCTGGAAGTTCGATCGCAGGTAGGCGGGCGGGCCCGCGTATCCGAGGGTGGACGTGCGGGCCAGGACCTCATCGAACAGCGCGCGCATCTGGGTGCGGGCGAGGTGAGCGCCGAGGCAGAAGTGCGGGCCGTGGCCGAACACCAGATGGGGGTTGGGCTGGCGGCGGATGTCAAACCGGTCGGGGCCGGCGAATACGGCGTCGTCGCGGTTGGCCGAGGTGAACGAGACGACCACCTTGTCCCCTTCGCCGATGCGCTGCCCGCCGAGTTCGCAGTCGGAGGTCGCCGTCCGGCGGAAGGTCATCACCGGCGTCCACCAGCGCAGCATCTCCTCGACCGCGGCCGGTATCAGTGCCTGATCCGAGCGCAGGTCATGCCTGTGTGCCTGGGTGCTCCAGCAGTGCGATGCAGGCCCCGGGCAGGCCGTTGCGCAGTGTCTCGTTCCCGGCCACCGCAAACAGCCAGAACATGTTCTCGAACTCAGCCACCGACACCTGGCCGCCGTCGTCATCCACCTGTGCCAGGAGGATCGACATCACGTCATCCCCCGGGCGGCGCCGCTTCTCCTCGGCGAGCAGGTGGGCGTAGGCGTAGAGGTCCGGCATGCCGTCCCGGGTCCGCGGATCAGGCATCCTGCCGTCACTGCCCGGCACCGGCCGCAGCGCCAGTGCCTGCCTGGCCATGGGCGTGCCCGCGGCGGGGTCGAACTCGGCCGAGGAGGCATAGTCCGGGTCCTGGTAGCCGATCACCCGGTTCGACCAGTCGAAGAGCAGCCAGCGATCCTGCTGCGGCACGCCCAGAACGTCGGCCAGCGTGAGCAGCGGCAGATCCGCGGCGACGTCCTTGGCGAAGTCACATTCGCCACGCGGCCCGGTGAACACCCGCGCGCAGATGTCCCGGGCATGACCCCGGATGCGGTGCTCAAGCCGGGAGACCGCCCGCCGCGTGAACGACCGGGTCAGCAGCCGCCGCAGCCGGGAGTGATCTGGCGGATCCATGTTGAGCATCATCTGCCTGACATAGCCGAGCGCCTGCGGCGTCGCCGGGTCACGAATCTGCGTGGCTCCCCGTGACGAAGCGAACAACTGCGGCCTGGCCAGCACCGATTCGACCTCCGCGTGCCGCAGCACCAGCCAGAATCCCGGGCCGGCGGGCCAGCCCAGCACCGGAATCTCGTCCACCCATACGACGGGAGCCGCTGTTCGCAGCCGGGCCAGCGCCTCGAAGGGCACTCCGTCGACGTAACGTGGCAGGGTCAAATACGACCTCGGTATCGGGTCGGGCAGGCCGCATGTAACAGACCGTACCCAGGTGGCCGCGTGGGTGGGCCCGGCTCACGGGGCGCGGTGGCAGACTTCGGCTATGGCGGCGGGTCTGCGGGTCCACGAAGGCGGCAGCGGGGAGCCGCTTCTGGTGCTGTTGCATGGCCTTGGCGCGACGGGCGACGTCTGGGGCGCCTGGTGGCCCCTGCTCGCCCGCCGGTGGCCGGGGCGCTGGGTAGCGCCGGACCTGCCCGGTCATGGTGGTTCGCCGCCGCTCGCTGCGTATACCTTCGACGGCTTGGCTGCCGCGGTCGCCGGCGTCGTCCAGCCCAGCTCCCGCATCGTCGTGCTGGGACATTCGCTGGGCGGCGTCGTCGGCCTGGCCCTGGCCAGCGGCAGGTTCGCCGTGCCGGTGCACGCGGTCATCGGCCTGGGGATCAAGGTCGTCTGGACCGATGACGATCTGGGCCGGGCCCAGGCCTTGGCTCACCGGCCGCCGGGCTGGTTCGCCTCGCGTGACGAGGCCGCCGCCCGCTACCTGCGGGTGTCCGGCCTGGCCGGCCTGCTGCCCGCCGACGCCACAGCCGTGGACGCCGGACTGCGTGAGCAGGGCGGGCGATGGCGGCTGGCGATGGATCCGGGTGCCTTCGCGGTCGGGGCGCCCGATATGACGCAATTGACAGCGCGATCGCAGGCCCGCGGTGACCCTTGCCCGCGGCGAGCGCGACCCGATGAACACCGATGAGCAGCTAGCCCGGCTGGGCCCCCCGACGGTCACACTCCCCGGCCTGGGTCACAACGCCCATGTCGAGAGCCCGGAACTATCGATCGCCCTCCTCGACGCCTATCGGTGATCCGCGGCCGGGTTGTCCGGGGATGCCGTCCTGCCAGCCCCATCGCCCGCAGCCAGTGGACCGGCGTGGGCATGGCTGGTACCGCAGGGCCGAGCGCGGGGGAGGTGGCCAGGCGCCGCTGCCGGCGCGGGAGGTAGTCCGCGGTCAGCGGGTGGGCGGCCAGCATCTCAGCCAGCGACGGATAACACGGCACGCCGTAGTAGCTCCCGAGAAGCCTCGGCCACGTCGTGCGGGCGCAGGCCCTGCGGCTGGCGATCGGGACGGGCAGGGCGCACGTGCAAGCCCAGGATGCGGGCCTTGCCGCACCGGCATCCCCGGGTGCCGATCATGGTCCGCCCGTAGCCCTGGATGACGCCGATCACTTCGCCCCGCCAGTAGTAGTCACAGCGCCAGGCGTACCGCAGCGCCCAGTACGCCCAGAATCCGCACCCGCATCCGGGCCCGGGCACCAGGTCGCGATCACACGGCGGGGGCCCCTGGCCGCCGCCGCATGCGGCCACGTTCTCCCCGGGCTGCCAGACCCCGCCGAAGACACCGGTCAGCAGGCCCGGCACCGGAACGGCGGTGCCGTTCACTAGCGCCTCGGCCGAGGTCATATCCACATGCCACAGCCGCACGGCCGTCACCGAACCGGCCGCCAGCGGCAGGTCGCGGCCGCTGAACCCCGGGACGCCCTCCCCGGCTTGCGCGATCATCCCGGGACCGGCTCCGCCGCCGGCTCTTCGGGCGCCGGCGCGGGCATCTCCTCGGGCAACGGCTCCAACTCGATCTCGGTGATCTCCTCACCGATATCGCCCATCATCGCCATCTCCGCTCGCCAGGGCGATCAGCATCGCTCCCTTACCCACGCCACGCTACCCCCGCCGCCGCCACCGGCAAAGACGCGGCCGTGACCACCAGGCACGGGCCCTGTCAGCGGGGCGCCCCGCACTGCCCGCACCAGGTCACCGCCGCATGGCCGGCACGCGGGTGTCATCGGCGCTGGCTGGCAAGGAATGAGTGGAGGTGGCCCGCCAGGGCTGCGGAGTCTGTGCCTGCGCCGTGGATGTAGGAGGAGGCGCGGGTGCGGAGCACCGGCAGGCCGAGGACGTAGAGCCCGGGGGCGCCGGTGACCACGCCGCCGTCGTGGCGGATGCGACCGGTGCGGTCACGCACGGGGATGTCGAGCCACGAGTGGTCGGGCCGGAAACCCGTCGCCCACAGCACGGTGGTGATCTCCCCGCTCGACAGGTCCAGCTCCAGCGGCGTGCCGGGATCCACGCGCGTTGGCTCGAAGCGGCACGGCGGTGGGAGCTCGCCGGGGCCAGCTGCCTTCGCCCACTCGTCGGCCCGGTTCAGGAACCGGTTCATCTTCAGGTCGGCGAGGGCGCACGTGTTGGCGAGTGCCCCGGAGAACTGGGCGACGCCATCGGCGATGCGGCCGAGGCGCCCGACGATGCGGACCCCTTGCGCGGCGAGCGCGTTGAGGTCGGTGATTGCCGCCGGGGTTCCGGTGAGCTGCGGGGAGGGGAGATGGCGGGCCCGCGTAAGGTCATCGATCTCGTCGTAGCGCTCGGCCAGCAGGCCCGTCGCCTCCAGCCACCAGAAGATGTCGCGGCCGCGGTAGCTGCGGGGCAGCCGGACGTGTTCGCCGGCCGCAAGCGTCACCGGGCGCCCTGACCGGTGGATCTCGGCGGCGAGCTGGATGCCGGTGGCGGACGCGCCGACGACGAGCACGCCGCCCTCGGGGAGCTGGCCGGGATCGCGATAGGCTGAGCGGGGTGAGCGTCGTGACCGGCGGGGGACGGCGTAGCCGCCGCGTGGGATCGCCGGCAGGCTGCACGCTCCGGTCGCCAGCACCACGGCCCTGGCGTGGAGGAGGTCGTCGTTGGCCTGGATCTCGAATCCCTGCGGCGTGGCGCGCACGGTGCGCACGGCCGTGGCGGTGCGCACCGGTGCGCCGACGAGACGGGCGTAGCGGGTGAGGGTGGCCGCGACGTCAGCGGCGGGCAGGTAGCCGTCGGGGTCGTCGCCGGCGTAGTGGTAGCCGGGGAGCCGGGTCTGCCAGTTCGGGGTGAGCAGCCGCAGGCTCGGCCAGCGCTGGGTCCGCCACGAGTTCGCCACCTCACCGCGCTCGAGGACGACGTGCTCGATCGAGCGCTCGGTGAGGCGGCGGCTCATGGCCAGGCCGGCATGGCCAGCGCCGATGATGACTGCCGGGGTCAGCTTCACGGTTGCGGTCCGATGGTGGTTGTCAGGCCAGCTCGACGACCACCTTGGTCGGGTTGGCCACGATGTCGAAGACGGCGGAGCGCTTCTGTGACTGGGCAATCAGCGCCTCGAGGTCGTCGCGGGAGCCGTCGGCGTCGATGGCGAACCGGACCGTGATCGCTTCGAAGCCGTTGCGGACGTCCGGGTCGGCGCCGAGGATGCCGAGGATGTTCATGCCGCCTTCGATCGTGGCGGTGACCGACCGGAGCTGGATGCCCCGGAACTGCGCGACCGAGGCGACGCCGGCGGTCAGGCACCCGGCGAGGCCGACCAGCACGAACTCCACCGGCGTGGCGCCGTTGTCCGCGGATGCGAAGCATTCGGGGTGGTCGACGTCGAAGTGATACTCGGTGCGGTGGCGCTGCTCGCCGCCGAGGCCGGTGAAGCCGGAGACGGTGGAGTGGCTGTGGGTGCCGTTGCGCCAGGTGCAGCTGGCCCGCCAGGTGAACTGGGCCGCTTCCGGCGCCGCGGACAGCGCCTCGCGGGCATCGAGCAGGGCCTGGACGTTCACGCCGTTGTCGACGGGGGTGTCGGTGATGGTCATCGGTGTCTCCTTGATTTGCATCGGATGGTTGTTCATCCCCGGCGCCGGCTGGGGCCGAGAACGACGGGGAGCGTGACGAGGCCGCGCAGGACGAGACCGTCGCCGTGTGCCCAGGCGAGCTCGTCACGGCCGGCGGCGAGCCGCAGGCCGGGGTGACGGCCGAGCAGAGCCTGGAATGCGACCCGGGCTTCGAGCCGGGCCAGGGGGGCGCCGAGGCAGTAGTGAATGCCGTGGCCGAACCCGAGGTTCGGCCCGTCGCCGCGGCGGATGTCGAGAACGGCGGGCGCGGGGAAACGGCCCGGATCGCGGTTGGCCGAGCCGAGGCACACCAGCACCTGTTCGTGCGCGGGGATCTCCACGCCGTCGAGAGTCACCGGCTCTGTCGTCACCCGGAACGTGGCGTGGGGGACCGGCGCGGTAAACCGGATGAGCTCGTCGATCGCGGCGGGAAGCTGCCCGGGATCGGCCAGCAGCGCCTGGAGCTGGCCGGGGTAATCAAGCAGGGCCACCACCCCGTTGCCGATGAGGCTGGCCGTGGTGTCGTGACCGGCGACGATGAGCTGGAACAGGCTGGACAGCAGCTCCTGGGTGGTGAGCGCGTCGTCGCCGGCGGCGACCAGGACGCTGACCAGGTCGTCGGCCGGGCTCCGCCGCTTGGCGCCGACCAGGTCGCCCAGGTAGGCCACGATCTTGCCGGATGCCTCGACCGCCGCCGCCGGCGGGTCACCGGACCATCCGGTCAGCAGCACCTGGAACCAGGCGTGCAGGTGCGGGCGGTCGGCCGGGGGGATGCCCAGCAGCTCGCCGATCACCCCGAACGGCAGGGGATAGGCATACCCCTCGATGAGATCGACGGTGGCGCCGGGGCCGGCCTCGCCCAGTTCGTCGAGGAGGTTGCCGGCGATCGCCCAGACGGCCTGCTCGAGCGCGGCGACCCGGGACGGCGCGAAGGCACGGGACACGAGCCGCCGCAGCCGGGTGTGGTCCGGCGGGTCGACGTTGAGCATGTGCCGCGAGAACTCCGGCCCGGGCAGGCCCTCGGCCACGACGTCGCCGTTGTCCTCGAGCGCGGCGAGCATGTCCTTGGACATGCGCGGGTCGTTGAGCGCTTGCCGGGCCGCGTCGTAGCCGAGCACGATCCAGGCCAGGTGGCCGTCGGCGAGGCGGGCCCGCTGCACCGGGCACCGGGCCCGGGCCTCGGCGAAGTGACCGAACGGGTCGTCGCGGATCGCCGGCTCCCAGCCGCCCCAGGTGGCCAGGGTTTCAGCCATGGTCGCCGCCCGGCCGGTAACCCGTGCAGAGCAGGTCGAGCCGGGTGATCCGGCCGCCGTCGTCGGTGTCGGCGTAGGCCTGCTGTTCGACGGTGAACCAGCCGGTGCCGAGCCGTTCCGCCTGGAGCCGGAGCCGCCAGTGCAGGTGCAGGCGGCCACCGACCTCGCCGACGGTGGCCTCGACGAGCTCGAAGTCCTGGGTGTCGCCGAACCAGCACGCGAACTGGCCGGCGATCGCCCCGGCACCGGTCCACTCCCTCAGGCCGCGGGGCAGCAGGGCGCGAAGGCGGACGTCGGCAGCGAGCGCGCCACCGAGTTGCGCGAAGTTCTGCGCGGCGAGGCCCTCGAGGAACGAACCGGCGAGGGCGAACTGGGGCACCGCAGTGGCCGCGCTGTGGTTCTGGGGTGTCGTCGTCATGGATCCGTTTCTACGGATCCGCTGGCCGCCGCGAATCGGGTAACTGCCCGATCTTTGCGTCAGGTTTCTGGTTCGCCCGCCGTCCCGATCAGGCCGTGCCGCATGGCGAACAGGGCGGCCTCGGTCCGGGTCTTCACCCCGAGCTTGGCGTAGATGTGCTCCAGGTGGGAGGAGACGGTTTTGCGGCTGAGGTGCAGCTCGGCGGCGATCTCCGGGTTGGAACGTCCCTGGCCGAGCCGTACGAGCACCTCGACCTCCCTGGCCGTGAGCCCCGACGGCCGGTCTGCCCGGCGCCGCACCCGGTGGCCGGCGGCTTCGAGGACCGCCTGGACCGCGTCGCCGTCGAGCCGCCCGGCGCGCACCTCCTCGCGCAACGTCCGCTCGGCGTCGCCGGCCTCGAGCGCCGGGCGGTGGGGACGGGGCTGGCGGAGGGCGTTGTAGACGTCGGCGGCACCGAGGATCCGCGCCGGCAGCGAGATCGCGTCGCCCCGCAGCCCGTGCGGGTAGCCGGAGCCGTCGAGCCGCTCATGGTGCAGCGACGCGCAGTGCCCGACCTCGGCCAGCAGCGGTGTGCGGGCCAGCATCCGCTCGGTCAGGTACGGATGGGTCCGGGCCCGCTCGCGCTGGGAGATGCTCCATTCGCCAGGCTCGTCCCAGACACTGCTCGGGATGCCGATCATGCCGATGTCGTGCACCAGCGCCGCACGGCGAAGCAGGACGGCATCGGCGGCCGGGAGCCCGAGCCTCGGGCCGGCCTGGGCGGCCAGCTCGGCCACGCCCCGGGAATGGCCAAGGCGCAGCGGCGACTTGAGATCGCTGAAGTCGGCGAGGGCACAGAGCGCCCGGTCGAGCTGGTCGTCGGTCAGGGCCACGCCTAGCTGCGGGTCGAGCGCGATCACCTCCTCCCACGCTGAGATGCCGCCGAGCCCGTCGAGGATCTCGGTGTGCCGGGCACAGAAACAGTCCACGAGGGCCGGGTCGAACTGTGTGCCCCGTCGCTCCCGGGCCACGTGCAGCGCGGCCTCGGCGCCACCGGTGTGGTGGAACGCCTCGACGATGTCGGCAAGGTGGACCAGCCGGATGGCGGGAGCGAGACCGTCGGCACCGGCCGAACCGGGCACCCCTCTGCCGTCCCACCGTTCGAAGGCCTGCAACAGCGGCCCGCCCACCGCCGGGCCGAGGCCCAGCCACTCGGCAAGATCGCTCGCCTCCTGGCAGTGCGCCTGCATCAGCTGCTGGACCGAGTGGCCCGCGGTCGCCAGGAACTTCCCGACCATCCCGATCCGGCGGAAGCCCGACTTACCCTGACCGAGATGACGGGCGACGAAGACCGCCAGGCTGACACCCCCGAGATCCCCGTCGCGCGTGTCGGCGTACAACTCGGTCTCGTCGCCGAAAAGCGCCGCCACCTCACTGGTGTCGACGGCACAGCCCACCCAGGTCAGCAGCGATGTGTAGTACGCAGACGCGGAGGTCGCGTCATCCATCCCGGCCTCCGCCCCCAGCCGCATGGCGACGACGGTCTGGCGCAGCACCCGCTCCATCGGCCGTCCCATCCCAAGGTCGGCAACCAGCGACAGCGTCGCCACCAACTCGGCGAGGCTGACCCGCCTCAGGGAATCCGGAGCCACCAGCTCATTCTCCCCCTCGTGCAGTTCACAGCTTTGCTGCGACAACCGTGTCCTGACCGCCGAGCCCTGAGCCGCTCGGCCATGACCCGGGCCGGCCGCACCATCGCCCGGGGTAGATTTCTGGCGGATCGGAGAGGCCGTGCTTGGCGTAGACCGCGCGGATGTAACGCTCGTCGTAGGCGACGGAGAGTTCTGGGACGCTCTCGCTTTGGGTCCAGTGCGATCCGAGGTTGTGCTTGAAGCGCACCGAGCAGCCACGTGAGCTCATCAGCCGGACCGATTCGGGGGTAATCAAGTAGTACGTCGCGAAGATACGCCCGTTCTTCCTGAGCACACGCGCGATCTGGCTGACGTACCGGTCGAGGTCA
Source organism: uncultured Actinomycetes bacterium (assembly GCA_963795785.1). GTDB lineage: Bacteria > Actinomycetota > Actinomycetes > Streptosporangiales > Streptosporangiaceae > DASXKD01. The sequence continues at coordinate 60,017 of CAWCKG010000060.1, forward strand.
GCGGGCAACATGTGGGTGAACACCGATACGAGTACGGCGACGTCGAAGGTCTCGTCCGGGTAGGGAAACCGGTAGTCGGCCGGCTGCACGCGGCCCTTGGGGTTGTATTCCTTGTTATAGACGTCGGCCAGCGTGAAGTGCAGGTTGCCGTGCGGGCCCACGACGTGCTGCGTGCACCACTCGATGCCCGCGGGAACGATGTCGAGGCCCTCGTAACGGCCGTTCACATCGAGGAAACGCGACATGGCAAGAGCGAGACGGCCGAGGCCGCAGCCGACGTCCAGGACGCACGACGATGGAGTCGCCCCCGCGACACTGCCGAGGGCTTCGACGAGAACCTCACCGCTGGCAGCGAAGTCCTGCACCGCGCCGGTGAACGTTCCGGCTTTGGGTGGCAGCGCAGGATCGCGGCGGCCGAGCACCCGGTCTGCGAGGTCGACCGGTGCCAGGTAGATCTTGCGAAGCAGCCAGCGTAGCTGGCGGGGCAACGCTGGCAAGAGCACGCTGGTGAACCACGATTGTTCAAGCAGCCACAGCCGCAGGCCCTCGGCGGCGGACACAGCACGGAGCAGTAACTTCTTCATCGCCTTCGCCTAGCTGCGGAGGTCATGCAGGCACATCACTACAAACATGCAGGCATATCACTACAAAGCAGTGTTCGGTGAGGGATTTGCAGGCCGGTGGGGGCTTTCAGCCGTGCTGTTCCCGTGGCGGGGCAAGTCCGCGCTGATAGGCGAAGGTAATCGCCTGAGCGCGGTCGCGTACGTCAATCTTGGCGAACAGGTGATTGATGTGGCTCTTGACCGTGCCCTCGCTGACGACGAGGTGTTCCGCGATCTCGCGGTTCGACATGCCGGTGGCGATCAGTGACAGTACCTCGGCTTCCCGGGGGGTGAGGCCCGCGGGAAGAGGTGAGAGCGATCCGCGGGCCTGGGCCGGCGAGAGCGTTGCGATGGCGTCGACCACGTGGTGCTGAACGGCGGGGTCGATGACAGCGTGGTTATCGACGACTTGACTGAGGGCATGGCGGATCTCCGCCCCGCCCGCGTCCTTGGTCAGGTAGCCGCGTGCGCCAGCTTGCAGGGCGTCTATCACGGATCGGTCATCCGCGTAGGTGGTAAGCACGACGACCTTGGTCTCTGGCACGCGCTCACGCAGCAGGCGGGTGGCCTCGACGCCGTCACAGCGGGGCATCCGCAGGTCCATGAGAACGATGTCGGGGAGCAGGTCAGCGGCCATGGCGACGGCCTCGTCACCATCAGAGGCGCGAGCCCACGACCTCGATCTCAGGCAGCAGGCCGAGCACCATCGCCAGGCCTTCACGGACCACTCGCTGGTCGTCAGCGATGAGAACACGCATCGGCGGGCTCACACCGGCACCCGCAACTCCACGCGGAAGCCCTCGCGCGTCAATGCCGTGGTGAGTTCGCCGCCGAGCAGTTCGGCCCGCTCGCGCATCCCGGTCAGGCCGTAGCCGGGGCCATCGCCGGCGGCTTGCGGCGGTTCGGTGTTCGTTGCGAAATTCTCGACCGTCAGGCGGGTGCGGCGAGGCTCATAACCGAGGTGCATCTCGACCCGTTCCGGGCAGGCGTGCTTGGTGATGTTCGTCAGGGCTTCCTGCGCTACCCGGTACACCGTGAGCCGGGCCTCTGACGGGAGGTCGTATGCCTGACCGGACACCGTGAACTGGCACGGGACGCCACTGACCTCTTGGAATTGCACAGCCAGGCCGGCCAGGCGTTCGGGCCCGGGCAGTTCGTCGTCGCGCAGCATCCCGATCGCCCGGCGGGCCTCTTCGAGCCCTGATTTGCCCAGGTGGTGGGCACGCTCGAGGATCCCTGGCAGCCGGGGATCGCTGGGGTCTTCGGCCGCGAGCATCCGGGCGCCTTCCAGTTGGAGCATGAGCCCGGACAGGGAATGGGCGAGCACATCGTGCATCTCCCTGGCCAGCCGCTGGCGTTCGGCCAGTCCGGCCGCCTGCGCCTGCGCCGCCTGGGTGCCCTCCAGTTCGATCAGGAGCCGTTCGGCTTGGTCGTTGGCTTGCCCGAGCCTTCTCGCCAGCAACGTCATGCCGGGGAAGCCGACGATGGCGATGGCGCTGAGCAGCGCCAAGGCCGGCGAGCCGTGGCTGACGGCTACCGCAACCGCCGCGAGGCACGTGATGCCGACGATGGACAACGCGATCGGGAAGCGATCTGGCAGCCGCGGGGCAAGCAGCACGAGGCCCGCGAGGAGCCCGGCCAGGCCCGGTCCGGCGGGCTGCAGTCCCATCAGCGCCGCCGAACTGGCCAGGAGCATCACGGCGAAGACGATGCGGACCGCCGCGCGGCGATAACGGGCCGTCAGCGCGCCCAGCGTGCCCAGCGCGAACCCGCCCACAGCGAGAACGGCAGCCACGTCGCGGCCCGGAAGCCCCGGATTCCGGCCGCTGCTGAACACGGCCACTGCCACCACGACAAAGAGCGGTGGAGCGAGACGGCGCATCCACCGGTGGGTTGCCTCCTGCTGCGCCCGCGCCCTGCGCAGCGTGGCGAGGGCGACGCTGGCCGCGGGGTCTGAGCTCATCTGATCAACGTTACGGTGCGCCTGGCCCGAACGGCATCATCTCCAGGGCAGAGACACGCTCTAACGGTGGGTGGGTACGTCTCCACCCACCGTTAGAGCGTGGTGGGCTGGCAAGGTTCCAACCCCGCGCCGAAGACGTTCCGGTCTCCGTCATCGCATGCTCTTACACCGGAGCCCAGCGGGCGAAGGACCCGGTGCACCCGCCGTTGAAGGTCCTGGCCGCCGAGAGCCGCTGGGCCGTGGAGACCCACGGGCTCACCAAGCGTTTCGGGGCGAAAATCGCCGTGAACGGTGTTGAGCTCCTGGTCCCCCGGGGGTCGGCGTTCGGCTACCTCGGCCCCAACGGAGCCGGCAAGACCACGCTCATCCGGGTGCTGCTGGGATTGACCCGCGCCGATGCTGGCACGATGTCCCTGCTCGGATACCCGGTCCCGCGGCATCGCGACGCGGCCCTGGTTCGTGTCGGCGCCATCGTCGACGAGCCCCGGTTCCACCGCCATCTCACCGGCAGGCAGAACCTGCGGCTTCTCGCCGCGGCGCGCGAACCGGCCGCGCGGGACCGCATCGGGCCATCGCTGGAGCGCGTCGGCCTGGCCCACCGTGCCGGCGACCGGGTCTCGGAGTACTCGATGGGCATGCGCCAGCGGCTGGGGGTCGCCGCGTGCCTACTGGGAGACCCCCAGCTGCTCCTCCTGGACGAGCCGATGAACGGGCTCGATCCGGCCGGAATGGCTGAGATGCGCGAGATGATCCTCTCGATGGTGGCCGAGGGCCGTACCGTCGTGCTGTCCTCCCACCTCCTCGATGAGGTGGAGCGGACCTGTGACGCCGTCGCCATCGTGGACCGCGGCAGCATCATCCAGCAGGGACTGATCTCCGAGCTGCTGGCGGGGGCGCTGCTCGCGCTTCAGGTCGAATGCTCCGAACCCGGCCGGGCCCGTGCCCTGCTCGCGGGCACCACTCTCGGTGCCCGTATCGAAGCCGTGCCGTCGGCGCTGGGGCTGGACATCACGCTGCCCGCAGGCGCCGGACGGCACGTCATCGCCGAAATCAACCGCGTTCTCGTCGCAGGCGGAATTGCCGTCTACCGGCTCCAGCCGGTCCAGACCTCGCTCGAATCGTGGTTTCTGCAAGTCACGAGCAGAGTGGGGGATCCGGAATGACAGCCCTGCCCGCCCACGGCGCGGACCAGGCATTCCAGACGCCGCCTACCGGTCACGCCCGCGACCGCCGGGGATCTCCGATTCCCACCGCCGGCATGATCGCCACCAGAGTCATGGAGCTGCGCACACGGCGCGGCCTCATGATCGCCCTCATCGCGGTCAACATCGGTCTCCCGGCGGTCTTCCTCCTCATTCGCCTGCTCGGCCATGCGTTCGCACCGTACGCCAACCCGCCCGCTGGCGGCTCCATGATCTTCGTGATCCTGGCCGCCGGCTTCTTGCCCACCTTCGGCTTCATCGTCGCCACCACGGTGGGCTGCACAGCGGGATCGCGTGACCTCACCGAGGGAATGTTCCGGCACCTGGTGGTGACTGGCCGGTCCCGGCTGGCGCTGTATCTGGCCAGGATCCCCGCCGGCTTGGCGATCATCGTGCCGCTGGTCGCGATCGGCTACACGATCGTCTGCGCGGTATGCGTCTTCGCCGCCCCGGCCTTTATCGATGACTCGAACGTGAACATACCTCCCGGCCTCTCCCGCGCCGGCTTCGAGAACTGGGCCGGGGACCACGCCGGACCGGTCATCTGCCTTCTCGGCTACAACGGGCCAGTTCCGGAGAGTGTCTCGTGCACCGGCTGGTCGAAGTCAGCAGTCCCGCCCGGCCAGACAGCGCCCGCCGCGGTGGAAGCTCTGGCCGTCAGGATCGCCAAGAACGACTACCCCGGCTACACCGCGATTTTCCTCTGCCCGTCGGTGTCCCTCATGATCGAGGCCGGGCTGTGGATCGAGCTTCAGGCGACCGCCGTATTCACCTCGGACTCGGGCTCGCCTCGCTCATGGGGCAGCGAACCGTCCCAGTGATCTTGCTGATCGTGTTCCAGATAATTCTCACGCCGATCCTCTCCGCGATCAGCATCCCCCATCTGCAGGACCTGCAACGCTCGATCCTCGGGCTGGCCATGGCGCGCCTGGAACCATCCGGGCTGCCGGTGGCATTCGGGCTGCCGGGGGTAGCCGGAGGCCTCGGGCGGCCCGGCGCCGCGCAATCACTGCTGCCCGAGTCGGCCACCCAGGCCGCCTGCGTCATCATCGCCTGGCTGGCGTGCTGGACGATCCTCGGCGCGTGGCGAATGATGACCAGGGACGCCTGAGAACGCGGTGCTCACAAGTTCTGTTAGGTAGCCATCAGCGCTGTGCGTCAATGCAGATCAGCCTCACAAGCCGGTGGACTGGCAGCCAAGCTCGCTTATGTACCTTGACGGTTACGTAACAGCTTCGGTACACTCACGCCATGGAAGCTGTTCTGCGGGCACTGGCGGACGAGAGCCGCCGGACGATGCTGGAGACCCTGACCGGCGGTCCGGCAACCGCGGGTGAGCTGGCGGCGCTGCTGCCGATTGCCCGCCCGGGGGTATCGCGGCACCTGCGGGTGCTGCGGGAGGCAGGGCTTGTCGAGGTCCGCCAGCAGGCGCAGCGGCGGGTTTACAGTCTTCGCCCCGAGCCGCTCGCCGAGGTCGATGAATGGCTGGGCCGGTACCGGGCCTTGTGGGAGCAGCGGCTGGATGCCCTGCACACCGAGGTGGCCCGGGGGAAACGCGAACGAAGGAGCACCAGATGACCAGCAATGCACGTGGCGGCGCCCGCATCCTGGGCAGCCTGCGATCAGCAGATGGCAAGGGCGTCGTGCGCATCGAGGACCGCTTCGACACCGACATCGACGACCTGTGGTCGGCACTCACCGATCCCCGCCGTCTTGCCCGCTGGATCGGCGAGGTCGAGGGCGACCTCCGCCTCGGCGGTGAGTTCCGCGCGCGCTTCTTTGCCAGCGGATGGGAAGGCACCGGGCGCGTGGAAGCGTGCGAGCCGCCGCGGCGGCTGCTGCTGCTGACCATGCAACCGGGCCAGCCGGACGAGCAAGTCATCGAGGTCACGCTGGCCGCCGACGGCGACCAGACCGTCCTGGTCTGGGAGGAACGGGGCATGCCCCTGGACCAGCTCGCCGCCTACGGGGCGGGGTGCAGGTCCACGTCGAAGATCTCGCCGCCTACCTCGCCGGGCGTGAGCGCTGCGACGCCGACGCGCGGTGGCGCGAGCTCCTCCCCGCCTATCAAGACCTGGCGGCCAACGTCGGCTAGGGCACTGGCCGCTGCCGGGTGCAGTGCCGGCGGCTACTCGAGGGGGCGGCGGCCGATCGCACTCGGCTCGCGCCCGGCGAGCAGCCAGCCACCGATCACTGCAATGAGCGGCATGCCGACGAGGATGAGCAGGAGGTTGGCCACCGGGATGCTGGTCAGCGAGGACAGGGTGTCCAGCTGGCTGGTCCGGAAGAAGCCGATCGCTGCGATGTACGCGGCCACGATGCCGACGACCGCGCCGATGAGTGCGAGCGCGCCCGCGGTGGCGGCGGAGATGGCCCGGCGGGCCATGCTGCCAGCTCCGGTAGCGGTGAGCGTGCGCAGATCGCTGGCGGTCTCGCTGCGGAGCAGTCCGACGCTCATGGCGAGGATGCCGAGGGCGAGCAGGATGCCGAAGACGGTCGCGACGTCGAGGATGTCGGCGGACGTCGGGATGCTGTTGCGTGTCTCCACGGTCAGCCCAGCCGCCGCTGCGGCGTGCTGGGCAGCGCTGATCTGACCTGCGGTCAGCGAGCCCGGGGCCTGGATGAGCCAGCCGGCTGTGCTGGTCGTCAGGTGGAACTGGCGCACGAGGTGCTCGGTGATCACGGTGTTCGGCGCCGATGTACCGGACGGCAACGCGCTGACCTCCTCGATCTTCGGATTCGCCAGGCAGTAGCTCGGCGGGCAGGGCGACGGGGGACCGGGCCCAAATTTGGTAGCGCCGTACAGGAACTGCATGTTCGTCAGGCCCGGCAGGCCGGGCCGCATGGTGAGGATGTCGGCGTCCGGGCTGACCTGCGCGGCGGTGATGCCGTACGCGCGCAGCAGCTGCGGAGTGGCCACGTACACAGGTCCGTCCCAGCCCCGCCCGGACGCGGCGCGCTGCAGCGTGGCGTCAGTCGTCTCGAGCCGGACGATGTCCCTGGACCCGAGTGAGGCCGCGATACCGCGGGCCTTGGCCGCCATCGCCGCAAGCTGGGCGCCGGTCAAGGCCGGGCACCCGCTCGGCTCGTGCAGGCATGCCGCGCCCGGGGTGGTGGCCGCCTCCTGCGGGTAGACGATGAGCTGATTCGAAGCCAGGTTGGGCCCGACGTAGTCGACGGCGTTGCCGAACCGCGCAGCGGCGATCACGCAGATGAGGGCCGCGATGAGCACGCTGAGGGTGATTGCCCCGAGCGCTGCCCCCGAGCGGGCCCGGTACCTGGCCAGGTCACGCAGGGCCAGCCGCACGACTAGCGGGGCCCGCCGGGCGGCGCTGGCCAGCAGCGCCAGGCACGTCGGGGCGACCAGCACTACCCCGGCGCACAGCACGATCAGGCCCACGATCAGGGCAAGATAGAGCGTCGACTTGTTCCCCGTCTCGGCGGCGGCCGACGTCGCCTGCTCACTCGCCAGCCCGATCAGGAAGAACGCGACCACAAGCAGTCCGGCGCCGGTCGGCCCCGGCCCAGCGGCGGGCCTGCCGCGGGGCCGGTGGCCGCCCCGCGAGCGCGGCGACGATCGGCACCCGGGCGATCGCCCGGGCGGGCCGGACGGCCGCCAGGTATGCCGCCAGCACGGCGAGCGCCATCGACACAAAGATCACCCGCCAGGGCAGCTGGAAGGCTCCTATGACGTGGTGCGCGCTGGCTTCGGCGCGCGGGCGGTACGCCAGCCAGGCCGCCAGGCCAAGCGCGAACCCGGCCACCGCGCCGACAGCCCCGGTCGCGAAACCGTTGGCGCTGACCACAAGCCTGAGGCTGGCGTTCGTGGCACCCTGCGCGCCGAGCATGCCGATCGAGCGCAGCCGCCGCTGTGCCAGCACCGTGAATCCGCCCACGCCGACCAGCGCGATGAGCAGCATCCCGAGCGTGGCCGCTGCGAGCGAGATGGTCACCGGGTTGAGCACGTTGGTGGTGCCGGGCGCCGTCCGCGACACCACGTTCGGGCCCAGCGAGTGGGGATTCACGCCCGGCGCGTCGAACAGCACGGTGACCAGGGTGGGCGCGCTGACCTGGCCGGGCGCAACGAGCGCGAACTCGTCGAGCAGATTCTGCGGGTTGGTCACGATGCCGACCACGCGCCGGGCTGGGCTGCCAGCGCGCCAGGTGTCACCGACGCTGAGGTGCAGTTCCGATGCGACCCCGCTGGTCAGCGCTACCTGGCCCGTCCCGCTGGGGTAGTGCCCGCTGGCCAGCGAGAGCATCGGCTGGCCGAACGCGCCGTGCGGGTTCTGCGCGCGCAGGCTATAGGTGGTGACCGAGCCGGGCACCGGGAACGTCTCGTTCTCGATCACCTCGACCCGGCCGAACCGGTGGGCCAGCGCCGCGATCTCGGCGGTAACGTGCGGGCTCACGGAAGGGAACGTGGCCATGTCGGTCGCGGTGCCGAAGCCGGCGCCCGCCGGGGGCGGCGTGTTGGTGGCCACCGCCGAGCCGACGAAGGTAGCTGCGACCGCGACGGTGATCAGCCCCAGGATCAGCAGCTGCTGGCGCCACTCGCGGCGCAGCAGCCGCCAGGCCCAGCGGATGACCGCACGCCGCGCGGGGACGCCGCCGTTGCCGGCCCCCGCGCGCTCTCGTACCGTGACGCTCACTGCGGCCGCCCCGGCGTGAGCAGGGACTCCGGACCCGGTGGCGGAGCCGTCTGGTCGGTGACCCGGCCGTCCCGCAGGAATACCACCTGGTCGGCCCACGCGGCGAGCTGTGCGTCGTGGGTGACCACAACGGCGGCCATCCCGCCGTTCTTGCACGCCTCATGCACCAGGCGCATGACCGCCTCGGCGTTGCCCGAGTCGAGCGCGCCGGAGGGCTCGTCGGCCAGCAGCAGCCGGCGCTCTCCCACCACGGCGCGGGCGATCGCCACCCGCTGCCGCTCGCCGCCCGACAGCTCATCCGGGTAGCGCCCGGCCCGGTCGGCCAGCGCTAGTTCCGCCAGCGCCGCGAGCCCGGCGGCCCGGGCCTTCCGCGCGGGCCACCCGTCGAGCTCGAGCGGCAGGCTCACGTTCTCGGCAGCGGTCAGGCCGGGCAGCAGGTTGTAGTCCTGGAACACATAGCCGATCGTCCGCCGCCGCAGCCGGGCCTTGCCGTTACGTGACATGCCGGGCAGCGAGGCGCCGCGGACGAGCACGTCGCCTTCGGTCGGCTCTTCCAGGCTGCCCGCGATCGTCAGCAGCGTGCTCTTTCCCGATCCGCTCGGCCCCATCACCGCGACCATCGCGCCCTCGTCCACCGACAGGGTGACTCGGTCCAGGGCGTGCACCTCGGCCGCGCCCTCGCCGTAGCTCTTGGACACCCGCCGGAACTCCAGCATGCTCATCATGGCAGCCAGCGTCCCGGCCGGCGGCGGCGGGCGCATCACGCGCCGGGGGGAGCGCGGGTCCCTCGCTGGAGGGATACGGCCGGGGGTTGCGCGGAGGTAGCGTGCAGGTGTGCTGGACCGGATGCGGCGCAGGGTATGGGGGCTATCGGGCCGGCTGATCGCCTCCTACATTCTCGTCACGCTCGCTGTCGTGGTGCTGGTCGAGGTGCTCGTGCTCGGCTACCAGGCACCCCAGCTGGTGAACGACGCCCAGCTGCAGGCCCAGGTGCTCGCCACCGCGCAGAGCTACAGCCAGCAACTCGCCCAGCGCTATCCCGGCGGCGTGCCGGCCGGAACCGTGCTCGGCGACCCCGGCCAGGCCGGCAAAGGAGGGCCAGGCCCCGCCGGACCCGTACGGCAGCACGCTGACCGTTCCGGCGATCACCGGCCCGATTCACAGCCGCCAGGCGGTTACCGCGGTCGTGGCGGTGGCCGCCGACGGCACGGTCGTCGCGTCCTCCGCGCCATCCCGGTACCCGCCCGGACGGCCGGCGGCCGGCGAACTACCCGCCGCGGCGATCGCCGCCGGCCACAACATCGGCAAGCCCGGCGGCAGCGGGTCCACGCCGTACGGCAGCGTGCTCTGGTCGGTCTGGCCGGCCGGCTTCGGCAGCAAGCCGCGGGCCAGCGCGCGGGACTGGCCGCCTACGTCTACGTCCAGGCGCCATGGTCGACCGGGTTCATCAACCCCATCCGCGTCTGGAACGAGCTGGGTCAGCAGCCCGGCACCGGCGCGCTGCGGTCGGGTGCCTACGCGCTGCTCATCGCCATCGTGCCGGTCGGCGTGCTGTTCGGGCTGCTGGCCTCGCGCCGCCTCGTCCGCCGGGTACGCCGCCTGGAACGAGCCACCCTCGCGGTCGCTGACGGCGACTACAGCGTCACCCTGCCCGCCTCCGGCCGGGATGAGGTCGGCCGGCTGGAGGCGAACTTCACCACCATGACCCGCCAGCTCGGCTCCGCGCTGGCCGCCGAACGGCAGCGAGCCACCGGCGACGCGCGCGCCGCGGAACGGGCCCGGATCGCGCGGGAGGTCCACGACGCGATCTCCCAGCACCTGTTCGGCCTGCGGATGATCGCCGCCGGGATGCGCCGGGCCGACCCGGGCAATCAGCAGGCCCGCGCGATCGAGCGCATCAGCGAGGAGGCACTGCGCGACATGCAGGCGCTGCTGATCGAGCTGCGCCCGGCCAGCCTGGACGGTGCCGGGCTCGCGCCGGCCCTGCAGGAGATCTGCGCGGCCTACCACGACCGGCTCGGCGTCACCGTCGACGCCAGCCTGGACGACGTCACCGTCCCCGCGCCCGTCGAGCACGCCCTGCTGCGCATCACCCAGGAGGCATGCACCAACGCCGTCCGGCACGGCAACGCCCGCCGGCTTGCCGTGTCGATGGCCCGCCAGGACGGGCACGTCGAGCTTGCCGTCCGCGACACCGGCACCGGCTTCGACCCGGCCGCCCCGCACGCCGGCTCCGGGCTGGCCCACATCCGTGACCGGGTCGCCGAACTCGGCGGCACCGTGGACATCGACAGCGCACCCGGGCGCGGCGCGGCGCTCACCGTCCGGGTGCCGGTGCCATGACGATCCGGGTGGTGATCGCCGACGACCACCGCGTCGTCCGGGACGGGCTGTGCTACCTGCTCGGCCAGGAACCAGACGTCGAGGTCGCCGGCGAAGCCGGAGACGGCCGGCAGACGGTGGACGTCGTCGCCGCCACCCGCCCGGACGTGCTGCTGCTCGACCTGTACATGCCCGGACTGGACGGGCACGCCGTGCTCGCCGCACTGCACGACGCGCCGCACCGGCCTGCCGTCGTCGTGCTCACCTCCGCCACCGACGACGAGCACCTCGTCCGCGCCATGCACGCCGGCGCGACCTCCTACCTGCTCAAGACCGCCCCGGCCGAGGACGTCATCGCCGCCGTCCGCGCCGCCGCCGCCGGTACCGCCAGCCTCAGCCCCGAGCTGCTGACCCGGCTCACCCAGGCGCTCCGCCGGCCGCCGCCGCCGGACCCGCTACAGCCGCTCTCACCGCGCGAACGCGAAGTACTCCGGCTGATCGCCCGCGGTCACAGCAACCGGCAGATCGCCCGGGACCTGGCGATCGGCGAGCAGACCGTCAAGACCCACGTCCGCAGCATCCTCACCAAACTCGGCCTGCAAGACCGCGTCCAGGCAGCGATCTTCGCCCTCCGCCACCAGACCGATAGCCGCGAGCACCGGCCGTGACCTGCCGCGCCGTAAAGCTACGCTGCGGCGATGGTGATCCGGGACGGGAACGAGCGGGCGGGCGCTGGGAGGCGCAAGGGTGCCGCGCCGGGGGTTAGCGAACCGAGGATGGAACTGCTTGCCGCGCCGGTGGCCGACGGGATCGTGGCGGGCAGGCCGTGCACGGTGAGGAATCCTATGACGGCCATGGTGTAGGCCTCTTTGCCCTGGGCTGACATCCCAAGGTCGTCGAACTCGCTCACGTGGGCCGGCGCAGTAAGCGCGCGAATGCGGCCCATCAGGGCCGGGTTGCGTATCCCTCCGCCGGCCACGAACAACTGTTGCACGCCGTGTTCGCGGCAGGACCGTGCCACAAGGATGGCGGTGAGCTCGGTCAGTGTGGCAAGTAGGTCATCCAGCGGCACATCCCGCTCGCCCACCATGGCCCGCACATAGCCGGCGTGGAACAGTTCCTTCCCCGTGGACTTCGGCGGGAGAAGACGGTAGTACGGCTCGGTGAGCAGGACGGTGAGCAGGTCGGCGTCCACCCTGCCCCTGGCGGCTCGCACGCCATCGATGTCCATGCGCTCCCGTCCGCCGGTGGCATCGGCGACTGCGCGGTCCATCAGCGCGCTGGCTGGGCCGATGTCGTAGGCAACGATCTCACCCGTGTCAGACCAGACAGTGATGTTGGCGATGCCGCCGAGGTTAAGCGAGCCGGCGGTCCGATCGTCGCCCAGCACGAGCAGGGCATCCAGAAGCGACGCGAGCGGGGCGCCTTGGCCACCGCGGGTGATGTCGCGAGAACGCAGGCCGGATACGACCGGCAGGCCGCTGGCCTCGGCGATCCAGGCCGGTTCACCCAGTTGCAGGGTGCCGAGCGCCGTGCGGCTGTCCACCCAGTGATACACGGTCTGGCCATGGCTCGATACCAGAGCGGCCGCGCCGCCCGTGAGCGCCGTATTGGCGTCAGCGGCCACGGAGCCGAAGAGCTGCCCGATTGTGGTGTCCAGGCGGCAGATCTCGTCGACGGTTGTGCGATGCGGAGGCAGTGCCGCGGCTATCCGCGCCCGCAGCGGCGCGGGGATGGGGACCGAGTGCAAGCCCAGCGGGACCAGGAACAGCGTGTCGCCCTCCAGCCGCATCCGGGCGGCGGCGGCGTCGACGGCATCGTAGGACGTCCCACTGATCAGCCCGATCACGGTCATGTTCACTGATGCTCTCCGGTGTATTAGTAAGGAACTTGCCCCAGTCATGATGATGTGCACAGGAAGTAGGGGAGGCCGGATGGTCATGCTTCACCACGCCCCGGTTGTGCGTCGCCAGCGAGAAAGGCTGCCCGATGACCGGTGAAACGAATCTGGGCGCGCTGGCGACGGAGGCAGTCCGGTCCGGCGGTCTCGACCTCGGCGCGACGAGCACGCCGCTGCTGGTCGGGATGATGGCCGATGATATGGCTGACGTCCAGGCGGCGCTTCGCGGAGCCAGCGCGGCGATCGCGCACGCCATTGACCGCATCGTGGAGCGGATGCACGCCCGCGGGCGGCTCATCTACCTCGGGGCGGGTACCTCGGGACGCCTTGCGCTCATGGACGCGGCCGAGTGCGTGCCAACCTTCGCCGCCGACCCGGGCCAGGTCGTTGCGCTGCTCGCGGGTGGGGCGGAGGCGGCCGGCTCGGCGGTGGAAGATGCTGAGGACAACCCGCTCGAAGCCCAGCGGCGCTTGGCCGAGCTGAAGCTGAGCCCGCTCGATGCTGTCGTTGGCCTGAGTGCCAGCGGCGTCACGCCGTTCGTCCTCGGCGGCGTGGCCGAGGCGGCCGAAGTGGGTGCGCTGACCGTCGGCATCTCCTGCAACGCGGGTTCCGCGCTTAGCCGCGCGGTCGATGTCGCTATCGACCTGCTGGTGGGCCCGGAACTGATCGCCGGGTCCACCCGGCTCAAGAGCGGCACGGCCCAGAAGGTCGTGCTGAACGCGATTTCGACCATCACGATGGTGCGGCTCGGCAAGACCTACCGCAACCTGATGGTCGATGTGCGACCCATCAACGCGAAGCTGCGCAACCGCTCGGCACGCATCGTCGGCTTGATCACCGGGGCTGACGAGCGTGCCGTGCTGGAGGCGCTGCGCGCTGTTGACGGTGATACAAAGGCTGCCATCGTCATGATCCGGCACGGCCTGCCGCCTGGAGCGGCGCGGGCGCTGCTCCAGGAGTGCCAGGGTTCGTTGCGGGCCGCGCTCGGCGAGTGAGGACGGCCTGCCACGATGAGTGACCTTGTTGTTGCCCTCGACGTCGGCAAGACCAATCTCCGCGTCGAGGTCCGGGAACGCGGTAGCTGCCGCCTGCGGGTGTGTGCGGGCGTACGCGGCTGGATGGGCGCGCCAGGGCCGCGGGCGGCCCTGCTCACACATCTCGCGGAGGTCTGTGGCAGGCTGCCGGATGCACGCTCCCTTACCAGCGTGGGGGCTGGCATCGCCGGTTATGAATCGGCGGCAGCTGAGGAGAAGGCCGAGGTCAGCCGGGCGCTGCGGCGGGCTCTTCCCCGTGCGCGTGTCCGGGTGGCCAGCGACGCCCGCACGGCGCACCTGGGTGCGTTCGGGGGCGAGCCGGGGGCGCTCCTGGTAGCCGGGACGGGAGCTGTGGCGCTCGCCGTGGACCTGGCCGGGGCATCATTCTGGGCGGGCGGACTCGGTCCTGTCCTTGGTGATGAGGGCAGCGGCGGCTGGATCGGGCGCGAGGGATGCCTGGCGGCGGCACGGGGCATCGACGGCCGCGGCCCGCCCACCGGCCTGGCCGAGCGGTGCGAGCGCACCTTCGGCGTGCCAGCGACACAGCTGGGCGCCCTGCTTGCGGCAAGCCCCAGCCCAGCCGGCCTGTTCGGCCGGTTTGCAGCCGACGTGCTCGAAGCGTGGCTGGCAGGCGACGAGCAGGCGGGCTGCATCGCCGAGCACGCGGCAACGCACCTGGCGGCGGCCGCGATCGCCGTGCTGCGCAGGCTCGACGCTCAGAACCGCCAGTTCGCGGTGGTAGGCGGGCTGAGTACCCACGCGGCCTTCGCCGCTGCTGTCACCTCGCGTGTGGTCGCCGCCGTGCCCAAGGCCATGTGTGTCCCCGCACGTGGGGATGCACTCGACGGCGCCGCGCTGCTGGCCCTTCCCAAGCGATGAGCCCGCGCTGTGCCGAGGCCAGTGTCCTGCGCTCAGCCGCCACGCGCGGATCAGGCAGGGGACCCGGAGCTCCATCACACGCCTCGTAGTACCAACCGGAGAAACCGCTGTCCTACCGTGGAGGCATGTCCGCATGGAGCAACCTGCCGCCCGCGCTGCCGCCGCACGGCACAGTGCTGGCCTGGGCGCGAGGCTGCCGGTGCGATGAGTGCGAACGCGAGTACAAGCGTTTCGTGTCCGAACTGGCACTGCGAGGGCCGCTGAGGCTTCCCGCTCGGCCGGAGCCCCGCAAATTGGACGCCGACACCCTCGCCCGGCTGGAACCGGCGGTGAGCCGGTCTGAGTGCCCCGTGTGCGGCGCGCTGCGCCATCAGCGGTGCCGCAACCTGGCGTTCCCCCAGCATTTCGGGCCGACTCATCTTGAGCGCAGAAGCGGCCCGTGACCGAGGGTCTAAGGGATCCGCCGGCCACGGGCCGGCGGTGGCCGCCTGGGCCTGGTTCGTGCCGCCGCGCGGCGGCACAGGATAGACGGACCGGGCTGGCAGGGCTGCCGGTCAGCGGCGGCGGCACCGCCACAGCAGATACGTCGGAACCGGAGCTGGCGGCTCGACGAAGCGGTCGGCGTCCAGCCCGGCGTCAAGCAGGGCGTTCAGGAAGGTGGACAGCTTGCGGTGCGTCGCGCCCACCCGGATCCGGACGCCCTCGGGATTGTGGTCCGGCGAGGTCCACCAGCCTTCGCACTCATAGCCCTCTCCCGGCGGCCAGCTGCTGCGGCCTTTCTCAGTACCTGGAAGGCACGGGTGCACGATCGAGGCGACGAACCAGCCGCCCTGGCGCAGCACCGTCGTCACGGTAGACAGCGTGCCTGCCAGGTCGTCGATGTCCATCAACGCCAGCTCGCAGGTACAGCCATCGAACGGCCGCCCGTCCCACCAGGCGGGGTGCCGGGCAACGTCGGCGCGGACATAGGCGA
The DNA here is from genome assembly GCA_963795785.1 of uncultured Actinomycetes bacterium. Lineage (GTDB taxonomy): Bacteria > Actinomycetota > Actinomycetes > Streptosporangiales > Streptosporangiaceae > DASXKD01. The sequence goes on from CAWCKG010000060.1 coordinate 75,544, forward strand.
TGTCCTCAGGACCGATGGCGCGTGCCTTGCTGAGCATGGCGGCAGAGATGTCGACTCCGACAACATCCGCCCCTAGCCGGGCCAGATAGCGGCTCATCCGGCCCTGCCCGCAGGCGATGTCCAGCACCCGTTCGCCGGTCACGGCAGGCAGCAGGCCGGAATGTGCCGCGATCAGCGGCGGCGCGTCGCCGATCCATTGTTCGTACCACTCGGCGAACTCGTCATACCTCGCCAGCGACTGTGCCACGCTCCCACGCTAACTGCCCGCTCGGCGCAGCCGTGCGGACGGCACGGCCCGCGGCGCCCTCATTCGCCGGAGGTCGTTAGCGGCGGGGCTTCGCGCGCGTGGCCGCTTGACAGCGTCACACAAGACTTCTACCGTTATACCAACATCATAGAATAATGTGATGATAGAAGAAGACTGATGTTCCGGTTCCGGCTCGGAACCACCTTGGAACACGGGAGCAGAGATGAACGGTGCGCGGATCTGGCGACGTCGGCGCGCGGCTCGCGGAACGTGGGCGCACGGGAGCGATCGAGTGGCCTGGTCCAGGGCTCATCCGGCGCGGTGGCGCACGGCGCATCCGGCTGGGTGGCGGCGGCTCGCGGGCGTCGTGGCCGCTAGCGTCACCGTCGGCGCCGGCCTCGCCGCCCCAGCCGCGGGCGAGGTGACCACAGGCCAGGTGACCGCGAGCCAGGGGAGCGGCACCCGGTATCAGGCGACGATCGTGCGCACCGCCTACGGCGTGCCGCACATTACCGCGGGCAACTTCGGCTCGCTCGGCTACGGCTACGGCTACGCCCTGGCCAGCGACGACCTGTGCACGATGGCGCAGGCCTACGTCACGGTCGAGGGAGACCGGTCACTTTACTTCGGCCCGTACCACAATGCCCAGGAGCCGGGGGGCGGCCAGGTCAGCAACCTGGACAGCGACATCTTCTGGCGGTCGGTCATCGGCCGCCGGGTCATCCCCCGGCTGCTCGCCGTGCGCACTGGACCTGGCGCCATCAGGCCACAGGTGCGCCAGTTGATGACCGGTTACGTCGCGGGCTACAACGCGTACCTCGCGTCGGTCGGCGGCACCCGCGGGGTTCCCGATCCGGTCTGCCGCGGCAAGGCCTGGGTCAAGCCGATCACCACGCTCGATGCCTACCTCGTGGTCTATCAGGTGGTCGACCTGGAGGGCCTGACCAACCAGCCGGAAGCGCTCGCGACCGCGCAGCCGCCAGCCGCCACCAAGACCGCCGGCGCACCCCCGGCCACGGCGCCGGCCCTGTCCGCGCTGGCTTCGCGGGTGGTGCGCACCGCGCCAGGCACCGACGGGCTGCCCAGCGCGTCACAACTGCGCGAACTCGGCCAGGCCCCGTCAGACCAGCCCGGCCCGGGCAGCAACGCGATCGCCATCGGCTCGGCCGGCACCCGCGGCCACCAGGGTGGCCTGCTGCTCGGCAACCCGCACCTGCCGTGGCAGGGCGCGCTGCGCCTGTACCAGGTGCAGTTGACGATTCCCGGCACGTTCAACGTCGAGGGCGCCACCGTCGTCGGGATCCCGATCGTCGTCATCGGGTTCACCGCCTCGATGGCGTGGAGCGAGACCACCTCGCGCTCGTGGACGGCCATGCCGTACCAGCTCACCCTGGTCCCGGGCCACCCGACCGAGTACGTCTACCCGGCAGATCCGTGCCCATGGCCAGCCAGACGGTCACCGTGCCCGCGCAAACCCGCGGCGCGGTCCACGAAATCAGGCACACGGTCTGGTTCACCAGGTACGGGCCGGTCGTCAGCTTCTACCAGGGACCGGCGCTGCCGTGGACCACCAAGACCGCGTTCGCGCTGGCCGACGCGGACGCCACCAACCTGCGGCTGCTGAACCAGTTCCTGGCCATCGACCAGGCGCGCTCGGCCACGCAGGTGCTGTCGGCACTCAAGGAGTACCAGGGCGGCCCCTGGAACAACACGATCGTGGCCGACGCCAGTGGCCACGCCCTGTACGCCGACGTCCTGCCCGTGCCGCACGTGACCAACGCGCAGGCGGCCCGGTGCGACACGGCGATCGGCGCGCAGACGTTCAGCCAGTTGGACCTGCCGGTCCTGGACGGCTCCCGGCCGTCCTGCGCGTGGGGCACCAGCCCGGACGCGGCCGCGCCCGGGATCTTCGGCGGCGACGAGGAACCCACGCTGATGCGCCGCGACTTCGTGGAGAACTCCAACGACAGCTACTGGCTGGCCAACCCCCGCCACCCACTCACCGGCTTCCCCCGGATCTTCGGGGACACCGGCAAGCGGTGGGGTGCCGAGTTCATCGACCAGCAATACGACCTGCGCACCCGCAGCGCCCTGACCATGATCATGCGGCGGATCGCGGGCACCGAGCGGGCCCGGCGCCGCCGGGTTCACGTTCGCGGGCCTGAAGGACCTGATGTACTCCGACATCCAGTACGGGGCCACCCTGGTCAAGTCCCAGCTGGTGGCGATGTGCCGGTCCTTCCCCCACGGGCTGGCCCCGACCGGCGGCGGCGGCACGATCCCGGTCGGGGACTCCTGTGCCGTGCTGGCCGCTTGGAACGGCAGGGAGAATCCCGGAATCCCGTGGGGCGGTGCTGTTCGCCGACTTCTGGGGCAACGCGCTGAACCCGCCGGGCGACCCGTGGTCGCATCCGTTCCAGGTCACCGATCCGGTGCACACCCCCTACGGGCTCGACACCGCCAGCCCTGCGGTGCAGCAGGCCTTCGGCACCGCCTTGGCGCAGATGCGCCAAGCCCACCAGCCCTACGGCATCGCGCTCGGCCAGGTGCAGTACGTGCTGCTGGATGGCCAGAAGATCCCCCTGCCCGGCGGGCCCGGCCGATCCCAACGGGGAGTTCAACGCGATGTACGTCAATTCCCCCGGCGCGGTCCCCCACCTGGGCTCCACCTACATCCAGGCCGTCGGGTTCGTCACCCGGGCCTCCGGCGGCTCCTACCCGCAGGCGGCCACGGTGCTGGCCTACTCCGAGTCGGACAACCCGGCCTCGCCGTACTACGACGATCAGACCAAGCTGTTCTCCCATCGCCAGTGGGCGACTGCCTACTTCTCGCCCGCCCAGGTGGCCGCGCACGCGGTGTCGGCCACGGTCGCGTCCAGCGCCCGCTGAGGCACCCCCTGCGGGTGCCTGACGAGTAGTCACGGCCGGGCGGCACGTGTGCGGATGAACGGAGGCACCCGGTGCGAAGACACGCCACCGGGATCAGGACTAGGGATCTCCCCGGAAGCGACGACGGCGGATCACCACTTATGGTCGCCGGGAAAGGGGCCGGCCCGTACCCGGGTTGCGCGGCCCTCGCCAAGGTGTCGCGCCCAGCGGACCACCTGGCCGGCACCTGTGTCGCCGGGCCGGCGGCCGCGGCCTGTGCAATCGGACTGCAACCGCGGCCGGTCATGCTCAGATGCCACGCGAGGCCGGAAGGAGTTTCAAATGGCCGGAGTCCTGTTCACACGCACTGATGCGGGCAATCGCGACGCCGCGGGCCGGTCCTGGGCCCGCCAGATCTGCCGGGTGGTGACTCGCAGACTCCGCCAGCTGGCCGTCTGCGCCGTGGGCGTGGTCGCGGTCACGCTGCCCGTGGGGGCCGTTGGCACCGTCGCGGCGCAGGCAGCCATCTCGTTCCCGGGCGCGCTGACCAGCGGCTGGACCCCGCTGACGTTGCAGAATGGCTGGACCAACTCGCCGTTCGGCACCTCCGCCGCGGCGGTGCGTACCATCTCGGGGATCGTGCACTTCAAGGGCGCCATCGCCACGACCGGGAGCAACCCGGTTCCGTTCACCCTGGCCGGGGCGTTCCGCCCGGCCAGCGTGGTGTTCGTCCCGGTCGATCTGTGCAACGCCACCAACGGGCGGCTGCAGATCGAGCCCACCGGCGTGGTGACCGTGCAGGCTGAGGGCGGGGCGTTCAGCAACGCCGCCTGCTTCACCTCGCTGGATGGGGTCTCGTTCGCGAAGTCGGCCAGTTCGTTCACCCCGCTGACATTGCAGAACGGCTGGACCAACTCGCCGTTCGGCACCTCCGCCGCGGCGGTGCGTACCATCTCGGGGATCGTGCACCTCAAGGGCGCCATCGCCACGACCGGGAGCAACCCGGTTCCGTTCACCCTGCCTGCCGCGTTCCGCCCGGCCAGCGTGGTGTTCGTCCCGGTCGATCTGTGCAACGCCACCAACGGGCGGCTGCAGATCGAGCCCACCGGCGTGGTGACCGTGCAGGCTGAGGGCGGGGCGTTCAGCAACGCCGCGTGCTTCACCTCGCTGGATGGGGTCTCGTTCGCGCCTTGACGTCACCATAGGCGAGCGTCGCTTCCGCGTCGCCGCTCACGCCTCGTGATCCCCGGCAACCCCCGCCGGCATTCACAGGTCAAACAGTGCTGGGTCACATGCGCCGGTGGAACCAGCAAAGCGCGTGGCTTTATGGCATACGCGAATCAAGACTTTCGTACGGGTGCAGAGTTCGGACAGCGAACTATTCTTCCTGCACACGGCGCTTCTACCCGATGACGTGCGTATTCAGCTTTCACGCGGCATCGGCGCGGTGGGCGATGCGGTTCAAGGCACCTGAGAACGCTTCGCCGGCGGTCCGCCGCCAGCATCACGGCGCACGAAACTCATCGGGCGGTCAGAGCAGGCTGTCTACCCGGTGCACGTCGCCGCAGGAGACGCCCAGCGCCTCGTGGTGCTGGCGGATTGCGTCCTCGTCAGGGCCTTCCAGGAGACGATAAACCTTTCCCTCGGCGTTGTGGTAAAGCTCAATCTGGCGCACACCGAACTCGTCGGTGGCGCCTTCCCGTGTTCCTTGGGCTATCTGGTCGATTGCTTCCTGCGGCAATTTCAGGTCGTCGTGGAAATCCATGAATCTAGGCATGAAGTCCTCCCCGTCACACATCGAGCCACCACTGTGCCCCAGTGAGGGACCCATTGTCTATACCGGGCGCATCGCCGGGGGGCGAAGGGCCGGGGTGAGGGCGTTAGACCGTCAGGATGAACTTGCCCGCCGCGGCGCGGCGCTCGAACACCCGGTGGGCCTGCGCAGCCTGTTCCAGCGGGAAGACTTCGGTCACCCGCACCTCGATGGCGCCCGAAGAGATCAGCCCGGCGGCCTCCAGCAGCGACGGCCGGACCAGGCCAGGGTCGCGCAGGGGAAGCTGGCCGCCGGAGAACCCGAGATACCCGACGCAGCGGGCCCGCATCCAGGCGGCGTCCGGCACCACCTCCGGCTCGCGGGAGATGTTGCTGTAGGTGACCAGCCGCCCGAACGGTGCAAGTAGCTCGAAGGACCTCGCCCGCACCTGGCCGCCCACCGGGTCGAGCACCACATCGACGCCCCGGCCCCCCGTGGCCGCCAGCACGCCCTCGGCGAAGTCGGCGTACCCGAACACCTGGCCGTAGCCGTAGCCACGGGCGAGCTCGGCCTTGGCCGGGCCGGAGGCGGTGCCCAGCAGCGGGCGCAGACCCCAGTGGCGGGCCAGCTGGCCGGTGACCGTGCCCACCCCGCCGGCCGCTCCGTGCAGCAGCACGGTCTCCTCCGGCAGCACCCGGGCCACCCGCCGCAACAGCATCAGCGCCAGCGGCACGGTCACCAGCATGCCAGCCGACTCCGGGCGCCCGGCCAGGTGCTCCGGCAGCGGGACGGTCAGGCCGGCGGCGGCGCTCACCACCTCGGCATACCCATGGCCGCGGGTGAGCGAGGCCACCGGCTGCCCCGGGCTCAGCCCGGTCACCCCGTCCCCGACCCGGCGGACGGTGCCCGCGACCTCCACGCCGGGTACGAACGGCACTACGCCCAGGCCATCGCCGATCCGGTTGCGGACGTCGGTGAAGTTGACCCCGGCGAACCGGACAGTGATCGTGACCTCACCCGGGCCCGGTTCCGGCTCCGGCAGGTCCGCGAGGGTCAGCACCTCCGGGCCGCCGTATTCGGCTACCACCACCGCCCGCATAGGACTCCCCTCACACCAGACGGCCGCCGGACGACCGGGAGTTCCGGACGATGGCGCGGCTGACTCAGGACGAAACCCTGTCGGCGCGGTGCGGCAGCTTCCAGCCGGGGCGGACGTAGTGGCACGTGTACCCGTCGGGGTAACGCTCCAGGTAGTCCTGGTGCTCAGGCTCGGCCTCCCAGAACGGCCCGGCGGGCGTCACCTCGGTGACTACCTTGCCCGGCCACAGGCCCGAGGCCTCGACGTCGGCGATGGTGTCCTCGGCGGTTTGCCGCTGCGCGTCGCTGAGGTAGAAGATGGCGGACCGGTAGCTGGTCCCGATGTCGTTGCCTTGCCGGTTCGGCGTGGTCGGGTCGTGGACCTGGAAGAAGAACTCCAGCAGGCCCCGGTAGGAGATCTGGTCCGGGTCGAAGGTGATCTCGATCGCCTCGGCGTGGCCGTGGTGGTTGCGGTAGGTCGCGTTCGGCACGTCACCGCCGGTGTAGCCAACCCTGGTAGAGATCACGCCGGGGAGCTTGCGGATCAGATCCTGCATGCCCCAGAAACAGCCGCCGGCGAGGATGGCCTTCTCGGTCGTCATGATGTGCTCCCGGTGTTGTGTGGCCGCTGGGTTTGTGCGCACCGCCCAGGGCGTGCAACCACGTGCGGGCCGACGCTATTTCAGGGCCCTGCGCTCTCCAGGGGCGGCGTTGTTTCGACGGCCGGTCGCGACGCCTCCGGATACGCGGCACCCGCGCCGGGGTGATCAGTGCGGTTTGCCGGACTGGGTGGCGCTGGCGAGGCTCTTGATGGCCCATCCCGCCGTGGCTGCTGCGGCGGCTGGGTTGAGGTCCAGATAGTCCTTCCATTACAGCCAGGCTATGGGGGAGGTCAGGAGCAGGATGGTTCGCAGCAGGAGCTAGCGGTGCCGCCGCCGCGAGCCCGCTGGCGCCGGATCCCAGCTGTCTGTAACGGTGGGCGGGCGCTGGCGGACCATGCCGTGACAGCCCGATTCCACCTAGGGGGAGCTATGGCCAGCAATGGAGCCCGTTACGACGACCTGCGCGCGCTGTTCTTCAACTGCACGCTGAAGCGCTCACCGGAGCGCAGTCACACGCAGGGCCTCATCGACGTCAGCGCCGGCATCATGGGCAAGCAAGGCGTCGCGGTGGAGATGATCCGCGCCGTCGACCACGACATCGCTACCGGGGTCTGGCCGGACATGACCGAACACGGCGCCGCCACCGACGCCTGGCCCCAGCTCTATCAGAAGGTGCTCGCCGCCGACATCCTGGTAGTGGCCGGGCCGATCTGGCTGGGCGACAACAGCTCGGTCACCAAGCGGGTGATCGAGCGGCTGTACGGCTGCTCGCACCTGCTCAACGAGGCCGGCCAGTACGCCTACTACGGCCGGGTCGCCGGCTGCCTGATCACCGGTAACGAGGACGGCATCAAGCACTGCGCGATGAACGTCCTCTACAGTCTGCAGCACCTGGGGTACACGATTCCGCCGCAGGCCGACGCCGGGTGGATCGGCGAGGCCGGGCCGGGCCCGTCCTACCTCGACCCCGGCTCCGGCGGCCCGGGCAACGACTTCACCAACCGCAACACGACGTTCATGACCTGGAACCTGCTGCACCTGGCCCGGCTCCTCAGGGACGCCGGCGGCATCCCTGCTCATGGCAACCAGCGCTCGGAGTGGGACGCCGGGTGCCGTTTCGACTTCGAAAACCCCGAATACCGCTAACGGACTCATGATTGTGAGTCCCGTGGCCGGCCGGGACCGCCGTGGGGGCGCTGACCGGCTCCAGCCGGTGGAGGTGCGGGCGGCGGGGGGTATTGGGGCCTGGCCGGATGCTTGCATGGCTTGTTGCCCATTCGCGGCTGGCTGATCTTTAGACTTGCCGTCGTGGGGGGAACGGTCGGCATGGCGGGCGTGGTCGCAGCGCTGTCGGTGGTCAGTGACCTGGCCCGGGGGCATCCGCCGGGGGAGGCGATGCGCGCGTGCTTGCTGGCGACGGAACTCTCTCGGCGGGCGGGGCTCGATGAGCCTGGGCAGGGTGAGGTCTACTACGGGACGCTGATGCGGTTTGCGGGCTGCGCGGCTACGTCGCACGAGATCGCCGCCGTGTTCGGCGGCGACGACATTGTGGTCCGTGCCCGGGGTGATCTGATCGATCCGGCCGAGCCTGGCGAGGCGGTGGAGTTCCTCGCGGGCCTGGGTATCGACGCCGGGGGGCTGCGGGCGCTGGGCGGCCCGCCAGGCGTGGCGAGGCTGAAGGCCGAAGGAGCGCGGGCAGACTGCGAGGTCGGCGCGGGCCTGACGGCGTGCCTGGGGCTGCCGGATGCGGTGCGGCGCGCGGTGCTGGACAGCTTCGAGCGCTTCGATGGCCGCGGTGTCCCGGCCGGCCGCGCCGGTGCGGAGGTCGCTGAGGCGTCCCGGTTCGCCGCCGTCGGCTATGCGGCCGTCATGTTCGATGCCGTCGGCGGTGGCGAGGCCGCGGTGCAGGCGGTGGCCCGCTGGTCCGGGCGCGCGCTCGATCCGGAGATCGTCGCGGTGTTCCCGGATGCGCCGGGCGAGTTGCTGGCGATCTCTAGCCCGGATGACCTGTGGGCGGCCGTGGTCGACGCCGAGCCGGTGCCGCGGCGCACATTCCATGACGGGGCCGCTTTGGAGGAGGCTCTCGCCGGGTTCGGTGACGCCGCCGACCTGAAGAGCCCGTGGTTTACCGGCCACTCGCGAGGGGTCGCCGGGCTGGCGCGGGCCGCGGCCGAGCTGGCATCGACGGCCGACGCGCGGGCCATCTACCGGGCTGGGCTGCTGCACGACCTGGGCCGGGTCGCGGTGCCGGCGGGCATCTGGGAGCGGCCCGGGCCGCTGCGGGCTGAGGAATGGGAACTGGTGCGCCTGCACCCCTACCACACCGGCCGGATCCTGGCGCGGTCGCCGGTGCTCGCTCCGCTGGGCCGTGATCGCCAGCCGTCACCACGAGCGGATCGACCGCTCCGGGTACCCGGCCGGCATGGGTGGGCCCGAGCTGGATGCGGCGGCATGCCTGCTCGCCGCGGCCGACACATTCCATGCACTGTGCGAGGAACGGCCGCACCGGGCCGCGCTGGACCCGGCCGCCGCGTCACGGGTCCTGTCCGGTCTTCCGCTCGACCGTGACGCAGTCCGCGCGGTACTCGACGCCGCGGGCGCACCGTCGCCCGCCCTGCCCCCGCTGCCGGCCGGGCTGACCGAGCGCGAACTCGACGTCCTGCGCCTGCTCGCCGCGGGCCGCACGAAACGGCAGATCGCCGCCGAGCTGGTGATCTCGCAGTCCACCGTGCACACGCACACGGTGCACATCTACGCCAAGTGCGGCGTCTCGACCAGGGCTGGCCTGGCGATGTTCGCGATGCGGCACGGGCTGGCGGCCAGGACCGGGCCTGCCGCCAGCGCCAAAATCGACTGAACAGTCGATAGCCGCGGCGGCACCGCCTGCCTACGGTTCCTGCAGGCAATCAGCCGACAACCAGCGCAGGAGCCGTCATGACCACCAGCACGAAACCAGCCAGCACAGCCACAGTCACCGATACCGATGTCGTCCGCGCCGTCTTCCAGGCGTTCGCCACCGCCGACCTCGCCGCCCTCGGCGACCTGCTCCACGCCGACGCGACCTGGCACCACCGCAACGACGACCGCCTGGGCGGCGTCCACAACGGCAGCACCGCGATCATGGCCTATCTGGCCGAGTCCGCGCAGCTCACCACCGGCACGCTGCGTGCCGTGCCGCAGTCGTTCATGGCCGGCGACAACGGCCGGGTCGGCGTGCTCGTGCGGCTCAGCGCCGCACGCCCCGACGGGCGCGCGATGGACGGCCCGCAGATCCTGCTGTTCACCCTCGACGGCGGCCGCGTGCGCAGCATCGACCAGTTCGTCGGGGACCCATCCGCCGTGGCCGCATTCTGGGCCTGACCCGCCGCCACAACGTAAAGGAGCAGAGCATGAGCACCGAGCAGAACATCGAAACAGCCAGGCAAATGTACCAGGCCTTCGGCCGTGGGGACGTCCAGGCCATCCTGGACCTGGTCACCGACGATGTCGACTGGTCAACCGACGCAGCGATCGAATCCGCGCCGTGGTACGGCCCCAGGCACGGCAAGGCCGGGGTCGCCAGCTTCTTTGAGGCCATCGGCAAGACCGGCCCGGTCACCGAATTCACCCCCCTGGCCTTCGCCAGCAACGGCGACGGCGACGTCATGGTGTTCCTCCGCTACGCATTCACCGTCACCGCGACCGGCAAGCACGTCACGATGAACATGCACCACTACTGGAAGTTCCGCGACGGCAAAGTCTGCTTCGTCCGCAGCTCCCGAGGACACCGCTCAGGTCACCGCCGCCCTCACGGCCTGACCCCGGCCAAGAGGCACCGCCGGGCCCGGCCGCCTCGGCCGCTCAGCCCATCGGCCGGGCTCGCCCCTGTGGGCACGGCCCAGCCCTCAAACCGCTTCCTTGATGATGCGGGTCAGCCCTTGGTGGGTGACGGCGCCGATGATCCGGGCAGCGACCCGGTCATCGGGAGAGATGATCAAGGTGCTGGGGAAAGCCATGATGGGAATCGTGTTGTGAAAGTCAAGGGCGATCTTGTCGGCGGGGTCGTTCAGGCTTGGGTAGGCGATCCGGAAATTGCGCATGTAGGCCAGGGCGCTAGCTGGGTTGTCCGAGACATCGACGCCGAGGAACCGGACGCCAGAGGACTTGAAGCGGCGTGCAACGGCTGCGAGGCTCGGCGCCTCCTCATGGCAGACGGAGCACCATGATCCCCAGAAGTTCAGCACCACGACGTGCCCGCGGTAGGACGCCAGGCTGAGCTTTCCCCCGCCGATGAGCGGACCGGTTACCGCGGGCACCAAAGGCCCGGTCCCGGCCTTAAATACGGTGGTCCCCGGGCCGAGGGTGCCTGGTGCGGAAGATCCGGCTCCGCATCCGGCCGCCAGCAGCGCCACGGCCACAGCTAGCGCAGCTGCACCTGGTGCGCAGGCGCGGCTGCAGCGCAAGTGCACTGCGGCCAGGCATGCCCAGAGCGGGCTACCGGGGCGCAGCCACGTCGCACCATGCCGAAGGCGTGCCGGATCGCTCACGATCGAATCCTACAGCCGTAGTACTACGAGCCTCCGGGGGGTTTCTTGTTCCAGGCCCCAGCTCTTACCAGAGATTCCTCTCGCAGGTGGCGCGGGCGATGGAATCGGACCCTCGTGACCAGCTAATCCGAAAACCGGGCAGCTATCGGGTGCGTGGCCCGCACACCGCCTGCCGGCCGGATGCGGTGCGACTGCGGTGTCAGGCAACGTTCGCCGCGGTTCCGTTTGCCGGTGCTGCTGTCGGTGTTGCTGCCCGGCGCTGGTAGTGCGGGCTGGCCCTCTGGGTGAAGGTAAGCGTCATCGCCGCCAGCCCGACGAGCCAGAGCGCCGTCGTGGCGAGCAGGTCGCGCGCGGTAGACGGCGTGGCGTCCTCGCTGCTGCCCGCACTGAGGACGAAGAACCACCGAAACGTCAGGACGCCGACCAGCGCCATGAACGCGAACCGCGCCCAGGCATAACCCCGGCGGTTCGCCCAGGCCAGCCACAGCCACACACCCGCAACGATCGGTGTGCTGGCGAGCGCGGGAACAATCACGGTGAGCATGAAAACGTGCCACCGCCCGCCGGCGAAGTCCACATCCTGCACGGCGGCCGACTTGACGGCGCCGAGGGTCACCAAGACGGTGGCCGCGTCGGCCAGCGTCAGCACCGCACCTAGGCACATGAGCCAGGCAGCGGCCCGCACCGGGAGTGGTGCGCGGGCCCGGGCGGGCTGGCGGGGGGGCTGTGCTGCAGCCAGCCCGGCGGGCAGGTCGGCGGTGAGCGCGGCCAGGTCGGCGTAGGTCCGCGCAGCCAGCGCCTGGCCTACCCGCGCCGTCAGCATGTCCTTGCCCAGCCGTCCTTGCACGAAGGCCGCCTGCAGCACGCCGACTACCTGCTCGCGGTCGGCATGACAGGCCCGTAGGTGACCGCGGCCTAGGGCTGCAGGCATCTGGTCTCGCGGCACGGGCATCACTGCCCTCCCGCCACCGAACGCGGGGTATGAACAGAATACTGGGGCGGCCCGTTCGCGGGCCAGCCTCCGGCCTTCAGATCCATAGCTCAGTGCAGCCTGTCTTGCTGGCACGCCAGAATCCAGAGCCGCAGATCAGGGTCCGGGGAGTGTCCAGGACAGCCGCGATGCTACCACGTTGTCCGGTCAGTCTGTGCGAGGGCTGTGAGAGATCGCGCTGCTGCTGACCCGTGGACCTCGTTCTCCTACATGTGTAGACTTCACTGTGTGAGGATGACCGGCCCGGTGGAGCGGGTGCTGGGAGCGTTCCTGGCCGACCCCGCCGCGCCCCGCTACGGCTACGACCTGATGAAGGCGGCCCGGCTGCCCAGCGGCACCCTGTACCCGCTGCTGGCCCGGCTTGAACGCGAGAAGCTGGTCACCTCAGCGTGGGAGACCCCGCAGCAGGACGGGCAGCGGCCCCGCAAGTACTACCAGCTCACCGCCGAGGGCATCCGGGTCGCCCGGGTCGAGCTCGCCCAGGCCTCCGCCCGCCGTCAGCGCGCACCAGCCCATCTGGGCCGTCCGGCACCGGGGAGCCTGGGATGAGGGCCGAGCGCCAGCTGCTGCGGCTCGGCAAGTACCTGGTGGGCCGGGCCTGCCAGAGGCTGCCGCGGGACGTCCGGGAGGAGCGGTACCGGAAATGGGCGGCCGAGCTTCCCGCCATCCTGCACGATCCCCAGGTCAGGCTGGCCCCGTGGCGCGCTGTCCGGATGCTGGGCTACGCGGCGGACACGCTGCGGGGCACTGTCATGACGGCCACCCGGGCCCGGGCCCGAACGCCTCGCATGACCGCGTGGCTCTACCTGCTCCTCGCCGTTTGCCTGGTGAATGTGGTCTGGAACATCTGGACCATCGTGCGGGCGCCAGGGCATGGGCCGAACTACCTGCAGCTAACCTGGTCTCTGCTTATCGTGGCCGTGCCCATCAGCATGCTCGTCCGCTCCGCCACGCGAGTGCTCATGCTGATCATCGCCAGCGCCAACCTGACCGGTGTGGCCGTGAA
>CAWCKG010000061.1:0-10786 GCA_963795785.1 uncultured Actinomycetes bacterium
GCATGGAGTGCGCAACTCTCGGTAGAGTCCTGACAACAGGGCCGTGAGGCCGTATGCAGATGGCCGCCCCGGTAGCTACTCCCTCTTAACGCGGCGGGCGGCGGCGCGGGCACAAGGAGAGCGTGCAGTGGCGAAGCTCGTCTACGCATTCAGCGAAGGCAACAAGGACCTGAAGGACCTGCTGGGCGGCAAGGGCGCCAACCTTGCCGAGATGACCAACATCGGCCTGCCCGTGCCGCCCGGCTTCACGATCACCACCGAGGCGTGCCGTTACTTCCTGGCGCACGGCGGCGTCCCCGAGGGGCTGGCCGCGGAGGTCAGCGAGCATCTGCGGCGGATGGAGCAGGCCATGGGCCGCGAACTCGGGGACCCGGCCGACCCGCTGCTGGTCAGCGTCCGGTCCGGCGCCAAGTTCTCCATGCCGGGGATGATGGACACCGTCCTGAACATCGGCATCACCGACGAGTCCGTGCACGGGCTGGCCAAGCAGTCGGGGAACGAGCGGTTCGCCTGGGACGCCTACCGGCGGCTGGTCCAGATGTTCGGCAAGACCGTGCTCGGCATCGACGGCGACGCGTTCGAGGACGCCATCGACGAGGCCAAGCGGGCCAAGGGCACCGCCAACGACCTCGACCTGGATGCCGGGGACCTGAGCCAGCTCACCGAACGTTTCAAGGAGATCGTCCGGGAGCGCACCGGCCGCGACTTCCCCCAGGAGCCGCATGAGCAGATGAACCTGGCCATCGAGGCCGTGTTCAACTCGTGGAACTCCGGCCGCGCCGTGCTCTACCGGCGGCAGGAGCGGATCCCCGCCGACCTGGGCACCGCGGTCAACGTGGTGGCGATGGTGTTCGGCAACCTCGGCGCCGACTCGGGCACCGGGGTCGCGTTCACCCGCGACCCGGGCACCGGCCAGCAGGGCATCTACGGCGACTACCTGCAGAACGCCCAGGGCGAGGACGTCGTGGCCGGGATCCGGAACACCGTCCCGCTGCAGGACCTGGAGAAGATCGACGCCGCCTCGTACCGGCAGCTCCTGGAAATCATGAAGACGCTGGAGAACCACTACCGGGACCTGTGCGACATCGAGTTCACCATCGAGCGCGGCAAGCTGTGGATGCTGCAGACCCGGGTCGGCAAGCGCACCGCCGCGGCCGCGTTCCGCATCGCGACCCAGTTCGTGGACCAGGGCCTGATCGACATGGACGAGGCGGTCATCCGGGTCACCGGAGACCAGCTCGCGCAGCTCATGTTCCCGCGGTTCGACCTCAGCGGTAAGCCCACCCGGATCACCACCGGGGTCAGCGCCTCGCCGGGCGCCGCCGTCGGCAAGGCCGTGTTCGACTCGGCCAGGGCCGTCCAGCAGGCGGACGCCGGCGAGGCCGTCATCCTGGTCCGCGGGGAGACCAACCCGGACGACCTGCACGGCATGATCGCCGCCCGGGGCATCCTCACCAGCCGGGGCGGCAAGACCAGCCACGCGGCGGTCGTCGCCCGGGGGATGGGCAAGACCTGCGTCTGCGGGGCGGATGGGCTTGAGATGAACCTGGCGTCCCGCCAGTTCACCGCGCCGGGCGGGATCATGGTCAGCGAGGGCGACGTGATCTCCATCGACGGCACCAGTGGCGCCGTGTACGCCGGTGAGGTGCCGGTCATGGCCTCGCCGGTGGTCGAGTTCTTCGAGGGCAGCCTGGACGCGGAGTCCGACGAGCTGGTCGCGGCCGTCGCCCGGATCATGGACCACGCCGACGCCTGCAGGCGGCTCGGCGTGTACGCCAACGCCGACACCGGCGAGGACTGCGCCCGGGCGCGCCGGTTCGGCCCGGCGGGGTGGGCCTGGTCCGCACCGAGCACATGTTCCTCGGCGAGCGCCGCCAGCTGGTGGAGCGGCTGATCCTGGCCGACGACGAGGCGGGCAGGCAGGCCGCGCTGGACGCGCTGGAGCCGCTGCAGCGCGGCGACTTCGTGGAGATCCTCAAGGCCATGGACGGGCTGCCGGTGACCATCCGGCTGATCGACCCGCCGCTGCACGAGTTCCTGCCCGACCTGACCGAGATCTCGGTCAAGGTCGCCCTGGCCGGGGACAAGGCCACCGAGAAGGACCGCAAGCTGCTGGACGCGGTGCGCCGCCTGCACGAGCAGAACCCGATGCTCGGGCTGCGCGGGGTCCGGCTCGGCCTGGTCATCCCCGGGCTGTTCGCCATGCAGGTGCGGGCCATCGCGCACGCCGCCGCGGAGTTGAAGGAGGCGGGCAGCGACCCGCGGCCGGAGATCATGATTCCGCTGACCGCCTCGGTGCAGGAGATGGAGATTACCCGCGAGGAGACCGCCAAGGTGCTCGAGTCGGTCGAGAAGGAGACCGGCGTCTCGGTGCACACCCTGATCGGCACCATGATCGAGGTGCCCCGGGCCGCGATGATCGCCGGCGAGATCGCCCGCAGCGCCGAGTTCTTCTCCTTCGGCACCAACGACCTGACCCAGATGACCTGGGGCTTCTCCCGCGACGACGTGGAGGGCGCGTTCTTCAGCCGGTACATCGAGCTGGGCATCTTCGGGGTGTCCCCGTTCGAGACGATCGACACCGAGGGCGTCGGCCGCATGGTCCGGATCGCGTCCGAGGAAGGCCGGGCGGCCCGCCCGGACCTGGAACTCGGGGTGTGCGGCGAGCACGGCGGTGACCCGGAGTCCGTCCACTTCTTCCACGAGGTCGGCCTCAACTACGTGTCCTGCTCACCCTTCAGGGTGCCGGTGGCACGGCTGGAAGCCGGCCGGGCGGCGCTCCTGGAGACCGCTGGGGGCAGCGACACCCGGTGAGCCCGGCCGCGGGTTACGACGCCCACGCCACCGCACGCTGGGCGGCCGAGCCGGGGAAGGACCCGCCGGTGGAGCACCGCCGCGGGCCCTTCGTCCGCGACCGGGCCCGGGTGCTGCACTCCTCCGCGCTGCGCAGGCTCGCCGCCAAGACGCAGGTGGTCGGGGTGGGCGTGGGTGATTTCCCGCGGACCAGGCTCACCCACTCGCTGGAGTGCGCGCAGATCGGGCGGGAGTTCGGCGCGGAACTCGGGTGTGACCCGGACCTGGTGGACGCGGCCTGCCTGGCCCACGACCTGGGGCACCCGCCGTTCGGGCACAACGGCGAGGTAGCCCTGGCGGCGGTCGCCGCGGGCTGCGGCGGGTTCGAGGGCAACGCGCAGAGCCTGCGGCTGCTCACCCGGCTGGAGGCGAAGGTGGCCGGGGCGGGCCTCAACCTGACCCGGGCCACCCTCGACGCAACGGTCAAGTACCCGTGGGCCGCCCCCGTGCGCCTGGCCGCCACGGGGCCACCCGCCAAGTTCGGGTACTACGCCGACGACGGGGCGGCGTTCCGCTGGATTAAAGAGCAGGCGCCGGACGGGAAGCTGTGCCTGGAAGCCCAGGTGATGGACTGGGCCGACGACGTCGCGTACTCGGTGCACGACCTGGAGGACGGGCTGCAGGCAGGCCACATCACGGTGCGCGCGCTGCACGGGGCGGCCGAGCGGGTGGAGGTCGCCGAGCTGGCCAGGGCCAGATACCTGCCGCCCCAGGCCCTGACGGGCGCGGAGCTGGAAGAGGTCTTCGACGAGTTGCTCGGGCTGCCGTTCTGGCCGAAGTCCTTCGACGGCGGGCCGGCTTCGCTGGCCGCGCTGAAGCACCTGACCAGCGAGCTGATCGGGCGGTTCTGCGGGAGCGCGCAGGAGGCGACGCTGGCGGCCGCGCCGGGCCGGTTCCCGCTCACCCGGTATGCCGCCGACCTGGTGGTGCCCCGGCGGCAGCGGCTGGAGTGCGCCCTGCTCAAGGCGGTGACCGCGCGCTTCGTGATGAGCCGGAAGGGGGTCGCGGCCCGCCAGGCCGCCGAGCGTGAGCTGATCGGCGAACTGGCGGCCGCGGTGCGGGCGGGCGCGCCGGGCACGCTGGACCCGGCGCTGCGCCCCGGCTACCTCGCGGCGGACTCGGACCAGGCACGGCTGCGTGTGGTGGTGGACCAAATCGCGTCGTTCACCGATACTTCTGCCATCGCCTGGCATGATCGCCTGTGCCGGCGCCGCGAAGCCGGTCAGCCGGAGTTATCAGCGGCGGCCATGAGGAAAGTGAGACCTGATGCCCGCTGAACCTGCGTACGTGATCGTCGGTGCCAGCATGGCCGGTGCCAAGGCCGCGGAGACTCTCCGGGAGGAGGGCTTCGGCGGGAGCATCGTGCTGCTCGGTGAGGAGCAGGAGCGGCCCTACGAACGGCCGCCGCTGTCCAAGGGCTATCTGCTCGGCAAGGACGAAAAATCTTCCATCTATGTCCACGAGCGAAGGCTGGTACGCGGAGCACGACGTGGACCTGCGGCTGGGCGTGACCGCGACCGGGCTGGACCTGGGTGCCCGGCAGGTGCAGCTTGCCGGCGGCGGCACCGTGGGCTACGACCGGCTGCTGCTGGCCACCGGCGCGGCGCCGCGCCGCCTGAGTGCGCCCGGGGCTGACCTGGAAGGGGTGGTGTACCTGCGCCGGGTCGGCGACAGCGAGCGGCTCAAGGCAGCGCTGCACGGCGGCGGCCATGTGGTGATCGTCGGTGCGGGCTGGATCGGCCTTGAGGTGGCCGCCGCGGCCAGGGAATCGGGCTGCGAGGTGACCGTGGTCGAGCCCGAGGCCGGGGCGCTGAACCGGCACGTCGGCCCGGAACTCGGCAAGATGTTCACCGATCTGCACCGCGAGCACGGCGTGGTGTTCCGGTTCGGCGAGTCGGTGACCGAACTGTGCGGCTCGGGCGGCAAGGTCACCGGGGTTATCTGTTCCTCGGGAGTGGCGCTCGACGCAGAACTGGTGGTCGTCGGCATCGGGGCGGTGCCCGCGACCCGGCTGGCCGCCGACGCCGGGCTGGACGTCGCCAACGGGGTGATCGCCGATGCCGGGCTGCGCACCTCGGCGCACGAGGTGTTCGCGGCCGGGGACGTGGCCAACGCCTTCCATCCCCTGTACGGGAAGCACATCAGGGTGGAGCACTGGGCGAACGCGCTGAAAGGCGGCCCCGCCGCCGCTCGGTCGATGCTGGGCCGGGGGGTCAGCTACGACGCGGTGCCGTACTTCTTCAGTGACCAGTACGACCTGGGCATGGAGACGGCCGGGCTGCCCGAGCCGGGCTCCTACGACCAGGTCGTCTACCGGGGCGACCGCGAAGCCCGCGAGTTCATCGCGTTCTGGCTGTCCGGTGGGGCCGTGGTGGCCGGGATGAACGTCAACGTGTGGGACGTGACCGACGACATCCAGGCCCTGATCCGCTCCCGCCGCCCCATCGACGTAGCCCGCCTGGAGGACCCCAGCACCCCCCTAACGGACCTCTGACGCGCCCCCCGCCCCTTGGCTTCCTTGATCGCGGACGATCCCTTGCGGTTTTCGCGGGGTGATCGTCCGTGATCAAGGAAGAGTGCATCCTGGGCCGCATGGGCGCGGGATGCCCTGCCATCCTCGGTTGCGGAGGATGGCGGCGATCTCGGCCGTTACCTGGCAGGCCCGCTCGGTGATGTCAGCCCAGTTGTAGCGCAGGGTGATGATGCCCAAGCTGGTCAGCGCATTGTCCCGATGGACATCGCGCCATCGGTCCTGGACCCGGTGCGCGGCCTGCCCGTCAAGTTCGACCCCAACGCCGAAATCACGGTACAGATTGTCCAGATAGCAATGGCGTGCGCCGAGGATGACCTTTGCCTGACGGCAGGCGGCGGGCAGGTGATGCGCACGCTCGATGGCCCGCACGTAGTGGTTCTCCAGATTGGAGTGCACGCCTTCCGCGATCGCCGTAAGCGCGGCAATGATTTCGCCTCTATAGCGAACCTTCTTCCGCTGGCTCAGCGCTGTCCGGAGATGACCGGCGGTGGTGAGCCGCCCACCGCACGCCTCGGCAAAGCCAGTGGAACGCCTCGTCGAAGGTAGGTGACTCCTGAGTTAGGTCGATAACGGTCTCCTCGACCCTCGTACGTGGCGGGAGCAGCGCGGGATGGCAGGCCGCTCCAGACGTGGTTCGACCTATGGATCCTCAGGTCAGCAGCACCCCGGACACGGCGGCCGGCCGGAACGAGTGACATGGACGACCGCACTGGACTTGTCGGTGAGCCGATATAACTCAGCCGCGGACTGGTGACTGAGCACAGCGCCCGGTCCCGAGCGCAGCACTGCTGCCCACAGCACAGCTGTCCTGCCCGGCTCGCCAGTGAAGGTGGCATAGACGCCCGAATGGAGATGCTGCCACGATCCGGTGCGCAAGCGACGGCTGACAGCTTGGTCAGACAAGCCAAGAGCTATCGCCTGGCCTCGGGATATGACCCCGCACTGCAGTTCGAGGAGTTCTCGGCAAAGGGCGGTAGTCCACGGTGGCATGCTGCCAGCATGACCAGCGAATCCCAGCAGCGGCAGACCCTATCCGTGGCATGTGGATCGAGCCCTGACATGATCACGGACGGATCCCTGTGGCTTTCGCGCGGGTTATCGTCCGTGGTCATGGAATCCGTGAGGATTGCGGCGAGGACGGCGGGGGTGTCGGTGAGGTCGGGGAGCACGGCGTGGGCGCCGGACTCGGCGAGCCGGGCGGCGGTGGTGCCGCCGGTGGCCACCGCCACCGCGCGGGCGCCGGTCTCCAGCGCGGCGGCCACATCCAGCGGCGTGTCGCCGACCAGCACGGTCGCCGCGCCGGAGAAGTCCGTGCCGTACCTGCGGGCGGCGTTGTCCCTGGCCAGGTGGACCAGTTCGGCCCGGACCTCGTGGGACTCCCCGTAGGCACCCGCTTCCAGGTCAAGATGGCCGTCCAGCCCGAGCGCGCCGAGCTTCATCTCGGCCATCGGCCGGACGTTCCCGGTGAGCACCGACTGCACCACGGACACCGCCCGCCTGGTCCCCGGCGCCGTTGCCGGAGGTGCCGCCGGGGCCGGGGGCGAAGGCGGCCAGCGCATCCAGCGCCGCCGCGGCACCGGGCAGCGCCCGGCTGTGCCGCTCGGCAAGCTCGCGGCCGGTGGGTGCCAGCGCGGCCAGCCGGGCCAGGAACTGGTCCAGGTGCTGCCGCGGCTCGGGGATGCCCGCCCGGGCCAGGGTGTCCAGCACGATGGCGCGGTCGGTGCGCCCGGCCATGTCCGCCGCGGCGGGCAGTTCCGCGCCGAACATGTCGCGGAACACCATCCGGTACAGCCGGGCGCCGACCCCACGGGCGTCGATCAGGGTGAAGTCGATGTCCCAGAGCACCAGCAGGCCGCGCACGCGGCGACTCTAGCAGGACGTCGCCCGGCAGGTGGGTGCCGCGGCTCGCGCGGCTCGGCCGCCGGATGTGGGCACCGGAGACTAGACTCGCCGCGACGGGCGCTGGAGCGAGGGGTGCGAGTGGCAGGCCGGATTCGCGACGAAGACATAGCGCTGGTCCGCGAGCAGTCAGCCATCGCCGAGGTCATCGGCGAGTACCTCCAGCTCCGCAACGCCGGTGGCGGGTCGCTCAAGGGTTTGTGCCCGTTCCATGACGAGAAGACCCCTTCGTTCAATGTGACCCCGGCCCGTGGCCTTTGGTACTGCTTCTCCTGCGCGGACGGCGGTGACGTCATCCGGTTCGTGGAGAAGGTCGACAACCTCTCTTTCCCCGAGGCCGTGGAGCACCTCGCCGCCCGGGCCGGCATCGAGCTCACCTACGAGCAGGGCGGTCACGTCCCCGGGCACGAGCAGAGCAGGCGGCGCCGGCTGCTGGCCGCGCACCAGGCGGCTGCGGAATTTTACGCCGAACGGCTCCGCGCGCCGATGGCTGCCCCGGCGCGGGACCTCCTCACCGAACGCGGATTTGAGCTGGCCGACGCCGAGCGGTTCGGCTGCGGTTATGCGCCGCCCGAGTGGGAGGCGCTCACCCGCCATCTGCGGGGCCGTGGGTTCACCGACTCCGAGTTGCTGCTTTCCGGGCTGGCCAGCCAGGGCCGGCGGGGCCCGGTGGACCGGTTCCGCGGCCGGCTGATGTGGCCGATCAGGGATCTGACCGGCGACGTGATCGCGTTCGGTGCGCGGAAGCTGGACCCCGACGACAACGGGCCCAAGTACCTCAACACGCCAGAGACGCCGCTGTTCAAGAAGAGTTCCGTGCTCTACGGCGCCGACCTCGCCAAGCGGGAGATCGCCCACCGGCGGCAGGCGGTGATCGTCGAGGGCTACACCGACGTGATGGCCTGCCACCTGTCCGGCGTGCCCACCGCGGTCGCCACCAGCGGCACCTCGTTCGGTGACGGCCATGTCAAGGTGCTGCGCCGGCTGCTGATGGACGCCGACCAGTTCCTCGGCGAGGTCGTGTTCACCTTCGACGGGGACGCGGCCGGGCAGCGGGCCGTGCTCCGGGCGTTCGAACTGGAGGAGCGGTTCGTCACGCAGACCTTCGTGGCGGTGCAGTCCGACGGGCTGGATCCGTGCGACCTGCGGGTCAAGCACGGGCCGGAAGCCGTCCGCGACCTGGTGGCCAGGCGCGTCCCGGTGTTCGAGTTCGCCATCCGCAGCGAGCTTGCCAAGCACAACCTGGATACCAACGAGGGCCGCATCGCCGCCCTGGACGCGTCCGCCCGGATCATCGCCCGGATCAAGGACCGGGGCCTGCGCGACCGGTACGCGGTCAGCCTGGACCGCTGGCTCGGCATGCTGAACGAGGAATTCGTGCTCGCCCGGGTCCGCGAGCATGCGGCCAGGGCCCAGGCCAGGCCCGGCGCAGCGGTGACGGGGCCTGGCCGCCGTTTCTCGCCGGAATCCGGCCAGGGCCGGGCGGATGGCGGCCTGGGACGGCCTGGGCGGCCCGGTGGCGCGGCGGGGCCCGGCCGGGCGGGCGGCCCTGGCATACCGGGCCCGCGCGGCGCCCAGGGCGGTCCGGACGCCGCTGCGGCAGGTGGCGGGGCAGCCGGGCCTGGCGCCCCGGGGCGTGGCGGGCCCGAGGCTGGTGGCAGCCAGGCCGAGCAGGTGCCCTATGACCTTGGCGACCCGATGATCCAGGTGGAGCGGGAGGCGCTCAAACTGGCCGTGCAGCGCCCGGCGCTGTGCGGTCCCGCGTTCGACGTGCTCGGCCCGGCCGCGTTCACCGCACCGCCGCACGCCGCGGTGCGTGAGCTGATCGACGGCTGCGGCGGGGCCAGGGGAGCGGCCGGTGTCCAGGAATGGGTGGCCCGGCTGCGCGACGCGGCCCCCAATGACCAGATCCGCGGGTTCGTGACCCGGCTTGCCGTGGAGGCGCTCCAGGTGGCGAGGGCGGACGGTGAGCCGGACACACGCTATGCGGACGCGGTACTCGCGCGGGTGGAGGAACTCGCGGTCAGCCGCAGGATCGCCGAGGTCAAGTCCCGGCTGCAGCGGCTGAACCCGGTGGACGCACGGCCCGATTACAACCGGACCTTCGGGGACCTGGTCGCGCTCGAGCAGCGCCGCAAGGCCCTGGTGGAGAAGGCGGCCGGGGCTTTCTAGCTGATACCGCGCCGAACACCCGGTTCGCGGGTAAAGACCTGGTTCCGGCATATATCTGACTTCGGGCTGTCAGCGTTACGCGCCTGCAGGTGACAAAATTAAGCCCACCAGAACCAGGGCTCCCTGGCGCACACTGGGTTCCGTGACTTTTACGTTACTTTCCCCTGCGCGGGCGTCCGGCGATCCCATGGCAGACCTGCTGGCGCGGGCCAGAGAACAGGGTGCCGTGGCTGTCGGGGACATCGCGGTCGCCATCGACTCCAGCGAGCTGCCGGCCCAGGAACTCGACGGCATCGTCCGGATGCTCACCGCCGAGGGCGTCGAGGTGGTGGACGCCGCCCACGAGGACGCGGAGGCCCCCTCGGGGACTGGGCAGACCGAAGAGGCACGCCGCCCGGTCACCGGCGATCTCGTCCGCATCTACCTGCGCGAGATCGGGCGGGTCCCGCTGCTGACCGCCGAGGATGAAGTTGAGCTGGCCAAGGCCATCGAGGTCGGCCTGTTCGCCGAGGAGAAGCTGCACGGCGGCTTCCCGCTGGGCGGTGCCGAGCGCGCCGAGCTGGCCCTGCTCGGCAGCGACGGGCTGCGCGCCAAACAGCGGCTGATCGAGGCGAACCTGCGCCTGGTGGTGTCCATCGCCAAGCGGTACATCGGCCGCGGCCTCGGGTTCCTCGACCTGATCCAGGAGGGGAACCTGGGCCTGATCCGCGCGGTGGAGAAGTTCGACTACACCAAGGGGTACAAGTTCTCCACCTACGCCACCTGGTGGATCCGGCAGGCGATCACCCGCGCGATCGCCGACCAGGCGCGCACCATCCGGATCCCGGTCCACATGGTCGAAACGATCAACAAGATGGCCCGGGTCCAGCGCCAGCTGCACCAGACCCTGGGCCGGGAAGCCAGCCCGGATGAGATCGCGGCCGAGATGGGGCTGCCGGTCGAGCGGGTCTCGGAGATCCAGCGGATCGCGCAGGAGCCGGTGTCGCTGCAGGCGCCGATCGGCGAGGAGGACTCCGACCTGGGCGACTTCATCGAGGACACCGACGCCGTGGTGCCCATAGAGGCGGCGGCGTTCATCATGCTTCAAGATCAGCTCAGCGAGATCCTGGACGCGCTCTCCGGGCGCGAACAGAAGATCATCCAGCTCCGGTTCGGCCTGACCGACGGTCATCCCCGGACCCTGGAGGAGGTGGGCCGGGAGTTCGGCGTCACCCGGGAGCGGATCCGGCAGATCGAGTCCAAGACTCTCGCCAAGCTGCGCCACCCCAGCCGCGCCCAGTTGCTCCGCGGCTACCTGGGCTGACCGGGAAGGGCGGGCTGACCGGGAAC
>CAWCKG010000062.1:0-106672 GCA_963795785.1 uncultured Actinomycetes bacterium
CTGGCTCGACTGCACCGCGATGGAACTGCCGCAGTCGCCGGGTGTACTCGTCACCGACCTTGCACACATCACCGTCGTGGACGGGCCTGCCTTCGGCGACGGCGGCGACGGAGCGTTCCGGTTCAACTTCGCCACTCCGCAACCCATCCTCACAGAGATGGTGGAGCGCATCGCCGCAGCCCTGGCGGCCGGATAGGCCGTGGTCCTGGGTGCCCGAAGTTCGGGCGACCAGGTTGCCGCCAACGGCGCCTCCCGTTGATGGCTCGGTGCGACGCTGGTGACCATGAGCGACATTGCCCAGCGGTCACGCCCAGGAGCCGACGATGACCTTGCTGCGGACCCCAGCGGCCGCCTGGCCGCCTACGAAGCCAGAACCCAGATAGCGCTTGATCTGCTGGCGCTGGCCACGCTGTGGCTCACCGTGGTCCCGCCCGGCGACTTCAGCACCGCACATGACGCCAGGATCATCGTGCTGACCTTCCGGGTCGCCCTGTCGGTCGTCTACGGGATCGACCTGACCATCCGCAGCGTCCTGGCCAGGCGCCACGGTCACTACCTGCTCACCCATCCGCTCGCAGCCGCCTCCGTGCTCCTCCCGCCGGTACGCGTGATCTTCAGCCTGCGCCTGCTCAGATCAGTGTTCCGGCGGGGGCACCTGCCCCGCTTCCTGCTGGCCGCCTCGGCGCTGGTCCTCAACGGCGCGATCATCGTGTACCTGTTCGAGCGGCACGCGCCCGGGTCCAACATCCACACCCTGGGTGAGTCGCTGTGGTGGTCGGCGGTAACGGTCACCACTGTCGGCTACGGCGACTTCGTTCCGGTCACCATCGTGGGGACGGGTCACAGCATGCTTCATCATGGGCATCGGCCTGCTCACCCTGGCGGTGGTGACGGCGCAGGTCGCGTCGGGCTTCGTCAGCCAGGGGCCCACCCGGGCCCGGCGAGGCCCGCAGCCGGAGACGGCCACGGCGGAGATTACGCTGGCCCAACTCGACCAGCGGCTGGCCCGGATCGAAGAACTGCTGGCCGCCGCCACGTCGGCACCGCAACCAGCCGCCGGAGCGCCAGAGCAGGCAGCAGGCAGCGACTAATCCCAACCCCGGCACCCTCACCGGGGACAGTCATAGACTCCCGGGCATGGATCTCAGGGACGCAACGCTCATGATCCTGAATGAGTCTGCTGCTCATCCCAGCGTGGCGAAGATCGCGCAGGCCGCATACGACCAGCTGGCAAGCGGCCAGGAAGTTGACTACCGCGTCCTGGGCGAGCTGGTGGGAGAGGCCAGTGGCAAGGGTGTGCTCCGCGCCATCAGGCAGAAGTACGGGGCCACAGCCCACGAGGCCATATTCGCGCCTGTTCTTCGTGAAATCGACCGGGAGAAGCCCGTCCCGCCACTCAGGCGGCCAGCCGCATACCAAAACGCCGATCCGCTCACTGCCAGCAGCTGGTGACACCCCGAAGCTGACACCGCAAGACGGGGGCACTCGCGGCCGCTCACGGGACCAGCGCGGCAAGCGTGGGCAGCCGGCCGTTAGCCGAGTGCGGCCAGATCGTCGCGGCCCTCTTGCCATAACGATTTTCGTTAGTTACGATCCTCGATAATAACGATATTCGATAAACGAGGCGCCCGATGTCCGCTACTGCCCTCACGCCGCGCAACCGGCTGCAACCACTGGCCACCGTGGTCACCTGGGTGTTCTGGTTCGCCGTTCTCGCCACCGTGCTCCGGGTGATACTTGCCCTGTTTGGCCAGCATCCCTGGTTCGTCCTCGGCGGCCCCGCCGCCCGCCCCCGGCCGTCTGCGTGGAGACCGCGCCGCCACTGCTGCCCCACGCCGGCAGCGGGCTCATTCAGGCCGGCCTGTCCCCGGGCGTGCGCGCCACCTGGAACGCCGCGAGCGTGTGCACCGCCCATCCCTCCGCCGGGCAGGCCCTGGCCTTCACCCTCACCCTGCTACCGCCCGACCTGCTCCGCCTGGGCACGCTCTACCTGGCGATGCGGCTGGCCCGCACCGCCGCCCGCGACGGCATCTACACCGCCCAGGCCGCCCGGCTGGTGCTGATCCTCGGCTGGTGGCTGCTGGCCGGTGAGGTGGCAGCCGCCTTCGCCGAAGGGTTCGCCCGGGTGAACCTGCTGGGCCGGCTGGTCACCTGGCACATCGACTGGCTCCACCAGCCCGCGTCCTGGGGGGTGTCGTGGCCGGTCGTCTGGTTCGGCCTGGGCCTGGTCATCTTCGCCCGGGTCATGCGGATAAGCGCCACCATGCGCGCCGATCTTGAGGGGACCGTGTAGTGGCGCCTGCCGCCCCCGATGCCCACGCCATCGTCATCCACCTCGACAAGCTCCTCGCCGACCGCGGCATGACCTTGACCGAACTGTCCGAGCGGGTCGGCGTCAGCGTGGTCAACCTGTCCATCCTGAAAAACGGCCACGCCCGGGCGATCCGGTTCAGCACCCTGACCCGGCTCTGCCAGGCACTCGGCTGCCAGCCCGGCGACCTGCTCAGCCACCAGGAGACGGCTAGCCAGCCCGAACAGCCAGCCCTGGACAGCTGAACCAGCCCGCGAGCACCCCACACCACCACAGAAAGAGGCTCACATGAGCTGGTATCTGGCCGCCCTGAAAAACTACGCGGGTTTCCGCGGGCGGGCCCGCCGCCGGGAATACTGGATGTTCGTCCTGGTGAACGCGATCATCGGGATCGCCCTGGCCGCGATCGGCAAGCTGACCGACATGCCGCACGGCCCCACCTTCGGGATCGGCATGTCCCGCAACGGGCTCGGCGTGTTCGGGATCGGCCTGTTCAGCAGTCCCATCCTCTTCCAGGCCTACGCCCTCGCAACGTTCCTGCCGTTCCTGGCGGTGGAGATTCGCCGGCTGCATGACACCGGCCGGACCGGCTGGTGGTGGCTTTTCGGCCTGGTCCCCGTGCTGGGCTGGATCGTGCTGGTGATCTTCTGCGCGGCCAACGGCACCACCGGAGACAACAGGTACGGCCCAGACCCCAAGGCCGCGGGTCAATTTCAGGTCAGCAACGCTCGCTGACCTGGCCGCGACAACTCGAAGGTTGGTCAGCGCACCGCGTACCGAACGAAGATAGAGGTGTCTGGGCGAGTCTCCGCTGAGATGAACTCAAGATCGCGGATGCTTCCCAGGGCCCCGAGATCGTAGCCCTCGAAAATGGCGGGAGCCCCGGCGCGGCCGACGACGACGGGAAGGAACTGGATGTCGATCTCGTCGACCAGGCCCGACCGGAGGAGTACACCGTTGAGAACGCCGCCCGCATCGGAGACGACGCAATCTACGCCGAACGTCTCGCCGAGCCGGTGGAGCGCCCGGCCCAGATCGACGTGATCCTCGCCGACTTCGAGATACGGCACGTCATGCTCGCGGAGGAACAGGCGGTAGGCAGCAGGCGTCGTCCTCGACAGCAGAACAGCCAGTTTTGTGCCATCCATCTCGGACGGCGGTCCAGCTGATCCTGGCGCGGCTGTCGATCACGACGATCCACCGGCCGGGATGGGTGCGCAGCTTCGCCGGCAGGAAGTCCCCGGCGGGGATGCGGGCTTCGGCATGGTTCTCGAAGACCGCTTCCGGCGCGTCTCGTCCGGTAAAGGAGTTGCTGCCTTGCGCGACGCACGGGACCTCCCTCAACGGCAGATCATCCAAACCGCGCTGTACAGCGAAGTACAACAGCTGCCCCGGACACCCGGCCAGGCTGGCTACGGGCGTGCACTGGGAACAGCGGAGAACGCCGCGATGGTGTGCTCGGCCCATCGGAGGCTGGCCCGGTGGACTGCCAGCCCGTGGTCGAGGGCAAGGCGCGGGTGGCGGTTGGTGAGGTCGGCGGGGCCCGCGGCGTATTGCTCCAGCTGGGCGGTGAGCGCCGCGAGCGCGTCCCGCGAGGTTCTGCAGGAACGTGAGCACCTCGTCCGGCGGGAGCAGGTGTTCCATCATCACGAAACGCATGAGGTGCAGGCCGAGGTCATACGAGACCGTGGCAGGCGCTACGGGGGTGCGCAGCCAGCTCAGGTGTGCTGCCTGGCCGGTCTGGGTTGGCTCGTAGACGCGGCGATGCCGGGCTGACCGGGCTTCCTGCCTGGCTGGAGCCTGGGCCTGGACCAGGCCTCTCAGCTCCAGGCGGCGCAGCGCCGGGTACAGCGCACCGGAGCTGGGCTGGTAGAGGCCCATCGGCGTGGCGGCGAAGATCCGCTTCAGGTCGTAGCCGGACGACGGCGCCAGGCAGATCAGGCCGAGCAGTATGTGCTCGAACGGGGTGAGCTGCCGTCCGCCCATGACAAGCACCCTACCTTGCCGCATAGGTCGAAACGACCTATGCTTCCTGGAAGCGGGCCGACGGTGAGCGGGCCAGATCAGGGCGGGGACGCAGGCCACAGCCCGGGCGAGTGCAGGCGCAGTCTTCGCACCATCACGAAAGGTCCGTTCGCATGGACACCAGCAGTGATGCCCGCCAGACCGCCGGCACTGCCGCGGCGAAGGGTGGCCGGCTCTTCACGATCACCATGATCGTGATCTTCGATGTTGCCGCCCCGCTCGTGGCCTACAAGGTGCTGCGCTCGGCTGGCCTGCCGGCCGTGTCGGCCCTGCTGCTGAGCGGGGTGTTCCCGGCCCTGGGTGTGACCATCGGCGCCGTCCGGAACCGGCGGCTTGATGCGGTCGGCGCCCTGGTGCTGGCCGGGATCGTGGTGGGCACGGTGCTCGGGCTGGTCAGTCACAGCGCCAGGCTGCTGCTGGTCGAGGGGTCGGTGCCCACCGGTGTATTCGGTGTGGTGTGCCTGGGCTCGCTGTGGGCACGGCACCCGCTGATGTTCAGCGTCGCCCGGGAGTTCACCGGGCCGGATACCGCCAAGGGCCAGGAGATGACCAGGCTCTGGCAGCATGAGGCGGCCTTCCGGCGCGACTTCCGGGTCATCACGGCCGTGTGGGGCGTCGGCTTTCTCCTCGAAGCCGCCCTGCGGGTCGTCATCGTCTACCACGTCTCGACCGGGACAGCCCTGGCGATCTCCAAGGTCACGCCGTTCCTGTTCGGGGGCATCATGTCGGCCTGGACGGTCGCCTACGGCGCGCACCGCAAGAAGCAGGCCGTGCGCATCGCCGCCGCCGCTGGCGAGGCAACGGAAGCAAGCTCCCCGGAGATCACCCAGGCGGCTGGCCACACGTGATCCGGTAGCCACACGTGATCCGGTAATGGAACGCCGCGCGCACAAGGAACCGCGCTCGCGGGGAACCTTTGCCGGCGCCCAGGTAGTCGTGATAGGCGACAGGTCGCGACGCCTGGGCGCCGCGTCGGCCGGAGGTTGCCGTGGATGCCGAGGAGTCAGGCTTCGCGCAGTTCGTGGCGGCGCGCGAGCGTGCCCTCCAGCGAACCGCGTGGCTGCTCACCGGCGACTGGGCCTCGCCGAGGATCTGGTGCAGACGGCGCTGGTGCGGGCCTGGCCGCGCTGGGAACGGATCCGGCACCGCGACGACCCGGAGATCTACGTCCGCCGGGTGATGCTGAACACCTGGTCGACCTGGACCCGGCGCCGGTGGCGCGGTGAGAAGCCAGCGGCGGACGTGCCGGAACACGCGGCCACCGGGGACATGGCCGCGGAGGTGACCGTGCGCCTGGCGGTGCGCGGCGCCCTGCTGTCACTGTCCCCGCGCCAGCGCGCGGTGCTGGTGCTGCGGGTCTACGACGACCTGTCCGAGGCGCAGGTGGCGGAGGTGCTGGACTGCCCGGCCGGGACGGTCAAGAGCACGATGTCGCGGGCGCTGGCCCAGTTGCGCGCGGACCCGCGCGTCGCGGATCTCCTGGAACGAAAGGTCCGGTGATCAGGATGGACCCCCAGTTGCGTGACCTGCTGCAGACCGCCGTCGGTGACCCGCCACGCCGGGTGACCATCGAGGCGGTGCGCCGCGGGGTGGCCCGCCGCCGGAGAACGGAATGGGCCACCGGGACGGCCGCTGTCGTGCTGCTCGCCGGCCTTGGCATCGTGCTGCCGGGGCACCTGTTCGCGCCCGGGGAAGCACAGGGGGCGTGTCCAGTAGCGCGGCCACCGGGGCGCCGCGCTACTACGTCCAGACGATCATCAACCAGGCAACCGCCGGGGGTGACGGTGGTGCGCGCCACGGCCACCGGGAAGGTGACGGACACGGTGCGGTGCCCCTGGCCGAAATCCCAGATCGTGGATGAGGGCGTGGCGCCGGCCGACGGGAGCACGTTCTTCATGGCGTGCCAGCGTTCGAAGAGGGCCGGACTGCAGTTCGTGGTCACGGGGACGCGGATCTACCAGTTCCAGCTGACCGGCGCGGGGCGGATCCAGGGCTACAGCCTGGTACCCGGCGGGAACCTGGGCCCGGTGAGCACCTTCCGCATGGCGGCCACCCCCGACGGCACGCAACTCGCCATCCCCGTCACCCAGGGCAAGGCACCGGCCAGCGTCCTGGTCCTCAACACCCGGACCGGTGCGCACGCCGTGTGGCGCAATATCCCGGGCACGGCCCAATTCGGCCCGGCCGACCTGTCCTGGGCCCGCCACGGTCGTGAGCTGGCGTTCCGGGTGACCGTGACATGCCCGCCCGGCGGAGCCGCCGGCCAGTGTGTGAGCGGGCAGCAGTGGCGCGTGCTCCGGCATCCGGCCACCGGGGGCCAGCTCGCCAGCAGCAAGCTGCTCGTGCTGAAGTCCCAGTTCACCGGCCACGCCCTTGGCTACATCAACGACTCGATGATCACCCCCGACGGGTCCGCGCTGATCGTGGTGGCGCTGCATTCGCCACGCGGCGCATCGACGCCGGGAAACATCGACGTGGTCAAGGTCGACCCGGCCACCGGCCACCCGATCCGGGTCCTGCTCCACCTGAACACGGGCAACGGCGTCTCCTACGAGTTCTTCAGCTCCGACCCGTCCGGCCGCTTCATGATCCTCGACGCCGGTCCCCCGCAAGGCGCGAACCCCAACGGCTGGATCGACCACGGCCGGCTGGCCCTGCTGAAGCCCGCGAACGGCAGGAACGTCGTCTACGAAGCCTGGTAGCTCTGCCGCCACAGGCCGCCTTTTGCTGCGTTACGCTCTCCGTGGCAACCCGGCCCCCCGGGCGCACCTCAGCCGGGGATAGGCCAGAAAACCGCGGTGGCGTCGTCGTGGATCTTGCCCCGGGGCCAGCGCTGGCCCCGGGGATCGGCGGACTCGGCCGCCCGGACGCGCTCGATCAGCCCCGATGGTCCGTCCTGGGTAAGAATGCCGCAGACCTCGGCCCAGGTGGCCAGGTGGAACCGGTCGGCCAGGCGGCTGGCACCGTCGCTGAGCAGCGCCACCGCGGACAGGGCGGACAGCGGCTCGGAGCCGGTCAGCGCATGGCCCGCGGCGCCGGGATCCGCGGCGGCGAGCCAGAACCCGCCGGGCTGGTTGCGCGCGGCCTCCAGCGCCGCCGAGTAGGCCCGCCACGCTTCGCCGTGTTCCGGGGTGCCCGGCACCAGGCCCGCGGCCGGCCGGAACCTGGCCATGGTCTCGGCAAGCGCGGTGTCGGTGATGGCGCGGGGCCCACCATGGCGGGGCTGGAGCAGCAGCACCGAGTCACACAGCACCAGGTACTCCAGCGCATCGCCGCGCTGGCGGGCGACGATCACGGTGGCGCCCGGCGTGGCGGGGTGCCCGAGGTCGCAGGTGCCCGCGTGCATCCCGCCGACCTGCTCGATGCACCGGGCGAGCAACTCGGCCAGCGGCACCCGGCCGTCGCCGGCCCCGGCGGCGAGCAGGCCGCCGAGCGTGCGCGCGTACCAGGCGATGCCGTGCACGCAGCCGATGCCAGAGTCCGGCTCGTACCCGGCCCCGTCGAGCAGCACCACGGCCCCGGGCACGACGGCGGCGAAGTCCTCGTTGGGCCGGCCCGCCGCGCCGGGCTCGCTGGCCAGCACCACGCGCATACCCGCGATTATCCCCGGTGCCAGCGTGTCCATGCAGGTGGCCCGGATGCCGCGATCAGTGGGGGAATCCGGGAACAGACGGGCGCAAGTGACCTATGGACGGGCTCAAACCCGAGTGCAAAGCTAGGGCAAAGTGCCTATGGGCGGCCGGTGGTGCACGAGGCGTGGCGGATGCCGCCCGGGGCCTCATCCACAAGGAGGTGGGGGTATTGAGAAAACCCGTCAGGTCCTGGATGTATCTCACGGTGACGGCCGCCATTGCCATCGCGCCCGTCGCGATAAGCACTGGCACCGTGTCGCAGGCTTCGACCCACGCGGTCAAGCACACGGTGACCCACGCGGTCAAGCACACGGCCAACTACACCAAGTCCATGCACATCAACTGCGCCGAGGCGTCGGCGATGTGCACCGAGGTCGCCCACTCCGACCAGGTGTTCGGCCACTATGTCGGCCACGACGAGCCGTCGATGCTGTTCTATTCGCACAAGAACGGCTCGGGCAACCACATGAGCTACAACGTGACGCTGCCGACCGACCCATCGGCGAGCGACCCCAACCTGCCGAACAAGTCCTACCAGTTCGAGCTGAGCGGGGCCGACTGGTTCGGCATGGCCATCTGTGACACCCAGTCCGTACCCGGAGCAGGTCAAGACCTGCCCGCGCGACAGCGACAGCAACATCCTCGACCCGGCGATCTCCCCCAAGCACGTCGGCCAGGCCTACATGGAGATGCAGTTCTACCCGC
Source organism: uncultured Actinomycetes bacterium (assembly GCA_963795785.1). Lineage (GTDB taxonomy): Bacteria > Actinomycetota > Actinomycetes > Streptosporangiales > Streptosporangiaceae > DASXKD01. Next base: position 8,674 of record CAWCKG010000062.1, read on the forward strand.
CGGGGTGGATCCAGTGGCCGACCTGGCGGGTGGCCGTGGGCGCAAGCTCCTGCAGCCCGACCCAGTGGTGCGCCGCGATGAACATCGACAGCCTGTCGCTCAACCCGGTCACCGGCAAGGCGAACAACCCCACCTGCCTGAACAAGGCCGGTGAGGAGTACCTCAACTTCGCCTTCATCACCAAGAGCGGCAAGTCGCAGGGCCCCGCCAACCCGCATCGACTCGACGAACCGCACGTTCACCCCGGGGCCCGAGGACCTGTTCATGAACCCCGGAGACCACCTGAAGGTGGCCTTCACCGACACCGCGAGCGGCGAGAAGGTCACGATCACCGACCTCACCACCGGCCAGGCCGGGTCCATGACGGCGAGCGCGGCGAACGGGTTCGCGCAGATCAAGTACGCCCCCACGGGCTCGTCCTGCAAGGCCATCCCGTACAACTTCCACGCGATGTACAACCGGTCCTCCACGAAGACCCGGGTCACCTGGGCGGCCGGCTCCTACAACGTGGCGATGGACACCGAGATCGGCCACTTCCAGTTCTGCACCGGCCCCAAGCAGATCCCGGCCACCGAGTTCGGCCTGCTGCCCAACGGCAACCCGACCACGTGCCCCAACGGCGACATGGAGGGCCGGGGCATCAACAAGCAGACGCCTGACGGCGACGATTTCTTCTGCTTCCCGGGCAGCGAGGCACCCCTCTACAAGGTGACCGGCTGCACGTACACCAACACCGGGTTCGACGGCGCCTCGTATCAGCGGCTCTGGCCGGACGGCAACACCAAGATGCACCCCACGCCGTTCCAGTTCACCAGCCCGGAGACGGGACCGAAGTACAACGAGCAGTACGCCCAGGCCGGATTCGAGGCGGACCTGCCTGCCATCGAATCCGAGCTGTAACCGGAAACCGGGGCGGGCTGCACGCTCATCCCGCAGACCGACGAAGGCGTGCCGGCCGCAGTTCTATCCCTTCTACACCACCACCCTCAAGGGCGGCGGCGGCTGCAAGTGGCAGTTCGGGAACGACATCCCCGGAGAGATCAGCAACTACGGCCAGAACGCGCAGTACGGCACACTGCTCCAGCAGTCCTACACCAGCAGGGCGGCAGCAGCGCGCCCGCCTTCAGGATTTCCGGAACATCATCCCCAACCCGTGCCCGCAGGCGTAGCGCTGCCGCGCTGAGGGCCTACGGGTGCCGGTGACACCGGCGCCCACCCGAGGGGACCGCCGCCCGGCGGTCCCCTCGGCCTTTGCAGGCCAGGGCCACCGGGCAGCGCTCAGACCGTCGGTGTCTGCCCGGCGAGGACCTGGAGCAGCAGCCCGGTGTCCGCGTTGCCGCCGGTCTGGATCACCGCGACGCGCTTGCCCGCCGCCCGGGAGCGCTCGGCGAGCAGGCCCGCCAGGGCCAGCGCACCCGCCGGCTCGGGGACGTTGTGCGTGGTGGTGAACAGGACTCGCATCGCCTGCGCCGCGTCGTCCTCGCTGATCGTCAGCACCCGGGCGGCGCCGGCGTTGATGATCGCGGCGGCGCCGGGGTCCGGCACCCGGGTCGCGACGCCGTCCACGAACGTGTGCGCGGTCTCGGTGGTGACCACCCGCCCGGCTTCGAAGGACAGGGCCGCGGCCGGGGCCTGCCGCGGCGACCACGCCCACCACCTCGGTGCGCAGGCCGAGCAGGTCGCGCACGCCGATGACGCCGCAGATGCCCGAGCCCATGCCCACCGGCACGTAGACCGTGTCAAGCTCGCCGGCGGCGCCGAACAGTTCCCTGGCGTAGGTGGCCACGCCGAGCACCAGGTCCGGGTGGAACGGCGGGACGGTCTCCAGCCCGCGCTGGGCGCCCAGTTCGGCGGCGTGCTCCCGGGAGGACTGGTAGTCCCGGCCGTGCACGATCAGTTCCGCGCCGAACCCGCGCATCGCCGCGTTCTTGTCCGGGCTGTTGCCCTCGGGGACCACGATCGTGACGCCGATCCCCGCCGCCCGCCCGGCGAAGGCCAGGCTCTGGCCGTGGTTGCCGCGGGTCGCGGACACGATGCCCTTGACCCCCGGCCGCCCGGCCCGGAGCCGCTCGGCGTAGACCAGCCCGCCGCGCACCTTGAACGCCCCGGTCGGGGTGTGGTTCTCGTGCTTGACCCAGACCTCGGCGCCGACGTGCTCCGCGAGCAGCGGCCACACGTACTGGGGCGTCGGCGGCACCCACCGGCCCACGATGCCGGCCGCCCAGTCAAGGTCCCCGGAACTGAATCGCATGCCCCAAGCCTGCCACGCCCGCGCAGGTCAAGCCGCCGGCGCGACCCGCACGACAAATGTGATGGCCTCCGCGTCGGGGTCGTAGTCCCGCGGATCACCTGTGGAGCGCGAAGTCGATGGCCTCCAGGCAGTCCCGCTCGGCTTCATCGCGGGTTCCGGTGCCGCCGCCACTTGTGCGAGGGGGCACCGGCCTCGCGGCCAGTGACGTCGGCAGCTCATCGTCGTGCGAATAGTTCACCCGCGGCAGGCTCATGAAACGATCGTCCTGAGAGTGTCCGCAGTTCAGCGAACGGTCGCCGTAGCCCTTCACGGCGATCGGCCATGGCAGGACCGGCGATCCATCGTGGTAGGTCCCATATGCGTTGGTGCCTGCCCTTGACGAGAAGTTCGATGAGAGCCCGAGCGCCTGGATCACGACCCAGCCGCGCGTTTGGACGCGCACAGGCGCAGCGCCCAGGTGGCCTGGTAGGGCGACCCGGAGGCAAGTCTGTGGGTGACCCAGCTTCGCGGGCTGACCTGGCCGGGCGGGGACTGCGGCGGGCGGGGACGGGCCGGTTAGGGTTGCGGGTCATGGACAACGAGCAAGCGCGGGCACGGCTGCTGAGCGAGCGCGCCGAGGTGGAAGACCTGCTCCGGGGCACCGAACGGGCAGGCCTGCAGGACCGGGAGACCGAGGACGACTCGGCGGAGACGGGTGACAGTGCTGACGCAGCGCAGCCACTGGCCGCCGAGGGCCAGGACGATGCCATCGCGGAGAGCCTGCGGGACCGGCTGGCCGTGCTGGACCGCGCGCTGAAGCGACTGGATGACGGCAGCTACGGCCGGTCGGTGCGCAGCGGCGTGCCGATACCGCCGGAACGGCTGGAAGCCGACCCCGCGGCGGAACTCACCATCGAGGAAGCCCGGGCCGCGCTCCTAGGCGCAGCGCTCAGCGCCAAGAAGTACAGCATGCCGCGCTCGCGGCGCGGCACCACCGGCCACGCCCCCGGTGCCTGCATGAGCCCGTCCTTTGCGTATGTCACGGCCTCATCGGGCCATTAGATACCGCCGTCGTGGCACGCCGGTAGAGCAGGCTGGTAGAGAGGGATCCGGTAGCTTCGGCATCCAGGCACCGCGCCGTGACCGCCACGGGCGCGGAGCCGCCGACACCGAAAGGCGCGCAGATGTCCGCGACACCCCTGCCAGGGCTCCTCGGGGCCGTGGCACCGGTACTCGAGAATTACGGGTACCTGGCGGTCGCCGGGCTCATCCTGGTGGAGAACTTCGGTGTGCCCGCGCCCGGGGAGACGATCCTGGTCGCGGCCTCGGTCTACGCCGGTACCGGCAGGCTCAACATCGTCGCGGTCGGCGTCATCGCGGTGCTCGCGGCGGTCGTGGGCAACTGCATCGGTTACGCGATCGGATACTTCGGCGGCCATGCGCTCGCGCTGCGGTTCGGCAAGTACGTGTTCCTGACCAGGGAGCGGCTGGAGAAGACCGAGCGGTTCTTCGAGCGCCACGGCGGCCTGCTGATCGTCGCCGCGCGGTTCTTCGAAGGGCTCCGCCAGGCGGCTGGCATCATCGCCGGGCATCGCCGAGATGCCGTGGCGGCGTTTCGTGGTCTTCACCACGTTCGGTGCCGTGCTCTGGGTCGCGCTCTGGGCGCCGCTTGGCTACCTGGCCGGGAACCACATCGGCACGATCTACGCCGACATCGTCCGCTACTCGCTGTACGTGCTCATCGCGCTGGCGGTATTGGTCGCCGCGTGGATCATGCGCGCCGTGCTGCGCCGCAGGCGCCGTGCCGCGGAGCAGGCGGGCCCCGCGCCGGACCTGAGGGACGCTCCCGGTACCCGTAAGGGACCGGATGCCAGAAAGGCGAGAAGTGGTGACCATGGCAGAGACCGGGTACGCGGGCCGGACCGTGCTGGTGTTCGGCGCGGCGGGAGCCCTGGGCGGGGGCCTGGCCGCGGCGTTCGCGGCGGCCGGCGCGGCGGTGGCCGGCGCCGACAGGCACCTGCCCGCGGCCGCCCACCGCCTGGACGGGGTCCGGTACCACGAGGTGGACGTGCTGGACGACGCCGCGCTGGCGGACCTGTTCCGCCAGCAGCCGCCGCCCTGGGCGGTGGTCAACACGATCGGGGGCTACGCGCCGCACACGGCGCTGGACGCCCTCGACCCCGGCGAGCTCACCACGCAGCTCAACCTGAACCTGGTCAGCGCCGCCCTGGTGACCAAGCACGCGCTGGCGGCGCTGCGGCGCACCGGCGCGGGCCGGATCGTGCACACCGCGAGCCGGGCCGCCCAGGTGACCAGGGGCCAGGGGTTCGCCTACTCGGTCAGCAAGCTGGGCGTGCTGCACCTGGTCGCGATGGCCGCGGACGAGGCCAGGGGCACCGGGATCACGGTCAACTGCGTGGTGCCGAGCATCATCGACACCCCGGCCAACCGGGCCGCCATGCCGGACGCCGATCACGGGTCCTGGCCGAAGGTCGCCGACATCGCCCGGGCCTACCTGTTCCTGGCCTCCCCGCAGGCACATCTGGTGTCGGGCGCGGCGATCCCGGTGTAGGCGTATCGCACCGAAGAAGAGAAAACCCACCCGGCGCCGCCGCCCAGCGGCCCGATGCGGCAGGTAGCAGCATGGCTAAAACCCGTTTCCCTGGGTAATCACGGCGAACAGGGCCCGCGCCGGGCACAACTGGCTGAACCCGCCGGTCACCGTGCATTCCCGGCCGGTAACGTAGAACACCTACGGCAGCGGCAACCCAGGCGAAGACAGCAGAGCGGAGATGTTTCCAGATGAGCCTACCCACCGGTCAACAGCGCACTTTGGAGTCGATCGAGGGCAAGCTCGCCGAATCCGATCCCCGTCTCGTCTCACTGTTCTCGATTTTCACCCGGCTCACCCTGGCGGAGGCGATGCCGTGGATCGAGCAGGTCGCGGTGCGCCCGGTGGCCGACCGGCTGGCCGCCATCGGGCACTGGTTCCACTGGATGGGCCGCCGCCCCGCCGCCCGGGTCCGCGCGATGGTGGCTGCTGCCCGCCGTCCTGACCGCTGTCGCCTGCGCCCTGACCATCGCGTTCGGTTTCCCCGGCAGCCAGCGGCACGTGCCCGGCGCCAAGGTCCCCGCCGCCAGGGAACTCGTCGTCAAGTCCCGTGACCTGGTCGCCAGGGCCCGGCTGTGCCGGCCGATGATACGGATGCCCGCGCTCGCGACCTGCTGACCGCCGCCCGGGCCGGCCGCCCGGCCGGTCATGCGTGGTGTGCCGCGGCCTCCAGCGCCGGCACGCCCAGCCAGCCGTCGTGCTTCCAGAGGATCTTCCCCGTCGCCGAGGTCAGCACGAACCACGGCTGGTCGGCCACCCCGTACCCGTCGGCGACCCGGCCGGTGGCGTCGGCCGCCACCGGGTAGCGCAGCGCCGCAGGGAAGGTTCTTCAGGTACGCCGCGGCCGCGCCGGGGGACGGCTCGGTGGTCTGCTCGTCCACCGCGACCAGCCCCGGCAGCCCCCGCCCGCCTCCCCTTCCCCCCTCACCCGCGGCGCGCGCGTAGGAGTTGAGCGCGAGCAGGTGCGCCCGCAGGTCCGAGGTCTCCGCCACCCAGGTGGCGAAGAACATCACCAGCCGGGGCTGCCCAGGTCCCAGCGTCACCGAGCCGGACGGCACGCCGGGCAGCGTGACCTTCGCCGCCGGGGTGAGGCCGGAGATGTAGGCCAGCGAGCGGGTGCTCGCCAGCCGCGGGTGGCCGGGCAGCAGGCCCGACAGGCGCTGGGCGATGATCTGCGCCGCCTGGGTGATGCTGGCGTAGTTCATCTGGGTGAGGTACACGGTGCGCTCGCGGCCCTGCGGGTCGATGACGAACAGGGCCGGGGTGTGGTCGATCATCCCCTGCTGGATCTGCACCGCGATGTGGTAGGCCTGCCAGACCGCCCGGAGCTGGGGCAGGGTGCCGGTGAGGAAGTCCCACTGGTTCACCATGCCGTGCGCCCGGGAGTAGGCCATGACGTCGGGCACGCTGGTGGCCTTGGGGTTGGCGTCCACGCCCAGCAACTGGACCCCGCTGCCCGCCGCGCCGAGTAGTTCCTTGGCCTCCAGCATGCTCACCGTGGTCAGCGGGCACACGGTGGTGCACTCGGAGTCGACGAACGCGAGCACGACCGCCTTGCCGCGGAACTGGCTCAGCGCCATCCGCTGGCCGAACTGGTTCTCCAGCCGGATGTCCGGGGCGCGCTGGCCACCCAGCGAGCTGCCGGTGTCCAGCGCCGGGTTGGCCGCCGCCTGCATCCCGCTGCCGCCGTGCATCGGCTCGTTGCCCGCCGTCGGCGAGCCCGCCGCGGTGGTGGCGCACGCGGCCAGCGCCAGCCCGCACGCCGCCAGGACCGCCGCCCTGGCCAGGCTCGCGGCCGTCACCGGGCACCGCCCCGCGTCCGCGGGCCCGGTGGCCCGGGGCCCCTCGGCCGGGTCGCAGACCCAGATCATCCGGCGGCCCTGCTCCCCCGGCGCCTCGCGTTCGTGTGCCTCCACCCGGTCGAGCCGGTAGCCCAGCTTGCGGGGCACCCCGGCGCTCGCGGTGTTGGCCTCGTCGCAGTGGATCTCCACCCGCCGCGTGCCGGGCAGCGCCAGCGCCACCGGGGTGAGGGCCTGCGCCGCGGCGGTCGCGTAGCCGCGCCGGGTCATCGCCGCCACGGTCCAGTAGCCGATCTCCACCGCGGCGTCGGCGAGCCTGCGGTGCAGCCCGATGGTCCCGGCGAACTGGCCGTCCGGGTCCTTCACCGCGCCGGGACCGGACGCTCCGTTCTCGCGGGCGACCATCACGTAGATGAACCCGGTGCCGGACTCCCACAGCTCGTCCGCCTCGGCCACCCGGACCAGCTGGGACCGCAGGTCGGCCGCGTCCGGCGTCGCCCACGGCATCCACGGGCGCAGGTGGTCCAGGCTCGCGCGCACCGCCGCCGCGATCGCGCCCGCGTCGTCGGCGTGCACCCGGCGCAGCACCAGCGGGCCCGCCGCCACCCGCTCGGGCGGGCTGGCAGGCTGGCTGGGCAGGGGCGCGGGCGGGAACGGCCTCTCGGCGGCTGCGGGCATGGAACCTAGTTAAGCAGCCCCGGCTGAGCGGGTTGCGCGGAACCCGCCGCGGCGCCGGGGAGGGCCTGCGGCGGCCCGCCCAGGACCGGCCCGCCGGCGGGTCGTCCCCGACGATCACGCCGCCGCCGTGGCCCCAGACCAGGTACCGGTAGGACAGGTTGACCAGCGCGGACAGCCGGTTGCGCCCGCCGAGCAGGTAGAACAGGTGCAGCGCCAGCCAGGCCAGCCAGGCCAGCGTGCCGTGGATCCGCGTCCCGTGGGCAAGCTCGACCACCGCGCTGCGCCGGCCGATCGTCGCCATGATGCCCTTGTCGTGGTAGCGGAACGGCCGCGTCGGCAGGCCGGCCAGCAGCAGCGCGATCTGCCGCGCGGCGTGCCGCCCGGTCTGGATGGCCGGCTGGGCGACCTGGGGCAGCGGCTGGCCCTCGATCAGCGCGATGTCCCCGGTGGCGAAGATCCGGTCCTGCCCGGCGACCCGCAGGTCCGGGCCGACCTGGATGCGGCCGCCGTGGCCCTGCGGCAGGCCCCAGGCCTTCACCGCGTCCGGTGCGGACACCCCGGCCGCCCACACGGTGACGTCGCTGGGCAGCTTGTCCCCGTTCGCCAGGATCACCTGGTCCGCGGTGATCTCGGCGATCTTGGTGTCCAGGTGCACGTCCACGCCCCTGCGGCGCAGCTCCGTGAGCGCGTAGGACTGCAGCTTGGGGTGGAACGGCGCCAGCAGCGCGGGGGCCATCTCGACCAGCCTGATGTGCACGTCCGCCTGGTCCACCTCGGGGAAGGCGTCAGCGATCCGCGCGCAGCTCGGCCAGGGCACCGGCCAGCTCGACGCCGGTCGCCCCGCCGCCGACCACGGTGAAGTGGACGGCGTTGCCCGGGCCTTCGATGTCGAGCCGTTCCAGCCGGGCCATGATGTGGTCCCGCAGCGCGACCGCGTCGTGGCGGGTGTACAGGCCGAAGGTGTTCTCGGCCGCGCCGGTCACGCCGTAGTAGGCGGCCGACACCCCGGTGCCGAGCACCAGGTAGTCGTAGTCGAGCACGGTGCCGTCGGTGAGCGTGATCCGGCGGCCGCCGGGTCGATGCCGGCCAGTTCCCCTGGCCGGAACCTGGCGGCCTTCTTGCGCGCGAGCGTCCGGAGCGGGTACGCCACGTCGCCCGGGTTCAGCCCGCCGGTCGCCACCTGGTAGAGCAGCGGCTGGAAGGTGCTGTAGATGTTCCGGTCGACGAGCAGCACCGCAGCGCCCTCGCGGTGCAGTTCCGCCACGGCCGCCAGCCCGGCGAAACCGGCCCCGACGACGATCACCCGGGGCGCATCCTCCGGCGGACGGCGGCGCCGCGCTGTCATCGCAAGCCTCCTTCATCGTGCCGGTCGGTATGTACCTGCCCCCTTTAGGGGCAACCAGGCCTGCCCGCAAACATGCCCCGCCCGCCGCCGGGCCCGGGGTCAGCGGTTCAGCACGGCCAGTTCGGGGCGGGCGCACCGCGGCGCGGTGACCCCGGCCTGCTGGGTGCCCACCTGGCCGCAGATCGCCAGCAGCACCGCGTCCTGGCCCGGCGGGGCGCTGCCCCCGATGCCGGACAGGTCCACGAAGTAGTGCGGCCACGGCAGCGGCAGGCTCGTCCAGAGCACCTGCTGTGCCGCGATGTCGTAGGCCCAGGCCTTGCCGAGCGCGCCGTGGTCGATGCCGAGCACGGCACCTTCGCGGACCCCGTACAGCCCGGACGACGACGCCGCGCTGACCCGGGCCAGGGTGGCTCCGGTCTGCGGGTTCACCCCGATCAGCGTATTGCCGGAGATCAGGTACAGCCGGCCGGTGACCGCGTCGACCGTGTCGGGCAGCGCGCCGGCGTAGCGCCACAGCTGCCGTCCCGTGGTGCCGCTGTAGGCCCTGGCCCAGCGGGCCGAGGAGAACACCACGACGCCGTGGAAGGCGAGGCTGAGCGCGCCGGTGAAGGCCTGCCCGCGAGGGCGGACCAGCCGCTGCGCGCCGGTGCCGAGGTTGATCCGGCGCAGCGCGGTGACCGGCGCGGAACCCAGGTAGCCCCCGGCCGCCACCGCCATGTAAAGCTCGCCGCCGTCCACCTGCCAGGCCTGCGGGAGCGCACCGGTGGGACGGCTCCAGCGCACGGCGCCGGTGCGGTTGGCGTAGCTGGTCACCGCGCGGGGCCCGACGACGACCGTGGTGGCGGGGCTGGCCGCGACCGCGCCGCCGAACTCGGCGGCCGGGTAGGCGCCGGACGCGTTTCCCCGTGGTGGCGCGGAGCACGACCTCGTCCCGCGGCGGGCCGGCGGCCGTGTCCGGTGTGCTGGCCGCGGCCTGGCCGCTGCCTCCGGCGCCGCTGGCGCGGGCGGCATGCCCGGGGGCGGCGGGCCCGCCCGGGGCGGACGTGGTGCCGGGCGACGGCCCGGGCGGGGCCGGCGGCACGACCCCGACGGTGACCACGCCCGGCCACACCCGGACCGCGGTGATCGCGGACCCGGCCGGGAACCCGGTCAGCACGGTGGTCCACAGCCGCTGGCCGGTGCTGGCCCGGTAGCCGGACACGGTGAGCCCGGCGCCGACCGCGGCGACCTGGGCGCCCAGCGCGGCGTAGGCCTGGCCGATGACCGGGGTGGTGCCCACCTCACCGTTCTGCACGGTCCACGACCCGGGCATCGGCCGGATCCAGCGGATGGTGCCGGCGCTCTCGCAGTGGCCCCGCTGGCACAGCAGCGACGACCACCCCGCCGCCGTGCCCGGGGTGATCGCGGCAACGAGCAGGACGGCCGCGAACGACATGCGGCGAACCCATGTCAGCCAACCCTGCGTTACCTTCACGCCTTGCTCCGCGCCTTCCCGGCTGCGCCGCCCGGCCCAGATTCCTTCCGCGGCACCACGGTAGCGCTGCCAGCTGAAGCCGGCTGGGGCACAGTGCCGCAGCACCGGCTGGGAGAGGATTTGCCGCCCGTGACGGGTGCGGCTGTGGATAGCGTAGGCGTGGCCGCACCGGCGCGCCCGAGGAAGCCGGCCGCGCGGCCTGACCGACCGACAGTACGGAGATGACCCATGACCGCGCGCCCGCCCCTGCCCTATGACTTCATGCCGCCCGTTCCCTCGTTCACGCTGGCCAGCACCGATGTGGCCGAAGGCCAGCAGATGCCCGACGCCCAGGTCTTCGACGGCTTCGGCATGACCGGGCAGAACATTTCCCCGCAGCTGAGCTGGCACGGCTTCCCCGCCGAGACCGGGAGCTTCGCGGTGACCTGCTTCGACCCCGACGCCCCCACCGGGTCCGGGTTCTGGCACCTGGTGCTGCTCGACGTGCCCGCGTCGGTCACCGAACTGGCCACGGGCGCGATCAGCGGCGACCTTTCCGGGCTGCCCGCCGGCGCGTTCTGCGTCCGCAACGACTACGGCGCCAAGGCGTTCGGCGGTGCCGCGCCGCCCGCGGGCGACCCGGCCCACCGGTATGTGTTCGCCGTGCACGCGCTGGACGTGGCCGACCTGGCCAGCCAGGGCGTGGACGCCGACGTCTCACCCGCCGTCGCCGGGTTCAACCTGCGCTTCCACACCATCGCCCGGGCCACCCTGATACCCGTCTTCGGGCACTGACCAGGCCGCGGGCGGCCCGGCGCGGGCGCTCACCAGGCCGCGACCCGCTCGCCGCAGCGCGACGGGTCGTAGCCGGGCAGGCTGTCGAGCTGGCTGAGCAGCCACGGCGAGGCGAGCACCCGCCGTAGCGCCTGGACCTCACGGGAGCCTGCCTGCCGTGCCGGGATGACCAGGTCGAACCGTTCCGCGGCGAGCGGGAGGAAGGCCAGGCCGTAGGCGAGGGCGGCCGGCTCGCTCGCCACCCCGGTGTCCGCGAGCCCGGCGGCGATCGCGGCCGCGACCTGCAGGTGCCCGGTGACCCTGGTGTCGTACCCGGGGAGGGACTCCGGGGCGATGCCAGCCCTGGCCGCCTCCCGGTCCAGTACCCGGCGCGCCTCCGCGCCCCGCTCCCGGTTCACCAGGCGCAGCCCGCACCGGGCGGCGTCGGACAGCCCGCCGACCTGCCCGGCCATCCTCGGGCCGGAGCACCAGGCCCTCCCGCCACGAGGCGAAGCCCAGCACCTCGGCGCCGTCGTGGCGGAGCCGCTCCCTGGCCGCGCCGGTGTTGTACTCCCCGGTGCGCCCGCGCAGGTGCGCCCCCGCGACGTGGACCAGGCCCGCCTCGGCGAGGCGCAGCGCCTCCCCGCTGCCGCACGGCCACCAGGCGAAGCTGACCGGCGGGTCGAGCCCGGCGAGCGGGGCCTCCAGCAGCGGCAGCGCCGGGTCGCAGCCGGCCACCACCAGGGTCGGCCGCAGCGGCCCGACCGGCAGCACCTCTCCGTCCCACCCGGCGACGACGCCGCCGGCGGGTGCGAAGCCGGCCTGCCCGGCGCCGTCGCCGCCGAGCGGCAAGGCGACGAAGGTGTCCCCCAGCGGCGCCAGCGACACCCGGGAGCCGGGCGGGCCCAGCGGTGCCACCGGCCGCGCCGCCACCGGCGAGGGGATGTTCCCCGGGCCGAACAGCTCCTCGGCGGTCACTCCCAGGGCCCGGGCGAGCGCGAGCGCGACCCGCAGCGACGGGTCGGAATGACCGGCCTCCACCGCGGAGACCGCCTGCCGCGACACCCCCGCCATGTGCGCGAGCTGCTGCTGGGAGAACCCGCGCGCCTGGCGGGCCAGGCGCAGCCGCGCGCCCGAGCCGGCAGGCCCGCCCCTGGTCATGCCGACACCTGAGTGGAGCGGGGCAGGAGCATGCCGTCGGCACCGAAGCACGGGGGATCCAGGACGGTGACCGTCGCCTCGGCGCCCGGGGCCTCGGGCAGCCGGCACCAGACGACGCCCGCGCCGGCCACCAGGCCGGCCTCCCAGCCTGCCCCGGCCGGGTGGCTGTCGCGGACCGGCCCGGACAGCACCAGGCCGCGCCCGCCGTGGGCACCGGGCACCACCCGCTCGGGGTGCACCCCGGCGACGGCGCCGGCGCCGCCCGCCGGGTACGGCACGAAACTCAGGTAGCCGACCAGTTCGGCGACCCGGCGGCTGGCCGGCCGCCGGACCACGCGTGTCGGCCGCCCCGTCCTGCAGCAGCCTGCCGGCGTCCAGCACGGCGATCCGGTCGGCGAACGCCTGCGCCTCGGCCAGTTCGTGCGCGACCAGGACGATGGGGATGTCCCGGTCCGCGGCGAGCGAGCGCACCAGGTCCGTCAGCACCCGCCGCAGCCCGGTGTCCAGGCCGGTGTAGGGCTCGTCGAGCAGCAGCGCCTCGCACCGGGCGAGCAGCAGGCGGCCCAGCGCGGCCCGGTGGGCCTGCCCGCCGGACAGCGCCGCGGGCCGGGCGGCCAGCAGCCCGTCGATGCCCAGGCTGGCGGCGAGCCGCTCGGTGCGGCCCTGGTCCGGGCGCGGGCCCGTCCCGTACTCCAGGTTCTGCCGGACGGTGAGGTGCGGGAACAGCGCCGGGTCCTGGCGGAGCAGGCCGACCCGCCGCTGCCACGGCGGGACCGCGCGGCGCGGCGGCGCGGTCTGGGTGAGCACCCGCCCGCCGAGCACCACCCGGCCCCGGCGCGGCGGCACCAGCCCGGCGATCACCTCCAGGGCGGTGGTCTTGCCCGCGCCCGACGGCCCGAACAGCGCCAGCCGCTCCCCCGGCGCCACCCGCAGCGTCACCGCGAGGGTGAACTCCCGGCGGTCAACCTCGACTTCGGCGTCGAGCACGGGCGCTCCACAGGTAGGCGGCAACGGGCAGCGGCAGGGCGACCACCAGCAGGACCAGCGCGAAGGGCAGTGCCGAGGCCAGCCCCGTCTCCTGCAGCGTCGTCCAGATCTGCAACGGTAGCCCGTAGGGGTGGTAGGCGATGATGATCACCGCGCCGAACGCCCCCATGGCCCGGGCCCAGGCCACGGCCAGGGCCATCGCCAGCCCCGGCGCGGCCAGCGGCAGGGTCACCCGGCGCGCCGCCCGGGACGGCCGGTCACCGAGCAGCGCCGCCTGCTGCTCCATCCGCGGGTCCACGGCATCGAACGCCGCCTGCGCGCCGAGCACGTAGTACGGCGCGGACTCGTACACCTCGGCGATGACCAGGGCGAAGAACGTGTTGGTGGCGGACAGGTTGAAGTGGCCGAGCAGCTGCCCGATCGGGGTGAGCGGCCCGACCATGAAGATCAGCAGCAGGCCGACGACCAGCGGCGGCAGCAGCAGGCAGGCGAGCACCCCGGCCTCCCACAGCCGGGGCGCCGGAAGCCTGCCGCGCGCCATCATCCAGGCCAGCGGGGTGCCCAGGCAGACCAGCACGGCGAGGGTGACCGCGCCCGCCTCCAGCGACACCACCAGCGGGGCCAGCGCCCCCGGCGTGCGCAGGGCGCTGCGCACCGTACTCGGCGTGACCTGGAAGAACAGGGTGATGACCGGGCCGAGCAGCGCGACCCAGATGACCGCCGCCCCGGCCAGGGACAGGGCCGACGAGGCCGAGCGCAGCGCCGGGGCCAGCGCCGCCCCGGATGCCTGGCCCGGCTCCGGGGCTGGCCTGACCGCCCAGCTCACGCGCTGCTACCCCCCGCTGATCTCGGCCTTCACCGCGGCGGGAACCGCGCTGGCGTCACCGGTGATCGTCGGGGTGAGCAGGTTGTACCCCTCCTTGGCTGTACAGCGCCCGGCCGGCCGGCGACAGCGCGTAGGCGATGAACGCGGTGCCCGCGCTGGTCGGCGTGCCGACGATCGTCATCACGTAGGCCAGCGGCGAGCCGTGCTTGGTCACGTTACCGGTGATCGTGATCGAGGCGTTGTGATACTGGGTGGCCATCGCCGGGTCGCCGAGGCTGATCGCCGGCGGCAGCAGGATGTAGTGCAGGTGCAGCTGCTTCGCCTCGGCCAGGTACGCGCTGGACGCGTCGAGCTGGCCGGCCTGCAGGTGCGCCAGCAGCGAGGTCTCGGCGAAGACCTGCGGGGAGGACGGCGAGGCCAGCGGCGAGCCGAGGATCTTCGTGACCGTGCTGGACGGCATGTGGCAGTAGGTCGTGGCGAGCTCGATCATGTAGATGAACGAGCGGCCCTGCGGGTCGGTGTTCGGGTCGGTCCGGCCCAGCAGGAAGCCCTTCTTCTCCATGATCGGGAACAGGTCGCAGATCGGCTTCTTGCCGCTGGCGATGGCGGCGAAGTCGGCGCCGTACTTGCTGCTGGGGTTGTAGGCGACCGTGATCTGCGTGCCGGCGTACTGCACGTACCACTTGGTGAACTTGGGGAACAGCGGCGTGACGTTGTCGCCGCCGACCGCCTGGAAGACGTTCGGCGTGATCTGCTTCGCGGCGATCTCGGCTCTCCAGCGCGCCGGACTCACCCGCCCGGCCGGAATAGGAGAACCCCTTCGCGCTCTGGAACGCGGGCCCGAAAACCTTCTCGTTGAGGAATTCGAGCGACGCCGCGTAGGCGACGCTGGCCGTGCCCTTGGGCGAGCTGGCCGGCGAGGGCGTGGACGAAGACGAACTGCTGCAGGCCGTCAGCACGAGCCCGGCGGTGGCCACGGCCACCAGCGGCCAGGCTCGCAGCGCGCGGGCCACCGATCCAGTGTTCAACATGATCAGACAGTAGCTACGCCTGATTGCGTAGGGCAAGAAGTGCTGACATACCGTTGCCTGGTCGTGTCCTGCCCGGGCGGCCCCGCCCGGGCCCGTGCCCGGGCGGGTATCCGGGGCAGGTCGGCAGCGAACCGTTTACGCCCTACGATGGAGGGCGGCCGGGGGATTCTTTGTGGACCCTTTCATGAGGACAGGCGATGGGTAAGGCGAGCAGGATCAAGCAGCAGAGCGCCCGCGAGAAGATCGCGGCGCAGCGTGAGGCGGCCCGCAAGGCGGAGCGGCGGAACCGGATGCTGATCACCGGTGGCAGCACGCTCGTCGTCCTGGTGATCGTGCTCGCGTTCATCGTGATCAAGCTCACCCAGGGCTCGCCGTCCAGTTCGGGCAGCACCTCGACCACCGGCACGCTGCTGCCGGCCAGCGTGGCCAGCCAGGTCACCGGGGTGCCCGCGGCCACGCTGAACACGGTGGGCAAGGGCGCGGTGCCGTCGTTCACCTCGACGCCCGTTCTCGCCGGGCTCGGGGGCGGCGCTGACCAGCGGCGGCAAACCGGAGATGCTCTACATCGGCGCCGAGTTCTGCCCGTACTGCGCGGCCATGCGCTGGTCGATGGCGATCGCGCTGAGCCGCTTCGGCACGCTGACCCCGCTGCACGGGATCCATTCCTCGCCCACGGACACCGACCCGAACACCGCGACGCTGACGTTCTACAAGTCCGGTTACACCAGCAAATACCTGAACTTCGCGCCGGTGGAGAACGAGACCATCAGCCACGCGCCGCTGCAGAACCCGACGGCGGCGCAGAACGCGGTCTGGGCCAAGTACGAGCCCGACCCGAGCACCCGCGGCTACCCGTTCATCGACTTCGGC
Organism: uncultured Actinomycetes bacterium; assembly: GCA_963795785.1. Taxonomy (GTDB): domain Bacteria; phylum Actinomycetota; class Actinomycetes; order Streptosporangiales; family Streptosporangiaceae; genus DASXKD01. Next base: position 24,439 of record CAWCKG010000062.1, read on the forward strand.
AACAAGCTGGTCATGAAGGGCCCCATCTACAACCCCGCGGTGCTGGCGGGCAAGTCGTGGAGCCAGATCGCCGCCGCCCTGAAGGACCCGACGTCACCGATCGCCCAGAGCGTGGACGGCGCGGCCAACTACATCACCGGCGCCATCTGCAGGATGACGAACAACCAGCCGTCCAGCGTCTGCTCCACGCCAGCCGTCACCGCCGTGCAGAGCGGGCTCTGATGGCCACGCGCAAGCCCGGCACGACCGCGCGGCCGGGCACCGGCGGGGCCAAGTCACGGGACAAGGGCACCCGCGGCGGCCGTCCCGAGGCGAGCGCCACGATCGGGCAGCAGGGCAACCGCCCGGCCCGGCCCGGCAACGGGCGCAGCGGCAACGGGCAGGCCCGGGCCGCGGGCCAGGCACAGCGCGGGCGCACCGCGGTGGCGGTCCCGGCCGCCGAGCGCGACGGCCACCGCCGGGCCACCGCCCTGGCTGCAGTGGACCACCTGGATCCTGTCCCTGGCCGGCCTCGCGGATTCCATCTGGCTCACGATCGTGCACTACAACACCTCGGTGACGCTGGCCTGCCCGGCGAACAGCACGATCAACTGCGAGAAGGTGATCACCAGCCCGCAGTCGATCGTGTTCGGCATCCCGGTCGCCGTGCTCGGCCTGGCGTTCTACGTGTTCCTCGCCGTCGCCAACTCCCCGTGGGTATGGCGGATGACCTGGCCGCCGATCCGGTACGCGCGGGTGGGCTCGATGGTGGTCGGCATCGTGTTCGTGCTCTACCTCGTCTACACGGAACTGTTCACGATCCGCGCGATCTGCCTGTGGTGCACCAGCGTCCACGTGATCACGTTCGCCCTGTTCGTGCTGATCGTGTTCAGCGCCGCCGCCGGGTACGGCGTGCAGAAGGCCCCCGCCACCCAGGCCTGAGCCCGCGCAACGCCGTGCCGCGCCGCGGCCCGCCGCCGGTGCTCAGGGCTTCCCCTCGTCGCCAGGACGAGGCGAAGTTCGTCGCTGGGCCGATGACGGCGGGCCGCGGCCGCCCTAGCGTCGTTGCTGGTGCCGCCGGTCCCGGCGGTACCGGGCGGCGGGAGGCCGGGCATGACCAGCGTGATCAGGTGCGAGGGCCTGACCAAGCGGTACCGCGGCGTCACCGCGCTGGACGGGCTGGATCTCACGTCGGGCCCGGCCAGGTGTTCGGCTTCCTCGGCCCGAACGGCGCGGGCAAGACGACCACGCTGCGCATCCTCCTCGGGCTGGTCGCGCCCACCGCGGGCCGGGCCTGGGTGAACGGGCGGCTGGCCGGTGACCCGGACGGGCTGGCCCAGGTCGGGGCGATGATCGAGGAGCCCGCCTTTTACCCGTGGCTCACCGGGCGGCGCAACCTGGAGGTGCTGGCCCTGTCCGGGCCGCCGCTGCCGGGGCCGCCGGGCCAGATCGACCGGGTGCTGGCCGCGGCCGGCCTCGGCGCGGCCGCGGACCGCAAGGTCAAGGGCTACTCCCAGGGCATGCGGCAGCGGCTCGGCCTCGCGGCCGCCCTGATGCGCGAGCCGCTCGCTGCTGCTGCTCGACGAGCCGGCCAACGGGATGGACCCGGCGGGCATCGCCGAGTTCCGCACGCTGCTGCGCTCCCTGGCCGGCCGGGGCATCACCGTGTTCCTGTCCAGTCATCTGCTCACCGAGGTCGAGCAGATCTGTGACCAGGTCGCGGTGCTGCGGTCCGGCCGGCTGGTGGAACAGGGCCCGGTGGCCGGCCTCGCCACCGCCCGGCCGCGGGTGCGTGCCGTGGTGGACCCCGGCCGACCAGCGGGCGGCCCTGGCGCTGCTCGCGCCGTGGGCGGCGCGGCCGGACGGCCCGGACGCGGTGCTGGTGGACGGGCCGACGGCCAGGCGGTGACCCGGGCGCTCGGCCAGGGCGGGATCTGGCCGCACCAGGTCACGGCGCACCGGCCGGCCCTGGAGGAGGCGTTCCTGGCCATGACCGAGGGCACCGCGGCGGTGAACGATGCGACTGCTGCGCGCTGAACTGGCCAAGCTCGCCAGGCCGCTGACGTTCGGGGTGGCGGCCGCGGCGGCACTGTTCTGCGTGCTGCTGGCCGCCGGCGGCACCCACAACGCGGTGCTCGGCGCCCAGGGCGCGCCCCGCCACCTGCCATCCTGCGCGGCGGAAGGGGTACCCGCCGGGCCGCGCGTGCTCCCGCTGGCAGGCCGCTGCCCGGGCCGGGCTGCGGCAGATCGAGGCGGAGCCGGCCCAGGTCGCCGGGCAGCTTGCCCCGGCCGCGGCCGGGGCCGAGGCGGCCGGGCTGATCGCCTCGCTGCCCGGGGCGCTGGCGATGGCGCTGCTCGCGGGCGCCCACGTCGGTGGCGAATGGTCCGGCCGGACCATGAAGAGCCTGCTCGCCCAGCATGGCCGCCGCTGGCAGGTGCTGGTGGCCAAGCTGGTGAGCCTGTGGCTGGCCGGGCTCGGCCTCATCGCCGTGTGCTGGGCGGCGCTGGCGCTGGCCGGGCCGGTGCTGGCCCGGGCCGACCACCTGCCGGCGCCGCACCAGCCGGTTACCACGGCAACTCAGCCTGGCCGGCTCTCAGGTGGCCCGGGCACTGCTCGTGCTGGCCTCTTCGCCGTCATCGGGCTGCTCGCCGCGGTCGATCACCCGGGGCGCCATCGGCACGATCGCGGCCACGGCGGGCGCGGTCATCGCGATGCTGGCCGTGGCGGCGCTGCCCGGGGCCGCGGCCCTGGACCCGGCCACCTGGGTGGCCAGCTGGATGGGCTTCCCCGCCGGGCTCGGCTCGGTCACCGCCCTGCCGGCCAACTTCTGGTCCCGGTTCCTCGGCACCGGCGCCCCGCCCGGCCAGCTGGCCGGTTTCGCCGGGCTGGCCTGCCTGGTGATGGCGGGCCTGGCCGTGGCGGAGCGGATCTTCCGCCGCGCCGACATCAGCGGCTGAGCGCGGCGGGCACCATGCGGTCCAGGCTACGCGGCGCCAGGTGGTCATACACTCGGATCATGCGCGTGCCGGCCTGGCATGACCTCGGGCGCCCCCAGCGGGTGGACCTGGCCATCGCGGCCGTGCTGCTGGCCTGGGGGCTCCCGGACGTGCCGTGGTGGTGGGAGCCGTCCGGCCACGCCGGGTCCGCCCTGGACGTGCTCGGCTCGCTGGGGCTCACGCTGGCCATGTCGGTTCCGTTCTGCTGGCGCCGCCGTTTTCCCGCGCTGGTGCTGGCCGATGGCCGCCGGGGTGCTGGCGACCCGGGCCGCCCTGGGCCGCAACGAGATCTCCGCGTTCGCCGCCGTGCTGGTCGGCGGCCTACGGGCTGGGCGCCTACTCGGCCGCCACCCGGCGGTACGCGCGCTGGCTGGGCTGGGCGGCGCTGGCGGTGGCGGTGGTGACCGTGACCGTCAACCACATCAGGCTGGCCGCCGCGCCGTTCGCGCTGCTGGGGGCCGCGTTCGTGCTCGGCGACGCGGCGAGCGCCCGGCGCGCGGAGACGGCCGCGGCGGTGGCGGCGGCGCACCAGGCGGAGCGCACCCGCATCGCACGTGAGCTGCACGACGTGGTCGCCCACCAGCTCTCGGCCATCGCCGTGCAGGCGGGCGCCGCCCGGGTCGCCGCGGGCGGCCTGGCCGGGGAGGGGCCGGACAGCGGGCGGTCTTGGCAGCACGGCCGAGGTTCTTGCCAGGCTGGAACAGCTGTCCAGGGAAGCGCTGGCCGAGCTCAGCCACCTGCTCGGGGCACTGCGGCGCGATCCGGACGCCGCCGCTGACGTGCCGCCCGGCCCCGACGCTGGCCGGGCTGGACGACGCTCATCGCCGCGGCCAGGGAGGCCGGGGTGCCGGCCGAGCTGGCCGTCGAGGGCCGGCCACGGGCGCTGTCGCCCGGCGCGGAACTGTCCGGCTACCGCATCGCAGCCGAAGCGCTGGCGAACGTGGCCAGGCACGCCCCCGGTGCCACGGCCCGGGTCGTGCTCCGCTACCGCGGGGAGCGGCTGGAGATCATCGTCCGGAACGCCGCCCCGCCGCACGGCTACCACCGGCCGGCCGCCGCGCCCGCCCGGACCGGGGCGCCGCCGGGCGCGGCCGCGGGCTCGGGGTGCGCGGGATGCGGGAGCGGGCCGAACTCTACGGCGGCACCCTCGACGCGGGCCCGTGCCCGGACGGCGGGTTCCTGGTCACCGCGGTGCTGCCCTATGGCGCGGCGGCGGGCCGCCGGACCGGTGACGAGGCGGCGGCCACGGGAGGCCCGCGGTGACCGGCGGCGAGCCGGTCCGCATCGTGATCGCGGACGACCAGGCCATGGTGCGGGCCGGGCTCGCCACGCTGCTGGACGGCCAGCCCGGGCTGACCGTCGTCGGGCAGGCGGGCACCGGCGAGGAAGCGGTCCAGCTCACCCGCAAGGTCGCGGCCGGACGTGGTGCTGATGGACATCAGGATGCCGGTGCTCAACGGGCTCGCCGCCACCCGGCGCATCCTCTCCGCCACCGCGGCCCCGGCGCCCGGCCGGTCCGGGTCGTCGTGCTGACCACCTACGACCTGGACGAGTACGTGTACGAGGCGCTGCGCGCGGGCGCGTCCGGCTTCCTCCTCAAGCACGCGCCCCCGGAGGAACTGCTGCTCGGCGTGCGGGCGGCCGCCGACGGCGGGGCGCTGCTTTCCCCGCAGGTGACCCGCAGGCTGGTGGCGGAGTTCGCGGCCCGGCGCCCGGCGGCCCGCCGGCCGCCGCCGGAACTGGGCCCGGCTCACCCCGCGCGAGCGGGAGGTACTCGACCTGGTCGTCTGCGGCCGGTCCAACACCGAGATCGCCGAAGCGCTGACCGTGTCGCAGAGCACCGTGAAGACCCACCTGGGCCACATCCTGGACAAGCTGGGGCTGCGGGACCGGGTCCAGGCGGTCGTGTTCGGGTACGAGCACGGCCTGGTCGAGCCGGGCGCCGCGAGCTGAAGCCACCCCCGGCAGCGCCGTGGGTAGCCGGCGCGGAAATGCCTCATGTCCCTGGCGTGTTGCTGGACATGGGAGTCTGACGGGGAGGGGAAGGAAGCGGCGACGGACAGGAACACACAGGAGAACACGGACCAGGACAAGACCGACCGGCGGCACCGGGACCCGGCCAGCGCCGCGCCGCGCGAGCGCGGCTGGATGGCGCGGCTGACGGGGTACTGCTGGCGCTATCCCCGCAACGTGATCCTCTCCCTCGCCGGGACCCTGGTGGTCAGCGCGGTGGGGATCGCCATCCCGCTGATCCAGCGGGACATCGTGGACAACCTCACCTCCTCCGTGCAGGCGGCCATCTGGCCGCTGGCGGTGGCCCTGATCGTCGCGGCGCTGGCCAACTTCGGCGCGCTGTACCTGCGGCGCTACCGGGCCGGCCAGCTCTCCCTCGACGTCCAGCACGACCTGCGCACACAGATCCTGGCCTCGCTGTCCCGCCTGGACGGCACCCGGCAGGACGAGCTGCACACCGGCCAGATCGTGAGCCGGTCGATCTCCGACATCAGCATGGTGCAGAGCCTGCTGTCCATGGTGCCGATGCTGATGGGCAACGCGGTCCTGTTCGCCGGCTCGCTGATCGCCATGGCGGTGCTCTCGCCGCTGCTCACCGTGGTCGCGCTCGCGGTCGCCCCGTCCCTGTGGTTCATCTCGCTGCGGTCCAGGCAGACCCTGTTCCCGGCAAGCTGGGACGCACAGCAGCGGGCGGCGGCGCGTCGCGGAGGTGGTCGAGGCCGCGGTGACCGGCGTGCGCGTGGTGAAGGGCTTCGGGCAGGAGGGCCAGGAAGTGGAGCGGCTCGAAGAAGCCGGCTCCGCGCTGTACGGCTCGCGGGTGCGCACCGTGCGGCTGATGGCCAGGTACAACCCGGCCCTCCAGGCGGTCCCGGCGCTCGGCCAGGTCGGGGTGCTCGCGCTGGGCGGCTGGATGGCCCTGCGCGGGTCCATCACGCTCGGCACGTTCCTGGCCTTCTCGTCCTACCTGCTGGCCCTGGTCGGGCCGGTCCGGTCGCTGGCCGCGCTCGTCACGATCGGCCAGGAGGCCAGGGCCAGCGTGATCCGGGTGTTCGAGGTGATCGACGCCCGCCCGGTGGTGACCGACCGGCCGGGTGCCACGACGCTGCCACCGCAGACACCGGACGTGGAGTTCGACGACGTGTGCTTCGGCTACGTGCCGTCGCAGCCGGTGCTGCGCGGCCTGTCACTGCGGGTGGCGCCGGGCGAGACGCTGGCGCTCGTCGGCACCGCGGGCTCCGGGAAGTCCACGATCTCGCTGCTGCTCCCCCGCTTCTACGACGTGGGCGGCGGCCACGTCAGGGTCGGCGGCTTCGACGTCAGGGACCTCACCCAGGACTCGCTGCGGGCGGCGATCGGGCTGGTGCTGGAGGAGAGCTTCCTGTTCTCCGACACCGTCGCCGCGAACATCGCGTTCGGCCGGCCCGACGCGACCAGGGAGCAGGTCGTGGCCGCGGCCCGCGCGGCCGAGGCCGACGAGTTCATCACCGGCCTGCCGGATGGCTACGACACCGTCGTCGGCGAGCAGGGGCTCACCCTGTCCGGCGGCCAGCGGCAGCGGGTCGCGCTGGCCCGCGCACTGCTCACCGACCCGCGCATCCTGGTGCTGGACGACGCCACCTCGGCGGTGGACCCCCGGGTCGAAGCCGAGATCCACCACACCCTGCGGCAGGTCATGGCGGGCCGGACCACGCTGCTGATCGCGCACCGGCGCTCGACGCTGCGCCTGGCGGACCGCATCGCGGTGCTGGACGAGGGACGGCTGGTCGCCGAGGGCAGCCACGAGGAACTGCAGGAGACCTGCCCGCTCTACCGGCTGCTGCTGGCGGGCCCGGGCGACGACGCGGAAGGCATCGACGCCGGCGAGCTTGGCTTCTATCAGAACGATGCGGCGAGGCGGAGCCGGACGCCGCGGCCGGGCCTGGCCGGGGTGGCCGCCACTGGACCGGCCGCCGGCAGCCCGCGGCCGGCAGCACTGGCAGGCCCGGCCGCGGCGGTGGCACCGGCGCGGTCGATGCCCGGACAGCTCCGCACCGGGGCCTCGGGCGGCTTCCTCGCCGGGATACCTGCCTCCCCGGAACTGCTGGCCAGGGTGGATGCGCTGCCGCCCGCGACGGAGCAGCCCGGCGTGGACGCCGCCGCGGCCCGTGCCCCCGATCCGAACTTCACGCTGCGCCGCCTGCTGCGGCCGTTCCTGGTGGCGTTCGCCGTGGGGCTGGTGCTCGACGCCCTCGACGCGCTGGCCAGCCTGGCCATGCCGGCCCTGGTCCGCGGTGGCATCGACCACGGCATCGAGGCCCATGTGCTGTCGGCGATCTTCGCCGTCTCGGCGGCGGCGCTGCTGATCACCCTGGCCGACTGGGTGATCAACGCGGTGCAGACCACCGTGGTGGGCCGGACCAGCGAACGGCTGCTGTACACCCTGCGCGTCAAGACCTTCGCGCACCTGCAGCGGCTCGGCCTGGACTACTACGAGCACGAACTGTCCGGCCGCATCATGACCCGGATGACCACGGACGTGGAGGCGCTCTCCTCGTTCCTGCAGACCGGGCTCATCACCATGGTGAACTCGGTGCTGCTGGTCGCCGGGGTGCTCGCCGCGCTGCTGATCATCAACCTGCCCCTGGGCCTGACCGTGCTGGCGATCATGCCGGTGGCGGCCGTGGCCACGGTGGTCTTCCGCAGCAAGGCGTCGGTGGCCTACCAGGACGCCAGGGATAAGGTCAGCGCGGTCAACGCCGACCTCCAGGAGAACGTGGCCGGCCTGCGCGTCTCCCAGGCCTACCGCCGCGAGGGGCGCAACCTGGAGCGGTTCGCCGGGCGCAGCGATGCCTACCGCCGGTCCCGGCTGCGCGCCCAGCGCTACATCGCGCTGTACTTCCCGTTCGTGCAGTCCCTGTCCACCCTGGCCAGCGCCCTGGTGCTGCTGGTCGCGGCGGGCCAGATGCGCAGCGGCGCGCTGACCGCGGGCGCGCTGATCGCCTACCTGCTCTACATCGACATGCTGTTCTCCCCGGTCCAGCAGATATCCCAGGTGTTCGACGGCTACCAGCAGGCCGCCGTGGGGCTGCGCCGGATCCGGGAACTGCTGCACACCCCGACCTCGACGCCGCAGGCCGCCCATCCCCAGGCCTCGCCGCGCGGCCGGGCCCGCATCGAGTTGCGGGACGTCCATTTCGGCTACGCCGGGACCGGCCAGGAGGCGCTCGCCGGGGTCAGCCTGACGATCGCGCCCGGCGAGACGGTCGCTCTGGTCGGGCAGACCGGCGCGGGCAAGTCCACCCTGGTCAAGCTGGTGGCGCGGTACTACGACGTGACCGGCGGCGCCGTTCTGGTGGACGGCACCGACATCCGCGATCTCGACCTGGCCGGCTACCGGCAGCGGCTCGGCGTGGTCCCCCAGGAGCCGTTCCTGTTCGCCGGGACGGTGCGCGAGGCGATCGCCTACGGCCGGCCGGCGGCCACCGATGCCGAGGTGCGGGCCGCGGCCCGCGCCGTGGGCGCCGTGGACATGATCACCCGCCTGGCGGGCGGCTTCGGCCATGAGGTGGCCGAGCGCGGGCGCAACCTGTCCGCCGGGCAGCGCCAGCTCATCGCGCTGGCCCGCGCCTACCTGGTCGACCCGGACATCCTCCTGCTCGACGAGGCGACCGCGGCGCTGGACCTGGCCAGCGAGGCGGCCGTGGCACGGGCCGCGGAGCGGCTGCTGGCCGCGCGGACGACGCTGGTGGTGGCGCACCGGCTCACCACGGCCGCGCGCGCGGACCGGATCGTGGTGCTCGAACAGGGCCAGATCGCCGAGACCGGGACGCACGACGAGCTGCTGGCGGCGGGCGGTGCCTACGCCTCGCTCTGGGACGCGTTCACCGGCGACACCACGATCGCCGCCTGACCGGCTGTGCTGGCCCGGGGGAGCGACCCCCCGGAGCCCCCCGGCGCCTGTCGGCCCGGTTCCTCCGTCACCGGGCCGACGGCCTCGCCGTGGCCGTTCGCCGGGGCGTCCGCGGGCGGGCGCGGCACCGGCGGCCCGGCCGACGCCTGCCTGCGGGCGGTGCGGCTGAGCGCGGCGAGGTCGTCGACCAGGGCCCTGGCCTGCTCGTGCCGCCGTTCCCTGAACTCGGCCCTGACCCGCTTGCCCGCGGCGTCGAGGTGCACGGTCGCCAGCCCGAGCCAGCGCTGCAGCGGGCCCTGGACCAGCCGCACGCTCTGCGCCTTGGCCAGCGGCACCCAGGTGGTCTCCCGGCGGACCCGCCCGGTGACCGCCACGGCCAGCGTGTCGTCGTGCCCGGCCGCCAGATAGTGGTAGCTCAGCAGTGCCTTCCAGCGGGCCCGGCGGGGCGGCGGGGTCACGGCGGGCCAGCCGCGGGCCACCGGGAGCGCGATCGCCAGCAGCCGCCTGGCCTCGTCCTGGCTGCCCACCGGCAGCAGCGCCTTGCGTACCGCCCCGGTGCCCTCCGGATGGTCATGGCCGAGGCCACCGGCCACGTCGACCTCCAGCCGGCACCAGTGCAGCGGCCGCCAGAACAGCGGCTCGATCATCCGTACCGCCTGAATCCTCGGCAGCGGGATGGTCTCGGCCACCGTGCCGAGCAGCCCGCGGCGGATCCGCACGCCGTCGGGAGAGACCGCCACGGTGAAGGCGTACTGGCTGGACACCCGGCGCCAGGCGAGCATGCCGCAGATGATCAGCCACCAGGCCAGCGGGGCCCCGACGGCGAGGAGCCCACCGGGAGCGAGGACCGCGAGCACCGCGGCCACCGCGATGGCGACCACGGCGAGCAGGATGCCGGGTATCAGCGCCGAGCCGGCGAGCCGGCCGGTGGGGACCGAGGTGACCACGCTTTCCGCGGGCTCGGGGGTGGCGGGATCCAGGCCGTGGTGGGCGGCCAGCAGGCGCGCCCGGAGTGCCTCGGCCGCCGGTTCGGTCAGGTATGCGAGCCGCCCGTCGGCGTCACCGGACCCGGCCAGCCGGACCCGGATCTCGGCCAGGCCGAGCATCCGGGCGAAGAACGGGCGCACCAGGTCCACCGCCTGGATGCGGGCGACGGGCAGTTGCCGCGAGTCCCGGCGGAGCAGCCCGGTCTCGATGCGCAGCGTGACCCCGTCCATCTTCCACCGGGTGACCAGCCAGTTGACGACGGCGGCCACGGCGACGACGACCGGCAGCGCCAGGTCGTACCAGCGCGGGCCGCGGCTGCTGCCGATCGCCCCGGAGGTGGACAGCCCGGTCAGGGCCAGCACCGCGACCAGCCCGCGGCCCGAGCGGACCAGCGGCGACAACGGATGCAGCCGCCGCCAGCCCTGGATCCAGCGAGGGTTTCCCGCACGGGTGCCCGGCCCGGTGCCTGCGGCGCGCCGCCCGTCCGGATCTGTCACAGGCCGGCGGCCTTGGCTTCGCCCAGGGCGGCCAGGCGGTCGCGCAGCCGCGCCGCCTCGTCCCGCTCCAGGCCGGGGATCCGGGCATCGCTGGCCGCGGCCGCCGTGTGCAGCTTCACCGTGGCCAGGCGGAAGATCCGGTCGATGGGCCCGGCGCTGACGTCGACGAACTGCATCCGGCCATAGGGGACGACCGAAAGCCGGTGGATCAGCACCCCGCGTTCCACGATGAGGTCCTCGTCGCGCTCCTGGTACTCCCAGGACCGGAACCGGTTGCGGGCGAACCACAGCGCCGCCAGCGCGCCGCCGATCACCACGGCAACGGCGATGATGGCCGCCGCCGGGCCGGCCGTTAAACCGGCCGCCGTGCCCGCGGCGATCGCGAGCACCCCGCCCCCGGCGAGCACCTCGGCGCGGCGCATCCGCCACAGGCGGGGAGAGGGGCACATCACCCCGCGATCAGGCAAACCGGGCATGGCCACACGGTACCCCGTGCCTGGGCAACCGGGTTGCCGCCGCCGGCCCGCGACTGCTTGGCTGAACGCATGACGACCCCAAACACCACCGGGCAGGCAACGCCAGCGCAGTACCGCGACCTCACCGCGGCCGATGTCGGGACCGTCGTCACCCGCCACGGAATCCGCACGGTGGAGCCGATCATCCGGCCCTACCTGCGCCACACCCCGGCGATCACGGTCGACCGGGCGGACTTCGGGCTGCCGCCCGGGCCACTGGTGCTCAAGCTGGAACTGCTCCAGCACGCCGGGTCCTTCAAGGCGCGCGGCGCGTTCGCGAACCTGCTGCTCCGCGACATGCCGGCGGCCGGGGTCGTGGCCGCGTCGGGAGGCAACCACGGCGCGGCGGTCGCCTTCGCCGCCCGTGCCCTGGGCATCCCGGCGCGCATCTACGTGCCGCATGTCTCCTCACCGGCCAAGATCGCCCGGATCCGGAGTTACGGCGCGGACCTGGTCGTGACGGGCGACACCTACTCCGATGCCCTGGCGGCGAGCCAGGAGTGGACGGCCACCTCCGGCGCCCTCGCCATCCACGCCTATGACCAGGCCGAAACCATGCTCGGCGCGGGCAGCCTCGGCATGGAACTCGCCGAACAGGCCCCGGACGCCACCCAGGTGCTGGCCAGCGTGGGCGGCGGCGGGCTGCTCGCCGGTGTGGCCGCCTGGTACGCCGGCCGGGCCCAGGTGGTGGGGGTCGAACCGGAGGGCGCGCCGACCCTCACCGCGGCGATGCGGGCAGGCCGGCCGGTGGACGCGGAAACCGGCAGCGTGGCGGTCGACTCGCTGGCGCCGCGCCAGGTCGGCGAGCTGACCTTCGCCATCATCCGGCAGCAACGCGGCGCAGGTGCTGCTGGTGGACGACGACGCCATCCTCCGGACCCAGCAACTGCTCTGGGAGACGCTGCGGGTGGTGGCCGAGCCTGGCGGGTGCACGGCCCTGGCCGCCCTGGTGTCCGGGCGCTGCGAGCCCGCGCCGGGCGAGACGGTCGCCGTGGTGATCAGCGGCGCGAACACGACCGCGGTCGACTTCGGCCCACCCCCGCGACTCCCCCGGCTAGCGCCACCCGGGGGTCGCCCCCCGGGCCAGCAGGCCAAGGCCCCCGCGACGAAGTAACGGGGCCGCGGCCACGGGGGGTTCCGGGGGTGCTCCCCCGGGCCTCAGCACGGATGGGCGGGGCTGTCACGCCCCGCCCAGTCCCGTGAGTTGAGCGGTGGGCCGGAAATAGCTAGGCCGGCCACCCGGCCCACCGCGCCGCCGCCACACCGCACCCTGGGCGTGGGACGGGCCTTGAGGTCTCAGGGATCCATGGCCGGTTTGGGTATGTGCGGGCCGGCGCGAGTGCCCGCCGGCCTGTGCTGCGCGGGCCTGCCGCGCAGCCCTTTCCCATGGGAGTTCCCGTGCTGGGCCGCGGCATGCCCGTTGCCGCCCTGCTCGTTGCCCTGCTTTCCCTTGCCGTTGCCCTGCTTTCCCTGGCCGTTGCCCTGGTTTCCCTGGCCGTTGCCCTGCTTTCCCTGACCGGACGGCTTGCCGTGCTTGCCGTGCCCGTGCGGGTTCCCTGCTGGCCCTTGGCGTGCGGGTTGCCCTGCTGGCCCTTCGGGTGCGGGTTGCCCGGCGGCGTGGGCGCCGCGGTGGCATGCGGGCGGGCCTGCCGCCCGCCCCGCGGCTCGCCGCGCGCCGCGCGCTCCCCGTGTGCCGCGGCCTGCCCGTGCGCCCTCTCCCCGGGTGCGCCCGGCGCGCCGCGGCCGGGCAGGTCACGACGTGGCTGCGGGGTGGGCGCGCCGAAGGCGTCATGGGCGAGGCGCTGGATCGGCGCTGGGAGCGCGTTCGCGAAGGCGGCGGTGGCGGCGCCGCCGAGCACGATGGCGACCGCGGTAGCGGCCGCGCCGATCTTGGCCCCGAGCCGGGAGGGCAGCATGGCGGTGCCGCGCCGGGCACGCTGGCGCGGCACCGGCACGCCGGCCCGGCGCCGGAACTCGGCCAGTGTGCGGGTCTCACCGGCCAGTTCCCCGGCGGTGGGCCCGGCGGTCAGCGCGGCCAGGACGTCGGCGACGGGCCGCAGCCCGGGGATCGCGCCGGCTTCCCCGGCAAGCAGCGCATCCAGGTCGGCGTCCGTCACTGCGGGCTCGTCCTGGCGCTGCGGCTGCGGGGTGTTTGCCATGTCATCATCCGGAACGTCGTTCCCGGTCACAGCGTTACACCTGCGTCGGCGGTGATCTGCGCCAGCTTGCGCAGGCCCCGGTGTGCGGCCACCCGGACGGCGCCCGGCTTCTTGCGCAGTATCCGCGCCACCGATTCGGTGTCCAGGCCCGCGACCACCCGCAGCAGGATCACCTCTGCCTGCATCCGTGGCAGCCCGGATACCAGGGCGATCGCAGCCGCCGTGCCGAGGCTCTCCATCGCCGCCTCGGCGGAATCCGCGCTGCTGGGCAACTGCGCGGCGGTGACGTCGTCCAGCGGCACCTCGGGCCGCCGCGACCGGTGCCTGGCCTGGTCGATCGCGCGGCGCCTGGCCGTGGTGAACAGCCATGCCCGCCAGGCCTGCTCGTCACCGCGGAACGACGGCAGCCCGCGGACCACGTGCACCCATGTCTCCGCGGCGATGTCCTCCTCGGCACCCGGAGCTATCACCCGCAGGTAGCGCAGCAGGGCAGGGTTGGCATCCCGCCACAGCCGGGAAAACGCGGCCTCACTGCCGGCCTGCGCGGCGGCCAGCAGGCCCGCGAACTCCTCGCCGATCACAGCTCCGATGTCCTAGCGCCCGCCGATGTCCTCACTCCATACCTCGGGGAAGCGCTCCTGGAACTCCCGCATGACCGCGACGCAGCGCTCGTCGTCGGCCAGCACCACCGTGACGCCGTGCCTGGAGAGGAAGTCAAGGTCCCCGGCGAAGGTGGTGGCCTCACCGACGACCACCCTCGGGATCTGGAACAGCAGGATCGCACCGGTGCACATCTGGCACGGGGACAGCGTGGTGTACAGGGTCATGCCGCGGTAGGAGGCCTGCCTTCCGGCATTGCGCAGGCAGGACATCTCACCATGGGCGATCGGGTCAGCCGACTGGACGCGCTCGTTGTGGCCGGAGGCGATCAGGCGGCCGCCCGCCGCCAGCGCGGCGCCCACCGGGACACCGCCGGCCTCAAGGCTGGCCCGCGCCTCGGCCAGGGCAACGTCCAGCATCGCCTGGTCCACCTCGGCAGGCGTTTCCGATCCCATGGGCAACTCCCTTGTCGCGCCGTGCCTCGGTGCGCTGTTCTGTCGAGGCTAGCGGCCATTGTCCGCTCTGCGCGCCCCCGCGCCGCGCGTTCTTCGCCGGCCGGGTTACGGCACCCGGGCGTGCCGCTCCCCCGCGGGCATGCCGAACGCGGGCTCGCTCTGGCCCCGCCTGCCGGGCTCTTCGGCCCAGTTCGCCCGGTGGCGCAGCACCGCACCGGCCATCCCGCGCAGCCGCCACCAGGCATGGAGCTGCCGGAATCCGGCGTTCTCCGCGACTGCGGCGTAGATGAGCAGGGCGAAGTCCCGCCAGGAGTGGTACCGGTGGTAGGTGAGCTCCTCGCAGATCACGCTGGCGATGGTGAGCAGCGCGCCGTACCCGAGCCCCGCGGCGGCGAGCGAGGAGCGCCATCTCGGGCCTGAGGAAGCCCAGCAGCAGCCCGGCCGCGAAGACCGCCACGGCGAGCAGTTCCACCACCGCGCTGACCAGCTCGAATACCACGTAGAAGGGCAGGACGAGCAGGCCGATCCTGCCGTACCCGGGGTTGAACAGCATCGCCCGCTGCGCCCACAGCGCCTCGGCGAGGGTCCGGGACCAGCGGGTGCGCTGCTCCGCGAGCCGCCGGTAGCTGTGCGGCACCACCCTCCAGCAGCATGGCTCGGGGACGAAGCCGATGCGGTAGGGCTGCCGTTCGTCGCGCAGCCGCCGGTGTACGCGCAGGGTCATTTCGAGGTCGTCACCGTCGCTGCCCGGGCCGAACCCGCCGGCCAGCTCGTAGATGTCCCGCCGGTAGACCGCGAACGCGCCGGAGATGGACGAGCATGCCCCTGATCTGCGACCATCCCGCCCGGCCGAGCAGGAACGAGCGCAGGTACTCGGCCGCCTGGATGGGCAGCAGCCACCCTCCGGCGACGCGCGGCCGGGTCACCCGCCCGCTCCTGATCCCGGACCCGTTGGCGACGCGGATCGTGGCACCGGCCGCGACCACCCCGGCCGGGTCCTCGATGAAGGGCTTGGCGACCGTGAGCAGGGCGTCGGTGTCCAGATAGGTGTCGGCGTCGACCCGGCAGATCAGCGGGTACTTCGCGGCGCCGACGCCCACGTTGACCGCGTCGGCGGGGCGGCCGGCGCCCTGCTTGCGGATCACGAGCAGGTTGCCGCCGTCGCGCGGCGCGTGCACGGAGAGCACCCGGCCGACCGTGGCCGGGCTCGTCCCGGATCACCTTGTCGACCGGGACGAGCCCGAACTCCGCCTGCAGCCGGGAGAAGGTGGCGTCGGTGGAACCGTCGTCCACGACGATCACCTCGAATTCGGGATACCGGAGGCCGAGCAGCCCGCGCGTGCTCCCGACGATCAGGTCCGCCATGTTGCACACCGGCACGATCAGGCTGATGGGCGGCGCCAGCGGGCTGGCGAATATCTCGGCCAGCCCGGCGAACCGGACCCGGCTGCGGTCCAGCACCGCGTTGCCCGCGGCAAGCGCGAGAAGCAGCCAGGTAGGCGGAGTTGAGCACGACGAAGTACCCGATGCAGAACCAGGCAAGGCCACGGATCGTGGCGGCTGCCACCGGCACTACCGGCCGCCCTGCCGGGCAGGCCAGGCCGGCGTGACCGGCGGGCGGGCCGGGCTGGCTGGGAAGCGTGCGCCGGCTGCCGGGCCGGGCACCGGGGCGGCCGGCCGCTCGCCCCGCGCCAGTGCCCGCCGGGCCAGCGCCTCCCGCGCGTGCGCGGCCCCGCTGCCCAGGCCGGCCGCGGCGAGGGACAGCTCGGTCAGGCCCGGGCCGCCGATTTCGGCCAGCGCCATGGCGGCGTTGTGCGCCACCCAGTAATGCGGATCCTCCAGGCAGGCGGCCAGGGGCCGGGCGCTGGCCGGGTCGCCGATCCGGCCCAGGGCATGCGCGGCAGCGGCGCGCAGCAGCGGGTCCTCGGCAGCGTGCAGGCACGCGGTGACCGGGCCGATGGCCTGCGGCAGGCCCAGCCGTCCCAGCGCACGGACCGCGCTGGCCCGCACCTCCACGCTGCCGCTGCCCACGTTCTCCGCCAGGCCCTCCCAGGCAGGCAGCTCGTCGAGCAGGCCGAGCACGTTGGCGGCCATGGCGCGCTGGCGCCGCCCGCCGGCCAGTTCCGCCCGCAGCCCGGGCACCGCCTCCGGCCCGAGTTCCAGCAATGCCGACGCCACGACGCCCTCGGGCACCGGCGCCGGCCGGCTCAGCGAGTGCAGCAGCGTCCTGGCGGCCGCCGCGGAGCCCGTCTTGCCCAGGGCACGGGTGGCGACGATGCGCACCTCCGCGTTCTGATCACCGGTCACCAGCTCGGCCAGCCGGGCCTCCGCGTCCGGTGCGGCGATGAGGCCGAGCCGCTCGGCCGCCCGGGCCCTGCGGTGGGCGCGCGGCGAGTGAGTCCGGCGCATGATCCGCGCCACCGTGCCGCGGCGTGACAGGACGCCGGCGAGGAACACCGCAGCCTCACCGCGCACCTGCGGCCAGGTAGGCGAACACGATGCGCTCGGCCGCCCGGCCCAGCTCGCCACGGGCCGAGATCAGCGCCGGCGGGGCGTCCGCGCCGCTGACCACCGCCAGGACCATCGGCCGCATCGCCTGCTCGGCGCGGGCCCGGCGGCCCTTCAGCAGGATCCGGCAGGATCCGGGCGGCCATCGGCCCCCAGCACCAGGCTGGCGGCGAGCACGGCACCGGCGATGGTGACAGCGAGGACGAAGCCGGCGGTCGGGAAGGACGGCATCGGCTCAGCCCGGCCCGCTGCCGTCCCCCGGAGTCATACCGACTGCCTGCGCGACAGCACGGCGGTGACCCGCCGGACCAGCTCCCGCGGGCTGAACGGCTTGATCACGTAGTCGTCGGCGCCGAGTTCGAAGCCCCGTTCGACGTCGTTCTCCTGGGCCTTGGCGGTGAGCATGATCACCGGCATTCCCGCTGTCGTCTCGTTCGACCGCCACCGCTCCAGCACCTCAAGGCCGGACACCCCCGGCATCATGACATCGAGCAGCACCAGGTCGGGGACCTTCTTGGCGACCTCGCGGAGCGCCGCGTCACCGTCGGACGCCCGGCGCACGTCGAAGCCCGACTGCTCCAGTTTGTAGGTGACGAGATCGCACACGTCAGGATCGTCGTCAACCACGAGGACACTGGTCACGCCATCACCTCACTCACGCCGGTAACGCTCGGCCGCCGTGAGCCCCGGCCCTGCGGCCCGGTGCGCGGACTACGCGGCGACTGCACTATGTATTCATAGTCTCACGCTATGTGAGTAGCGTCACCTAGGGACGGTACCCGCCGGGCCGGGCCCAGAACCCCGCGCCCGGCAGTGTCCCTGGCTGATCAGCTTCCGCCGACGCCGAGCGCGGTGAGCACGACCAGGACGACGGTCGACACGGCGAACGCCCCGTGCGCCAGGACGATGAGCAGCGGGAAACTCCCCTCCGCGGGCAGGTCCCTGGGTGAGCCTGCCCTCCGGCGTGCCACCGGCCGTGGCCGCCCCCGTGGCTCCCACCGGCACCCTGACCTCGTCGTCCGCCATCCGGTAGACGGGGATCCACCGGGCGAACATGGCGAGGCCGAGCAGTGCGATGCCCACGAGGATGCCCACCGCCGTCCAGGCCAGGACCGGCCGGTCGAGCAGCAGGTAGGCAACCCACACCACCAGGCCGGTCACCGCAAGGCTCACGTGGGCCAGGATCACCGGAAGCGGCAGCCGGCTAGCCGCGTTGCCCTGCCGGGTGGCGTCGTTCTCGATCAGCCACACGGCGAGCATGTAAAGCCCCCACAGGGCAGTAATAAACCAGACAATCAACGCAACGAAGCGCATGGCATCTCATCTTCGTTTTGCGGCCGCAGACCCCGAACGGCCCGTGGTCCCCCTTCGGAAACCCGCACCGTACCGGTGATGTGCCGAACGGGCGAGACTCCCCTTTCACGGTCGCCAACCGCCTCCGGTTCAGCGCTCCAGATTGCCGCACGTCAGGTCCATGCCTGACGGCAATCGTTCGCTACGAAACGCTATGGCCCGGGGCGGGGCAAGCTCAGAATACGGGATTTTCGGTATAAATGCCCCATTCTTCCCGTAGCACCCCGCAGATCTCGCCCAGGGTGGCCTCCGCCTGGGCGGCCGCGAGGATGGGCGGGATCATGTTGCGCCGAGGACCTTGCCGCCGCGACCACCCCGGCCAGGGCGCGGTCCACGGCCCCGGCGTCGCGCTCCGCCCGGCGCCGTGCCAGCTCGGCCACCTGGTCCCGCTCGACCTGGTGGCTGACCCGCAGGATCTCCACCGGCTGGCCCACCGTGCCGGGATAGCAGTTGACGCCGACGACCTTCTTGTCCCCCTTTTCGAGCTTCTGCTGGTAGGCGAAGGCGGCCTCGGCGATCTCGGCGGAGAACCAGCCGGTCTCGATGCCGTGCAGGATCCCGCTCATCATGGTGCCGTCCGGGCCGAGCGCCCGGATCCGCGCGAAGATCTCCTCCGCCTCCTGCTCCAGCCGGTCGGTGAGCGCCTCCAGGTACCACGACCCGCCGAGCGGGTCGGCCACGTTGACCACGCCGGTCTCTTCCATGATCACTTGCTGGGTCCGCACCGCGATCTCCGCCGCCCGCTCACTGGGCAGCGCGAGCACCTCGTCGAGCGCGTTGGTGTGCAGCGAGTTGGTCCCGCCGAGGACCGCGGCCAGCGCCTCGATCGCGGTGCGCACCACATTGTTGTCGGGCTGCTGCGCGGTCAGCGACACCCCGGCGGTCTGGGTGTGGAACCGCAGCCACTGGGCGCGCTCGGTCCGTGCGCCGTAGGTGTCCCGCATCCATCGCGCCCAGATCCGCCGCGCGGCGCGGAACTTGGCGATCTCCTCGAAGAAGTCGATGTGGGCGTCGAAGAAGAACGAAAGGCCGGGCGCGAACACGTCCACGTCCATGCCGCGGGCGAGGCCAAGCTCGGCGTAACCGAACCCGTCGGCCAGGGTGAAGGCAAGCTCCTGCGCGGCCGTGGCGCCCGCTTCCCTGATGTGGTAGCCGGACACCGACAGCGGCTTGTAGTCGGGGATCTCGGCGGCGCAGAACTCCATCAGGTCACCGATCAGCCGCAGGTGCGGCTCCGGCGGGAACAGCCACTCCTTCTGGGCGATGTACTCCTTGAAGATGTCGGTCTGCAGCGTGCCGTTCAGCACGGAGATCTCCGCGCCCTGCCGCTGCGCCGCCGCCAGGTACATGCAGAACACCGGGATCGCCGGGCCGCTGATCGTCATCGAGGTGGTGACCTCGGCCAGCGGGATCCCCTCGAACAGGGCCTCCATGTCGCGGGCCGAGTCGATGGCCACGCCGCAGTGGCCGACCTCGCCCGCCGCGCGCGGCTCGTCGGAGTCCCGCCCCATCAGGGTCGGCATGTCGAAGGCGACGGAAAGCCCCGCGCCGCCCGCGTCCAGCAGCATCTTGTACCGCTCGTTGGTCTGGCGGGCGTTCCCGAACCCGGAGAACTGGCGGATCGTCCAGGCCCTTCCCCGGTATCCCGCCGGGTACAGGCCGCGGGTGAACGGGTACTCGCCCGGCCAGCCGATCCGGGCGAAGCCGGGCACCACGGCACCGGGCGGCGGCCCGTACACCGGGTCCACTTCGAGGCCGGACAGCGTGGTGAAATCCGCCTCGCGCCGCCGCGCGGCGTCGTAGCGGCGCTGCCAGCGGCGCCTGCCGTCCTCGGCCTCCCGCGCGTCGGGTGCGGTCGGTGCGTCCATGGAGTTCCTCCGGCCGATCGCCGAGATAGTAGGACGTCCTACTATCTCGGCTTCAGTGTACTCCCCCGGATTCCCCGCAACCGGAACGGCCGGTCCGCCGTCTCAGGTACTGCCCGGGCAGCACGGGGACGTGCCCGGCAGGAGGCCGAATTGCCCCGAAGGGTGTGGTAGACCTGTGCAACCGGACCTGCTGAGGTAGCCGCGCCCGCACCGGGAATGATGTCCCTGGCAGGGGCGTGGATCACCCCCTCGGGCACATCAAGCCGGGGAGAGCACGTGGGCACGTTCCGCACCAGCGACCGGCTGGCCGCCGAGGAACTGTTCCATGCCTGCTACCCGCGGCTGGCCGGCTGGGTCCGCCGCCTGGTGGACGACGACGACACCGCCCACGAGATCGCATCCGAGGCCTTCACCAGGCTGCTGGCCCGGTGGTCGTCCCTGGAAAACCCGCAGAGCTACCTCTACATGATCGCGACGAACCTGATCAGGGATCACTGGCGCAAGGTCGGCCGGGAGCGGCGCGCGCTGCGCGCCGTGAGCGCCACCGTGCCGGCGGAGAGCGTCCACGACCCGGCCCAGGACGTGGATGTGCGCGCCCTCATCCAGGGCCTGCCCGACCGGCTGCGCCAGCCGTTCCTGCTGCACTACTACGCCGGGTTCCCGATCAGGGACGTGGCGGAGATGCTCGGGCGGCCGGAGGGCACGGTGAAAGCGGACCTGTACCACGCGCGGGCCAGGCTCCGCGCGGTTCTGGGGGAAGCCCATGGATGAGCCCCGCGACGACATCGACACCTGGCTCCAGGAACGGGTGACCCCCTTGCTGCCGCACCCCGGCTCCTTCGAGCGGATCAGGAGGCGGGCCCGCCGCCGGAAGCTGGGACGGGCGGCGCTGGCGGCCGCCGGGGCGGCCGTCGTGGTGGCCGGCGCGATCACCGTCCCGCGGCTGATCCTCTCCGGCGGCATCGGCGGCAAGTCCACCGCGCTGTCCGGCGCTACGACACCGGCGCACCCTTCCTCGCCCGGGCCGGCCCAGCCGACCGCCGGCGGCACCTCCGGGCCCGAGTCCAGGTCCGCGACGCCGACGCCCGTACTCCCGGCCCCGGTCCCGCCCAACTTCGCGCCCACCTCGGTCACGTTCGTCTCCACCGCCACCGGATGGGTGATCGGCCAGGCCGGGCACCCCCGGGAAGTGCGCCAACGCGGATCCCTACATCTGCACCTCCCTCGCGATCACCAATGACGGCGGGGCCACGTGGCACGGGCAGCACGCGCCCGGTACCGGCGCGCCGGATGGGGCGACCGGCGTGAGCCAGGTCCGGTCCCTGAACGGCGTCACCGCCTGGGCGTTCGGCCCGCAGTTGTACGCCACCCACAACGGCGGCCAGACCTGGGTGAAGATCGCGACCCACGGGCTGCGGGTGACCGACCTGGAGACGGTGGACGACCTCGCGTTCGCGGTGTGGGCCAAGTGCACCGGCACGGGTGCGGACTTCGCAGCGGACTGCACGAGGTTTTCCCTGTACTCCAGCGCCGGCGGGCACGGACGATGGTCTCCGGTGCCTGGTGTGACCGGCCTGGGCTCGAACTTGCTACCGGGCGCGGCCGTGGAGCCCTCCTCGGCGCAGCTCGTGCTCACCGGCAGCCGTGGCTACCTGCTCGCCCCCGGACGGCGCGGTGTACTCGGGCCCGGTCACGCAGACAACGGGCTGGCGGGCGGCACCGACCGGCGGCGCGACCCCGGTCTCCGGCTGCGGCCTGCCCGGGCCAGCCCTGGCCACCGGGTTGCCCGGAGGTCCATGCTGGCCGCGACCGGTTCCGGGCTGGTGGTGATGTGCGTGGGCCGGACGCCCGGCGAACCAGCAGGCAAGACATCGTGTACTCGACCGGACGGCGGGCGGACCTGGATGCCGGCCGGTTCCGCCCCGGAACGGGA
The DNA here is from genome assembly GCA_963795785.1 of uncultured Actinomycetes bacterium. Taxonomy (GTDB): domain Bacteria; phylum Actinomycetota; class Actinomycetes; order Streptosporangiales; family Streptosporangiaceae; genus DASXKD01. Next base: position 46,192 of record CAWCKG010000062.1, read on the forward strand.
GACGCCATGTCGCTGTCGCGGCACGCCCAGCCGGCCAGGTCGCTGGTCGCGACCAGCGAGGGCATCGAGGTCTCCAGCCAACGTGGCGGGAACGGGCAGCCTGCGCTGGCGCACCGTCCGGGGCGCGTCGATACCCGGCGGCTTCTCCTATGTCGGGATGACCACCGCAGAACAGGGAGTCGCGATCCCGGCGGACACCAGCCTGCACGCCGTATGGTTCACCTACGACGGCGGCGGCACTGGCAGCCGTCCCCGGTGCGCTGACGGCCGCCGCGCCGGGCTCCGGGCGGAAGTCCCCGGCGGCCACCCGCAGCCCGCGCAGCAGGGTGAACATCTCCGCGAGTTCCGGCGCGTCGTAACCGCGCCATGCCGAACCGGGCGGCCATCAGGTCGGCGGTCGAGCGCGTCACCACATCGCGGCCGCCTGGCGTGATCTCGGCCAGGATGCCCCGGCCGTCGCGCGGGTTGGGGCGGCGCCGGACCAGGCCGTCCCGCTCCAGCCGGTCGACCGTGTTGGTGACGCTGGTCGGGTGGACCATCAGCCGCTCGCCGATCACCCGCAGCGGCAGCGCGCCACGGCGGCTGAACGCCAGCAGGACCAGCGCCTCGTACCGGGCGAAGGTGAGCCCGTACGGCCGGAGCAGCCCGTCGAGCCCGGCAAGCAGGATCTGCTGGGCCCGCATGATCGAGGTGACCGCGGCCATGGCGTCCGCCGGGCCGAACCTGTCCCCCCAGATCTCCGCGGCACGCTCGATCGGGTCGAACGGGAGGTCCAGGGGCTTGGCCACAGGCACACGCTACCGCCAGGGCCGGCCGGCATTAGGCTGCCTGACATGGACTGGAGCCTGCTGGGCTGTGGTGCCAGGGGTCACGTGACGTTTGCCCCCGACGAGCCCGGGCTCCGCGACCGGTTCGGCTACGGGGCGGCCAGGGACGGCCAGGCGTGGCGCTGCCTGCGGTGCGGGGCCTTCGTGATCGGGGAGCCCACCGCCAGTGGCCCGGCGGACAGCGCGCCCAGGGTGCGCCGCGGCCAGGAGGTCCGCAGTGCGCTCATCCTGCGCATCTTCGCGGTCGAGCGGTTCATCCGGGCGCTGGTCTTCGCCGCGCTCGCCATCGCGATCTGGCGGTTCTCGGTCTCCCGGCTGTCCCTGGAGCAGTCCTACGACCACGCGCTGCCGCCGCTGAAGACGCTGCTGCGCGACCTCGGCTTCAGCGTCGAGCACTCCAAGGTGCTCGGCCTGATCAACAAGGCATTCACCACCGACCCGCGGATCCTGGCCTACCTGGCGATCGGCTGCGCGGCGTACGCGGCGGTCGAGGTCATCGAGGGCGTGGGGCTGTGGCTGGTCAAGCGCTGGGGCGAGTACTTCGCCATGATCGCCACGTCGGTCGGGCTGCCGTTTGAGATCTACGACCTGACGAACAAGGTCACCGCGCTCCGGGCGGTGGCCTTCGCTGATCAACCTGGGCCTGGTCCTCTACCTGGTGCTGACCAAGCGCCTGTTCGGCGCGCGCGGCGGCAAGGAAGCGTACGAGGCCCGGCTGCGCAGCGAGTCCATCCTGGACGCCGAGATCGCCGCCCTGGCCGCCGAGCGCCACGGGGAACCGGAGCAGCAGGCGGAACCCGGGCGGCATGCCAGGCCGGCGCCCGCCGGAGAGCCCGCCACGGAACCGCCGCGGCCGGCGAGCCCACCCCGGCCGTGCGCGGCGGGCCCCGCCGAGGATGCGCCAGCCCCGGCCGGGCCCTCAGGCCCCGCGGCCAGTGAGGCTCCAGATGCGGACGAGCCTGGCGTGACTGCACTGCCGCCCCTGCCCCGCCGCCACCCGGCTCCGTAGCACCACGGGTTTGTGGTTGGTGGCGCCACCACCCACATTCTTTTGTGGTTGGTGGGCCGCCAACCACAAAGACCGCCTGGCCGCACCGCGGATTCGCGGCGGTCGCGGGCCGCAGCGCACAGGCGCGGCGGATTCGCGGCGCGCTAAGGCCTCTGGGCGGGGCGGCGGAGCGCGTTACGGGCTCTCGGCGGGCGCCGCCGCGTCCATCAGTTCGTCGGCGGCGGTGAAGGGGTCCAGCTTGCCCGCCGCGACCCGGGCGGCCAGCTCGTCCAGCCGGGAGTCACCGGGCAGGCCGCCCACCCGCCGCCGCAGTTCGGCCAGCGCGATCGCGGTGATCTCCGCGGCGGCCCTGGCCCGCCGCCGGGCCTCGCCCTGGCCCGAGGAGTCCAGCCAGGACCAGTGCGCGTCCACCTTCCCGGCCAGTTCGGCGATGCCCTCGCCGTTGACCGCGACCGTGGTCACGATGGGCGGCTTCCATTCTTCGGCGCTACGACGGGCCATCGCGATCATGCCCCGCAGGTCCCTGACCGCTTCCTGGGTACCCGGCTTGTCGGCCTTGTTCACCACGAACACGTCCCCGACCTCCAGGATCCCCGCCTTCGCCGCCTGGATGGCATCGCCCATGCCGGGAGCCACCGCCACCAGGGTGGTGTCGGCGAGCGAGGCGATCTCGACCTCGGCCTGGCCCACGCCCACGGTCTCCACCAGCAGCACCGCGAACCCGGCGGCATCCAGCACCCGGAGCGCCTGCGGCGCCGCCGCGGCCAGGCCGCCGAGATGGCCCCGGGTGGCCATGGACCGGATGAACACGCCCGGGTCGGTGGCATGCTCCTGCATCCGGACCCGGTCGCCGAGCAGCGCGCCGCCACTGAACGGTGAGGTCGGGTCCACGGCGAGCACGGCCACCCGCTGGCCCCGCTCCCGGTAGGCCGCGACCAGGGCCGCGGTCAGCGTGGACTTGCCCACCCCCGGCGATCCGGTCAGCCCGACGACCCGGGCCTGCCCGGCCAGCGGGGCGAGTGCCCTGGCGACCTGGCGCAGTTCCGGCGCGGAGTTCTCGACCAGCGAGATCAGCCGGGCCAGCGCCCGCGCGTCCCCGGCCCTGGCCTTCTCGATCGCCGCTCTATACGTGGCCTCCCTCGCGGGCCGCCGTGCCCGGGGGCCTCCCTGGCTTCGGGAGGCCCGGGTGCCTGGGCGTGCCGCCAGGACAGCGCGGAGTTCGCCGCCGGGACGCCGCAACGGCACCGGGGCTGCGTCGTGCCGGAGGCGCGCAGGCCGGCACTGTGCGCCGTTCGGCCCGGCGGCTGCGGCGTGCCGCTATCGGCCGTCGGCAAAGCGTGCCTCACAGCCGGGGTCAGTCATGGCCGCCCGGCACCCGGAGCAGCAGCGCGCTGCCCTGGCCGCCGCCGCCGCACAGTGCCGCCGCGCCCAGCCCGCCGCCGCGGCGGCGCAGCTCATGGACCAGATGCAGGGCGATCCGCGCGCCGGAGGCGCCGATCGGGTGGCCGATGGCGATCGCGCCCCCGTTGACGTTGACGATGTCCGTGCCGACGGCCAGGTCGCGCATGGACTGGAGCACCACGGCCGCGAACGCCTCGTTGATCTCGATCAGGTCCAGGTCGCCCACGGCCAGCCCGGCCTTGCCCAGGGCATGGCGGATGGCCCGGGAGGGCTGGGACTGCAGGGAGTTGTCCGGGCCGGCCACGTTGCCGTGCGCGCCGATCTCGGCGAGCACCGGGGCGCCCCGGGCAGCGGCGGCCTCCCGGGACATCACCACCACGGCGCAGGCCCCGTCGGAGATCTGCGACGCCGAGCCCGCGGTGATGGTCCCGCCGGCCCCGAAGGCAGGGCGCAGCCTGGCCAGCGACTCGGCTGTGGTCTCGCCGCGTACCCCCTCGTCGGTGTCGAACAGCACCGGATCCCCGCGCCGCTGCGGCACCGGGACGGCCACGATCTCATCGTTCAGCAGACCATCCTTGATCGCCGCAGCGGCGCGCTGATGGGAGAGCGCAGCGAACTCATCCTGCTCGGCCCGGCCGATGCCGAGGCGCTTGTTGTGCGCGTCGGTCAGCTCGCCCATCGGGGTGTGCTCGAACGGGTCGGTCAGCCCGTCGAGGGCCATGGCGTCCAGCAGTTCCATGGCGCCGTACTTGTGCCCGGCGCGGGCGCCCGGCAGCAGGTGCGGCGCCTTCGTCATCGACTCCATGCCGCCCGCGACCACGATGTCGAACTCACCGGCGCGGATGAGCTGGGCCGCGAGCGCGATGGCGTCCAGCCCGGACAGGCACACCTTGTTGATGGTGATCGACGGCACGGTCATCGGGATGCCCGCCGCGACCGCGGCCTGGCGGGACGGGATCTGCCCGGCGCCGGCCTGGAGAACCTGCCCCATGATCACGTACTGGGCATCGCCGCCGGCGATGCCCGAGCGCTCCAGCGCGGCCTTGATGACGATGCCGCCGAGGTCGGTGGCGGCGAGGTCCCTGAGCGAGCCGAGCAGGCGGCCGACCGGGGTCCTCGCCCCGCCTGTGATCACCGCTTCTGGCATGGTTCCCTCCGCTGCTCCCCCGCCCGGTGCGGCGCGGGCGGGATGTCTGCCACGATACCCAGACCGGCCCGCGGCCCCGGAGCCGCCGGGCCGCCCGGGTACTGCCAGGACGCCCGCGGGAGGCAGCGGTGCTGGACCGGATCGACCATGTGGGGATCGCCTGCCACGACCTCGCGGTGGCGATCGCCTTCTACGAGTCCGTCTTCGAGGTCACCGTGGCCAGCCGGGAGACCCACGAGGACCAGGGCGTCCGCGAGGCCATGCTCCGCCTGGACGAGGGGCCGGGGCCGTCCTGGATCCAGCTGCTGGAGCCGACCGGCCCGGACACGCCGGTGGGGAAGTTCCTGGCCCGCAGGGGGCCGGGCATCCACCACATCGGGTACCGGGTGACGGACATCACCGCGGCGCTGGAGGCCATCGGCGCACGCGGCGTCCGCCTGCTCGACCAGCGGCCACGGCACGGCTCGATGGGCGCGTCGATCGCCTTCCTGCACCCGGCGGACGTGGGCGGGGTACTGACCGAACTGGTCCAGCCGCCGCAGGCCTGACCTGGGCGCCTCCCTGACCGCGGCGTCCCGGGTTGCGGCGAAAAGTGAATCTTGGCCGGCGGGAAGCCGGAAAGCCGCCGTCATCACCTGCGTAACGGGAGTACGCTGCGAGTGATCGGGCGAGCGGTCTCACGCGTCCGCGCCGGTGGGGGTTGGCTGGACTTTGTCATTCCCTCACGGCTGGGTGCTAGGAACTCGTCTGTGCCCCCCGCAGGCCCCCCTCTTCGTCTAGCCAGGATCAAGCCACATGCAGCCTGAAATCGACGCCCAGCTCAGCAACTTCTTCGAAGACGCCCCGGCCCGCGACTTCGCCAAGGTCATGCGCGGCTACGACCAGCACCAGGTCGACGAGTACCTCAAGCAGAGCGACCTGGAGATCCGGCAGCACCGCGAGCAGGTCGGCGCGCTGCAGCAGGAGCTGACCGAGGCGCATCGCCAGCTCCGGGAGCAGGAGCGCCCCACCTATGCGGGCCTGGGTTCCCGGATCGAGCAACTGCTCCGCCTCGCCGAGGAACAGGCGACGGAGATCGTCGGCGAGGCCCGCTCCGCGGCCAACGAGCTGCAGGCCGCCGCCAAGGTGGACGCGGCCGAACTGCGCGCCAGCGCCGAGAACGAGGCGGCCGAACTGCGCGCCAGCGCCAAGCGGGAGACCGACGACCAGCGCGGCTCGGCCGAGCGGGAAGCCGACGCGATCCGCACCGGGGCACGCCGCGAGGCCGACGAGCTGACCTCCACCACCGAGCGCGAGGCCGCCAAGCTCCGCGCCATGGCCGACCACGAGGTGGCGGAGAAGCGGGCCGCGTGGAGCGCGACATCGCCAAGCTCCGCACCACGACCGAGCGCGAGGTCGCGCAGCTCAAGGCGTCGTCCAAGCGGGAGCGCGACGAGATCCTCACCACCTCCAAGCGGCAGGCGGACGAGATGCGCAGCCAGGCGCAGCGCATCCTGGAGGAGAGCGAGGCGCAGCGCGCGCAGGCCGAGGCCGAGTTCGAGATCCAGCTCGCCTCGCGCCGCGAGGAGTCCGAGCGCCAGGAGGCCGAGCGCCTCTCGGCCGCACAGGCCGCGACGCAGAAGCTGGTCAGCGAGGCGGAGCAGCGCGCCGCCACCGCCGAGCAGCGCGCCGCCAAGGCCAGCGCGCAGGCCGACCACACCCGGCGCGAGGCCGAGCAGCACTCCAAGCAGCTCGTGTCCAACGCCAGGAAGAACGCCGACCAGATCGTCGCCCAGGCCAAGGGCCAGGCCGATCAGCTCACCGCGGACGCCAAGAACGAGATCGAGCGGCACCGCGCCGCGGCGCAGCGCGAGGTCGACGACCTGACCAGGCAGAAGGAGAGCATCTCCACCCACCTGGCGCAGATCAGCCAGCTCCTCGGCACCCAGATGCCGGGCCTGTCCGAGGCGCTCAAGCAGCCCCAGTCGCGGCCCGCGGTCGCCCCGGCCGCGCCCAAGGCCGTCGCCGGCCCGCCGCCGCCCGCGCCCCGGCAGGAGTCACGGCCCGCGCCCCAGGCGCCAGGCCCAGGCCAGCCAGCCGCCGGCGAACGGCCCGAAGCAGCCGGTGTCGGCGAACAAGGCAGCCAAGGCCAACGACGAGGAGTGGTGGACCGAGTAACCACCGCACCCGCAAACGGGAGAGGGGCGGCGCGCATCGCGCCGCCCCTCTTGCGTCATCCCCGGCCCGCCCGGGCCTCAGGCCATGGTGGTCTGCCCGCCGTCCACGACGAGCGCCTGCCCGGTCATGTAGGACGACGCGTCGCTGGCCAGGAAGACCGCGGGCCCGGCCATCTCGGCAGCGCGGCCCCACCGCTGCATGGGCACCGTCGCGATGGTGGCCTTGCCCGTCGTCTCGTCTTCCCACAAGTTGCGGTTGAGCTCGGTCGCCGTCCAGCCCGGGCACAGCGCGTTGACCCGGATGCCCAGCGGCGCCCACTCCACCGCCAGCGTTTTGGTGAGCGAGATCAGCCCGGCCTTGGCCGCCCCGTAAGGCGACAGGAACGGCGAGGCGGCCAGGCCCGCGACCGAGGCCACGTTGATGACCGAGCCCTCGCCCGCGCTCGGCCAGGTGCGGCCCGGCCGCGTGGCACACGTACACGGCGGAGGTCAGGTTGAGCCGCATCAGCTTGTCCCAGCCCGGCACCCGCAGGTCCATGAACGGGACCACGAAGTTGGACCCGCCGGCGTTGTTGACCACGATGTCGATGTACCCGAGGCGCTCGATCGCCGTGGCGACGGCGCCTTCCACGGCTTCCTGGTCGGTCACGTCCGCGCGGATCACGAACGCCTCACGCCCGTACCCCGCCGCCTTCTCGGCAGTGGCCGCGAGCCCGTCCTCGCTGCGTGCCACCAGCGCGAGGTCGGCGCCCGCCTCGGCGAAGGCAATCGCGATCTCCTGCCCTATGCCGCGCGAAGCCCCGGTGATGAATGCCTTCTTACCGCTCAGATCGAAAAGGGTCACCGTAGGTCCTCCCACTCGGTTGGCAGCGGCCACGCGGCCGGGTTCACCCGGCGCACGATCTCACCCAGAACAGTACGCACAGCAGGCTCCCCGACCCATAGGTGCTTGGCCCGTTCCCCGGCGATCACCTCCGCCTTCGGCACCCGCGCGAACCGGGCCCGCGCCTCGTCCGGCCGGAGGTAGTCGTCGAACTCGGGCACCAGCACCAGCAGCGGCTTGCCCGAGGCCGCCCAGGCGTCCAGTTCCGCGTCGCCGGCCCGGCGCAGCGGCGGGGAGAGCAGGATGGCGCCCTCCACCGCCGGGTCGTTCCCCCACAGCAGCGCGAGTTCGGTGCCGAACGACCAGCCCAGCAGCCACAGCCTCGGCAGGCCGGCGGCCACGCACCAGGCGATCGCCGCGGCCACGTCGTACCGCTCGGCCGTGGCGTCGCCGAACTCCCCCTCGCTGCGGCCGCGGTCCGACGCGGTACCGCGGGTGTTGAACCTGACCACGGCCAGGTCGGCCAGCGCGGGCAGCCGGTAGGACGCCTTGCGGAGGATGTGGCTGTCCATCATCCCGCCCTGCGTGGGCAGCGGGTGCAGGCACAGCAGGGTGGCCACCGGGTCCCCGGCGAGCGGCCGGGCGATCTCCCCGACCAGCGCCAGGCCGTCGGCGGTGTGCAGGGTGATGTCCTCGCGCCGGGCAGGCAGCACGGTGGCGGCCCTGATCTCTGTCACGGTGCTCCTTACCTGCCCGGCCGGCCCTGGCCGTGGCGGTGCAGCCGCCGGTCCCAGCACGGGCGGTGCCAGTGCCTGCGCTCGGCCAGCCCGGGCGTATAGGCGGGCCACACCACCAGGTGCGCGGTCCCGGGCTTGATTTCCTGGTCACAGCCGGGGCACCGGTAGGTCTTCTGGGTGGCATCGCCCGGCACGGCCCGGACCACCCAGTCACCGTCCGGGCCTGACTCGATCCGCTCCGGGCCAAGCCGCAGCGCGGGTACCTCCGCGTCGTCCCCCGCCTCGCCGCCGGGGCGCACCGGCGGCAGCCCGCCGCGCGGCCGGCGGGGCACCCCGGCGGGCAGGCGCCGGGCTTTGCGAGGGCTCACGGGCGTCACTGTAGGGCATGTCAACGGGTTTTCCGGATCGGGGCCGGCCACGCCCGGCAGGCCGTCGCGGCGGCGGCGTGGGCATGCGCCCGCGCGGTCAGCGCAACTCGGCCAGCAGCTCGCCGTAGGCGCTGACGTACCGGGTCACGTCGGCCGCCGTCGCGGGGATGCAGGCGGTGGGGCCCGCGCCCGGCAGGGCCTCCCAGATGCCGCGGTTGGCGAGCCAGATCCGGATCAGGTCGGTGAGCTGGCCGTCGGTCAGCGCGTACGCCTCGGCGCCGGTGCGCGGCGGCGGCCCGTACCACTGCCCGCTGCGGGGCCCCAGCCGGATCACCGTCCAGGGCAGACCGGCCGCGCCGATGGCCGCCTCGATCCCGTCGGCGAGCTCGCCGCCCAGCGCGGACGTGTGGGCGTAGGCGGCGGGCACCAGCACCTCGGTGAGCGCGGCCTTCGCGGCCGCTGCCGACAGCGGGTTGCCGAACAGGGTGCCGCCGGTGGCGACGTGGCGTGCCACATCCAGTTGCCCGCCCAGCCCGGCGGTGACCCCGTAGGCGCCCATCGGCAGCCCGCCGGCGACCGCCTTGCCGATCGTGACGATGTCGGGGTCGAGGTGCCACAGCCCGGTCGCGCCGCCCGGCCCGACCACGTGGGTGTGGGTCTCGTCGAGGGCCAGGAGGGTTCCGTGACGCCGGGTCAGGTCGCGCAGCGCCGCATGCCAGCCGGGCTCGGGCAGCAGCAGGTGCAGGTTGTTGGTCATGGCCGGCTCGGTCAGCACCAGCGCGACGTCGCCGGGCGCCAGCGCCGCGCGCACCGTGTCCGGGTCGTTGAACTGGGCGATCCGGACCCGGCCGGTGACGCCCTTGGACAGGCCGCGCTCCAGCGCCGCGACCTGCTCGCCGTCGAGGTCCACCAGGCCTTCCTCGAAGTGGCCGTGATAGTGCCCCTGGAACAGCACCACGACCTCGCGGCCGGTGGCCGCCCGGGCCAGCCGGATCGCCTCGGTGTTGGCCTGGGTGGCCGACAGCGTGAACTGCCATTGCGGGACCGGGTACCGGCGGGCCAGTTCCTCGGCCACCTCCACCGACTCCTCCGTCGGCAGCAGGAACTGCGTGGACCTGGCCACCTGTGACCGCACGGCGGCCACGATCGCGGGATGCGCATGCCCGCAGAACATGGCCATGTCCGAGGCATTGAAGTCGACGTAGCCGAACCCGTCGATGTCGGTGAACCCCGGGCCCTGCCCGCGATCGACGTAGATCACCTGGTCGTCGTGAAATGCCATCCAGACCATCGGCACGCCGTTGGGCATGTGCGCCCGGGCACGGGCGATCATGGCCGCCGACCGGGGCCGGTCCGCACGGAACCGGCTCACCTCCCGGGCGTGCAGTTTCCCGATCCTGGCCCGGTCAAGATCACCCAGCGCGGTCATACCCCCGATGCTAGAACGCGGGCCAAGCGCCCGGTCCCGCGCAGATGTATCCGAAATGCCCTATATCTCTCCCATCAATGGCGAAACTTGGAACACCCAGCCTGGGCGAGCCGGGGGGTGTGGTTGTGGAACGGTATGCCGGCCATGCCGCTGGCGTGCACGGCCGTGCCGCCGAGCTAGCCCGGATCGGCCGTTTCCTTGACGAGGTGGCCAGGCCGGCGGCGCTGCTGATCGAGGGCGAGGCCGGCATCGGCAAGACCACGCTGTGGTCGGCCGGGATCGGCCAGGCCCGCCGGCGCGGCTGGCAGGTGCTCACCTGCCGCCCGGTCCAGCCGGAGGCCGCGCTGAGCTTCTCGGCGCTCGGGGACCTGCTCGAACCCGTGCCCGAGGCGATGCTCAGCGGGCTGCCGGGCCCGCAACGGCGGGCGCTGGACGTGGCGCTGCTGCGCGCCGAGCCCGGTCCGGAACCACCCGACCAGCGCGCGGTTGCGGTCGCCTTCCTCGGCGTGGTCCGGGCCCTGGCACAGGCCGCCCCGGTGATCGTCGGGGTCGATGACCTGCCCTGGCTCGACCGGGCCTCGGCCGCGGTCCTTGAGTACGCGTGGCGCCGGCTCGACCTCCCAGCGGGCCGGCCTGCTGGCCACGGTTGCCACGCCAGATCCGCCCGGCCCGGCTGCGAGCGCGCGGGACTGGTTCCCGCCCGGGCAGTTGCAGGTCCTCACGGCCGGGCCGCTGACCGTGGCGGCGCTGGACGCGGTGCTCCGCGCCAAGGGCGGCCCGCCGGAGGCCTGGCCCGAAGTGGTCGAGGTGCACGAGGCGTCCGGGGGGAATCCCTACTTCGCGCTGGAACTGGCGGCAGCCCTGGGCGCCCACAGCCGCCGGCGCGGCGCCAGCCAGCCGCTCCCCGTCCCCGGGACGCTGCGGCCACTCGTCCAGCGCCGGCTCCAGGCCCTCTCCCCCGCAGGCAGGCAGGTGGCGCTGGTCGCGGCGGCGGCCGCGGCTCCGACCGTGGCCGCCGTCGTGGCCGCCTGCGGCGATGACCAGGCCGCCCGGGACGGGCTGGACTCCGCCGAGGAGATGGGTGTGCTTCGCATCGACGACGACCGGGTCCGCTTCGCCCACCCACTGCTCCGCTCGGTGCACTATTCCAGCGCGACGGCCCGGCAGCGCCGCCAGGCCCACCAGCGGCTGGCGGAGGTGACCGGCGCGGCGGAGGGCCAGGTGCGCCACCTCGCCCTGGCAGCCGCCGGGCCGGACGAGCAACTGGCGGCCAGGCTCACCGCGGCGGCCCAGGTCGCGAACCTCCGGGGCGCCGCGGTCGCCGGCGCGGAACTCGCCGACCTGGCTATCCGGCTCACCCCGGCGGACCGGGTGGCGGAACGGGTGCAGCGCCTGCTGGATGCTGGCCGGCTCCACCTGGCCGCGTTCGACCCTGAGGGCGCACGGGAACTGCTGGAACAGGCGATCGCGCTGAGCCAGGCCGGCCCGCTGCGGGCCACCGCGCTGCACCACCTGGCCAGGGTCATCGGTTACCTGGAGGGAGCCACCGCCACCCTGCCACTGCTGCGCCGGGCGCTCGGCGAGGCGGGCGAAGGCACCGCGCTCAGCGCGCAGATCCACCGGGACGTGGGCTTCGTCCTGGGGGTCAGCACCGAGAAATTCACCGCCGCTCCGACCGAGCAGTTCGTGGCCGCCTTCGAGACGGCTGCCCGGCTCGGTGACGAAGCGCTGATGTCGCAGATACTCGCCTTCCAGGCCATCGCCGAATTCGTCACCGGGCGGGGCGTGCGCCGTGACCTGACCGAGCGCGCATTGGGCATGCGGCAGCAGGCCGGGCGCGTGCCGATGGAGTTGCGCCCGCGCGTTCTTGTCAGCCACGTGCTGCGGTGCAGCGACGACCTGGCCGGGGCCAGGGCGCTGCTCACCGGCGAATACACCGAGGCCGTCGAGCAGGGCGCCGAGACCGACCTGCCGTTCCTGATCCTGCATCTGGTCGAACTGGAGACCTGGCCGGCAACTACGGCCTTGCCGAGGAGTACGCCGGCCACGGTTACCAGGTCGCCCTGGCCGCGGGCGCGGTCACCCCGATGGCGCTCATGCACGCGGCGCAGGCGCTCATCCTGGCTGCCCGCGGGCCCTTCGACGAGGCCAGGGCGGAAGCGGAAGCAGCCATCGATGGCGGCCTGCGCTCCGGCGTGTACTACCCCGCGCTCCTCGGCTGCCACGCGCTCGGCCTGGTCGAGCTCGCCTCGGGCAACCCGGCCGGCGCGCACGCGATGCTGGCCACGGTCACCACGGCCACGGCCGGGCGCGAGATGGTGGATCCCGGCTGGCTCGCGCTGCGGCCGGTGCCGGGCGACATCGAGGCGCTGATCCGGCTCGGCGACTTCGCCGCGGCGGAGCCGCTGCTGGCTTCCCTGGAGGAGCGGGCCGGGCGGCTGGACCGGGCCTGGGCACTGGCCGCCGCTGGCCGCTGCCGGGCGCTGCTGGCGTCGGCGCAGGCAGACCACGATGCGGCGGACGCCGCGCTGCGGCGGGCGTTCGCCGCGCACGGCCGCCTGGACATGCCGTTCGAGTTGGCCCGTACCCACCTGGCTGCCGGTGACGTCGCGCGCCGGGCCCGCCGCAAGGCCGCGGCGCGGGAGCACGCGGCGCAGGCCGGGTCGATGTTCGCCCGGCTTGGCGCCGGTCCCTGGGCCGACCGGGCCAAGGCCGACCTGGCCAGGCTCGGGGTGACCCGGACCGGCGGGCTGGCCCTGACCCAGGCCGAGCGCCAGGTAGCGGGCCTGGTCGCGGCCGGGCACACGAACCGGGAGGTCGCCGCCGAGCTCTACATGGGGCTGCGGACCGTGGAGGCGCACCTGTCCGCCGTCTACCGCAAGCTCGGCGTCCGCTCCCGCAGCGAACTGGCCCGCGCCTGGGCACAACGGCCGGCCTCCGGCGCCTGACCGCGGCTCCCGCAGGCGGCGGGCTAAGGCCCGCCCCGGAAGCTTGCGGGTTTCCCGGATTCGTCACGCCGCTCCGCGCCGCATGATCGCAGCTGAAAGCTGCGTTGCGAACCGAGACCAGAACGGGGTGGTTGTCATGCGCAGGTTCGGAAGACTGGCGGTTATCACGGGGGCGGCCGCCGCGGTAGTGGGCGTGTCACCGGGCCTGGCTGCCGCCAGCCCGGCCGCGCCGGGAATGCCCGGCATCCCGGGAATCACCTTGGCATCCCCCATCGCATCCGGCTACGCCGCCGTGCCCAGGCCGGGCGGCCCGCCGAACTTCATCCATGTCCAGGCCATCTGGGCCGTTCCGGCCGTGGCCTGCACCGCCAAGAACGCCACCGCACAGACGCGGGCTGGCCTCGACGGGATCACCGATGGCACGGCCGAACAGGTCGGGGTCAGCGAGGTCTGCCTGAACGCGGTGCCGTTCTACACCGCGTTCTACCGGATGTACCCGGCGGCCCTGGTGCCCACGTTCCACCCGAGCCCGGGCGACCACGTCATGGCCAGCGTCACCGCTGACGGCGGCGTCTTCACCCTGTCCGTCAAGGACCTCACGTCGGGGCAGAGCTTCACCGTCACCAAGACGTGTCCCTCGTGTCTCGGCTCCTCGGCCGAGGTGACCGCGGGCTCGCCTTCCGGGGTCGCGCCCGCCGACTTCGGCGTCGTGCACTTCACCGACATCGTGGTGACCGACGGCGCCAATGTGAGCGGCGGCCTCGCGAACCCGGCCTGGAACACCGACAAGCTGACCCAGCCGGGCAGCCCGCACACCGTCGCGGGCCCGCTGCACACGCTGTCGCCCCCGCCGCATTCGGCCTTCGCGGACACCTGGGCGCCCTGACCGGCCCTGCCGCGCTACCGGCCGGGCGGCCCGGCCGCCCGGCCGGTCAGTGCGCGGAGACCGCCCGCAGCCGGCGCTCCAGGAAGTCCCGCTCGGCGGCGTTCCCGGCCCGCTCGATGGCCGCCCGGTACGCCTGCGCCGCCTCGCCGTCGCGGCCGAGCCTGCGCAGCAGATCCGCGCGAATGGCATGGAAGAGGTAAAAGTCCGTCAGTGCAATACGATCCACCAGGGCCAGCGCCAGTTCCGGGCCGTCAACCTCGGCCACCGCGACGGCTCTGTTGAGGGCCACGACCGGGCTCGGCGTGACGGCCAGGAGCTGGTCGTACAGCATGACGATCTGCCGCCAGTCGGTGGCCCCGGCCGATGCGGCATCGCTGTGCACGGCCTGGATCGCCGCCTGGATCTGGTACGGGCCGGGCTGGTCCCGGCGCAGGCAGCGGCGGACCAGGGCCTGGCCCTCGGCGATGAGAGCCCCGTCCCAGCGGTCCCGGTCCTGGTCGGCGAGCAGGACCAGGTCACCGGTCCCGGTGGTGCGCGCGTCACGGCGCGCGTCGGTGAGCAGCATCAGGGCGAGCAGCCCCAGTGCCTCCGGCTCGTCGGGCATCAGCCCGGCCAGCAGCCGCCCCAGCCGGATCGCCTCGGCACACAGATCCGCGCGGACCAGTTGCCCGCCCGCGCTGGCCGTATAGCCCTCGTTGAAGATGAGGTAGAGGACGGCGAGCACGGCGCGGAGCCGGCCGGGCAGGTCGGCCTCGGCCGGGATGCGGTACGGGATCCGCGCGTCGCGGATCTTGCCCTTGGCCCGGACCAGCCGCTGCGCCATGGCCGGCTCCGGCACCAGGAACGCCCGGGCGATCTGGGCCGTGGTGAGCCCGCCCAGCAGCCGCAGGGTCAGCGCGACCTGCGCGGCCTGGGCGAGCGCGGGGTGGCAGCAGGTGAAGATCAGGCGCAGCCGGTCGTCGCGCACGGGCCCCTCCTCGGCGGGTTCGCCACGGGCGTGCAGCAGGGCAGCCTGGGCGTGCCGGTCCTCACGGGACGCCTCCCTGCGGAGGCGGTCGATGGCCCTGTTGCGGGCCGTGGTGATGATCCAGCCGGCCGGGCTCGGCGGCAGCCCAGCCGCCGGCCACCGCTGCGCCGCCACGGCGAACGCGTCCTGTACCGCATCTTCGGCGATGTCGAGGTCGCCGAAGGTGCGGGTCAGGACGGCGACCGCGCGGCCGTACTCGGCGCGGAAGATGTCCTCGATCTCCGCGGCCGACGGGGCCGGCGTGCCGGGCATCAGTCTCCGGTTTCGCCCTGGAACGGGCGCACCTCGATGGGCAAGCCGATGACCAGGGCATAACGCCGGCCCCACGCCAGCGCCGCATCCAGGTCCGCGGCCCACAGGATGGTGAAGCCGCCCAGGTGCTCCTTGCCCTCGGCGAACGGGCCGTCGGTGACCAGCACGTCGCCGTCCTTGGCCCGCAGCACCGTCGCGGTGCTCGGGGCGTGCAGCCCGCCGCTGAAGACCCAGGCGCCGGTGTCCTTGAGTTCGGCGCGCAACGCGTCCAGTTCGGCCCCGATCTTGCCCAGGACCTCCGGCGGCGGAGGCGGTCCATCGGGCTGGTAGACGCTGATCAGGTACTGCTTCATCGCGTGTTCCTCCTCGTGATCGCGGGTCCTTTCACCTGCTACACGAACGTCCCCGCCCCGGATCGACAGCTGCCGGGCAGCCTTTCCGGAGAACTCGGGCCTGGGCCGCCATCCCACGCAGAGTTACCGTCAGCCATGACTACTCTCCCGAAGAACATGCGCCGATTCGCCCTGATCATGGGTTCCATACTGGTCGCCGGTCCCCTTGTCACGGTACTGACCGGCGCGGCGGAGGTCCCGGCACAGCCCGCGGTGGCCGCGCCGGGGATGGTTCTGCACGGCTTCGCCGTGGGCGGCGTCAAGGTCATCCAGAGCGGCCAGGTACTCACGTTCTCCTTCACCGAGACCAACAAGGGCTCCGGAGTGAACGGCGACGACCTGGTCCTGGAGAAGCTGACTGGTGTCAAGGGAACCGGCGTCCCGCTGTGCGTGGTCGCGGACGGCTCGGGCATCAACCCGGACGGCTCCCGGTGCGAGCCCGGCACCGTGCCGCACGGCCGGTCCGCCTCGTTCGTGATCACCACCAAGGTAACCGGGGGTTCAGGCCTGGCCGCCGCGGCCCGGCTCTGCGTGCAGAGCGAGGCCACCCAGAAACTGGGCCCGTGCCAGACCGTCGCCGTCAAGATCGCCTGACAGCGGGCCCGGCCTGCGGGGCCGGCCAGCCGTTCCGCTCCTCCTCGTAGGCAATGCACGCCGAAAGCTGTTCGGCCGTCCAGGCGTGCACCTGAATGCCGTCCCGCGAGGCGGTCAGCCTCCTGCTGTCCGGCCCGCTCCCCGCGGAAGCCCAGACCGATCCGATCCGCCACAGCGGGTGCGCCTCACACAGCAGCTCAATATCGCCTTGCTCCATAGTGAACAGCATAAGACATCTGTAGCTGTATGCAGAGGTAGTTATCTGTTTCTGCACGTCAGCGGCGTGCTTAGCATGATCGCATGTCGCTTGCAGATCGGTCGGGGCGCATCGACCATGCCCGGGCCGAGCACCTTTGGGCCCAGGTGGCGGCAGACCTGCGCGGCGAGATCGACGCCGGGCGGCTCGCTCCGGGAGCGAAGCTGCCCAACGAGCTGGAACTGGCGAGCCAGTACGGCGTGGCCCGGCTGACCGTGCGCCGCGCCATCGCCGACCTAGTGGACGGCGGCTATCTCGTGGTGTTGCGCGGCCGGGGCACCTACGTGCGCGAGAAGGACTCCAGCGGCCGAAGCTAGCCCGAGGATGTCGTCCAGGCGGTGCCGTCCCAGTGCAGGATCAGCGCGTTGGTGTTGACGCCACACACGGACGTGACGCAGGTGAATCCCGCCGACCAGGCGTTGCCGGACGCGGTAGCGGCCACCGCGGCTAGGCTATTGACGTTTCCGGGATCCGGGCTGCTGACCGTCGTCCAGGCGGTGCCGTTCCAGTGCAGGATCAGCGTGCGGATGTGGCCGCCGCACTTGGGAGCGCAGTAGTCCCCGGTCACCCAGACGTCGGTGGGCGACACGGCGGTCACGCCGTTCAGGCTGTTGCTGAACGGGCCCGGGTTCGGGCTGGGCACCTTCGACCAGGCGGTGCCGTTCCAATGCAGCAACAGCGTGTCCGATACGGCGCAGGAAGCCGTGGTGCAGTAGTCCCCGGTCGCCCAGGCGTCCGAAGGGGAGACAGCACTGACCGCAACCAGGAAGCTGGACGGGCCCGGGTTTGGGCTGGGCACCTTGGACCAGGCGGTGCCGTTCCAGTGCAGCAACAGCGTGTCGTGCCCGGCGAGGCAGGAGGTGGTGGTGCAGTAGGACCCGGCCGCCCAGGCGTCCGTAGCCGAGTCGGCGCTGATGCCGGACAACGAGCGGCCTTCCGCCCCGGGGTTGGGGCTGGCCGCCGTCGACCAGGCGGTGCCGTTCCAGTGCACGATCAGCGTGTGGCAGTGGTTCACCGCGAACGTGCAGGAACCGCCGACCCCCCAAGCGTTGGTGGCCGAGAGTGCGCTGACGCCCTCCAGGTCGTTGCAGGCCGCGCCCGAGGCCGGGCCCTTGGACTGTGACCAGGCGGTGCCGTTCCAGTGCAGGATCACCATGGCAGCCGTGGAGCAGGTGGAGTTGCCGTAGGACCCCACGGCCCAGGCGTCGGAAGGTGACACGGCAGCGACGGCGTTCAGGACGTTGTTCATCTTGCCCGGGTCCGGGCTAGGCACCATCGACCAGTGCGTGCCGTTCCAGTGCAGGGTCATCGTGCCCGGGTTACCGCACGTGGGGCACTGGACCCCGACCACCCACGCGTCGGTGCGCGAGGTAGCGCTCACTCCGCCTAGCGCTCCTGAGAAGACCGTGTCGGCCGGGGCACGGCCCACCGTGCGCGCCGCCTGCGCTGCCGTGCTCGCCGCGGCCACCGGCAGGCTGGCCGCCAAGATGGCCGCCATAGTGAGGAGGATTGTTTTCCATCTCGCACGAGACATAGTGCGCCCCTGTCCATCAGCGAACACTCCACAGCCGCCGCCGCTAAGCATCACACGAGCGCGGGCCGCTGTGAAAGCATGCATGTTCCGCGGCCGCCGGACGCCACCGGACCGGGGTGCCTGTTGCTCCTTACGCAGGGCCAGGTCGAGCATGAAGGGACTGGTCAGCCGGTCGTCGGTGGACGCGGCCTGACGCAGGGACAGTTCGAGCTCATCCACTTCCGGACCGTCCGCCACGCCGGCGCCACCGAGCCGGCTCTTGAGCGCGGCGACGGCGCTGCATCCTGCCTCCTGCCACGCCCCGGCACTAGCTAGAGTTGCCTCTCATGCGGCTTGTCATTGCGCGGTGCAGCGTGGACTACGTGGGACGGCTCAGCGCGCACCTGCCGCTGGCGACACGGTTGCTCATCGTCAAGGCGGACGGCTCGGTGCTGGTCCATTCGGACGGTGGCTCGTACAAGCCGCTCAACTGGATGTCCCCGCCGTGCCGGCTGGAGGAGTCGCCAGGGTTCCTGGCGGGTGGTCAGCAAGGGCGGCGAGGAACTGCGCATCACCCTCGACGAGGTGCTGCACGACTCCAGCCACGAACTCGGGGTCGATCCCGGGCTGCAGAAGGACGGCGTCGAGGCGCACCTGCAGGTACTGCTTGCCGAGCAGGTGCACCTGCTCGGCAAGGGCTGGCGGCTGGTCCGCCGGGAGTACCCGACGGCGATCGGCCCAGTAGACCTGATGTGCCGGGACGACAGCTCGGCGGCCGTGGCCGTAGAGATAAAAAGGCGCGGCGAAATCGACGGGGTCGAGCAGTTGACGAGATACCTCGAACTGCTCAACCGGGACCCGGCCCTGTCCCCGGTGCGCGGCATCTTCGCGGCCCAGGAGATCAAGCCCCAGGCCCGGGTGCTCGCCGAGGACCGGGGCATCCGGTGCGTGACCCTGGACTACGACGCGATGCGAGGCGCCGTGGACGACTCGCTCAGGCTGTTCTGACAGCGGGTATCCGGGGCGGAGAAAAGTCCCGGGAAAGCCGTCGGTAGGACCGCGAACTGTCCCCGGCTTGCGCTAGAATCGAACTAGATTTCGAGAATGCCAGGTTCGGAAGGCAGAGCGCTGCGGCTTCTCTGGCGACGGCGCGGATTCGGCTGGCGGGAGGTGACAAAGTATGTGCGGGGGTGATCCCTCTGGCGTGGCTGAGGCGCTGGCGCTGCTGGACCGTGCGCTGGATCACCTCAACGCCGCCGACGTGGCGTCGTTACCTGCCAGCGTTCAGGCCGAGGCGCTGCGGGCGCTGGGGCGGGCAGAGGCCAAGCACACCGCGGCGCAGGCCCGGGTGCTGGGCGCGTTCGCCGGCGCAGGGCGGGTTCGAGGATGACGGGCACGGCACGGCGCGGACCTGGCTCAAATGGCAGACCCGGATCACCACCGGGGCCGCCGCGGGCGCCATCGGCTGGGCGCGGCGGCTGGCGGCGCACCCGGCGATCGAGCAGGCCCTGGCGGCTGGGGAACTGTCGCCGTCGTGGGCCCGGCAGATCTGCGGCTGGACCGACCGGCTGCCCGAGGACCGGCGGGACGACGCCGAGGAGATTCTGCTCGCGGCTGCCCGCGGCGGCGCGGACCTGGCCGCCCTCGCGGGGCTGGCCCAGGAGATCTACGAACGGTGCGGGGCGCCGGACGACGAGGACCGGTTCGAGGAGCGGTGGTTCCGGCTGGGCATCACCTTCCGCGGCGCGGCCGCGCCGAAGGCGACCTGACCCCGGGGTGCGCGGCCGCGTTGGCGGCGGTGTTGGAGGCGTTGGGGAAGAAGGCCGGGCCGGAGGACGTCCGGACCGGGGCGCAGCGCCGTCATGACGCGCTGGAGGAGGCGTGCCGGCGGCTGATCCGCGCCGGGATGGTCCCCGGCCGCGCGGGGCAGCCGACCCAGGTGCTGGTGCACCTGACCCTGGCCCAGTTGCGCGCCTGCCCGGCGCGTCGGCGGCCGAGGACGCCTGGGCCGCCGCCCGGGCCAGCCAGCCCGGGTGGCTGACCGGCCCCGACGCGGACGCGGCGTTGTGTGATGCGACCGTGGTGCCGGTGGTCACCGGCCACGTGGACTGGGCCGCCCTGGACCAGCTCGCCGACGCGTTCCTGCTCGCCTGCGACCCCGGCCGCCACACCGGCCCGGCCCGCCAGCACCGGCCCGGCCCGCCCCGCCGGCCCCGCCGATTCCGGTCCGGGCCAGCCCGGCCAGACGGCCAGGCGCCGCAGCCGGCCTCGCCCAGCCTGCCCGGACCGGCCAGCCCACCGGCGCTGCAGCCCGCCTCGCCCAGCCTGCCCGGACCGGCCAGCCCACCGGCGCTGCAGCCCGCCTCGCCCAGCCCGCCGGCGACCGGTCCGCAGCCAGCCCGCGCCCCGGACCGCTTAGTCCCGCCACGCGGGACCGGCTCCGCCGGGCGCTGCTCGGCCTGGCCGCCGACGCCCTGTCCGGCCCCGACGGGCTGGCCGCCCGGCTCCGCGCCGCCCTCGACGGCCGGCCGCTGACCTCGGTCAGCCTGCCGCTGGACATCGGCGCCGCCACCGAAACCATCCCCGCCCACCTGCGCCGCGCCGCCACCACCCGCCACCCCCACTGCGCGTTCCCCGGCTGCGACCAGCCCGCCAGCGTCTGCGACATCCACCACCTCATCCCCCGCGCCCGCAGCGGCCCCACCAGCCTGCCCAACCTCGTCCCGCTGTGCACCTTCCACCACCTCACCGCCATCCACCGGTGGGGCTGGAACCTGACCCTCCACAGCGACGGCACCACCACCGCCACCAGCCCCGACGGCCAGCGCACCCTGCACAGCCACAGCCCACCCAGCCAGGCCGCGTAGCAGGCCCGGAAGGCCATGCCATCCGGGTAGCCACGTACGCCGGCCGTGCGGCCTGAGAACGGTGGGCACCGTGGCCGCAAGTCCCTGAGCAAGGCGATCTCGGCCTCCGCTACCGGATCTCATCCAGCGCACCCGGCGTTGACAGCAGATCCAGAGTCTCCTCCAGCGCCGCACCTCATCCAGCACCGCAGACAGGCGGGCTTTCGCGTCCGCCAGCGGAATCACTGTCATGACCTGAAGTCACAAGATGCCGACTGCACCACGAACACACGGTGCCCGCGCCGCGCGGCGGGCCGTACGGCTGCCCGGGCAAGCCGTGACGGGCCGATAGATAGCTGTGACCCGAATTGTCCGCACTGAGGGGGCCTGCTTGGTTACGATGCGCTGATATGAGCGCTGACCAGGACTCAGGCTCGGTCCTTCCGGTCCGGACCAACCGTTACCGCCGGACCGGGCGGCATTCCAGCCCCCACCAGCTGTCGCTGCCCTCCGACAGCCCCGCGCTGGTGATCGCCGTACCCGGGTCGGCCAGGCCGGAGAGCGAGGATATCGCGGTCCGGGTCGCCGACATGGCGGCTGCGTCCTGCCACGGCGCCGAGATACTGATCGGCTTCCTGCGCGGCAACCAGGACCACCTGGAGGATGTGCTGGGCAGCCTGGCCAGCAGGGACGGGAGCCTGGCCGGCGTGGTGGTGCCGCTGTTGGCGTTCCCGAACCCCGAGGCGGACGAGGCCATCTTCGACGCCGTCGCGGCGCCGAGGCGCCGCTGCTCATCGCCGATCACCTGGGCCCGCATCCACTGCTCGCCGAGGCACTGCATGCGCGGCTGGCCGATGCCGGCCTGGCCCGGGCCTCCCGGGTGGGCCGGATCAGCATCGTGACCGAGACCACCACCGACGGGGTCATCGTCGGCGCCGTGGGCGGCGAGGCAGCGGTGCAGGCGGCCGAGGTGGTGGCGGTCCTGCTCGCCTCCCGGCTCACCACGCCGGTGGCCGCCGCGTCGCTCACCGATCCCGGCAGCATCAAGGACGCGGCCGCCCAGTTGCTCCAGGCCGTGCCGCGGGTCGCCCTGGCGCCGTGCATGATCGGCCCGGAACTCACCTCCGGCACGCTGGAGGCGATCGCCGCGCTGACGAGCACCGAGTCTGCCCCGCCGCTGGGCAGCCACTCCGCCGTGGGCCAGCTTGTGGCGATCCGCTACGGCGCCGCCCTGGCGGACCCGAATGTGGCATCCATGGTCGCGGAGGGCAAGGGCGAGTCCCCGACCGCGCCCGCCCCGCCATGTCCGCAACGGTGCGGCGCCCCCAGCGGCCGCCGCATCCGCCAGCGACGGCGAGCCCGCGGCGGCTCCCGGCAACGGCGGGGCATCCCCGGCGTCCGCCACGAGGGACGGCGACGCGGAGGCGCTGCCGACGTCCGCCCCGCCCGCTGGCAAGACCGCCCCGTAGCGCGGCCCGCGCCGAGCACACGCCGGCCCGGAACCACGCCGCCCCCGGGGCCCCAAGTGTGATCCACTTCACAACCAGGCCAGGGCATATCGTTTGACGCCATCCAGTTGGAAATAAACGGTTCCCAGAAAATGACCTGGAACCGCGACGAGCCGTCCGGCCGTTTAAGCGGCTGCCTCGACCCGCCGTCCACAACACGGCAGGCGCCGCGGAGTGAAACGGCGCCATGGAGGTACTCGTCATGAAACTCAGTCTCCGGTATGCGCTCGACATTCTGTTTGCCGTCGGCGCCGCATTCCTCGTCGTCACGGCGATGTCGTTCGGCGCGCCCGTCGCCGGCTGGATCGCGTTCGGCGTGTCGGCCGGGCTGGCCGTGCTGGCGCTGGCCGCCGCGGTCCTCGCGCGCCGCACGAGCCAGCGGATCGGTCACGCGGTGGTCGGCCTGGTGGCGCTGTGGTCGCTGGTCGCCGCCCTGGTCTTCTCCGGAACCGTGCTGACCTGGCTGGTCTTCGCCGACGCGATCGCGCTGGGCGTCGCCGCCCTCGCGGACCTGACCGCGCACGAGATCGCCGAGGAGAACGTCGTGCACCGCCTCGAGGTCACGCACCGGCCGGAACCACCCAGGCAGCCGCCTGAACCCCGGCTACCGGCAAAGCGGAAGGGCCGCCCCCGCCCTTCCGCTCTGCCATGATCATGTGAGTTTGTTCATGCATCGATGAACAAACTCACATGATCATGGGAATGGCGCCGGAAATGGCGTTAGCGCGCGAGAACGGCGGGAGCGGGCCGAATTCGGCCGCCACGCGGCGGAAAGCGCCCAGCGCAACGTCAATGTCTTTCGCGGCCACATCGGGGTGCGTGAGCATCCGGAGTTTGCCCGCGACGATGGTCACCAGGACGCCCTCGCGCGCCAGGGCGGCGGCCCAGGCGTCCAGTGGCTGGCCCGTGCCGGCCACGTCCACGAACACGATGTTGGTCTGCACCGCGTCCAGGTCGACGTGCCCGGGCAGGATCGCGGCGATGCCCTCGGCCAGCCTGCGGGCGTTGGCGTGGTCCTCGGCCAGCCGGCCCGGCCCCTCGGCCAGGGCGATCAGCCCGGCCGCGGCCATGATCCCGGCCTGGCGCCACCCGGCACCGAACAGGATCTTCAGCCGCCGCGCCGCCTCGATGAAGGCGGCATCCCCGGCCAGTAGCGAGCCGATCGGCGCGCCGAGCCCCTTGGACAGGCAGAACATCATGGCGCTGGCCTGGGCCGCGTACTGCGACACCGCGATCCCCGCCACCGTGCACGCGTTGAAGATGCGCGCGCCGTCCAGGTACAGCGGGACTCCCCGGCCCGCGCAGACCGCCGCGATCTCGGCCAGCGTGCCCACCGGCATGACCGTGCCGCCGCCGACCTGGTGGGTGTTCTCCACGGTCACCAAGCCGACCACGGCGGGGTCATACGGCACCGGCGCCAGCGCGGCCGCCACCTGCGCCGCGGTCAGCAGGCCACGCGGGCGGCCCGGGACGGCGCGGAAGGTGATCGAGGACAGCATCGCCGACGAGATCAGTTCGTGCGTGCCGACGTGCGCGGTCTCCTCGCACACCACGACATGCCCGGCACCGGCGAGCACGTGCATCGCGATCTGGTTGCACAGCGTGCCGGTGGGCAGGTAGAGCGCGGCCTCCTTGCCGGTCAGCGCGGCGGCCTGCTCCTGCAGGCGGATGACCGTCGGATCGTCGCCGAACAGGTCATCGCCCACCTCGGCGTCGGCCATGGCGCGCCGCATCGCCGCCGTGGGCCTGCTCACCGTGTCCGAGCGGAGGTCCACATACCCGCTGTCAGCCATGCCTGGTCCCTTCCGCGGTCGGCTAGCACGCCCGCCCGGCCGCGCGGAGCCCGGCCGGCCTCGTGGTCATGAAGCAGGGGCGCCCGGGCCCCGCTCGCTGAGGACCGCGGCGTTGACGGCGCGGGCCTCGGCGGCCAGGCCGGGGATCTCCACCACGCTAATCCCTGCCTCGCGGAGCATGGCGGCCCCTCCCCCGGGCGCGAACACCGGCGGCTCCAGCCAGGCGATCACCACGCGGCGCAGGCCCGCCTCGATGATGAGCTGCGCGCACGGCGTGGGCCGCGAGGCACGGACTCCGGCACGGCTCCAGCGAGCTGTAGAGCGTGGCCCCGGCCAGCCGTGGGTCGGCCGGGTCGATCTTGGCGAGCGCCGCCTCCTCCGCGTGGTTGTGGGGGCTGGTCTCCCGGGAGTAGCCGGTCGCCATGACCGTGCCGTCGGCCGCCACGACCACGGCGCCGACGCAGAACGCCGAGGGCGAGGGCGGGCAGCGGCGGGATAGCTCGATCGCCTGCGCGAGCCACGCCCGGTCCGCGCCGGTCGCCTCCGCCCGCTCCCCCGGCGCGCCGCCGCCCGGCGCCCCGGGCTCCGCCTGGCCGCCATGGCTGCCGGCGGCTGCCGCGCCCTGACCGGCGTGCTCACGGGCCCCGTTCGCGCCGCGCGCCGCCGGGCCGTCCCCGCCGAGCAGGTATCGCAGCAGTACGACATCGTCGAGCTGGCGCACTTCGGCCAGGTGCATCGGCCGTCCGGGGTCATGGGGGTAGACGGCGGGCCCGGCGAACCGTGGTGCCGCCGCCGCGCCGACGAAGAACGGGGCCACCGTCAGGGCCAGTTCGTCCACGAGCCCGCCCGCGAGGAACTCGCGTCCCAGCCGCGCCCCGCCCTCCACCAGCAGGCGGTGCACGCCGCGGCGGGTCAGGTCGGCGAGGACCGCCCCGAGGTCCATCGGCGGCGGGACGGCGATGACCGAGGCCGCATCGTTAAGCAGGTCGTGGAGTTTGGGCGCCTGCGGGGCAGCGCAGTAGACCACAGGACCGGCGCCGCTGGTGGCGTCGAAGAACCGGGCGGCCGGGTCCAGGTCGCCGCTGACGGTGAGGGTCACCCTGGCCGGGTTCTCGGGGAGGCCGCGGCCCAGCCGGCTGGCCCGGCGCCCGGCGGAGCGGATCACCAGGCGCGGGTTGTCGCGGCGGATGGTGCCCGCACCGACCATGATCGCGTCTGCCTCGGACCGCTCGGCGTCCACCCGGTCGAGGTCGGCGTGACCGGACAGCACGAGCCGCTGCGGCCCCGGCGCGTCCAGGCAGCCATCCACGGACATTGCGCAGCTCAACAGCACATATGGCCGCTGCGGCGGCGGCGGTGGCTCGGTGTGCACGGTAGCCCAGTCAACCAGATCACGGCCGCCGGGCCGGTGAGGCTCGGTGGCGGTATCTGGGCGGGCACCGGCGATGATTTACTAGCGCGTAACAGGCGCCGCACGGCGGCACGGGCGAGACGCGAGGACCGATGGACACGCTGCAGACGGGACAGACCAGCGCCCCGGAGACCTTCGACTCGGTCAACCCGGCGACCTCCGAGGTGATCGCCACCTTCGCGGTGTTCGGCCAGGCCGAGGTGAACGCCGCCGTGGAGCGGGCCCGCGAGGCCGCGGCCTGGTGGGCCGGCCTGGGCTGGAAGGAGCGGCAGTCCCGCCTGCTGGCCTGGAAGTCGCACCTGACCCGGTACATCGGGCGCCTCGCCGAACTCGTGCACACCGAGACCGGCAAGCCGCTGGACGACGCCAAGCTGGAGATCGTCCTGGCGATCGTGCACATCGACTGGGCGGCCAAGAACGCCCGCAAGGTGCTCGGCCCGCGCCGGGTGCGCAGCGGGCTGACCGCGCTCAACCAGGCCTCCTCGATCGAGTACGCACCGCTCGGCGTGATCGGCGTGATCGGCCCGTGGAACTACCCGGTATTCACCCCGATGGGCTCGCTCGCCTACGCGCTCGCGTCCGGCAACGCCGTGGTGTTCAAGCCGAGCGAGTTCACCCCCGCCGTCGGCGGCTGGCTGGTCAGCTCGTTCGCCGAGATCGTGCCGGAGAAGCCGGTGCTGCAACTGATCACCGGGGCGGGCACGACCGGCGAGGCGCTCGCGCTGAGCGGCGGTCAACAAGATCGCGTTCACCGGGTCGAGCCCCACCGCCCGCAAGGTGATGGCCGCGTGCGCGCAGAACCTGACGCCGATGATCGCCGAGTGCGGCGGCAAGGACGCGCTCCTGGTGGGCCCGGACGCGGACCTGGACGCGGCCGCCGACGCCGCCGCCTGGGGCGCGGTGTCCAACGCCGGGCAGACCTGCATCGGGGTGGAGCGCGTCTATGTCGTGGACGCGGTCTACCACTCGTTCGTCGAGAAGCTGTCCGAGCGGATGGGCGCGGCGCGGGCCGGCGACGACCGGGAGGCCAGCTACGGGCCGATGACCATGCCCGGCCAGCTTGACGTGGTCGAGGACCACATCGCCGACGCACTGGCCAGGGGCGGGCGCGCGGTGCTGGGCGGGATGCAGAGCATCCGCCGGCCGTTCGTGGACCCGGTGATCCTGGCCGACGTGCCGGAGCAGAGCATGGCGGTCCAGGACGAGACGTTCGGGCCGACCATCACCGTGACCAGGGTGGACGACCTGTCCGAGGCGGTGCAACTGGCCAACGCGAGCAGGTTCGCGCTCGGCTCCGCGGTGTTCGCCGGGAACGCGAAGAAGGCCATGGACGCCGCGCGGGCGCTGCGCAGCGGCATGACCTCGATCAACTCGGTGATCGCCTACGCGACCGTGCCCGCGCTGCCGTTCGGCGGGGTCGGCGACTCCGGTTTCGGCCGCATCCACGGCGCGGACGGGCTGCGGGAGTTCACCCGGCCCAAGTCGATCACCCGGCAGCGGATGAAGCCGCCGCTGAACCTGACCACGCTGGCGCGCAGTGACAAGGACATGAACCGGCTGCTGACGCTCACCACCCTGCTGCACGGCAAGCGCTACCGCTGACGTTGAAGGGGCCCCGCTCCCCTTCGGGGCCCCAGGCCTGGGCGGCTCGGCCCCCGCTGGCGTGCCGCTCAGACATCTGCCCGAAGCATGTCAGCGGCGGATTCAGCGGCGGTTAAGTATCGATTAGGCGCTGCTAGCCCGGGGGCGCCCCCGGTGGCCTAGGCCAGTTCGGCGGGGAGCGGCTCGGGTTCCAGTGCCGGGTCCACGGGCTCCAGCGGCGCCCGGCCGAGGATCAGGTCCGCGGCGCGCTCGGCGATGGCGATCGTGGGGGCGTTGGTGTTGCCCCGGGGCACGACCGGCATCACGGACGCGTCCACGACCCGCAGGCCCTCGACGCCGCGCACCCGCAGTTCCGGATCCACCACGCTGGTGATCTTGGCGAGGGCCAGCCTGGAGTCGCCGCCCATGGCGCAGGTCCCGACCGGGTGGTACAGGGTGCCCAGCTCACGCCGGATCCAGTCGCGCACCTCGGCGTCGGTGTGCACGTCCGGGCCGGGGGCCAGTTCCTCGGTGCAGACCTTGGCCAGCGGGCCCGCCACCGCGAACTCGCGCGCCATCCGGACGCCTTCCACCAGGGGGGCGATGTCCGTGCTGTCGGACAGGTAGGCCGGGTCGATCGCGGGCTTGTGCCGCGGGTCGGCGCTGCGCAGCCAGATCCGGCCCCGGCTGCCGACATCGACCAGCGTGACGAGCAGCGTGAACGCCCGGGTCGCCGGGTCGGCCAGGCCCTGGTTGCCGAACGGCGTGGGCAGCGCATGCCACTGCAGGTCGGGCGCGGTCAGCGACGGCCGGGAGCGGCTGAACCCGCCGGCCTCGGCGACGTTGGAGGTGAACGGGCCGGAATGGCGCAACTGCCAGCGGAACAGGTTCCTCGGGCCGGACTTCTCCCACAGCGCGGGCACCTTCGGGGTCCGCCAGATGGCGGGCACGACCGGGTGATCGGACAGGTTCGCGCCCACGCCGGGGCTGTCCACGATCACGCCGATACCGGCCTCGCGCAGGTGGTCGGCGGGCCCGATGCCGGACAGCATGAGCAGTTGCGGGCTCCCCACGGCGCCGGCGCTCAGGATGACCTCGCCCTGGGCGTAGGCGGTCTCCTCGGTGCCGCGCTGCAGGTAGCGCACTCCGGCGGCCCGGCCGCCCTCGACGACGACCTTGGTGACCCGCGCGTCGGTGATCACCTCAAGGTTGGGGCGCGCCATCGCCGGGCGCAGGTAGGCGTCCGCGGCGGAGCAGCGGCGGCCGTCCTTCTGGGTCACCTGGTAGAAGCCGCTGCCGTCCTGCTGCGCACCGTTGAAGTCGTCGTTGGCGGCCAGCCCGCACTCCCGGGCCGCGGCGACCCACGTCTTGGTCATCGCCGACTGGAAGGCCAGGTCGGAGACGGACAGCGGGCCGGTCCCGCCGTGGTAGGCGTCGGCGCCGCGGGAATTGGCCTCGGCCCGCCGGAAGTACGGCATCAGGTCGGTGTAGCCCCAGCCGCTGCAGCCGTACTCGTCCCGCCAGGTGTCGTAGTCGTGCCTGCTGCCGCGGATGTAGATCATGGCGTTCATCGACGACGACCCGCCGAGCATCCGCCCGCGGGGCCAGTAGATGGCCCGCCCCGCCGCCCGCTCCTGGGGGATGGTGTGGAAGTCCCAGTCGTAGGTGCTCTGGAACAGCAGGTTCAGTGCCGCCGGGATGTGGATCTCGTCGGCGTCGTCCGGCGGGCCTGCCTCAAGCAGCAGGACGCGCGCCGCGGGATTCTCGGTGAGGCGCAGCGCCAGGACGCATCCCGCACTACCGGCACCAACGATGACATAGTCGTACACAGCCACCTCTATGACCCAGAACGCCTGTGAGGCCACAACCCTAGTAGCACCGTAGCCAGTTAAGCGCGGCTGTGCCGTCCGACCCCGATTCCCCTCTCGCGCTTTCCCGGAGGGGGACCCGGCCGCCCGCGCAGCGCCACCGTCGGCGCGCATCATTGGCGACCGTTTGCCGGGTCCGCTCCTCCGCACCCCCGGACCCGGACATGGGTGAGCCCCGGCCACTTTCGCGCCGGGGCTCCCCCCTCCGACCTGCCTGCCACCGCTCGCTCCGGCGGGCCCCCGAGATCCGCCGGGCGGATGGCCAGCAGGGATCAAGTCGTTACGCAGAGTCAGTCGTGACTCTTCGCATTTATACGATGCCACATCGTTGTCAGGATGGGAATACCCCAGGTCAGACGATTGATCACATTGCCCCAGGGCGGGCAGATCCGTGCCATAGGGCAACCGGCCTGCTCGAAACCTGGCCGTGCCCGCTACGGTGAGTCCCATGCCAGCAGACGCCAGGATGCCCGTGACAACCCCGTCGTGCTCTCCCGCATCTATACCCGGACCGGGGACGGCGGGACCACCGCGCTCGGTGACGGCAGCCGGGTGGGCAAGGGGGATCCGCGGCTGGCCGCCTACGCCGACGTGGACGAGGCCAACTGCGCGATCGGCACGGCGCTCGCGCTCGGCCAGCTTGACTCCGGCATCGCGGCGCTGCTCACCCGGATCCAGAACGAACTGTTCGACGTCGGCGCGGACCTGTGCAACCCGATCGTCAGCGACCCCAAGTACCCGCCGCTGCGGGTCGAGGAGAGCTACGTGACCGACCTGGAGCGGGCCTGCGACGAGTACAACGAGGGCCTGCCCACGCTGCGCAGCTTCATCCTGCCCGGCGGCACGCCGGGAGCGGCGCTGCTGCACACCGCCCGGACGGTGGTGCGCCGGGCCGAGCGCAGCGCGTGGGCCGCCCTGGAGGCCTACCCGGACTCGGTGAGCCCGGCCACCGCCAAGTACCTCAACCGGCTCTCTGACCTGTTGTTCATCCTGGCCCGCCGGGCCAACGAAGGCCACGGTGACGTGCTGTGGAAGCCGGGCGGCGAGCGCTGAGCGCGCCCGCTCAGGGGCTGAGCGGATAGAAGCCGGGCGGGGCGGATTCCAGCCAGGCCAGGAAGCCGGTCAGCGCGTCCTCCGCCATCGCCAGTTCCACGGTCTCCAGCATCTCCCCCGCGGTGCAGGACACCACGACCATCCCCTGCCCCAGCAGCGCGGCCTCGGCGGGATAGGCCTCGCGCCGGGACGTGACCGACAGGGTCCGCCTGGCCAGCACCTCTTCCGGGGTGAGCAGCACGCCGACCGCCTGGTACCAGCGCAGCTCGCCCTCCTCGTAGGCGGCGACGCCCAGCCGCCAGGTGCCGCCGGGCCTGCGCAGCCCGCACTCCACGGTGCCGCCGCCGCGATCCAGGAGCATCCGGCGGATGGTCAGGCCGATCGCGCAGAGCACGACGATGGCCAGGAACGCGGCGAAGATCCAGGCCGCGTCGAGCGCAATCGCTGTGCTCATCCCCGGCCCGGCTGCTGGCGCCTGTCAGGACTGGTCGCCGGCGGCCCGCAGCACAGCGCGGGAGTATCTCACCTCAAGGGGTTCGGCCTCGCCCGGTGGCAGCTGCCCGGCCTCGGAGAGCGCGGTGTCCAGGCGGGCCCGGGCGGCGTTGACCTCCACCTCGGAGCCGAGCTCGGCCTGGCGCACCAGGATCGAGACCCGGTCATCGGCGACCGAGAGGAAGCCGCTGCTCACCGCCGCGCGCATCTCCCGCTGGTCCCCGGCCGCGCCGTCCTCGACGTCCAGGATCCGGACCAGGCTGGCGTCGGCCAGGACCCCGACCACCGGCGGGTGCCCGGTGAGGATGCCGATGTCGCCGTCGAGGGTCTTGGCGATCACCATCCGGGCCATGCCGGACCAGATCTCGCCGTCCGGGGCCACCAGCGCCACTCGCACGCTCATGCCGCCGGCCCGCCGCTCGTTCCGGGCTCGGTCCTCACTGCCGCTCCAGCTCCTGCGGCCTTGCGCTCCACGTCCTCGATCCCGCCGCACATGAAGAACGCCTGCTCCGGGATGTTGTCGTACTTGCCCTCGCAGATCGCCTTGAACGAGGACACCGTCTCGGACAGCGACACGAACACGCCCGGCTGGCCGGTGAACTGCTCGGCGACGAACATCGGGTGCGAGAGGAACCGCTCGATCCGCCGCGCCCGCTTGACCGTGACCTGGTCCTCTTCGGACAGCTCGTCGATGCCGAGGATCGCGATGATGTCCTGCAGCTCCTTGTAGCGCTGCAGGATCCGCTGCACCTCGCGGGCCACGTCGTAGTGCTCGTCGCCGACGTACTTGGCGTCCAGGATGCGGGAGGTGGAGTCGAGCGGGTCGACGGCCGGGAAGATCCCCTTCTCGGTGATCGCCCGGGACAGCACGGTGGTCGCGTCCAGGTGGGCGAACGTGGTGTGCGGGGCGGGGTCGGTGATGTCGTCGGCCGGGACGTAGATGGCCTGCATGGAGGTGATCGAGTGCCCCCGGGTGGAGGTGATCCGCTCCTGAAGCTGGCCCATCTCGTCGGCGAGCGTGGGCTGGTACCCCACCGCCGAGGGCATCCGGCCGAGCAGGGTGGATACCTCCGAGCCTGCCTGGGTGAACCGGAAGATGTTGTCGATGAACAGCAGCACGTCCTGGCCCTGCACATCGCGGAAGTACTCGGCCATGGTCAGCGCGGCCAGCCCGACCCGGAGCCGGGTGCCGGGCGGCTCGTCCATCTGGCCGAACACCAGGGCGGTGTCCTTGATCACGTTCGACTCGGTCATCTCGATGATCAGGTCGTTGCCCTCACGGGTGCGCTCGCCGACGCCCGGCGAACACCGAGACACCGCCGAAGTTCTTGGCGACCCGGGTGATCATCTCCTGGATGAGCACGGTCTTGCCGACGCCCGCCCCGCCGAACAGGCCGACCTTGCCGCCCTTGACGTACGGGGTGAGCAGGTCGAGGACCTTGATCCCGGTCTCCAGGATCTCCGTCCTCGGCTCGAGCTGGTCGAAGGCGGGGGGATCGCGGTGGATCGACCAGCGGTCGGTGATCTTCAGGGACGCGGTCGGCACGTCCAGCGTCTCGCCGAGCACGTTGAACACGTGGCCCTTGGTCACGTCGCCGACCGGCACCGTGATCGGGCCGCCCGTGTCGGTGACCGTGGCGCCGCGGACCAGGCCGTCGGTGGGCTGCATGGAGATCGCGCGCACCATGTTGTCCCCGATGTGCAGCGCCACCTCCAGGGTCAGCGTCCTGGTCGTCTCGCCCAGGGTCACATCGACGTGCAGCGCGTTGTAGATGTCGGGCATCTGCTCGGTGCCGAACTCCACGTCCACCACGGGCCCGGTGACCCTGGCGACCTGGCCGATCAGGCCAGTGCCGTCGCGGCCGCCGCTGCCGGTGGCTGAGTTCTCTGTGGTTGCGGTCATCTCCGACCCTCACTCGCTCCCTGCGAGCGTCTCGGCCAGCGCGTTGGCGCCCCCGACGATCTCGCTGATTTCCTGGGTGATCTCGGCCTGGCGGGCCTTGTTGGCCTCACGCGTGAACTGCTCAAGCAGGTCGTTGGCGTTGTCGGTGGCCGACTTCATGGCCCGCCGCCGCGCCGCGATCTCGGCGGCCGCGCTCTCCAGCAGCGCATGGTAGATCCGGTTCTCCACGTACAACGGGAGAAGGGCATCCAGCACTGCCTGCGGCGACGGCTCGAACTCATACAGCGGGATCGGGCCCTCGGGGCGCTCCTCCTCGGTCTCCCGCACCTCCAGCGGCAGGATGCGCCGGACCGCGGGCCGCTGCGTGAGCATCGACACGAACTGGGTGTACACGAGGTGGATCTCGTCCACGCCGCCCTCGGCCGTCGGGCGGTTGAAGGCCTCGATCAGCGCCTCGGCGATCGTGGCGGCGTTGCCCGGGGCGGGCCGCTCGGAGAAACCGCTCCACTCCCCGGCCAGCTCGCGCTCGCGGAACCGGTGCCAGGTGATGCCCTTGGTCCCGCTCACATAGGTCTGCACCGCGGCACCGCGCTCCTCCTCGAGCAGCGCCCGCAGCCGCTGTGCCTCGCGCAGCACGTTGGCGTTGTAGCCGCCGGCGAAGCCCCGGTCGCTGGTGAGGATCAGCACGGCCACCCGCTCGGCCCTGGCGGGCTCGCGGACCAGCGGATGATCGATGTGCGCGGACCGGCTGACCACCGCTTCCACCGCGCGGGTGAGTTCCTCCGCGTAGGGGGCCGAGGCCCGCACCCGCTGCTGTGCCTGGATGATCCGCGAGGACGCGATGAGCTCCTGGGCGCGGGTGATCTTGGCAGTGGACTGGATCGCCCGGATCCGCTGCCTGACCGCGCGAAGCTGTGCTCCCATGCTCTGCCTTCCCGCCTACTCCGACGGCTTCGGCTTCGGTGGGACGCGCTTGTTGACCGCGTCGCGGCTGACCTCGTCCTCGCCGAGTGGCTCGGCCGGCTCGTCGGGCACCAGCAGCCCGCCGCCGGTGATCTCGAAGCCGCGCCGGAACTCCTCGATCGCGTCCTTGAGCGCCGTGGTGGTGTCCTCGGACAGCTCCCCGGTCTCGCTGATGGACTGGTAGATGCCCGCGTGCTTGCGGCCCAGCGTGCCGAGGAACTCCTCTTCGAACCGGCCGACGTCCCCGACCGGAACGTCGTCGAGGAAGCCCGAGGTGCCGGCCCATACGGAGACCACCTGCCGCTCGACCGGCGAGGGCGAGTACTGCGGCTGCTTGAGCAGTTCGACCAGCCGCTCGCCGCGGTCAAGCTGGGCACGCGAGGCGGCGTCCAGGTCGGAGGCGAAGGAGGCGAAGGCCTCCAGGTCGCGATACTGGGACAGGGCCAGCTTGAGCCCGCCGGCGACCTTCTTCATCGCCTTGATCTGCGCGTCGCCGCCCACCCGGGACACCGACCGGCCGACGTTGATGGCGGGCCGGACACCGGAGTTGAACAGGTCGGTCTCCAGGAAGATCTGCCCGTCGGTGATCGAGATGACGTTGGTCGGGATGTAGGCGGAGATGTCGTTGGCCTTGGTCTCGATGATCGGCAGCCCGGTGAGCGACCCGCCGCCCATCTCCTTGGACAGCTTGGCGCACCGCTCCAGCAGCCGTGAGTGCAGGTAGAAGACGTCGCCCGGGTAGGCCTCACGGCCGGGCGGGCGGCGCAGCAGCAGCGAGATCGCGCGGTACGCCTCGGCCTGCTTGGACAGGTCGTCGAACACGATCAGCACGTGCTGGCCCTGGTACATCCAGTGCTGCCCGAGGGCCGACCCGGTGTACGGGGCGATGTACTTGTACCCGGCGGGGTCGGAGGCGGGCGACGCGACGATCGCCGTGTACTCCATCGCGCCGGCGTCTTCGAGCGCCTGGCGGACCTGGGCGGTGGTGGAGCCCTTCTGGCCGACCGCGACGTAGATGCACTTGACCTGGCGCTCCGGATCCCCGGACTCCCAGTTCGCGCGCTGGTTGATGATGGTGTCGATGGCGATGGCGGTCTTGCCGGTCTGCCGGTCGCCGATGATCAGCTCGCGCTGGCCGCGCCCGATCGGGGTCATCGCGTCGATGGCCTTGATCCCGGTCTGCAGCGGCTGGTTCACCTTGCTGCGCTGCACCACGGTCGGGGCCTGCAGTTCCAGGGCACGAAGCTCGGTGCCCTCGACCTCGCCCTTCCCGTCCATCGGGATGCCGAGCGGGTCCACGACCCGGCCGAGGAACGCGTCGCCCACCGGCACGGACAGCACCTCGCCGGTGCGCCGCACCTGCTGGCCCTCTTCCACCTTGCTGAAGTCGCCGAGGATGACCACGCCGATCTCGCGGATGTCCAGGTTGAGCGCGAGGCCGCGGATCCCGCCGGGGAACTCCAGCAGTTCGTTCGCCATCG
Source organism: uncultured Actinomycetes bacterium (assembly GCA_963795785.1). GTDB lineage: Bacteria > Actinomycetota > Actinomycetes > Streptosporangiales > Streptosporangiaceae > DASXKD01. The sequence goes on from CAWCKG010000062.1 coordinate 80,856, forward strand.
CCGAGGGGAGCCCTTCGACCCGGGCGATGCCGTCGCCGCACTCGGCGACCGTGCCAATCTCCTGCCTGGAGGCCTCGTCCGGCTCGTACGCCTGGACGAAGTTCGCCAGCGCGTCGCGGATCTCGTCGGGCCGGATTGTCAGCTCCGCCATGGTTCTCTCTTTCTCGTCTGCTTCCGCTCGCGGGACGCTGGCCTCATGCTGCCCAGTGCCGTCTGAGCGCGGCGAGCCGGCTGCTCAGCGTTCCGTCGATGAGCTCATCCCCGATCTGAATAGACACTCCGCCCACTACCCGGGGATCGAGGACGACATTCAGCTGAATGCCTTGGCCGTAGATGGCCGAGAGCGCCCGGGTCAGCCGCTGGCGCTGGCGGCCGCTGAGCTCGGTGGCGACCCGCACGACAGCGATCAGGCGCTGCCGCCAGTCCGCGACGAGCCTCGCGTAGTCCGCCAGGTTCGCCTCCAGGTTACGCCCCCGGGGGTTGATCACCGCCTGGGTGATGAGCCGCAGCGAGGCCGGTGCGACCTTGCCCGTGAGCAGCTCATCGAGCAGCCCGCGCTTGTGGTCGTCGGGCATCCGCTGGTCGGCCAGGGCCGCGAGAAGCTCGGGCTCGCCGCTGGCGATCCGGCCGAACCGGAACAGTTCGTCCTCGACGTCGTCCAGGTTGCCCGCGCCGCCGGCGGCGGCGGCCGTGGCGAGGACCGCAAGCTCCTCGGCCGCGTCGGCCAGGTCCCTGGGCACCGACCAGCGCGCGCTGGCCAGCCCGGAGACCACCTCCAGCGTGGCCGCGGACACCCGGTCGCCGAGCAGATCGCGCGCCAGCCCGGTGCGGGCTTCCCGCGGGCTGGTGTAGTCGGCGAGCGCACGCCGCAGGCCCGGCTCCCGGTCGAGCAGGCGCACGACCGCGAACAGCTCGTCCCCGACGGTGGCGGCGACATCCGCGTCGGCCACGGCCTCGGTCAGCCGGTCGCGCGCGTCCGCGAACGCGACCCGGCTAGCGCCGCGCATGCCTGCCTCCCGCCCCGGCGCGCCCGGATGTCACCGTGGCCGCCTGGCCTGCGCGGGCCCGGCCGATGACCGTGGTGCGCTGCGCTCATGAGGTTGTCTCCGAAGGCGCCTGCTCGGCATCCAGCTCTTCCAGGAAGCGGTCGACGACGCGGCGCTGGCGCGCGTCTGGAGTCCAGCGACTTCCCCGACGACCCGGCTGGCCAGCTCGACCGCGAGCGCGCCCATCTCGGTCCGCAGTGCCTGGATGGCCTGGGCGCGGTCCGCCTCGATCTGGTCGTGTGCCGCCGCCACCAGGCGCTGCCGCTCGGCCTCGCCCCGCTCGCGTAGCTCCGCGAGGATCCGCGCGCCCTCCTCCTGGGCGTCCTGGCGCATCCGGGATGCCTCGTGGCTGCGCCTCGGCGAGCTGCGCCTGGTACTGCTCCAGCGTCTGCTTCGCTTCGGCCTGGGCCTCTTCCGCGCGCTGCAGGCCGCCCTCGATCTGGTCGGTCCGCTCCGTCAGCGTCTGCTGGATCCGCGGCATCAGCACCCGCCACAGGACCGCGAACACGATGAGGAACGAGATCGTGCCGATGATCAGTTCGACCAGGCTCGGAGATAGCGGCCCGAGGCCGATGAATCGGCAAGGTACATGACCGTCAGCCTTTCTGCCTTACTCGCATCTCATGATCTGCGTCGATCAGGAGTAGTGGAAGACGAAAGGCACCACGAAGCCGATCAGCGCGAGTGCCTCGGTCAGCGCGAACCCGATGTACATGTTGGCCCGGATCATTCCGGCGGCTTCCGGCTGCCTGGCCATGGCCTCCACGCCGTGGCCGAAGATCAGGCCGATGCCGACGCCGGGGCCGATGGCCGCCAGGCCGTACGCCACCGCACCGATGTTGATGCTGATGATGCTGTGTCGTGGTGGGCAGCGGCTGCCAGGAAGTGAACTAGGTGAAGCATCCTTGCTTTCCTTTGCGATTAGGCCGGCGGTGTTCTCCCCGGCGATCGGAAGGGACGACCGGAGTGGCGCGCCGCCGCTCGGCGGCGCGCCGCGGTTCCGGTCGCTGGTCATGTCAGTGCGCCGTCTCGTAGGCGCCCCCGATGTACTGGGCGGTCAGGATCGTGAAGATGTACGCCTGCAGCGCCTGGATCAGCATCTCGAACCCGGTGAGCACGACGGTCATCACGAACGACGCCGCGGCGAACACCAGCCCGATGCTGGCGCTGAACAGGTACCAGGTCGCGATCGTGAACACCGCCACCAGGATGTGCCCGGCGAACATGTTCCCGAAGAGCCGGATCGCCAGCGTGAACGGCCGGACGACGATGTACTGCAGGACCTCGAGCGGCGCAACAAGGAGCAGGATGCCGATGGGCACGCCCGACGGGATCATGCTCTTGAAGTAGCCGCCCAGGCCCAGGTTCTTGATGCTCACGAAGTTGTAGGTGAGGTACACCATGAGCATCAGCGAGATCGGGAACGCGATGTGCGACATCACCGGGAACTGGAGCACCGGCACGATCTCCATCAGGTTCGCGAACCAGATGAAGAAGAACAGGCCCACCAGGAACGGCAGGTAGCCGTCACCCCGCTTGCCCATCATCGGCCGCAGGATCTGGTCCCGGACGAACAGGATGCCCAGCTCACCGACGTTCTGCACGCCCCTTGGCACGATCTTCGGCCTGGCGAACGCGGCCCAGAAGAACCCGATCACCAGCCCTGCGCAGAGGACCGCCTGCACCTCCGGCATATAGACGCGGAACGAGCCAATGCTGAAGAGCGGATGGAGGAACTGGAAGCTCGTCGGATACCCCGGGGCGGGGTATCCGCAGCCGGAGCCGAGGTGGCATCCCTCTGCCACCGGTACCCGGGACATCAAAGTCACCCTTTAACTCCTTAAGCGTGCACGTGGCCTGGACGGCCAGCCCTACCCGGGCCGGCCGCCACGTATGCGGGGCCATGGTGCCGGGCAGCGACGGATCAGGACCGGCCGTACCGGTAGATCACCAGCCAGATGGACAGGGCAAGGCCGAACAGCATCCCCAGCGGGAAGATCAGCGAGATCCCCGTCAAGTGTGCGATCAGCCAGCCAAGCCCCCCGTAGGCAAGCATGCCCGCGAGCAGGTAGCTGAACACGGTCATTCCGACGTTCTGCCCGCCATCGCCCGACGGCGGGCGCTCGCCGGTCATGGCAGGACGGCGGGGCCGGCACCGGCCCCAGGCAAGCCGCCGGGGCGCGGGCAGGCTGGCCTGCGGGCCGCGCTACGCCGTCCGGACGCCTGGTCGCCACCACGGGTCACCGTTTCCCGTCCGGTTCGACGTACGGAACCTTGAGCCGGGCCGAGACCAGGGCCTGCGTCGTGGTCCAGACGACGACGCAGACGACCACCGTGAAGCCGAAGAGCTTGCCGTTGAACGCCGTGGTGCCGCTGTACCGGACGACGAGGAAGAACAGGGCAAGGATCTTGATCAGGTAGGTGGACACCGCGGTCACCATCGTGACCTGCGGGCTCTTCCGTGAGGCCCAGATCATCGCGACGGCACTGATGCCGAAGAAGGCGATGAAGAGCGCGACCCCGAGCAGGGCGCCCACCAGGCCCTTGGTGCCGCCGAGGATGGCGCTCAGCACGATCATGACGACCGCCGGCGACGGCAGTGACCATGGCAGAACGCCGGAGGATCACGGCGTAACCTGCCATCTGCCAAACTCCGAGGGGTCGACTGTCGGACGAACGGCCAGCGGGTGAGCATGGCCATCCCTGCCCAGGCGCCGGCCGCGGGGACCGCCGCGCCGCACAAGCAGCGCCTGCGCGCCGCCAGGTGAGCGAAAACGTATCACGAGCCCCATCGCTAGCCCTTACCTGGGTGCTCGTGAAAGATATCACAAGCTCCTTGACGCAGGCTTTACCGGGTCACCCATAGTGATATCTATGACAATTCGTAATTGACTACGGCACTTTAAGTAACAGACCTTCGCGGTCATTCGTGCCGCCGGAGAGAGCTGTGACCAAGGCCGGCTCAAGCCGCGGCGATGCTGCTGCCGACGGCCGGGTGCTGCTCACGGCCCAAGGTGGCGCGGCCGGCGGCCAGGGCGGGGCGGCGGGTGGCCATGGCGGGGCGGCGGGCGGCCACGGCGGGGCGGCCTGCCCGTTCCCCGGTCCGTCGGGCGCCTCGGCCGGGGACCCGGGCTGGCCGGGCCAGCGCCGCACCGGCATCGGGCCGGTCGCCTCCGGGTCAGCGCGACTCGGGCAGTTCCCAGGGCGGCACCGACCGGCCCGGCGGCCCGACGGCGGCACGGCGGAACGGCCGGTCTCCTGGGGCGCTTCCCATGGCGGCACGGAACGGCCGGCCGCCAGGGGACGACCCGTCCCCGAGGGCGGCGCGGTACGGCCGGCATCCCAGGGGGCGGGCCTCGCCGACTCCGGGGACGCCGTGGTCGGCCACGGCGGCACGTCCGGCCGCTATCCCGGCATTCCGCGGCTCCCACGGCGGCACGTGCCGGGCCAGCGTCCCGGGACCGCACATCCAGGGTCACCATCCCGGTACCATGCCAGCCCCGCCGGCCTTCGCCCGGCTGCCCCGTCGCCCCGCGGCGCCGTTGCCGCTGCCGCCGTTGCCCGGCGCGCCGTTGCCCGTGCTGCCGTTGCCCGTGGCGCCGTTCCCGGCGGCGCCGTTGCCCGCGCGGCCCGGCAGCCGGCGCGGCCGGCGGCCAGCCGCCTCGTCCGGTGACGCCGCCGCCCCGGCCTGGCCCCGGCCTGGCCCCGTGCGGGCGGGCGTCATCCCGGCCCGCCGCCCGGCAGCGGCTTCCTCCGGGACCGCGGCCTGACCGGCACGGCGCCGGGCTGCTCCTGCGGGCCGGCCTGGCCGGGCTCCGGTGCCGTACCGCCGGCACCGCGGCTGCCCTGGCCGCACCCGCCGGCACCGCGGGTGCCGCGGCCCACGCGGCCGCGCGGGCCGCGGGACCGCGCCGTCCCCGTTGCTGGCCCGCGACCACGGCCGCAGCCGCGGCATCGTGAAAAGCAGCAGGCAGAGGACCGCGGCCACGGTGACGATGGCCAGGACGATCAGCGGCGTCCGGACGATCGACAGCCAGATGACGGTGCCCGAGAACAGCGCCGCCCACAGGTACATGATCAGCACGCTGGTCCGGTGCGAATGGCCGATGGCGAGCAGGCGGTGCTGCAGGTGCTTCTTGTCGGGGGCGAACACGGACTTGCCGGCCCGGGTCCGGCGCACCACGGCCATCAGCAGGTCGGCGTACGGGATGAGCAGGATGGCGCCCGGCACCAGCAGCGGAATGAACGCGCCGTACCGGTTGACGGTGCCCGCCGCGTAGGCCTGGGTGTCGGTCAGCGAGGCGGGGGCCAGCAGCGCGAGGCTGGAGATCGGCGCATAGGCGAGCAGCAGCCCGATGAGCATCGAGCCGGTGTCCCCCATGAAGATGCGCGCCGGGTAGAAGTTGTGCGGCAGGAACCCCAGGCACACCCCGGCGAGCAGGACCGAGACCAGGGCGGGCCCGCTCTGGCCGAGCAGCCCGAGCCGGTGCACCAGGGTGAAGTAATAGGCGAAGAACGCGATGGCGCCGATGCCCACGATCCCGGCGGCCAGGCCGTCCAGGCCGTCGATGAAGTTGACCGCGTTCATGGTGACCACCACGACCAGGATGGTCACCGCCACCTGCTGGTCATTGGTCAGGATCAGGGTGACCCCGCCGGGCGCCGGCAGCCAGGGGATCTCCGCACCGCTCCAGACCAGGATGACGCCGGCGGCGACCTGCCCGGCCAGTTTGCTGAGCGCCCCCATCCCCCACCGGTCGTCCACGAAGCCCATGATCACGACGAGCCCGCCGGCCAGCAGCAGGCCCTTGGCCATGTTCGTCTCGACGAACACGCTGTTCAGGCCGCTCAGGCGGCTCGCCAGGAGCAGGGCCACGGCCAGTCCCCCGTAGATGGCGAACCCGCCGAGCAGCGGGGTGGGCAGTCTCGTGGACGTCGCGTTCCCTGGCCGCGTGCATGGCGCCCACCGCGATCGCGAAACGGCGCACCGCGGGTGTCAGTATGTAGGTCACCGCGGCCGCGGCCAGCAGCGTGATCACATACTCATTCATGGCGGCGCCCCACAGCCGGATGATCGCGCGCATCACGCCCACTGTAGGCCACGCGGGTACAACGCACGGCCATCGGACGATCACGCGCCTTCCTCCTCTTCGCCGTCTTCCACGATCAGGGCAACAACCGCGCGCAGGCGCCGGACTGGGATCACCCCCCGGCGCAGCAACCGGGGAACCGGCCCGGTCAGGTCCACGATGGTGGAGGAGACCTCGGCGACGCACGGCCCGTCATCGAGATAGACGCTCACCGCGTCGCCAAGTTGCGCCTCCGCGTGGGCGGCCTTCGTCGCCGGCGGCGAGCCGGTCAGGTTGGCGCTGCTCACCGCGAGCGGGCCGGTCTCGCGCAGCAGGTCAAGCGCGACCGGCTGCAACGGCATCCGCACCGCCACGGTGCCCTTCGTGTCGCCCAGATCCCAGATCAGGCTCCTGGCGGACCGGAACACCAGGGTGAGGCCGCCGGGCCAGAACTCGTCGATCAGGTCGTTGCCGGACGCGCTCACGCCCTCGACCAGCGCGAGCGCGGCACGCCTGCTGCCGACCAGGACCGGCGGCGGCATCTGCCTGCCGCGCCCCTTGGCCGCGAGCAGCGCGGTGACCGCTTCCGGCGAGAAGGCGTCGGCCGCGACGCCGTACACGGTGTCGGTGGGCATCACGGCCAGTTCACCCTTGCGCAGCACCGCTGTGGCCTCGGTGATGCCCGCCGCGCGCTGCGCCGCGTCCGTGCAGTCGTACCGTGCGCTCATGCCTCCCAATCCTTCCACCCCCCGGCCCTGCCCGCGCCCAACAAGCCCGCCTCCCGGCCGACCAGCCCCGCCCGCACCGCGACCTGGCCACGTGCCGATGCGCCACGGCGCTCAGGCCTCGGTAACTCGCCGGGCCAGCGGGCGGTCACGAACCGGTCCCGGCCGGCCAGGTCCTTGTGGTTGCGGGTGTCCGCCCAGCCCCGCTCCTCGGCGAAGACCCAGTAGACCGCCGCGCCCTGCGGCGCGCCGTGCTCCACCGCCACCAGGCCGTCCGGCCGGAGCAGCCGCCGCGCCGTCTCCTCGATCACCCGGATCGGGTCCAGGCCGTCCGGGCCGCCCCACAGCGCGCCCGCGGGGTCGTACTCGGCGACCTCGGGCGGCACGTCCGCCCCGACCGGGATGTACGGGGGGTTGCTGATGACCAGGTCCACCGCGCCGTCCAGGTCCGGCAGGGCGCTTGGCGAAGTCCGCGGCGTGCAGCATGCACCCGGCCCGCGGTGTGCGGGGCGTAGCCGGCGCAGCGGGCGATGTTGCGCTCCGCCCAGCCGCGCGCGAGCGGGTCGGCCTCCACGGCGTGCACCTGGGCGCGCGGCACCTCCTGCGCGATCGCCAGCGCGATCGCCCCGGAACCCGTGCCCAGGTCCGCGACCACCGGGTCCGCGACGTCCATCGCGGTGAGCTTCTCGATGGCCCAGCCGGTCATCACCTCGGTCTCCGGGCGGGGCACGAAGACCCCGGGGCCCACCGCCAGTTCGGTGTACCTGAAGTGGGTGAGGCCGGTGATGTGCTGGAGCGGTTCGCGGGCCTCCCGGCGGGCAATCTCGTCCCAGAACCTCGGGTCGAACCCGGCGTCCGGCACCAGGTGCAGCTCGCCCCGGCGCACCCCGTGCACGTGCGCGGCGATCACCTCGGCGTCGGCGCGCGGGGATTCCACCCCGGCCTCGGCCAGCCGGGCGGCGGCGATGGCGACCTCATCCAGCAGCAGTGTCACCGCAGGCCTGCCGGACTGGCGGCCGCGGGCCGCCGGTATTACCCCTCATCGGTGCCCGCCGCCAGGCCGGACCTGTCCGCCTCGACGAGGGCGCCGATCACCGCGTCCAGGTCACCGTCGAGCACCTGGTCCAGGTTGTGCGCCTTGTAGCCGACCCGGTGATCGGAGATCCGGTTCTCCGGGAAGTTGTAGGTGCGCACCCGCTGCGACCGGTCCACGGTCCTGACCTGGCTGCGCCGCTCGGCCTGCGTATGGGCCTCGGCGTCGGCCTGCGCCTGGGCGAGCAGCCGGGCGCGCAGGATGCGCAGCGCCTGCTCCTTGTTCTGCAGCTGGCTCTTTTCGTTCTGGCAGGACACGACGATCCCGGTGGGCAGGTGGGTGATCCGCACCGCGGAGTCGGTGGTGTTCACGCTCTGGCCGCCGGGGCCCGACGAGCGGAACACGTCCACGCGCAGGTCCGCCGGGTCGATGGTCACCTCGACCGGGTCCGCCTCGGGCAGCACCAGCACCCCGGCCGCCGACGTGTGGATCCGGCCCTGGGACTCGGTGACCGGCACCCGCTGGACCCGGTGCACGCCGCCTTCGTACTTCAGCCGCGCCCACACCCCGTCGGCCTCCCGCGCCGCGCGCGAGGCCTTCACCGCGACCGTGGCGTCCTTGTAACCGCCCAGGCCGGTGACGGTGGAGTCGAGCACCTCGGTCTTCCAGCCCTGGCGCTCGGCGTATCGCAGGTACATGCGCAGCAGGTCGGCCGCGAACAGCGCCGACTCCTCGCCGCCCTCCCCCGCCTTGATCTCCAGCAGGACGTCCTTGCCGTCGTTGGGGTCCCGCGGCGCCAGCAGTTCGGCGATCTGGCCTTCCAGCTCCGCGCGGTGCCGGGCAAACTCGTCGGCCTCGGCCGCGAACGAGTGGTCCTCGGTGGCCAGTTCCCGCGCGGCCTGCTCGTCGGCGGCGGTGTGCTGCCACTCCTGGTACGCGTGGACCACCGGGGTCAGCTCCCCGTAACGGCGGCCGAGCGCCCTGGCCCGTTCCGGATCCGAGTGCACGGCAGCGTCAGCCAGGTCATGCTCCAGCCTGGCGTACTCCTCAGCCAGGCCGCTGAGCCGCTCGAACACCGTTCATTCCTTTCCGTTGCGCAATCTCCCGTACAACGGCCAAGATCACCGTGCCGGAGGCGTCGCGGGCCTCCTGGCACGGTGATCTGGGTCAAGCTACTTGCTGGGCGCCTTCTTGCCGAACTGCCGCTCGAAGCGGGCAACCCGGCCGCCGGTGTCGAGGATCTTCTGCTTGCCGGTGTAGAACGGGTGGCAGTTCGAGCAGACCTCGGCGTGGATGGTGCCGCTGCGTGCCGTCGACCGCGTGGTGAAGGTGTTCCCGCATGAGCAGGTCACCGTGGTCACCACGTAGTCCGGGTGAATGTCGGGCTTCACTTAAATACTCCTGCCTGGTCGCCGGGTCGCCGCGCCGGAGAGATCCGGCGGGCGTGAACCGGTACCGCTTTGCCTTACGTAGTGTGCCAGAGACAGAACATGCCGGCGGGCCGCGGAGATTCCCAGCTCCGGCCCGCGGTGAGCCGTCAGCTGTTGCTGACCGTGGTCTTCTGGACCTGGAGCAGGAACTCCGCGTTGCTCTTGGTGCCCTTCATCCGGTCCAGGAGCACCTCGAGCGCCTGCTGCGGCTCCAGCGCGTGGAGCACCCGGCGGAGCTGCCAGACGATCTTCAGCTCCTCCGGCGTCAGGAGGATCTCCTCCTTACGGGTGCTGGACGCGTCGATGTCGATGGCCGGGAAGATCCGCTTGTCGGCGAGTTCCCTGCGCAGCCGCAGTTCCATGTTGCCGGTGCCCTTGAACTCCTCGAAGATGACCTCGTCCGCGCGGGACCCGGTCTCGATGAGGGCGGTGGCCAGGATGGTCAGCGAGCCGCCGTGCTCGATGTTGCGCGCCGCGCCGAAGAACTTCTTCGGCGGGTAGAGCGCGGTGGAGTCCACACCACCGGACATGATCCGGCCGCTCGCCGGGGCGGCCAGGTTGTAGGCCCGCCCGAGCCGGGTGATGGAGTCGAGCAGCACGACCACGTCGTGGCCCATTTCCACGAGCCGCTTGGCCCGCTCGATGGACAGTTCCGCGACCGTGGTGTGGTCCTCGGCGGGGCGGTCGAAGGTCGAGTGGATCACTTCGCCCTTGACCGTCCGCTGCATGTCGGTGACCTCCTCAGGCCGCTCGTCCACGAGCACGACCATGAGGTGGCATTCCGGGTTGTTCTTGGTGATCGCGTTGGCGATCGCCTGCAGGATCATCGTCTTGCCCGCCTTGGGCGGCGACACGATGAGCCCGCGCTGGCCCTTGCCGATCGGGCTGACCAGGTCGATGATCCGCGTGGTCAGCACGCCGGGGTCGGTCTCCAGGCGCAGCCGGTCCTGCGGGTACAGCGGCACCAGCTTGGAGAACTCCGGCCGGGCCCGGGAAGCCTCCGGGTCGAGGCCGTTCACCTTGTCCAGCCGGACCAGGGCGTTGAACTTCTCCCGCCGCTCCCCCTCGCGCGGCTGGCGCACCGCGCCCTCGATGACGTCGCCCTTGCGCAGGCCGTGCCTGCGCACCTGGGACAGGGACACGTACACGTCGTTGGGCCCGGGCAGGTAGCCGGTGGTGCGGATGAACGCGTAGTTGTCGAGCACGTCGAGGATGCCCGCGATCGGGATGAGCACGTCATCCTCGGTGATCACCGGCTCGGCCTCGCCGGTGCGCTCGCCACGGCGCCGGTTGCGGTTGCGGAACCGGTCCCTGTTGCGCCGGCCGCCGCGGTCGTCGTCGTCACCGCGGCCGCCCTGGTCGGCGGGCGCACCGCCGCGGGCGCCGTCCCGGCCCTGGTCGGACCGCTGCTCCGCCTGGTCGCGAGCCTCGCCCCCGCGGGCGCTCGCGGGCCTCGTCGCCGCGCGGGGCGTCGTCGCGGCGCACGTTGTTGTTGCGGCGCCGCCGCCGCTCGCGCGGGCCGTCGCCCGCAGGCTGGCCGTCGCCGGCCGCCTGGCCATCGCTCGTGCTCGCGGCCTCGCCGGCGCCACCGGACGGGGCCTCGCCCGCCGGGGCCGCGGAGCGGACGGTTTCGGCCGCCGGGGCGAACGTCAACTGGCTGGGGCCGCCGCTGGCGCCCGGTGCCGAGCCGGCCCGCATGTCCCGGCCGGACGTGACGGCCTGGCTGCCCTCCCCCGAGGCTGGCTGAATAGGTCTGTCAGGTTCCATGGCTTCCTGCTCACGGTGGCGGGGTGCGTCGGCTCCCGCAGGCGCGCGCCGCGTGGCGGAATGGTCAAGTGCGGCGCTCGCGGTCGCGGAGCGCGCGGGGCCGGCGGCTGGTCCGCCCTGCCGGCTCTGGATCGCCTCAATGAGCTGGCTCTTTCGCATCCGGCCTACCCCGGTGATGCCCATGGACTGCGCCACCCGCTGCAGTTCTGGCAGCAGCATGCTGCTCAGCCCACGGCCCGGGGGACGTGCCCCGTCACCCGGCGCCTGCGTCACCGGAGCCGGAGCGGTCGCGGCAGCGGTGCCGGACCGTGGCTCGGGCGGATCAGACCGGTGCGGGGCATCCCCGGGCAGATCCCGGGTACCGGCGAAGAACTCGGTGGGTTCGCTCACGAGGGGTCCTTCCCAGAACTCAGGCGCCGGCTACGCGAGCCGGTCGACCCGGTGTTACAGCCCGGTGAGTTGACCGGGCCAAGTTGTGCACCAGACGCGGGCCGGCGCCGTCTCGGGGTGCTGTGTGCCCGCGGAGTCCAGACCACATTGGCGCCCCCGAAGACGAGAGCCCGGACCGGCCCGCAAGGCACACCTGTCTCGCCCGAACCTCGGGTCCTGTCGCATTTCTTCAAGGCCATATCCCGCGCCCGCAGCGGCGGAGGGGAAGAGGCGGTCCGAAGATTTGACAGGGAATCACCGGCCACAGCCGACCATGCAGCCGGTAACGCGGCAGATGACGGGCGAGCACTTGCCCCGACGGCGGGGCACCTGGTGCAGCACCCAGCTTAACACCATAAGAGCCCACGGCATTCCCTTGACTGTGGTCCGTGTGTCGCCGGATTTGTCGCCCGACCCTGCGTGGACCCTCCCGCAGGGAGCACGCCAGGCTCAGGGTCCTGGTTCGTGGATCGCCCTTGCCGCGCGGCCTCCGGCGAAGGCTCACCGGTCCCGCCGGGCTGGACGGTGGCACCCTGCCGGTCGACCTTGAGGGGGGTTACACGCCAAGCGATACCCGTTTCCCGCGCGATTGAATCCACAACGCGCCAGGCCAGGCCGGGCGATCCGCCAGGCCGAGGGCCAGGACGCTCGGGCCCGCCCCGGACATGACCGCCGCCACCCCGGCCCGGCGCAGCCTGGCCAGCAGATCAGCGGTCGGTGGCATGGCCGCCGCACGGTACCGCTGGTGCAGGTAATCCTCGGTGGCGTCGAAGAGCACCGCCGGGTCGCTGGTGAGCGCGGCCAGCAGCAGCGCGCTGCGGGCCGCGTTGGCCGCCGCGTCCGCGTGCGGGACCGACGCGGGCAGCGCGGCCCGCGCCTCGTGCGTCGCCATGGCGGTGGGCGCCACGCAGGCCACGGCGGTGATCGCGGCGAGCACATCGAGCCGGAGCAGGCGCACGGCCCCGCTCGGCCCCGCCGGGCCGCCAGGCGACGGTGAGCCCGCCCGCCAGGCAGGCCGCCACGTTGTCGGGGTGCCCTTCGAGATCCACGGCGAGCCGGAGCACCCCGGCATCGGGCAGCCGGTCCGCGCCGTCGGCCACCAGGGCCCGGGCGGCCAGGATCCCGGATACCACGGCGGCCGCCGACGAGCCGAGCCCCCGCCCGTGCGGGATCGCGTTGGTGCAGCGCAGCGCGATCCCGGGCGGCTGGCCGCCCATCGCGCGAACGCGGCGCGCATCGCGGTGACCACCAGGTGCCGCTCCCCCGCGCCGGCGGTCTCCTCGCCCTCGCCGTGGACCTCCACGGCCAGCCCGCCGCCGGTCACCCGGGCCTCGACCTGGTCGTGCAGCGCCAGGGCCAGCCCGAACGCGTCAAAACCTGGTCCCAGGTTGGCGCTGGTCGCGGGAACCCGCACCACGGCGGGCGACTGTGCCCAGTTCACCGGGCCACCGATCCCATCAGGCCAGCCCGAGTGCGGCCGCCGCGGTGCGCCGCGTCCACCGGGATCGTCACCGGCTGCGGGCGCGGCGGACACCGCCCAGTCCGGGTCCTTCAGCCCGTTGCCGGTGATCGTGCAGACGACCACGGAACCGGGGTCGAGCTGCCCGTTCTCGCTGGCCTGGAGCAGCCCGGCCACCCCCGCGGCGGACGCCAGCTCGCCGAACACCGCCTCCCTGGCGGCCAGCAGCCGGTAGGCGGACAGGATCTGGCGGTCGGTCACCGAGGCGATCAGCCCGCCCGAGGCGTCCCTGGCCTCCTCGGCCAGCCGCCAGGACGCCGGGTTGCCGATCCGGATCGCGGTCGCGATGGTGACCGGCGCGAGCACCGGCTCCCCGCCGACGATCGGCGCGGCCCCGCTGGCCTGGAAGCCGAACATCCGCGGCGTCCGCGCCGCCTTCCCCGCCTTCGCGTACTCGCGGTAGCCCATCCAGTAGGCGGTGATGTTGCCGGCGTTGCCGACCGGCAGGCAGTGCACGTCCGGGGCGTCCCCGAGCGCCTCGATGATCTCGAACGCCGCCGTCTTCTGGCCTTCCAGGCGGTCCGGGTTCACCGAGTTGACCAGGGCGACCGGGTGGTCGGCGGCGAGCTTGCGGGCCAGTTCCAGGCAGTCGTCGAAGTTGCCGTCCACCTGCAGCAGCCTGGCGCCGTGCACCAGGGCCTGGGCCAGCTTGCCGAGGGCGATCTTGCCGCGCGGCACCAGCACCGCGCAGGTGAGCCCGGCCCGGGCGGCGTACGCGGCGGCGCTGGCGCTGGTGTTGCCGGTCGAGGCGCAGATCACCGCCTTCGCGCCCTGCGCGGCGGCCATGCTCACCGCGACCGTCATGCCCCGGTCCTTGAACGAGGCGGTCGGGTTGGCGCCCTCGACCTTGAGGTAGACCTCGCACCCGGTCTGCTCCGACAGCACCGGCGCGGGGATCAGCGGGGTGGACGCCCTCGCCGAGGCTGATCACCGGCGCGCCGTCCGGCACCGGCAGCCAGTCCCGGTACCGGCGGATGATGCCGCCCCCGTCATGCACGGAGCGTCATTCGTCGCTCTCCCCCTCGACCCGCATCACGCTGGCGACCGCGCGGACCGCGTCCATGGCGCCGAGGTCGGCCACGCAGGCGGCCAGCGCCGCGTCGGGCGCCACGTGGGTGACGATGACGAGCTGGGCGTCGTCGCCCCGGCCCTCCTGGCGCACCGCCTTGATCGACACGTCGTGGCTGGCGAACGCCTCCGCGACCCTGGCCAGCACGCCCGGCTTGTCGGCCACGTCGAGGGAGATGTGGTAGCGGGTCAGCGCCTGGCCCATGGGCAGCGCGGGCAGGTCGGCGTAGGTCGTCGCGTCCGGGCCGCGGGTGCCGGCCAGCCGGTTGCGGGCGACCGCGACGATGTCGCCGAGCACGGCGCTGGCGGTCGGCACGCCGCCGGCGCCGGCGCCGTAGAACATCAGCCTGCCCGCGGACTCCGCCTCGACGAACACCGCGTTGTAGGCCTCGCGGACCCCGGCCAGCGGGTGCGCGCGCGGGATCATCGCCGGGTGCACCCGCACCGAGACGCCGCCGTCGCCGCGCTCGCAGATCGCCAGCAGCTTGACCACGTGGCCCAGCGTGCGCGCGCTGGCGATGTCGGCCGGGGTGACCCCGGTGATCCCCTCCCGGTGCACGTCGGCCGCGCCGACCCTGGTGTGGAACGCGAGGCCGGCCAGGATCGCGGCCTTGGCGGCGGCGTCGAACCCTTCCACGTCGGCGGTCGGGTCGGCCTCCGCGTAACCGAGGGCCTGCGCCTCTTCCAGCGCGTCGGCGAACCCGGCCCCCGAGGTGTCCATCTGGTCGAGGATGTAGTTGGTGGTGCCGTTGACGATGCCGAGCACCCGGTGCACCGCGTCCCCGGCCAGCGACTCGCGCAGCGGCCGCAGCAGCGGGATCGCCCCGGCCACGGACGCCTCGTAGTACAGGTCGGCCCCGGCGGCGCGGGCCGCGTCGTGCAGCGTCATGCCGTCCTCGGCGAGCAGCGCCTTGTTCGCGGTGACCACGGCCTTGCCGGACCCCAGCGCGGTGAGCAGCAGCGACCGGGCGGGCTCGATGCCGCCGATGACCTCCACCACGATGTCGATGTCGTCGCGGCTGACCAGGCCGGGGCGTCGGTCGTGATCAGCCCCGGATCCACGGTCACGCCGCGGGTGCGGCCCGGGCGGCGCACCGCGACCCCGGCCACCTGGATCGGCGCGCCGACCCGGGCGGCCAGGTCGGCGGCCTGGTCGCCGATCAGCCGGTACACCTCGGAGCCGACGATGCCGCAGCCCAGCAGCGCCACCTTCAACGGCCGTCCGTGACGGTTCATCCCTCATCCAGGCTGAGCAGGTCTTCGTGGGTTTCCCGGCGGAGCAGGACGCGGGCGGCGCCGTCGCGGACCGAGATCACGGGCGGCCGCGGCACGTGGTTGTAGTTGCTCGCCATCGAGCGGCAGTACGCGCCGGTGGCCGCCACCGCGACCAGGTCCCCCGGCGCGAGGTCGGCCGGCAGGTAGGTGTCCCTGACCACGATGTCCCCGCTCTCGCAGTGCCTGCCGACCAGCCGGGACAGCATCGGCGGCGCGGCCGACTCCCGGGAGGCGAGCGCGCACGTGTACTCCGCCCCGTACAGCGCCGTCCTGATGTTGTCGCTCATGCCGCCATCGACGCTGACATAGCTGCGCAGCCCGTCCACGTCCTTGATGGTCCCGACCTCATACAGGGTAACGGTGCCCGGCCCGGCGATCGCCCGGCCGGGCTCGACGGTGAGCCGGGGCATGCTCCAGGCCCGCCGCCGCGCACTGGGCGCGCACGATGTCCTGCAGGCTCTGCGCGACCACCTTGATGTCCGCCGGGTCGTCCTGCGGCACGTAGGCGATGCCGAAGCCGCCGCCGAGGTCCAGTTCGTCGATGTGCACGCCGTGCTCGGCGCGGATCCGCGCGGCCAGTTCCAGCACCCGGTGCGCCGCCACGTCGAACCCCGCGGTGTCGTAGATCTGCGACCCGATGTGCGAGTGCAGCCCGGCGAAGTCCAGCGACGGCGCGGCGAGCACCCGGCGCACCGCCTCGTCGGCCGCGCCGGAGGACAGCGAGAAGCCGAACTTCTGGTCGTCGTGCGCCGTCGCCACGAACTCGTGCGTGTGCGCTTCCACGCCGGTGGTGACCCGCACCAGGACCCGCGGCGGCCGTCCGCGCCCCGCTCTTTTTCGCTGCGTTACGATGCTCCGCCGGCTGGCCGCCGTCCGTCAGGCCATCGCGTTCCTCGGTGAGGTAGGCGAGCCGGGCGATTTCCTCGAACGAGTCGACCACCACGTGACCCACGCCCGTGGCGACCGCGCGCTCCAGCTCGGTCAGCAGCTTGTTGCTGCCGTGCATGGTGATCATGGCCGGGTCGACCCCGGCCGCCAGCGCGACCTCGAGTTCCCCGCCGGTGCACACGTCCACGCCGAGGCCCTCGTCGGCCGCCCAGCGCAGCACCCCGCGGCAGCAGAACGCCTTGGCCGCGTAGAACACGGCCGCCTGCTCGCCGAACGCCTGGACGAAGTCGCGGCACCGGCCGCGGAAGTCCTCCTCGTCCAGGACGAACACCGGGGTGCCGTACTGCCCGGCCAGGTCACGCACGTCGATGCCGCCGATGGTGAGGGCCCCGTCGACGCGCCGCGCGCCGCGCGGCCAGATCGCCGGGTCCAGCGCGTTCAGGTCGGCCGGGGGCGCGGGCGGGTGCTCGGCGGGCAGCACGTCCGCATGCCGCGGCCCGGCCGGGTGAGCGGTCCGGCTCACTGGGTTCTCCTCCTGGTTGGGTTACCCCGGGTCAGAGTCTGTCTGGCGCGTCCACGCCGAGCAGGTCCAGGCCCGCGCGCAGCGCGGTGGCCGTGGCGGCGGCCAGCCAGAGGCGGGCGGCGATCTCGCGGGCCAGCCGCCCCACCGCCCCGCCATGCCCGGCCACACTGCCGGGCACTGCTCGTGGCAGTCGAAGTACGCACCGGCCAGCCGTTCAAGGTAGCGCGGGAAGGTGTCCGGCCGGGCCCGCCGCGCCGCCCCGGCCACCCGTTCGGGGAGCCAGGACAGTTCGTCGAGCAGCACCTGCTCGCTGGGGTGCGCGAGCGGCCGCGGGCCGAACTCCGCCGCCTCCCCCAGGCTCAGGCCGAGGTCAGCGGCCTGGCGCAGGGCGGACACGGCGTGCGCGTGTGCGTACCGGACAGCATAGGCGGGGATGTCCAGGCGGTGCTGCGCGGCGTGGCCGGGGTCCACCCGCGCCGGGGCGCCCGGCGGCATCCGGGCCAGCGCGTAGCGGATGGCACCGGCCCCGGCGAAGTCGATGGCGTCCGCCACGGGGCCGGTTGCCCGGCCTGGGACCGGGGCCGGGCACGGGGTTTCGTTCGGCATGAAGGGAGGGGAAGGTGCGCGCACCGGCCGCCTCGGCCAGCCGGCCGGTCAGGAACGCGGCGAGACGCCGCCGTGCGTCCGCCCAGCCGGGTGCCGCGGCGAGGTCCGGCTCTGGCGGGGCGGGGACTGTGGCGCCGGCCAGCGCCGTGCTGCGCGCGCACGCGGGCCCGGCCGCGGTGATGCGGACCGCGAGCCGGGCAAGCGCGTCCTGGGTGACCGTGACGGTCACGTACCCGCCGGTCACGGTCGCGGAGCGGACCCAGTCGGCCCGGCGGAGCGCGGCCGCGAGCGTCATCGCGATCCGCAGCGGCCCCGGCGCGGTCGATCGCCCGCCAGGCGGAACGCGACGGGCGTGCCGTACGTGCCCGGCGCCGGCGCGCTGTCCGGCGGGGCGGGCTGCCAGGTTCCCGCCGTGCGTGATCACGCGAGTGTCGGCGCCAGGGCGCTGATCTCCGCCGCGAGCAGCCGGTCCAGGTCCCCGGTGAGCACCGTTGCAGGCTAACCGGTCCGCGGCGGCGGCTACGCTCGGCGCATGCCTGACAGAGCCGTCCGGCGCCGGGTTCTCAGCCAGAACTTCCTCGTCGACCGCCGCGCGATCGACGCGCTCGTGGATGGATCCGGGGCGGGAGACGGGGACCTGGTGGTCGACATCGGCGCGGGAAACGGCCTGATCAGCGCGGCGCTGGTGCGCCGGGGAGCCCAGGTCCTGGCGATCGAGCGTGATCCGTCGCTGGCCGAGCGGCTGCGCGCCAAGTTCGCCACCTGGCCCGCGGTCACCGTGGTCGAGGCTGACGTGCTGAAGACGCCGTGGCCCGCCGAGCCGTTTCGCGTGGTCGCCAACATCCCGTTCGGGATCACCACGAAGATCCTGCGCCATCTGCTGGATCCGGATGTCCTCGCCCGCGCGGACATGATCGTTCAGGCGGAGGTGGCGCGGAAAAGAGGTACCGGGGGGCGGGGCACGCTGCTGAACGCGTGCTGGGAACCGTGGTTCGAGTTCGGCACCGGGGCACGGATCCCGGCGGCGGCGTTTCGCCCGAGGCCACGGGTGGACGCGGCGGTGCTCATCGTGACCCGGCGTGCTCCCCCGCTGGTGGACCTGGCGTCGCGGCGCGGACTACACGGATTTCGTCACGGCCGCGTTCGAGGGCGCGCGGCCGACCGTGGCGAGCGCGCTGGCGCGCGCGATCCCCCGGTCCCGGTTCGCGGGGCTCGCGCAGGGAACTGGGTTTCGGGGCTGACGCGCTGCCGTCCCAGCTCGACGTGCACCAGTGGGCGGGCCTGTTCCGCGCGGCCGGGCCGTCCGCACGCGCGGCGCTTCCCGCGGCAGCCCGTCCCGGGGCGGCGCGGCGCAGGGACGCCCCGGGCGCCGGGCGGGCGGCTGGGCCTAGGCGGGGTCGGCGACGGGCGGGTGACCGGCCAGTTCCCTGACCACGCGGATCATTTCCGACGGGTCGAACGGCTTGGTCAGGTAGGCGTCCACGCCGATCTGCTTGCCGCGCGTCTTGTCGTCCTCCTGGGCGCGGGCGGTGATGAGCACGACCTTGATCGTGCTGGTCTCCGGGTTGCGCCGGAGCAGGCTCGCGGTCATCCAGCCGTCCAGCCTCGGCATCATGATGTCGAGCGTGATCACGTCGGGGTCGATCGCGGTGACCTTGTCCAGGCAATCCTGGCCGTCTACCGCGGTCGCGACGTCGAACCCTTCCAGGGTCAAGTTGACGGCGATGAGCTGACGAATCACCTCATCGTCGTCCACCACGAGCACGCGTCCCAGTCCCTGCGCCACGGGCGCGAGGGTAGCGTCTTCCCGGCACTGCCCGCGACTGCCCGCGCCGGAAACGCGGATGTACGTAAATTCGAACACTCTGACAATCTTAATTTCTCCTCGGGCCATCCCTGTGACCTGCGGAAACGCGGAAGCGTTCGGAACGTTGCCCCAGTACACCCCCGGAGGCAGGACCCCGCCGCGGAAAGCCCAGCTCAACAGCGAAACACGACGGCGGCCACTAGGCCGTTGCCCTGCCCGGAGGCCGTTGCTCTTCCGTCAGTATCCGCAGCCAAACAACGGCAGCCGGAGCAGCACGGCAATGTCCGGGGGCGGCTGCCGAGCCCGCCCGATCGCCCAGCGGGCATTTTCGCCGACGTCATCGTCCCTTCAGCCCTGGCCGGGCGCGGAAACCGGGAGCTCGCCGCTCACGGTGGTGCCGTGCCCGGGCCGTGAGCGGACATCGAGGGCGCCGCCGAGCGCGGCCAGCCGGTCGGCCATCCCCTGCAGGCCGGTGCCATGCCGGGTGCTCGCGGTATCAAACCCGGCCCCGTCGTCGGTGACGGTGAACCGGAGGCTGCCGCCGGAGCACGAGAGGCCGACCGTCGCGCGGGACGCGCCCGCGTACTTGGCGATGTTCTGCAGCGCCTCCAGGGTGCAGAAATACACCGCGGCCTCGGTGTCCTGCGGGTAGCGCCCGACGCCGTCCGCGTCGATCTCAACCGGCAGCGCGGCCTTGCGCGCCTGCGCCTGCAGCGCCGGGACCAGGCCCTGGTCGGCCAGCAGCGGCGGGTAGATGCCGCGGGCCAGATCCCGCAGGTCGTCGAGCGCGGCGTGCAGGCCGTCCTTCACCGCTGGCGCGAGCTGCCGGACGGCGGCGGGGTCGTCGGCGGATTCCTCCAGCAGCCGGAGCTGGATCGTGAGTGCGACGAGCTGCTGCTGCGCCCCGTCGTGCAGGTTCCGTTCGATCTTCCGCCGCTCGGCATCCTGCGCTTCCACCAGCCGCGGCGAGCGGCCGTGATCGGCCCGCAGCTCGTCGATCAGCGCGGCGTTGCGCAAGACCAGGCCCGCCTGCGACGCCAGGTGCCGCAACAGCTCGTCCTCGGTGCTGGTCAGCGGCTCGTTCCT
Organism: uncultured Actinomycetes bacterium; assembly: GCA_963795785.1. Classification (GTDB taxonomy): domain Bacteria; phylum Actinomycetota; class Actinomycetes; order Streptosporangiales; family Streptosporangiaceae; genus DASXKD01. The sequence continues at coordinate 101,127 of CAWCKG010000062.1, forward strand.
CGGTTTCTGCAGGGACAGCGCGCCGAGTAGCTCACCACCATGCTGAACGGCTACCGCGCGCGACGTCCCCTCGAAGGCAGGGAGGCCGCCGTCGGGGCCGAGCGCGACGGCGGTGGATGAGGGTGACCCGTGCGGCCAGATCGCGGCCGGGCGCAGCTGCGTCCCGACCCGGATCCACGCCTCGGCCCGGTCGGCCCCGGTCGCACCGGCCAGGACCGACACCATCCGGTCCACGGCCTCGGTGAGGTCGAGCTGCCCGGCCATGTCCCCGGCGAAGTCGGACAGCGCCTGGTACGGCGTGGCCCGCCTGCCGTACACGAGGCGGTTCGCGAACAGCTGGGCGCGGCGCCGCAGCGGCTGGAACAGCAGCGCGATCGTGACCGCCGCCGCGATCGTGAGCACCGGGCCGCCCTGGTGCCCCACGAACGTCCCGATGCCGAGCACGATGCCGACATACACGCCCGGTGAACGCCGCCGACAGCAGGGCGTAGACCACAGCGCGGCTGATGATGACGTCGATATCGAACAGCCGGTGCCTGAGAATGGCGATCGTCATCGCGGCCGGGATCCCGAACAGCGAGACGACCGCCGATACGGTGAATGCGGCGCCGGTCAGCCACACCTGGCCGGCCGCGACGCCCAGGAGGGCGATGAGCAGGCAGGCGGCGAATACCGCCGCCGCCAGCGCCAGCCATTTGATCTGCTGCCGCATCAGCCGGTCCCCGGCCCGGTACCGGACGGCGAGTGACACCACCGCCGCCGCCATGAACGCGAACGAAGACCACCCCCAGCCCATTGAGGGTTCCGACGGGGACCGCCCGCAGGACAGGCGCGAGATTCTTGACACCCAGCGGGTTGGGGTACCTCAGCGAGATACCGCCCGGCACCGGCAGCTGCAGCAGCCGTGGCGTCACGACCAATCCGATCAGGGTCAGGCCCGCCAGCAGGAACCCGGCCGCGGCGACCGGGCGCCAGCGCGGCGATGGCAGCTTCCCGGTCGGGAAGAGCAGGAACATGAAGGCGATGAGAAAGGTCACGGGGGAGAAGCTGCACTCGGACAGCGTGCCGGCCAGCTTCGCCGCCGGGAGCGACCCCGGATGCGCCGCGACCCCGGCTATCGCGTAGGCGGAGGCCAGCCCGAAGAACGCGATCCCGGCGCCGCTCGGCGAGCATGATCCAGCCGATCAGGTTGGCCGCGCGGCGGATGATCAGCACACCGAGCGTGGCGTAGGCGACCGCCGCCACCGGGTTATACAGGCTCGAGACCCGTCGCTGAGCTTCAGGTCGCCCCACGCGATAAGGGTCAGGGCCAACCCGGCGAGCGACGGCCAGCAGCGTAGCGGCCCACAATGCGGCAGTGATGCGTCCCACCGGCCGGGCCTGGAGCGGTGCGCCCGCTCCGGCGGCCGCGGGCCGCAGCCCGCCGCCGTGATTCGTGCAGGCCTGCTGGCTCGCCGGCGGTGAGCCTCACGCGCTGCCACCACCGTGACGCTGGGAGCCTGACCGGTGCCGGGCCTGGTTGGCTGGGATGGGTTTGTTGGTGCGCCGTGTCCGGGCCAAGAGGGTGACGCCGAGCACGATGAACGCCAGGAACTGCGGGAACGGCAGGGCCCCGCGGAACGCGGCGTACTGGGCGAACAGCAGCAGCGCCGCAGCGAGAAACATCGCCGCGGTCCAGCGGGGCAGTGCCCGGGTGCGGAAAATGGCAACGCCGAACGCGGTCAGCGCGGCCGGGGCCAGCAGGGCGAAGTACGCGGTGCCGAGGCCGGCCGCCCAGTGTGCGGTGCCGAGGTACCAGCCCGGCAGGGCGGCGGTGCCGAGCAGCGTGCTGGTGACCGCCAGGTCGTAGGCGGTCGAGGCAAGGCCGAGTGCGGCGCCGACCAGGTACAGCGACCGGCCGACCCGCGCGGCGTCGCAGTCGAGCACCCGGGTGAGAAGTTCGACCGCAGCGACAGCGGCGACGATCGACACCGTGATCAGCCAGGTCGAGGTGAACCACGCCGTCCGGTGCGCCGCCGCCACGGCGACGCTCTGCGGGACCGAGTCACCCCAGGTGGGCAGCAACGGTGGGTTGACTACGCCTGCGACAAAGCACGCGCCGGACACCAGAAACAGAACGCCCATCACGCGCTGACGCGCCCTGGTCGTTGACAGGTCGTTACCCGAGGGCCGGGAATGCTGGTCAACCGGCCGCCGTGACGTGCTTGGCGCTTCCCTCACGTGTCCCTGACCTCTATCCGCTGACACTCAGGTCACCTGCTAGCGGTCGGCATCACTGCCGCCGGGCCGAGCCGGTGCAGGACGCCGAGCAGGTCGGCCGAGGACCAGTGCTCGGCGAACTTCCCATCCGCCCCGGCCCGGTTGATCTCGATGCTGGAGAAGGCGACCTGCTCGCCGGTCGGCCGGACGCCGAAGAACTCGCCCTGGTGGGTGCCGTAGCAGGTGATCCGCTGCACGACCCGGTCGCCTTCGGCGATCTCGTCTTCCACAATCGCGTGGAAATCAGGGAAGATACGTTGGGTAAGAGCCAGCCAGCCGATCAGGCCCGCGGAGGCCGGGCAGCGGGCTGGCCGCCGGGGACGTGGTGAACGCAGTCGGGGGAGATGAGCTCATTGGCGACGGCGAGGTCGCCTTGGTTGAGGATCTCCTCGACGACGCGGCGGGCGCGGGCTTTCAGCTCTTCCGGGGACATCGTCGGGCTCCCTGGCAATCTCGGCGGGCAGTCTGATCCCAGAGTCCGCAGCGGCGGATGCGCGCACCAGGACGAGCACTCCGCGAGTTCTCCCCTTTTCCCGGGCATTTGGCGGTAGCACCATGCCGGGACCGGACGCCGTCAGCTTCGCCGTCCTGCTCAAACGGCAGCGGCTGGCGGCCGGGCTGACCCAGGAAGCCCTGGCCGAGCGCGCCGGGCTCAGCGCCAAGGCCGTCAGCGACCTGGAACGGGATCGGGGACGGAGCCCGCGCCTGGCGACGGTGACGCTGCTCGCCGACGCGCTGGGCGCGAGCCCGGAAGGGCGGGCTGAGCTGCTCGCGGCCGCCCGCCCGGCCGATAAACCGGCGGGCACAGCCGGGGCACAGAAGGGCGTTACAGCCCGCCGGGCCATGCCGCGGCCGCTCACGCCGCTGATCGGCCGGGCCGGTGTGACGGCGGCGGTGGTGAAGCTGTTGCGCCGGGGCGATACCCAGCTGCTGACGCTCACCGGGCCCGGCGGGGTGGGCAAGACCCGGCTGGCGATCGAGGTGGCGGGCCGGGTGGCCGGTGATTTCGCCGACGGCGCCGTCTTCGTCGACCTGGCGCCGCTGCGCGATCCCGGGCTCGTGCTGGGCGCCATCGCCCAGCGGCTGGGGGTGGACGAGCGGGACGCGACCCCGCTGCCGGACCTGCTGGCGGTGTCGCTGCGCGGCAGGCGGCTGCTGGTGCTGCTGGACAACTTCGAGCACCTGCTCCCGGCCCGGGACGCGGTGCTCGCCCTGCTGGAGGCGTGCCCGCAGGTGGTCATGCTGGTCACCAGCCGGGTGGCCCTGCAGGTCCGGGGCGGGCGCGACTACCCGGTCGCGCCGCTGGTGCTGCCCGATGCGGCCGGCCCGCCGGAGGCGCAGCTGAGCTCGCCAGCGGTGGAGCTGCTGGCCGAACGGGCGCGTGCCGCGGGGACGGAACTGCCGCCGGACGCCGAGACGGCCCGGGCCATGGCCGAGATCTGCCGGCGGCTGGACGGGCTCCCGCTGGCCATCGAGCTGGCCGCGGCCCGGGTGCGGCTGCTGCCCCCGGCGGCGCTGCTGGCCAGGCTGGACCGCCGGCTGCCGGTGCTGGCCGGCGGCCCGCACGACCTGCCGGCCCGGCAGCAGACCATGCGGGACGCGATCGCCTGGAGCTACGAGCTGCTGGACGAGCCGGAACAGGCGCTGTTCCGGCGGATGTGCGTGTTCGTGGGCGGCTGCACGCTGGAGGCGGCGGAGGCCATCTGCGCGGATGACGGCGAAGGCCCGGCCGTGCTCGACGGGGTGGCGTCGCTGGTGGCCAGCAGCCTGCTCCGGCTGCAGGAGGCACCCGCGGGGGGGGGCGGTGCCGCTATGCCCGCAGCCGGAGATGGTGATGTCTCGCCCGCGGCGGGAGACGGTGACGTCCCACCCGCGGCACCGCGGCTGACCATGCTGGAGACCATCCGGGAGTACGGCACCGAGCTGCTGGCCGAGCGATCCGAAACCGGGGAGATCGGACGGCGGCATGCCGCCTACTACCTGGCGCTGGCGGAGCAGGCGGGCCCGGCGCTCACCGGGCCGGAGGCGCTCGCCTGGCTGGCGCGGCTGGACGCCGAGCACGACAACCTGCGGGCCGCGCTCCGCTGGGCGCGGGAACAAGATGACGGGGCGGCGGCGCTCCGCCTGGCCGCCGCGCTGTGGCCGTTCTGGCAGCAGCGCGGCCACCTCAGCGAGGGCCGCAGCTGGCTCCGGGAAGCGCTGGACCACCCCGCCGCCGCGGTCGCCCCGGCCGTGCGGGTCAACGGCCTGGCCGGCGCGGCGCGGCTGGCGATGGACCAGGCGGCGTACGACGAGGCGGCGGAGCGCTGCGCGCAGGCCCTGGAGCTGGCCCGCGAGCTCGGCGACCCGCGGGTGCTGGCGGCCGCGCTCAACACCCGGGGCCTGCTGGCGCGGGCGCAGGACCGGTACGCCGACTCCGCGCGCGACCATCAGGCGGCGCTGGAGCAGGCGCGGGCGGCCGCCGACCGGGCCGGTGAGGCGGTGGCGCTGCTCGGCCTGGCCTACGCGGCGATGTTCACCGGCGACGGCCCCCGGGCGGGCGCCCTGGCCGAGGAGAGCCTGGCCGCCGCGCGGGACTCGGGTGACCGGCACACCCTGGCCCAGGTGCTGTTCCTGCTGGGCTGGGCGGCCGGCAACGCGGCGGGACGTCCGACAGGGCGGAGGCGATCGGCACCGAGGCGCTGGGCCTGTTCCGCGCGCTGGGCGACACCGGCGAGCAGGCCGATGTGCTCTTCATGCTGGGAAGCTTCGGGATCAACTCGGGCGACTACCAGCGTGCGGCGCGCTTGTTCGCCGACAGCCTGGCGCTGATGCGCGAGCGGGGTGACGAGAAGACCACGGCCCGGGGCCTGGGCGGGCTGGGGGCCGCGCTGCTGAACCTGGGCGAGCGGGCCGCCGCCCGGGAGATGCTCGAGGAAAGCCTGGTCGTGGCGCGGAGGTACGGCGACCGCTGGAGCACGGCCATGTCGCTGACCATGGTCGGCCACGTCGACCTGGCCGACGGCGACCACGCCCGGGCGCAGGCCCTGCTCGCCGACGCGGCATCGCTGTTCGCCGACACCGGCAACCTGATGTACCTGCAGTGGTGCCTGGAGGGCCTGGCCGGGGCGGCGGCGGCCCGCGGCGACTACGAGCGCGCCGCGGAACTCGACGGGGCACGCGACGCCCTGCGTGCCCAGACCGGCGTGCTGCTGCCGCCCGTCTACCCGGCCGGGTACGCGCGGACACTGGCCACCATCCGCGCCGCACTCACCCCAGCAGCTTTCGACGCCGCCCGCGCCCGCCTC
>CAWCKG010000063.1:0-59188 GCA_963795785.1 uncultured Actinomycetes bacterium
GGAATGCCGCGGCCAGCAAGGCGGGCGGGGCGGGATGGGAATCGTCCGCCACCGCTGCCGGTACTTGCTGGCTTTTTTCGAGCATGGCGGTCGCCGGGCAGGCGGGATCAGCGGATCCCCGGCGTCGCCTGGCCGCCGCTGGAATGGCACAGCGCGAGGAAGACGGTGACGAGCGTCAGCCAGCGGGTCATCCGGTTGCGCGGCACCTGGGTGAGCGCGACCCAGGCGATCCCGGTGTACCAGGCGAACACCCACGGGGCGACGAGGATCCAGGCATAGGTCAGCGCGAACGGCGCTACCACCTCGCCCGGCTGGTCGGAGGAGATCCGCTGGTAGACGAACCAGGCGACGACGATCATGGCCACCGGCCACAGGTAGCCCATCACTGTGGCCACCAAGGCCTCGGCGCCGAACAGCCCGCCGATCAGCTCCAAGACCCGCCACGGCGAGGGCAGCGTGGCGAGCTTCAGCCCACCGAAGATCGGTCTCATCGCGACCAGCCCGTACGGCCAGTACTGCAGCGCGATCGTGATCAGCGCCACCGCCGTGATCCGGGTGGTGCGCAGCCACTCATGCCGCCGCAGCAGCGGCCAGGCCAGGCCGAGGCCGATGAGCACCGCGTTGATCTTTATCCCGCAGGCCAGGCCGATCAGACCTGGTCAGCACGTCGCCCCAGTTGCCCCAGTTGCCCATGACGCGCCGCGACACCTGGATCGCGCAGATCGCCGCCGCCGCCACCAGCGTGTAGAGGTGGCGGCCGCTGACCAGTTGCTGGATAAGCACCGGGTTCGCGGTCCAGAACAGGGTGGCCCGGACCGGGTCATCGGAGGTCTTCAGCGCAGGATCCGACCCCGAATGAAGGGGAGGCCGTTGAGTACATCAGGGCCCAGACGGTGATGCTGACGTGCGGGCCGCCGATCGACGCCGCGAAGGACTGGATCACGGGGGCGAACCGGGCGAACACCGACGGCTGTGCCTTCCACAGCGTGCCGACGGCCAGGGTGTAGGGGCTGTGCGGCCCGAGAAACGCCTGCGGGCCGGTGGTGTACGGGACCGCCCAGCGCCGCGATCCGGCCGTAGGCCGCGTAGCCCCGGTGTCGGAGGAGCCACCAGGGTAAGCTCACCATCACCGCGATGATGGCCGCACTGGCCAGCAGCAGGTGCCGTGGATTGGGGCGCCAGCCCTGGCTGTGCGCCCACAGCATCCCGGCCAGGCCCAGGCAGGCCAAGATGTTGCCGGTGTAGAGCAGGATCGACGCGATGACGACGTTGACTTCCGAGTGACCCAGCGCCGGCGGGAGGTATCGACAACGGCAGCCGGAGCGGATCGTCTCGCGTTCGGCGCGGTCGTGCCGACGATCATGCCCAGCAGCAGGCCGGTGCCGGACAGGGTGAGGGCGACGATCGGATCCAAGAGCCGGCTCCCGGCCAGCCCGCGGTCACCGGCTCATGACCCATTGCGGGCGATTGCCAACGACGAGATCCGGTGCCTCGGGCAGGTCGGCGGCCCGGCCGGCCCGACGGGCCGGAGGGAGGGTCGACACCCGTGTAACCTGGGCGATACCTCCATTGGCGGGCCTAGGCGGCCACCGTCGGCGCAGGCGTCCCGCCCGGTCCAGGCCTCCCGGCGCCCCCGTTACCCATAGGTAACCCGGCACCCCGCCCGAGCCCAGCGTAGGGGGCCTGCGGAGGGCTCACGCCAGATTCGCCTGAATCGCGTCGGCGAGTCCTCGGTGTGCGCATGCCACACCGCCTATGGGAACAGCCGGGAGCGGCCTAATATCTCTAAGGGGTGTGACTGATTCTAGTGATACGGCCCGGCCATCCCGCAGCGGCGCCCCTCCCGGCCAGCCAATCTCATCCTCATAGAGCAGCCGGTGCCAAGCGGGAGATCCCGCAGCTCTCGGCTGCGGCCGGAATAATCGAGGCTGAGCAGGCGATGTACCGCCACGGCAGCGGGCTGCGGGAGGTCAAGGTGTCAGACCGACCCCGGGCCATCGCCCAGTGGAAGGCAGGCGAACTCGGCTGGCGGCGGCCGCCTGACCGGCCCGCCCAGCTAAGACGGGACAAGTTGTGCGGGTCACCGGGACGGCCCAGCGGGAGGCCTGGCTGGCGCGCACCGCCCCGCCCGTCGAACTGGTGCGCCCAGACCTGTGGTCGGTGCCCGTGCCGATACCGGACAGCCCGCTCCGGTACACCCTGACCTACCTGATCACCGCCGGGAGCGGGCTGGTGGTCGTGGACCCGGGCTGGAACTGCGAGCGGCCTGGCAGGCCCTGGCGGAGGGCCTCAAGGCGGCCGGAGCCTCGCCCGCCGACGTCGCCGGGATCGTGGTGACCCACATCCATCCCGACCATCACGGGCTGTCTGCCCGGCTGCGCGAGGCCAGCGGGGCATGGGTCGCCATGCACCCGGCGGAGCTGAGCACGCTGTCGTCACTGCGGCCGGACGACGCCGGCACCCGGCGCGCCGACCTGGCCTGGCTGGCCCGGTGCGGTGTGCCGGATGACGTCGCGGCCGGCCTGGCGGTCAACGATTTCGCCCTGGCCGCGGTCCGGGCCATGGCCAGGCCCGACGTGCTGCTCGACGATGGCGACCGGGTGCCGCTGCCCGGCCGCCCGGTCCGCGCGGTGTGGACGCCCGGGCACACCCCCGGGCACCTGTGCCTGTACGACGAGGCCGAGAACGTGCTGCTCACCGGTGACCACGTGCTGCCACGGATCAGCCCGAACATCGGGCTGCAGTCGGCCGCCGCCGAGCCGCCGCTCGCCGCGTACCTGCGCTCCCTGGAACTCATCGCCGGCTACGACCACGCGGAGGCGCTGCCCGCACACGAGTACCGGTTCGCCGGCCTGGCTGCCCGGGTCCGGATGCTCCTCGGGCACCACGAACGCCGCTGCGAGGAGGTGATCGCCATCCTGGGACGGCTCGGCCCGGCCACGGCATGGCAGGTCACCCAGGAGCTGACCTGGTCCCGTGGCTGGCCTGCGGTGGTCGGCTTCATGCGCCGCGCCGCGCTCGCGGAGGCGGGCGCCCACCTGCGCCACCTCACCGACCTGAGCCGGGTCGCGGTGACCGTCGCGGAGCGTGGCGGGCCCGATATGTACGCGCTGGTAACTTAGCCGCCGCGGGCCCTCGCTCTTTGCCGCCCCGAAGGTTAGGCTGCGGCCCATGCGCAAAGTGGGGCGTTCTTGGCTGATTGCTGCAATCGCGGGCGGGGTCGCGCTGACGACGGCCGGAGCGCCGGCCGTGGCCGCCACCGGCCCGGGCGGGTTCTCGCTGAAGCCGGTGTACCAGGCCGATGACTTCTCCCATGGCCAGGCCAGGTTCATCCTGCCCGCAGGAGAGAACGGACTGGTCAACGCGGCACAGCTGGCGAAGTTCGAGGCGACGGGCCAGCGGCCGCCACACAGCCAGGACCAGCTCGCGCCGTACGAGAACCTGGAGTTCGGCTACCACTCGCTGACCGACGCCACGCTGCACAACTACTACCTCGATGAGTCGTTCGGGGTGAACTCCGGCCAGATCATCGCCACCGAGCATCCCTCGACGAAGGTCCCGGTGGTCATCTACCGGGACACCCACGACATCCCGCACATCTACGGGAAGACGAACGCCGCGCTGGCGTTCGGCGCCGGGTACGCCCAGGCACAGGACCGGCTGTTCCTCATGGACGTGCTGCGCCACTACGGCGAGGGCACGCTCACCTCGCTCCTCGGGCCGTCCTGTGCCGACGAGCAGATGGACCACGACCAACTGCTGCTCGCGCCGTACACGACCGCCCAGGCGAACGCCCAGATCAACGCGCTGCCGGCCGAGTACGGCGCGCAGGGCAAGCTCGCCGTGTCGATGATCCGCGCGTACGTGCAGGGGATCAACGCCTACATCGCCAAGGCGGTCACCACCCCGGCGCTGCTGCCGGTCGAGTACACGCTGTTCGGCCCGCCGAAGGCGTGGACCCCGGCCGACGTCGTCGGCGTCGCCGGGCTGATCGGCGGCATCTTCGGCGACGGTGGCGGCGGCGAGATCGCCAACTCCGCCCTGCTGCGCTACCTGCAGGGCCAGCTCGGCCAGTCCGGGGGCACGACCGCGTTCACCGACTTCAAGGAGCAGAACGACCCGGCCGCCCCGGCGACCGTGGTGAACAAGTCCTTCCCCTACGAGATCCCCTCGCACGTCAACCCGGCGACGATCGCCATCCCCGACAACCCCAGCGCCCCGCTGAAGGGCGGGCCGGTGGACACCACGCCCGGCTGCTCGGCCACCGCGCCCAGCAAGGCTGGGCTGTCGGTCATCGAAGGGCTGCTGCGGTTCCCCGCCCAGATGAGCAACGCCCTGGTCGTGGGCGCCGGCCACTCCGCCGACGGGCACCCGCTGGCGGTGTTCGGCCCGCAGGTGTCCTACTTCGCCCCGCAGATCCTCATGCAGGAAGACCTGCACTCGCCCGGCTACGACGCCGAGGGCGCCTCCTTCCCCGGGACCGGTTTCGTCGAGCTGGGCCGCGGCGTCGACTACGCCTGGTCGGCCACGTCCGCGGGCAGCGACCTGACCGACCAGCGGCTGGAGCTGATCTGCAACCCGAACGGCGGCCCGGTGTCGCCGACGGGCACGTTCTATGAGTTCAAGGGCAAGTGCATCCCGATGGTCAACGAGCAGTTCCCGGACGGGACCATCAGCGGGAAGGCGCTCGACCACAAGATCCACCTGACCGTGCACGGCGTCGTCCAGGGCTGGACCACGGCCCTTGGCGGCAAGCCGGTGGCGGTGGTGAACCAGCGCTCCACCTACAACCATGACGTGGACTCGGTGATCGGCTTCCTGGGCTTCGGTGAGCCCGCGCTCACCCACAGCGCGAAGTCGTGGATGGCCGCGGCCAGCCATATCGACTACACGTTCAACTGGTTCTACGTGGACAGCAGGGACATCGCCTACTTCGTCAGCGGCCTGGACCCGGTGCGCCCCTCGGACGTGGACCCCAACCTGCCGACCTGGGGAACCGGGGGCTCTGAGTGGCTCGGGTTCCTGCCCGCGTCCAAGCACGTGCACCAGACCAACCCGCCGCAGGGATTCTTCGACAGCTGGAACAACAAGCCGGCCCCGATGTTCTCCGCGTCCGACTCCCAGTACGGGTACGGGCCGGTGTACCGGGTGCAGATGCTTACCGCGCAGATCCAGCATCAGTTCGGCCTGCACCACGGCAAGATCACCCGGGCCGACCTGGTGCAGGCGATGGAAACCGCGGCGAGCCAGGACCTCGACGGGCTGACCATTCTGCCGGCGCTGCTGCACGCGATCAGCGGGCGGCACCAGGCCGGCGTGAACCAGATGCTCGCCGCGCTGCGCGCCTGGTACTCCTCCGGCGCGCACCGGCTCCTCGCCTCGCCCACCGCCGCCCAGTACCAGCAGGCCGACGCCGTGGCGATCATGGACCAGCTCACCCCGGCGGTGATCAGGGCCATCTTCGATCCGCTGTTCGCGGCGGGCGGCACCAACTCCGGCGGGTACAACGTCTTGCCGATGGGCTTCGTCAACGAGCCCTACAACGGCGGCAGCCATCTCGGCAGCGCCTACGACGGCGGCTGGGAGGGCTACATGGTCAAGGCCCTGGACCAGTTCACCGGCACCAGCGTCGCGCAGCCGTTCAGCCCCGTGGTGACCGCGAAGCTCTGCGGCAGCGGCGGGCTGAGCGGCTGCGGCCCGGCGCTGGACGCCGCCCTGGAGTCCGCCTACAACGCCCTGGTGAAGGCCAACGGCGGGTCGAAGAACGTGACCACGTGGACCCAGGACGCCAACACGGTGGCCACCGGGCTGACCATGCCGCAGTACGACGCCATCGGCTTCCGGTCGCTGGGAATAGTCGGCCAGCCCAGCATCCCCTGGCAGAACCGCCCCACCTTCCAGCAGGTGGTCTCGTTCCCGGCCCACCGTCCCGGCTGAGCTGGTGGCAGAACGGACATGACAGACGTTACTGGCCCGCGGCCGATGGTGCTTCGGCCAGGTGGTGGCCAGCAGCTTCCCCTCATCGGGACGCTCCGGGCGTCGGCAGCTGACACCGGCGGTGCGTTCGAGCTGATTGAGTACACCGGCCCGGCGATCCCGCCGCCTCACGTGCATAAGGAACACGACGAAGTCTTCTTCATCTTGACCGGCACCTTCCAGTTCGTTCTCGGCCAGGACACCGTCGAGGCACCGCAGGGAGCGATCGTGCTGGTTCCCCGGGGCTGGCGCCATGGCTTCACCATCGAACCGGGTTCAACGGCCCTGCTCCTGACGATCCCAGCTGGCCTGGAAGGATTCTTCAAAGAACTCGGTGCCGGGCTGGCCGAGGGCAGGGCCAGCGCGGAGATCCGGACGGCGCTGGCCGGGAAATACGACTCCTATCCCGATCCGCCCGCCTAATGGGGGTGGCGGCGCACCCGACTCCCACGACTGCGGCGGCTCGCGGCTAGTTCGCGGCCAGGGCGGGGGAGGGGACGAGCAGGGCCACGGCGGCGCAGGCGGCCAGGAACACGGTGGCCATGCCGAACGTCGTGGTGAACCCGGTGATCTCGGGCAGGCCGCGCAGCATGCTCGCGGCGACGAACGTCGCCGCGATCTGCCCGCCCAGCGCACCGCCGAGCGTGCGGAGCACCGTGTTCATCCCGCTGGCGACGCCCGTCTGCTGCGGCGGCACGGCCTGCACGATCAGGTTGCCCAGCGCCGCGAAGGCCAGGCCGATCCCGATCCCCAGCAGCATCGAGCTGACCAGCAAGTCGTAGGGGTGCCTGGCGGTGAACGTGAGCCAGCCACAGGCGAGGGCACTCACCGCGGCGCCGGCCACCAGCGCGCGCCTTGAGCCGAACCGCCGCTCCACCCGGCCTGCCAGCGAGCCGAGTGTGCCCATGCCGATCGCGCAGGGCAGCAGGTACAGCCCGGCGATCACGACCGAGGCCCCGTACCCGAAGCCGGTGCTGCGGGGCAGCTGGGCCAGTTGCGGCAGGAGCAGGAACCACGCGTACAGCCCGGCGCCGACGAGGAAGGCCGCCAGGTTGGCGGTCCACACGCCGCGCACCCGCATCATCGTCATGTCGATCAGCGGGTTGCTGCTGCGCAGTTCGACCAGTATCCATGCGCTGCAGGCGGCCAGGCCGAACGCCAGGAGCACCAGCGTCTTCGGCCCGGTCCAGCCCCACACGCTCGTCTGGGCGATCCCGATCAGCACCGCCGACAGGCCCACGCTCATCAGCGCCGCCGCGGTCCAGTTCACCCGGCCGGGGGAGCGGACCGGCGACTCCGGTATGAAGCGCCACGCGCAGACCGCCGCCGCGACCATGATCGGCAGCGGGATCCAGAACAGCCAGTGCCAGTTCAGGTGCTCGTCGATGAGCCCGCCGACGACCAGCCCCAGGCCGCCGCCGACACCGAGGATGGCGGACATCAGCCCGATGCTCCCGGCTACCCGGTCGGCCGGGAACTCGTCCCTGGCGATCCCGAACGCCAGCGGGAAGATGCCGCCGGCCACCCCCTGGATGACACGCGCCACGATGAGCATCGCCAGCGAGGCGGACAGGGCGGCCAGCAGGGTCCCGGCGGCCAGCGTCACCAGTGTCCACACCAGCAGCCGCTGCTTGCCGTGCATGTCGCCCAGCTTGCCGATGATCGCCGTGCCGACCGAGGCGGACAGCAGGAACCCGGTCAGCAGCCAGGTGACACCGGTCTCGCTGGCGTGCAGGCTGTGCTGCAGGGTCGGCAGCGCCGGGATCACCGCCGAGCTGAGCACCGCGTACGTCACGGCCGCGAGCGACAGCACGGCCAGGATCACGTTCGGATGGACGCGCTTCGCCTCGCGCGATCCCGGCAGCATGCCGCCACTGTAACCGAGCCGCCAGGCCCGTCCTCCGGGTGCGGCCAGCGCTGGTCTGCCGGATCGTAGCTGAACCATGGCAGCCACCTAGGAGGGCCGGGCGCCTGGCAGGCTATGGCCATGACAGAACAGCCAGCGGGCTCCCCGGGCGCCGCGCCGTCCGCCGGCGACCGGCAGGCGATCGACACCACCGTGGCCCACAGCGCCCGGGTGCACGACTACTGGCTGGGTGGCAAGGACAACTACGCGGCCGACCGCGCGGCGGGCGACGCGGTGATCGCGGCCTACCCCGGCATCGTCGCCTCGGTGCGCGCCAACCGGGCGTTCCTGGCCCGCGTGGTGCGGTTCCTGGCCGCCGAGGCGGGGATCCGGCAGTTCCTCGACATCGGCACCGGCATCCCGGCCGTGAACAACACGCACGAGGTGGCCCAGTCCGTGGCGAACGACTGCCTCAGCCTGCTCGACCCCGGCGTGGTGCCGGTCCAGGAATGGCGGCCCCGCACCCCGGCCGAGTCCAGGGCACGGTCGGCCATGTGGGGCGGCGTAGCCCTGAAGAGCTAGAGGTCAGCTTCCGGCCGCGGGCTCCGCGGCCAGCGTGCTGAGCGGGACGTCGGGGTCGGCCAGTGCCTCCGCCGCGACCTTCGCGCCGGACCGGATCAGGGCGTCAACCCGTGCGTTCACGTCCCAGACGTTGACGTTCATGCCGGCCGACGACCTGCCCGTCCGCCAGCCAGAACGCGATGAACTCACCGCTGTCGCGGTCGCCGCGGAACACGACCTCATCCCACTGCGGCGCATGGCCGGAGTACTCCATCCCCACGTCGTACTGATCGGAGAAGAAGTAGGGCACGTTGTCGTAGCTGACCTGCTGGCCGAGCATCGCCCTCGCCGCGGCGGGCCCCTGGTTCAGCGCGTTGGCCCAGTGCTCGACCCGCACCGGCCGCTGGTAGAACGGGTGCCAGGCGTTCGCCACGTCACCCGCCGCGAAGATCCCCGGTGCGGAGGCCTGCAGCCCGGCGAGTCACGACGATGCCGTTGCCCGTCTCGAGGCCTGCCTCCTCGGCCAGCCGGGTCCGCGGCACCACGCCGATGCCGGCGACCACGAAGTCACACCCGATCTCCCGGCCGCCCGCGGTGCGGACCCTGGATACGGCGCCGGTTCCCTCGAACGACGCGACCGCCTCCCCGAGCACCATCGTGACGCCATGCTGACGGTGCACGTCCAGGTAGAAGGAGCCGATCTCGGTGCCGAAGATCCGCTCGTTCGGCAGCGGCACCGGATCGACGACGGTGACCGCGCAGCCACGCTGGCGCGCGGACGCGGCGAATTCGCTGCCGATCCAGCCGGCCCCGACCACTACCACGTGCCCGCCGGCGTCCAGCCTCTCCCGCAGCAGGTCACAGTCGGCGAGGGTGCGCAGGTAGTGGATGCCGTCCAGATCCGCACCCGGCACCTGCAGCCGCCGTGGTTCCGCGCCGGTCGCCAGCAGCAGCCGGTCATAGCCGAGCGCGCGGCCGTCGTCCAGCGTCACCGTGGACCGCCCAGGCTCGACCGCCGTCACCGTGACCCCGGTGACCAGTTCGATGTCCTGCTGGGCGTAGAAATCCTCCGGGTGCACGCGGGACTTCTCGCGCCCGGACTCGCCGCGCAGGTAGTCCTTGGTCAGCGGCGGCCTCTCATAGGGCTGCTCCGGCTCGGCGCCGATCAGCACGATGCGGCCGTCGAAGCCGCAGGTGCGCAGCTCCTCCGCGGCCTTGGCGCCGGTCAGGCTGGCCCCCACGATCACGAACGTCGGCTTGCTCATCGGTGTCCCCTGGTGCTGATTGCGCGGCCGCCGTCTAACGGACGATAATATGGACGATAGAGGAGATCCGGTAATTTAGTCAACAGATCTCTCCTTTAGAAAGGTGCGCCGATGGCCGGTCCCGTAGCAGGGCCCGCCGCCCAGGGCCCGGACCAGGCCGGCGCCGGACTGGCCCGGCTGGCCAGCCTGGCCGAGCCCACCAGGCGTGCCCTGTACCTGTACGTGCTCGCGCAGGGGCCGGCGGTGAGCCGGGACGAGGCGGCCATGGGAGTGGGCGTGCCGCGGCACAAGGCCAAGTTCCACCTCGACAAGCTTGTCGACGACGGCCTGCTGGCGGTCGAGTTCGCGCGGCGCACCGGGCGCCGGGGGCCAGGTGCCGGGCGGCCGGCCAAGCTGTACCGCCGCGCGGCGCAGGAGTTCGTGGTGACCGTCCCGCCGCGCAGTTACGAGCTTGCCGGGCGGCTCATGGCGCGCGGCATCGCCGCCGGGCGCGCCGAGGGCCGGCCGGTGCCGGAGGCCCTGGGCGACGCCGCCCGGGAGCAAGGGCGCGGGCTGGCTGCCGCGGCGCTGCGGCGGGCCGGGGACGGCCCCTCGCCGGAAGCCCTGCAGGCCGCCGCGCGCTCGGTCCTTGATGCGGAGGGATATGCCACTCGCGCCGACGGGACCTTTGCCAACTGCCCGTTCCACGCCCTCGTGGCCGAGCACACCGACCTGGTCTGCGGCATGAACCTGGCGATCATCGAGGGCATGCTCGGCGGGCTGCCACGCCTCCCGCTTGCCGCCGTGCTCGACCCGGGCGAGGGCCACTGCTGCGTCCGCCTGGCCGCCGCGGGCCACGCCGGAGCCTGACGGGCGCCCCTCCCGGCGCGCTGCTTTTTCATGCCGCGATTGTGTCCTTGCGGGCCTCCCGGCACCTGGCGCAAACCGGTAGTTTCAGCATCAAGTAAACCCACCGGTAACAAACAGTAGGCAGGTGGTACAAGTGAGGCTCGTTTCGGCATGGCGTACTGGGCTCGTGGCGGCGACGGCGGCGGCGGTGACCCTCGGCATCGCGGCACCCGCGGCGGCGTACCGGGCCCAGCCGGCGCCCGGCTGGGGAGTGTTCAAGCAGTGCCCGGTGACCGGCACGCTCGCCCCGGCCGGATCCGGGAAGGTGATGGTCTGCCTGCACGGGAGCGCCGCCGAGGGCACGATCAACATCGGCAGCCTGGATACGACCTTTAAGGGCCCCGGCGTGATACAGGGCGGCACCGGCGCACTCGGCTCCCCGCCGGCCTGGGCCGACGCGCTGGACGGGCAGTCGTTCTCGGCGCCTCAGCAGCTGCTGGCCAAGCCGGTCCTGGCCGCGCTCGGCAACCCCTCGGGGGTCGTGCCGCCCGCCCAGTCGCAGGTCTACGTCGTGGCACAGCAGGCGGGCCCGATGGCCTTCGGCGTGGTCGGCAATGCCGTGGTCACCACGGTCCCGCTGTCGTTCCACCTGCTCAACCCGCTGCTCGGGGCGCACTGCTACGTCGGCACCCCCAACGACCCGGTGGTGCTGAACCTCACCACGGGCACGTCGGGAGCACTGACCGGGACCCTCGGCCAGCTCAACATCGCGCACGGCGCCATCGCCTACACCACCGGCACCGAGGTGGTGGACAACCAGTTCGCCACGCCCGGCGCCACCGGGTGCGGCCTGGGCGGCGAGTGGGACAACGCCATCGACACCACCAACGGCCTGCCGTCGGCGTCGGGTGCCAACACCGCGATCCTCTATGGCAGCTTCGACCTGGCCACCGCCCGGCAGGTGGCGCACCACCTCGGTGCGCAGCAGTTGCCGGTCGGCTACCCCGGCGGCTTCCAGAGCATGATGACCGCGCTGGGCGGCTGACCGCCACCCTGGTTCCCGGAACGGACCGGGCCCGGCCGCGCGAGGGCGCAGCCGGGCCCGGCCCGCGTGTCCGGGCACTCAGCGGGTAACTGTGACCGTGGCACCCCCTTGCCGGACGGCGGACCCGCCGAGCCCGACGGTGGCGTAAAGCACCGGAGAAGTGTTCGGCGCGTACAGCGGCGGCTGGACCGTGAACTTGACAACCGGTGCCTGGGACGGGGTGACCGTGCCGATGACCGGCGAGCCGAGCGGGCGGACGATCCAGCCCTGCGGTGCCTGCAGCGCGAACCGCACGCCGTGCAGCGTCTGGTTGCCCGAGGCGGTGAGCTGCACGCTGACCGTCACCGGCTTGCCCGGGGTGAGCCGGCGCGGCGCGGTGACCACGGCCTGGCGCGCCGCCGGGGTGGCGGTCATCGTGAACGTGCCGTGCAGCGGCAGGTTGGCCAGGGCCGAGGAGTCACCCACGTAGACCTGGTAGGTGCCGGCGCTCTGGGTCCAGCCGCCGGCCGATTGGTCCCACCACCAGGTGGCGCTCGGCGGCAGGCTGAACGTTACCTGGGTGGACTGCCCCGGGTTCAGCGTCACCCGCTGGAAGCCCTTCAGCTGCAGCGGCGGCTCGCCGGCGGCGGCCGGGTCGCCCAGGTACAGCTGGGCGACGTCGGTGCCGGCCCGGCTCCCGGTGTTGGTGACCGTCGCGGACACCTGCACCGTCTGCACCCCGTTCACCGTCGCCGGGGACACCTGCAGGCCGCTGTAGCGATACGTGGTGTAGGACAGCCCGAAGCCGAACGGGAACAGCGGCGAGATCGCATTGGCGTCATACCAGCGGTAGCCGACGCCCAGGCCCTCGGAGTAGTGCACCTTGCCGTTGACCCCGGGGAACCGCGCCTTCGAGGCGGCGGGCACCTGGGCCAGGTTGCGCGGGAAGGTCACCGGCAGGTGGCCACCGGGGTCGGTGTTCCCGAACAGCACGCTGGCCAGGGCGGTGCCGCTGGTCTGGCCCGGGTACCAGGCGTCGACCACCGCGGCGACCCGGGACAGCCACGGCATCATCACCGGGGCGCCCGCGTTGATCACCACGACCGTGTGCGGGTTGGCGGCCGCGACGGCCGAGACCAGCTTGTTCTGCGCGGACGGCAGGTTCAGGCTGGGCCGGTCCGCGGCCTCGGTCTCGGTGTCGTCGGAGACCACCACGACCGCGGTGGACGCCGCCTTGGCCGCGGCCACCGCCTGGGCGATACCGGGTGCCAGGTCCGACGGCCTGGCCCAGGTCAGCGTGGAGGAGTCGCCGGTGATCTGCAGCAGGTAGCGCTGGCCGGCCTTCAGGTTCACCGACACCGAGTAGGTGTGCACCGGCGGGGTGCTCGGGTCGGCCAGCAGTACCTGGCCGTTCAGCTTCAGGTAGGTGGCGTTGTAGCAGCCGCACGGGTTCTGGATGGCCAGCACGTAGGTGCCGGTCTGCGGCGGGGTCAGCGTCCCGGTGTAGCTGCCGCCGAACGGGGTCGGCGCGTACGCCGGGGACAGCGCCGTGGACGGGATCGCCGTCAGCGAGGTGTCGGTGGGCAGCCCCTGGGTGTAGCTGACCGTGGTGCCGCTGCCCGCGGCGGCGGTGATCCCCTGCAGCGGGCTCACCGTGGACGATGGGAGCACGTAGGCGCTGCCGCCGCCCGTGTAGGCCGGCGCCGCCGAGGCGGCCGGTCCGATCACGGCGATGTTCCCGGCGCCCGAGGCCGGCAGCGGGAGCACTCCGGGAGTGTTCTTCAGCAGCGTGGTGCCCGCCTCGGCGACCTGGTTGGACACCGCGACGTGGGCGGGCGTGGTCACCGTGGCGCCGGTCGAGCCGGTGCGCGGGTCGCTGAGCAGGTTGAACCGGAACATCTCGGTCAGGATGCGGTCCACCATCGTGTTCACCACGGACCTGGCGATGGTGCCGTTGCGCACCGCGGTCAGCAGCGGTGTGCCGAAGTTGCTGTTGAACGGCTGCTCCATGTCGGTGCCGTCCACCGCCGCGACCGTGTCGTGGATGGCAGCGTAGTCGGAGGTGACGAAGCCCTGGAAGCCCCACTGGTCCCGGAGCACGGTGTTCTCCAGGTAGGGGTTCTGGCAGGCGAAGTTGCCGTTGATCACGGAGTAGGCGCACATCACCGAGGCGGCCCCGGCCTTCTGTATCGCCGCCTGGAACGTCGGCAGGTAGATCTCCTGCAGCGTCCGGCCGGTGACCAGGACGTCGTCCAGCGAGGTGTTGCGGTTGGTCTCCTGGTTGTAGGCCGCGTAGTGCTTCACCTGGTCAAGCACGCGCTGGCTCTGCACGCCCTCGATCTCGCTGACGGCGGTCTGCTGGTTGAGGTACGGGTCCTCGGTGTAGGCCTCGAACGACCGGCCCCAGCGCGGATCCCGGTCGATGTTCACCGTGGGCCCCAGGTTGGCGCTGGCGCCCTTGCCGGCCTCCTCGGCCCCGATGACCTGCCCGTAGCTGTGCGCCAGGGACGGGTCGAAGGTGGCGGCGAGGGACACGGCCGAGGGAAGCTCGGTCACCCCGGTGAGGCCGTCGCCGACGCCGACCGGGCCGTCTTCCAGGCCCATCGCCGGGATGCACAGCTTGGGCTGGGCCGCCATGTAGAAGACGTAGGGCTGGCCCGTGCCCTGGCCCTCCACCATGGTGATCTCGTCGGCGAGGGTCATGTGGCTCATCACCAGGGCGACCCGCCGGGCGATCGGCAGGTGCGTGCTGAGCCAGGGACAGTTCGCCGCGGTGCCGGCCGCGGCAGCCGGTGCGCCCGCCGCGGGCGGGGTCTGGGCACCCGCGGGTGCCGCGGCCAGGGCGAGTGCCGCCCCCGTGATCAAAGCTGTTAATGACGCGCCGAACATACGGGACCTTGTCACGGGGACCGCCTTCCAGCCTGTTCGCGGACCAGTGTCGCTGCCCCCCGCGCGCTCCATCATTCACTCGGAATCCACCAAAATCCAGCAGACCTGCTCAGAGCGGGTGTGGCCGCGCTCACCGTGGGCAGGCCGATGGGCCACGCCGATGCCGCCGGCTCGGCGGCCGCGGCAAGGTCTAGCCGGCGCCGGTGCCCGGTCATGGCCGGCCAGGCCGGGCGGCTGCCGTGCCGAGCGAGCGCAGGTGGCAGGCTCACCGGCCGGGCGACAGCTGACCGGCCCGGCCGTGGCTGGGCGCGCCCACGAGCGGGTAGTCGCGCAGCGCGCCGGTGTTGGCGGTGCGCTTGGCCAGCCAGCCGAACAAGCCTTGCATCGCGGGTGCGGACAGTGCCCGGAAGACGCGGTTGCGGTTGCGGATCTTCCGCTCGGTCGCCGGGGTGAGGAACCGGGCCGCTCCGGCCGCGTTCTTCTGCGACTTCTCGACCGGCCGGCGCATGATCTGCTCGTAGCGCTGGAAGGCGGCGCGGTGGTCGCCACCGGCCAGGGACAGTTCCCCGGCGAGCGTGTACGCGCCGAGCATGGCGTGCCCGGTCCCGTTGCCGCCGGGTCCTGGGCACCAGGCCGCGTCACCCAGCAGCACGACCCGCCCGGCCGACCAGTGGCCGAGCCGGATCTGGCTGATCGTGTCGAAGTACACCTCCGGCGCGTCGCGCAGCGCCGCGAGCAAGGCCGGCACGTGCCAGCCGGCGCCGGCGAAATGCTCCGCCACGATGTGCTTGTGGCCGTCGAGGTCGTGCCAGTCGTAGTCCGGCAGCGCGGCGGTGAACATCAGGCACACGGCCGCGCGGGCGCTGTCCCGGCCGCTGGTGACCATCGCGAGCCGGCCGGGCTCGTTGTAGATCAGCCCGCTGTGGTCGAGTCCGAAGTTGTTGGGCATATGGAAACCCGCGACCGCGAGCCCGAGGTCGTGCCGGTATCCGCGCTCGTCGCCGAACGCGAGCCGCCGCACCGCCGAGTGCAGCCCGTCCGCCCCGACGACGAGATCGAAACGCCGGGCCGGCCCGCGGGCGAACGCCACGTCCACGCCGTCCGGCGCCTGGGTCAGTGCGGTGATGTGGTCGCCGAAGACGTACTCGGCGGCATCCTTGCTGTGGTCGTACAGGATCCGGGCGAGGTCGCCGCGCTCGATCTCCACGTCGCCGCTGAACAGCGCGGACGGGAACGTGGACAGCCGGCGCCCGTCGGCACCGACCACCACCTGGTCGCCCATGCCGGTCTGGCTGGCCGTGATGCCGCTGAGCACGCCCATCCGGGAAAGCAGGGCCAGCTGGTGGCCACGGAAGTCGACCGGTGCCGCCCCGCTGCCGCGCAGCCCGGGCGCCCGCTCCACCACCGTGACCTCGTATCCGGAGGTGCCCAGCCAGTACGCCAGCGACGGCCCGGCCACCCCGCCGCCCGAGATGAGTACCGACCTGCTCATGGTTCCTCCAGTGCGCCGGTTCCGCAGCCCGTGTGGCTCGATGCGGGCAGCTTACCCACGATTTATCCAAGTGGTCAATCCATATGGATAATCCAATTGGTTGACAGATCGGGCTAGGATCGCCCGTATGGGTGACCGGAGAGGCGGGCCGCGGGATGGGTAACCGGGAAGACCTGCTGGCCGGCGCGCTCGCCTGCCTGAAGACGAAGGGCTGGGCCCGGACCACGGTCCGCGACATCGCGGCTGCGGCCGGGGTCAACCACGCCGCGATCGGCTACCACTTCGGCTCCAGGGAAGCGCTGCTGATCGAGGCCTTCACCCAGGCCATGGACTCCTGGGGCACGCAGACCGAGGCCGCGGTGCGGGCCGCCAGCGCGGCCGGTGCCGGGCCCCGCGAGCAGTACGAGGAGTTCTGGCGCCAGGTGATCGAGTCCTATGCCGCCAGCCGGTGGCTCTGGCTGGCCACGGTCGAGGCCGCGGTGCAGGCCGAGCACTCGCCGAAGGTGCGCGAACTGATGGCCGCCAGCCTGCAGCAGGCCCGCAGCGGGCTCGCCGCCGGGCTGCTCGGCGTCCCCGAGGACACCCTGGACGGCCCGGCGGAGCGGGCGCTCGGCTCGGTGCAGCTTGCGCTGATGTCCGGGATTCTCGTGCAGTGGCTCATCGACCCGGGCAACGCTCCCGCCGAGCGGGACATCACCGGCGGCCTGCTGCGCCTGGCCGGCCATCTCGGCGGCCAGCCGGTGCCGGAGGAGAAGTCCCGTCCCGCTGGCTGAGCCATGGGGAGTTCCCGGCCGTGGCAGGGCGGCTCACGGAGCGGGGAGCACGGCCACGATTGGCCGGCCGCGGAAGGTGCCGGAGATCTCGGCGACAGGGTGCGGCCGGTAGTCGAGGTAGTGCAGCCGGACCGCGGTGGCAGGGCCGGGCGCCGCAAGCGGTCATACTCGGGAATGATGCGGTAACGGGGCGCGGTGGCTACCGTCGGTTAAGTGTCGACCAATTCTTCGGCCGCGCCGCCGCGGCTGCCGCTGCTGGCGGCCATCACCGAGCGGCAGCGGCTCGCGCTCGCCGCCGCCCTGACCGCGCTCGCCTACGCGGCCGCGATCGCCCTGGTCATCACGCAGCTGGGGCACGCGCGCGGGCCGGGGCTCAATCTGGCGGTCCTGATGTGCCTCCCGGCAATCTCATTCGGCAGGCGATGGCCGCTTCCTGTCCTCGCACTGGCCAGCGTCGCGGCCGCCGCGCAGATGGCGACGGGCACCGCGTCGCTGCTGCTGGGCCTGGTTCTCGGCGCGGCTGGGTACACGGTGGCCGTTGGCCTCCCGCGGCGGTTGTCGATCCGCGCGGTGCTGGCAGCGGCGGCGATCTTCGGCGCGGCGCTCCTGTACGCCGGGATGACGTACGGGCATGCTCCGGTCACGGCCGGGGCCGTCATGGGCTTCCTGCCGCTGGCGGCGGGGTGGTTTATCGGAGACAGCGTGGCGGCGCGCCGGCGTTACGTGGCCGGGCTGGCCGAGCAGGCGGAGCGCGAGCGGGCCGCCGAGGCCGAGCGTGCCCGGCAGGAGGTCCGGGAGGAGCGGGTGCGCATCGCCCGCGAGCTGCACGACGTCGTCGCCCACACGCTCGCGGTGATCACCGTCCAGGCCGGGGTGGGCAGGCGCCTGATGGCGAAGCGCCCGGAGGAGGCGGGCGCCGCGCTCGAATCGATCGAGATGATCGGGCGGACCGCCCAGGACGAGCTGCGGGTGGTGCTCGGGCTGCTGCGCGACGAGGATGCCGGGGCCGCCGCGCTCGCGCCGGCGCCGAAGCTCGTCGACCTCAAGGAGCTTGTGGACACCGTGCGGGCCTCGGGGACGCCCGTCGAGCTGCGCACAATCGGGCACCGATCGGCAGCTCTCCCCGGCGCTCGAGCTCACGCTCTACCGGGTCGTCCAGGAGGCGCTCACCAACGTCGTCAGGCATGCGCCGCAGGCCCGGGCAACGGTCGACCTCACGGTCTGCGCCGCGCAGGTCCGGCTCGAGGTGGCCGACGACGGGGGATCCGCCGGGCGGATGGCGGGCGGTCAGGAACGGCCCGGCATTCCGGGCACGGGCCACGGGATCGCCGGGATGCGGGAGCGGATCGGCGCTTTCGGCGGCTGGCTCGTGGCCGAACCGCTCGCCCGCGGCTTCCGCGTGCTCGCCGAGGTCCCGATCGAGGGCGCGATGTGAGCGACGCACGCGCAGCGGGCGGCGAAGCGAACCAGGCGGCACCGTGACGACCGGCGTCCTGGTCGTCGACGACCAGGCGCTGCTGCGCACCGCGTTCTCCTCGCTGATCGACGCCGAGGACGACCTGGAGGTCGTCGGCGAGGCGGCCGACGGCAGGCAGGCGGTCGAGCTCGCGGCGAGCCTCGCGCCGGACGTCGTCGTGATGGACGTCCGGATGCCGGTGATGGACGGGATCGAGGCCACCCGGCAGATCACCTCAGGCCAGGGGCCCAGCGGGGCGCGGGTGCTCATCCTCACGACCTTCGACCTCGACGAGTACGTCTTCGAGGCGCTACGGGCCGGAGCGAGCGGCTTCGCGCTCAAGAGCCGGCCGCTCGACGAGCTGCTGAACGCGATCCGCATCGTCGCCGCTGGTGAGGCGCTCCTGGCTCCGAGCGTGACCCGCCGGCTCATCGCGCACTTCGCCGGCCAGGCGAGAACGCCCGCCAGAACGCCCCCCGGCCTGGCGGAGCTCACCGAGCGCGAGCGCGAGGTGCTGTCGCTGGTCGCCGAGGGGCTGTCGAACGCCGAACTCGCCCAGACGCTGCATGTGAGCCTCCCGACGGCCAAGACGCACGTGAGCCGGATCCTGACCAAGCTCGGTGCCCGGGACCGGACCCAGCTGGTCATCCTCGCCTACCAGTCGGGGCTCGCCACCCAGGCCTGACCGGTCCGGCGGATCCCCGGGCGTCGTTCGCGGGAATGACGCGCTCGTGCTTCCCGGGCACGATGACAGCGCGTCGCCGATCGCCCACGATTACTTGCCATGAACGTCTCATGCGCTCTGGGCTCGCACTGCCTGGCCGCCCGCGGCCTGGCGGCAACATCGGGGGGCCCGGCTTCCTCCTGCTGGTGGTCCTGCTGATCGCCGGCGCGGGCTACGGCGTCACGCGCCTGCGCCGCCGGCGGCGCAGCCGCCAGGTAGCGGACTCCACCTGGCGTCCCGAACGGCAGGGGTCTTCTCCGGCGGGCGCCGTGGCGCCATCCGGAGACCGGGCCGGCGTGCCGGATCCCGTCGCGCCGGAGCCCGTCGCGCCGTTCCCGTCGCGCGGGATCCCGTCGCGCCGCGCGCGGCCCGCGCCGTCGGCCTCCCCGGGGCACCGGCCGGCGGCTGGGCGGTCGAGACCCACGGCCTGACCAAGCGGTTCGGCCCGAACGCCGCCGTCGACAACGTCGAGCTGCTCGTCCCCCGCGGGTCCGCGTTCGGCTACCTCGGGCCCAACGGCGCCGGCAAGACGACGCTCATCCGCACCCTGCTCGGCCTGACGCGGGCCAACGCCGGCACGATGTCGCTGCTCGGCATCCGGGTCCCGTCCGAGCGCAGCCGGGCGCTGGCCCGGGTCGGCGCGATCGTCGACGAGCCCCGCTTCCACCACCACCTGACCGGCCGGGAGAACCTGCGCCTGCTGGGCGCCGCGCGAGGCGGCGACGCGGCCGGGCGGATCCCGGGGTCGCTGGCCCGGGTGGGCCTCACCGAGCGCGCCGACGACAAGGTCGCCTCGTACTCGATGGGCATGCGCCAGCGCCTGGGGGTGGCGGCGTGCCTGCTGGGTGACCCCGAGCTGCTGATCCTGGACGAGCCGATGAACGGGCTCGACCCGGCGGGGATGCACGAGATGCGCGCGATGATCCGCTCGCTGGTCGACGAGGGACGCACGGTGATGCTCTCCTCGCACCTGCTCGACGAGGTCGAGCGCACCTGCGACGCGGTCGCGATCGTCGACCGCGGGCGGGTCATCCGGCAGGGCCCGATCGATGAGCTGGTCCGCGCCGCGGGCGCCCGCATCGTGCGGCTGGACTGCTCCGATCCCGTCGCGGCGGGCCGCCTCCTCGAGCAGTCCGGGATCACCGCGGGCGTGACCCTCGGCGAGCTGATGCTGACCGTGACGCTGGCCTCCGGCGCCTCGCGCGAGACGGTGGCGGAGGTCAACCGCCGGCTCGTCGGGGGCGGGATCTCGGTGTACGGCCTCCAGGAGGTTCACGCCACCCTGGAGGACTGGTTCTTGTCGGTGACCAGCCGCCTGGGAGAGCAGTCATGACCGAGGACACCTCGACCGCGCCCGCAGGCCCGGCGCTGCACGCCGCTGTCACGGCGCCGGGCGGTGCCCGGCCGGATCGTGCCGCCGTCCCCGGCCGGTACCGGTCGTGGATCCCGAGCTGGGGCCTGATCACGACGAAGCACCTTGAGCTGCGGAAGCGGCGCGGCCTCATGGTGGTCGCCGTGCTGCTGACCGTGGGCCTGCCGGTCCTCGTCCTGGGCATCCGGCTGCTGTTCCACGTGGCCGACCCGAAGAGCTACGGGCCGCCCGGCAGCCCGTCGGTGTTCCAGTTCCTGTGCCAGCCGATGGCCGAGTTCGGGTTCATCATCGCCGCGACCCTCGGGGCCACGGCGGGAACGACGGACCTGGCCGACGGGATGTTCCGGCACCTGGTGATCACCGGCCGCTCGCGCATCGCGCTCTACCTGGCCCGGATCCCGGCCGGCCTGGCGATCGTCCTGCCGCTGGTCGCCGTGGCCTTCGCCATCGTGTGCCTGATGACCAGCTTCGCGGGCACCCCGCAGCCGGCCTCGGTCGGCGTCAACGGGGTCTCCGTCCCGGCCCAGCTCAGCCAGGCGCAGCTGAAGACCTGGGTCCTGCAGCATCCACGGCAGTACGACCAGGCCTTCGTCAACGCAGGCCTCCAGCCCGGCCCGGCCCCCCGCCACAGCCTGGTCTCGCCTTCCGCCAGCCCCCCGCCCGTGACCGACCGCAACATCGCCACCATCTACGCTGACTACATCTCCGCGGAGACTGGCCAGTTCAACCCGCCGGTCAACGAGATGGTCAAGATCGGGCTGTGGCTCGAGCTCGACATCGGCATCGGGTTCCTGGTCGGTCTCGGCGTCGGCTCCCTCATCGGCCAGCGCACCGTGTCCACGGTGCTGATGATCGCGCTCCAGATCATCGTGACCCCGATCCTCGCGGCCCACGTGATCCCGTACTTCCTCGACGGCCAGCGCGTCGTCGTGGGCGTCGCCATGGACCAGCTCCGGCCCGCGGGCCTGGCGGGCGGCGGCCAGGGCGGCCCGGTGCTGTTCGGCGGGCGCGGGGTCCTCAGCATCCCGCCGATGCCCACCTGGGCGATGATCACCGTGATCGTGGGCTGGATCGTCGGCTGGTCGGTGATCGGCGCATGGCGGATGGCCACCCGCGACGCCTGACAGCCCGCCGGCCAGACCGCAACGTGGGGAAGGCTGAGCGCTTAGCTGAACGGCGGGACCACGGCCTCGATGAGGTGCGGGCCGGGCTCGGCCAGCGCGCGGCGCAGTTGCGCGGCGAACTCCGGCGCGGTCTGCGCCCGGCTGGCCGGGACGCCCATGCCCTCGGCCAGCGCGGTGAAGCTGAGCCCGGGCCGGGACAGGTCGAGCAGGCTCCGGGCGCTCTGGCCGGCGGCCGGGGCGCCGGTGCGGTCCAGTTCCATGGTGAGGATCGCGTACGAGCCGTTGCTGAAGATCACCGTGGTGATGTCCAGTTGCTCGCGGGCGTGGGTCCACAGGGCCGAGATCGTGTACATGGCGCTGCCGTCCGCCTCCAGGGCGAGGACCGGCCGCTCCGGGCAGGCAAGCGCGGCACCGGCCGCCAGCGGCAGGCCCTGGCCGATCGCGCCGCCGGTGAGGGTGAGCCAGTCGTGCGGCGGTGCGCCCGCGGTGGCCGCGGGCAGCGCCAGCCCGGAGGTGTTGGCCTCGTCGCAGACGATCGCGTGCTCCGGCAGCAGTGCGCCGATGACCGCCGCCGCGCTGCGCCCGGTCAGGTCACCGTCCGGCAGGCCCGGCCGCTCCTGCTGCTGCGGGCCCGGCGCCACGCCGGGAGCGGTGAGATCGGCCAGCGCCGCCAGCGCCCCGGATATGTCGTCGCCGGGCCCGGCCAGCGAGTGCACCTGGCACCCGTCCGGCACCAGGTTGCTGAGCTTGCCCGGGTAGGCGAAGAAGGACACCGGGGCGCGCGCGCCCGCCAGGATGAGGTGGCGCGTCCCGCTGAGCTGGGCGCTGGCCATCTCGGCCAGGTAGGCGAGCCGCTCGACCGGCGGAATCCCCGCGCCGCGCTCGTGCCTGGCCGGGAAGGTCTCGGCGAGCAGCCGGGCACCGGTGCCCCTGGCGACCCGGCTGGCCGCCGCCAGCGCAGGCCGGCGCATCCCGGCGCCGCCGAGCAGGATCACGCAGGGCTCGCCGCCGCGGAGCACCGCCGCGGCCGAGTCCACCACCTCGCCGGGAACCTGTGCCCGCGGGCGCACCGGCACCGCCGCGGCCGGCTCGGCGCCGGGGGACCAGGACACGTCGGCGGGCAGGATGACGGTGGCCACCTGGCCGGGCGGGGACATCGCCGCGGCCGCCGCCTCGGCTGCGTCCGCGGCCGCGTCGGCGCTGCGCGCGCACCGCCGTACCCACCCGGACACCGTCCCGGCCAGCGCCTCGATGTCGGACTCCAGCGGCGCGTCGAACCGCTTGTGGTAGCTGGCGTGGTCCCCGACGACCGCCAGCACCGGGGTACGGGCCCGGCGCGCATTGTGCAGGTTGGCCAGGCCGTTCGCCAGCCCCGGCCCCAGGTGCAGCAGCACCGCCGCGGGCAGGCCGGCCATCCGGCCGTACCCGTCCGCGGCGCCGGTCGCCGCCCCCTCGAACAGGCACAGCACCGCGCGCATCTGCGGGACCTCGTCCAGCGCCGCGACCATGTGCATCTCGGACGTCCCCGGGTTGGCCAGGCACAGGCTGACCCCGCTGCCGGCCAGGGTGCGGAGCACCGCCTCGGCGCCGTTCATCGGTCCTCCTCCGGGCCGGTCGCCCGGCCCACCGATCGCACCATCGCGCGAACCGGGGTCTCGTTTGCTTCGGTGGTGTCGTTCTCGCCTGGGATGAGGCTTCGTGGTCCTGGGATCTTGAACACGGGGATGACTCCTTCCTCGGTGATGCGGATCTCCGCGACGAGCGCTTCGATGGCGGCCTCGCGCTCGGCCGGGGTGCCGCTGGCGATGACGTCGGCCAGGCGGCGGCGTCCGAGATCTCGTCTACCGGAGGTGCATCGCGGCCCGTGGCGCGGGTTCTATCTAGCCGCGCCGAAGAGCGTGTCTTGGACCGGTGACTGGTCAGCCTCGGTCGGTGAGGGGGTTTCAAGGTCGAGGGCGGCGATCTCCAGCAGATCGGTGAGGGTGGCACCTGTGGGCCATGCCCTGGCTACCAGGACGGGCAGTAGCAGGGCGGCGGCGATGGTGTCCCACAGTGCCCGGTGTGGCTGGCTGCCGTCCGCGAGATGCTCGATCTGCGGGGTGAGTTCAAGCTGGGCGGTCAAGGCGCTGAGACTGTTCTTGGCGCAGAGCTTGAGGTGACGGGCCAGCCGCAGGGTGTCGATCAGCGCGGAGGGGGCGATGGTGGGGTGGCGGCGGTGCAGCAGTCGCCAGTCCACGCCGATGTTGTGGCCGACCAGGATGCGCCCGTTGATGCGGCAGGCCAGTTCAGGTTCGACCTCGGCCGGGGTTGGCGCGGCGGCGAGCGCGGCATTGGTCAGGCCGGGTGAGATCCACGGGCGGCGCGGGATGTGGCGCCCGGGATTGACCAGCGTGCTGTAGGCGGCGGCCCTGTCGGGCTGCCCGGCCACGAGCGGCACCACGGCGATTTCGAGAATGGCTTCATCGTCGCGTTCTTGAGCGCCGCTGCCTTCCAGGTCGAGAGCCACCAGGGGTGCCGTAGTCCACTCATCGGTGCTGCCGGTCGCCGGGCTTGGCTCCGTCGTCATGGCCAGGGCTCCGTCCGGGGTTGGTGGCGTTAATCGTCTGTATATCGCGTCTGCGTAGCGAGTTGTTCGCGCAGCGCGGTGAAGTGCGCGGACTGGGCGGGGTCAAAATGGTGGCCGTGCACGGCGCGGCCGTGGGCGTGCAGGTAGTGCGGCTGGTCGAGTTCCCAGATCTGGTAGCGCAGGGTGTGCTGGATCGCGTAGCGGCGCTGCTCGCCCAAGCCGTGAGTCCAGACGTGGCCGTCATCGATCAGGTAAGGGGTCCGGTAGCCGAACGCGGCGAGCACGCGGTCCATGTCGGCCGGGGTGGGCTGGCGGTGGTCGTCAGCGCAGCGCTGCTGCTGGGCAGCGGGACAGATGTCGCAAATCTCGCGCACGCCCCAATGGCCGTTGTAGTCGGGCGCACCGTGGGCGTAGGCAACGCCGCAGGATGTCTTGCGGAACAGCGGTGTGCTGATGCCGGAGTCGCGCCAGGCAGCCACGACCGCCGCGTCCAGGTTTGCGGGCATCGTCTTGCGGCGGTGGTAGTCCTGCTCGCCATACGGCAGAGGGACGCCCTGGGCGCGTAGGTAGGCAGCGTTTTCGGGCTTGTGGTAGTAGCCGGTAAACACGATCGCATCCGCGTGCCGGCCGGTGTCGCAGGACGTGAGCCATGGTGGCGGGCTGGTCGTTCCAGCCGGGCACGATCGGCCGCCAGTACAGCACGACCCCCGTGCGCTGCTTGCGGCCGCAGGCGGTGCTGATGCGAGGTCACGGTGATGCGGCTTTTGGCGATCGGCTCGATGCGCGGGTCGGTGATCCCGGAGTAGGTGAACAGGAGGGTGACGCGCAGGTGCCGCAGGCTCTCCAGTTCGTCCATGTCGGCGGCGAGTGACCTTGAACCGGGTGATGATCAGTACGTGGTTGGTATAGCCGCGCTGGTCCAGGGCGTGCAGGACGGCGAACAGGTGCGGGCGCACGCCGGGCAGGAACGGGTCGGTGGCCTTGTTCAAGAGCTGGATCGGGGTGGTGTGCGGCCGGAACGCATGATGGCTGGTCAGCAGGTCCACCGCTTGCTCGCTCGGAGCAGAGCAGGTGTGGGGTCTTGACCTCGAAGTTGCCCCAGAAGTGGCGGACGCAGTAGCCGCAGTCCAGCGGGCAGCCGATGATGTGATTCAGGCTCAGGCCGCTCTTGCGGTAGCCGACGATTAAGGCCATGTAGGGGTCGAGCGCTGCCTGCCGGCTGGCGGGCATGACGGGCAGGGAACGGGGGCCTTCGCTGATGGTCATTGGTGGCTGCCTCCGGGGTCAACGGACGGGATGAGGAGCGCGGTCGCTTCGGGTCCGAACCACAGGGACAGGTCGTGCGCGACGACGTCGGCATGGTCGGAGCTATGGATGAGGTTGTCGATCAGCCGACCTTGCGAGCGGGCTGTGCGCAGGGTGTCGGTGCCGAACCGGCCGCGGATCGTGTCGGGTCCCGCTTCCGCAGGGTCAGTGGGGCCGAGCACGACGCGCAGCCGGGCAGCAGCGTCTGGGCCGTGGCCAAGCGCGACCGTGACGGGGCGGCCGAGATAGATACGGCGCAGCTCAGCGGGCACGTCCACGCCGAGTTCGGCCGACAGCGGCAGGATGTCGACGTAGTGGCTGAAGACTTGATCTTCTGTCGGGTACACGATGCGCTCAGCGGTGACGCACACGTGCTCGGCTAGCCATGGCCAGGACGGGGGCGGTGAGGTTGCGGGCCAGGCAGTCTGGCTTGAGCAAGATCACCGTCCACTGTGACCAATCCACACCTCTGGCCGTGTCATCAGGAGGGGTCGGCGTTGCACGCAGCATGATCGTCATGGGCGACCTCCGGGAGTGACGCGATGTTGCGGGGCCAGCGGTGGGCCAGCAGCCAGCGGTGACCGGGGTCGAGCGCGGCCAGCGTGGCACCGTCCACTGGGCCGCCGGGGTGGCGGGTGATCTGCCGGTATGCCTCGAAGAGCATTACGATCTGCCGCCAGTACGGATGCAGCCCAGTAAGGTCCGGGTCACCGGGGGTGGCGGCGCGCTGGTTGAGACGCAGTGCCTGCTCCCACTCCAGCACCGCAGCCAGGCCGTCCAGGGGACAGGCTGGCATGGCGGTAGCCAGAAATCGCGGCGGTGCCGTTTTCTGGGCTTCGCGTACGATGGCGCGGGCCTTGGGCAGGTCGGGCGTGTTGATGTGCATCGACCCGGCGTGATGAGTGTAGGCCCCTACGGGGAACGCCGAGTAGTCGGGCGGCGTACTCGTGGATGAAGGTGAAGGAGAACACGTCGCATGGCAGGCCGGTTACCGCGTCGTTGGCGCGCATGTAAGCGGCCAAGTGCAGCGCACCGCCACGCAGCATGAAATGCAAGGCAAGCGTGCAAGCCACATCCGGGTTGGCCGGGTCGGCCAGTTCGCTGGGCTGCATGACCACCATAGCGGCGCGTTTGGTATCGGGGTCGGTGCGCAGTAACGCGATAACCCGGTCGAACTGGCTGGCCCCATCCGTGGCAGACCCGAACAGCCGAGGGCCGTAGGCGGTGCCGGTGAGCCGGTGCCCGTCAGCGGAGAAGGCGCGGAGCCGGGGTGCGTAGTGGGCGATCATCGCCAGGTCGTCGCCGCCGGATAGGTACCACAAGGCCTCGGCGTGGTTGAACACGATGTTGGCCTTCCGCGCGGCCAGGTAGGGGCTGCGGTGAAGTGAGTCATCGACGGTGAAACAGACGTGGAGGATCTCCTGAGCGGCGTTACCGCGGGTGGCGATCTCGTACTGAGGGCTGCCGGTGATCTGTGCGAGAACGGCGAGGTAGGCGTCGGTGAAGGTGGCGAACACTGGACCGGTTACCCCGGGGCCGACAGTGCCTGACGGCCCGAGTCCCCGGCTAGTGGTTGCGGATCGTATGCGGGCGTGTGCGGCCTGTCCACGCTCACCGCCGCCTGGTTTGTCCGAAGGCGACCTCATGTGCGGATCACCGTGGTGCGGCGCTCGCGGAGGGTTTCGGGGGTGACATGCAGCCAGGCCCACAGGTAGGCGGCACAGTGGCAGACCATGGCTGGAATGGGGGCACAATCGTCAGGCACCAGGATTCCTTTCCGGTGTGGCTTGGCCGGTGCCCGTGCCGCACAGCGCCCAGACGACCTTGCCGCCCATCTGCGGCGTCGGGTACGACCCCGAGCGCTGGCTGAGCGCTTGTACCAGCAGTAGCCCCCGGCCGCTCTCGGCGTACTCGTCGGCTTGGGCCGGGGCCGGTAGGTATGGGTTGGCGTCCCACACCAGGACGAGAACCCGGGTGGTGTCGGAGAGCAGCCACAGCCGCACCGGGAAGATGGGCTGCATCGAGTGGGCGGCGGCGATACCGTTGGTCATTAATTCCGACACCAGCAGCTCGATATTTTCGCTGAGCGTGGAAAGGCCCCATTCCCAGGCGATCTGCCGGGCATGCAGCCGGGCCGAGGGCACCGCGCTTGACAGCGGGCCGTATTCCAGAAAGTCTCGCAGCGGCCATTGGTCGGCCATGACTGTCCCTTGGCATGGCGGAGGCGGGACCGGCACACGAGCAGCCCCCGTTGGGCACCGGCCTTGAGCGGCAGCCTGGCCATTGCCGGGCGCCTTGAGGCGTCGCGCACAGGTGGCCGCGCTGCCGTTCA
Source organism: uncultured Actinomycetes bacterium (assembly GCA_963795785.1). Taxonomy (GTDB): domain Bacteria; phylum Actinomycetota; class Actinomycetes; order Streptosporangiales; family Streptosporangiaceae; genus DASXKD01. The sequence continues at coordinate 27,534 of CAWCKG010000063.1, forward strand.
TGGAAGGCTCCCTTGATCGGTCCGGGGTGCGGTCGCTGCTTGCTCGTGCTCGCCGTGCTCGGGCAGGGTGTCCTCGGTGCCGGGCGCAGGTGCGTCACTTTCGGGGCAGGATCTGTCAGCCGGTTCCGTTCCCGCGTTAGTGCGGCGGGCGGCTATGCGCGCCATGTCACCAGCGGCTTCGCGGAATTGTGCTGCCACACGGGCCGCTTGTATCGCCCTCGGCATGACCATCAGCGAACAACGGACGCGGCTGGTAGCGGCAGGTTGGCGGAGGAGGCAGATGTGTGAACGGGGTGTGTGAATCCGGCTCGACCGGGCTCGGTGCCTCTGGGAATGTCAAACTAACCATGTCCACGGCTGGTGGAAAGGGGCAAGGAGTGCCGCAACGGCCACGAGCGGCGAATCTGCGGCTCCGGGCCTCGATGGACGAGGCCCGGATGTCCAACAAGGGCCTGGCGCGCAGGGTGGTCGACCTGGCTAAGGCGCGGGGGGTGCCGCAAGTGCGCTGCGATCACACCTCGGTTCTGCGGTGGCTGGCAGGCGAGCATCCGCGCCCGCCCGTGCCGGAACTTATCGCCAAAGTCCTGAGTGACGCTCTCGGTCGGCCGGTGCTGGAGATCGAACTGGGCATGACTCCCAGTGACCTGCCCGCCGATCTCGGCTTGCAGCTGCCCACCGGGTGGACCGAAACCGTAGCCATTTCGACCGCCCTGTGGAGGGCCGACGTGCAACGTAGGCGGTTCCTGGTCAATGCGGCGTTCACTGCTGTCGCAATTCCGGCGTCGGCGCTGCGCTGGCTCACCAGCCCGCCCGCCGGCGCCCCAGCAGGCAGCGGTTCGTTACGGGTCGGACGGGCCGATATCGAAGCGATCCGGGAAGTGACGCTCTCCTATCGGGAGCTGGACAACCGGCTTGGTGGAGGCCGCCTCCGGGCCGTGATCTTGTCCTATCTTGATGAGCATGTCTCCCACCTGCTCATCAACGGTAGCTACCAGGCGGCGACGGGTCGGCAACTCGCCGCCGCATGCGGTGAGCTGTCGCAACTGGCTGGCTGGGTGGCCTACGACAGCGGCGAGCATGGCATTGCTCAGCGGTACCTGACTCAAGCGCTTGCCTACGCCCGTCACGCTGGCGATCATGCCTTGGGCGCGGAAATCCTAGCTGCCCAGGCGCACCAGGCTCTCTACCTGTCCCGGCCCGGCGAGGCCATCGACCTGGCCCGCGCCGCGCAGGCCGCCGCGCTCAAACACGGATCAGCGACACTGCTCACGGAATGCCTTGTCATGGAGGCACACGGCCATGCGGCCGGCAACGATGCCCGCGCCTGCGGTGCGACCCTCGCCGCTGCGGAGCGGACGTTCGACCGCGCCACCCAGGAAGACGACCCTGCCTGGCTGGTCTACTTTGACGAGGCATACCTGGCAGCCCGTATGGCGCAATGCTTCCGAGACTTGGGCGAAGCCAGCCACGCCGCGAGGTATGCGCGGCGATCCCTGGATATGGACGGCCGATATGTACGCGGCCGGGCTTTCAACCTGTCCCTGCTCGCCGCCGCCCACGCCGCCCAGGACGAGCCGGAACGGGCATGCATCGTCGGACGTCAAGCCCTGGACCTGACCGTGTGCCTCACCTCCGCCCGCAGCGTCCACTACGTGCGTGACCTGGTGCGGCGGCTTCGGCCATGCGCCGACGTTTCCGCCGTGCGTGACTTTACGGCCGAGGTTCGGGAACGCCTGCCCGCCGCAGCAGGGCATACTGCACCCCGATGACAGTCATCGCGCCGAGAATGTCCCCGCTGGTGATCATGCCGGACGCCTCGTCGAGCGGCACCCACCGCACCTCGGCCGTCTCGTCCACCTCGGGCGCGCTGACCTGCTCCGCCCCGCGCCCCAGGTACAAGTCCTGCGGGTAGTCCGCGTTGCCTATCATCGGCTGGCACGAAAGCACATACTCCGTGTGCCGCGGGCACCAGCCGGTTTCCTCCTCTACCTCGCGAGCGGCCGCAGCGGCCGGGTCTTCGCCGTCGTCGACGTAACCGCCCGGCAGTTCCCACACCCAGCGATCCACGATGAACCGATGCCGCCGCATCAACAGCACCCGCTCGCCCAGATCGTCCAGCACCACCGTCATCGCGCAGCGCCGCATCCGGAACACGTACTGGGTGAAGCGCTCCTCGTTGGGCAACTCCACATCGGCCAGGCTGACACGGACGTGAGGGGTATCGTCCACCAGTCGCTCGCCGTGGACCACCCACCTGTGCGGGTTCGACACTTCCTGACACTACCCGCCCACCAACGGCGGGGCCTGGCGCCTGAATACTCGGGGCCCTGCATCCGGGCCGGCTGCCCGGCCATGGTCCCGGTCAGCTCCGCGGCCCTGGTCCGTGCGCGGGCTACCCGACCGCGAACACCCCGCTGGCCTTGGCGACGGGCTTGCCTTCGGCATCCACCCGGCCGTCGGCGAACGCCAGCCGCCGGCCGACCCGGGTCACCGCCGCGCTCGCTTCCAGCCAGTCGCCGCCGCGGGCGGCCGCCACATAGTCCACGGTCAGGCTGACCGTGACCAGGCTGGGGTGCTCGGTGAGCGCGGCGCAGTTCCGCCCGCACACCACGTCGAGCAGCGCCGCCAGGACCGCGCCGTGCACGAAGCCGCGGGTGTTGAGATGCTCGGTCCTGGCCCGCAGGCCCAGCAGGATGCCGCGCTCGGTGGTGCGCGTGTAGACCGGGCCGATCAGGTCGAGGAACGGGCTGGTCCGCCGGGACGGCTCGAAGCCAGCCGGTACCTCGCTCATGGGCCTCCCTCAGCAAAGGATGCTGGGAGCAAACCTAGAGCACGTGCCCGCCGGGCCGGCGCAGTGCCGGCCCGGCGGGGCCGCCTGCCGTGGCCGTTCCGGCCCGGTCCCTGGGCGGACCGCGCCGCGGGCGGTCCGGTCAGCGGTAGGTGCCGGGCTGCACGACGCCGGCGTAGTAGAGGAAGTGCGCCCGGGTGTAGCTGCGGTTGCCGGTGATGCTCGGATCCGGGGCCGGCCCCATCGGCATGTCGGCGCCGAGGAACGGGGTGAACCGCGGGTAGACGCTGAGGTAGCTCGCCGGGTCCGCGCGCAGCAGGCCGATGAGCGTCTCGGTGACGATCCTGGCCGCCACCGGGCCGAGGTTGAGCCCGTCCGCCGCGATCCTGGCCTCGGCCAGGATGTAGTACCACAGCGGCGTGCTGGTGGCGAACGGCGGGTACACCGAGCCGATGTCGGACAGGTCGGCCGCGGTGAGCGCCGGGACGCCCATGGCCTGCGCGACGGCCTGGCCCGAGGGCAGGCTCCAGGTGAGCTGGCGGAGCAGGTTGCGCTGCGGCAGCACGGTCGGCGCGGTCTGTGTGTGCGGTGCGATGGCCGGCAATGGCAGGGTGAACAGGACCGAGGAGATCGTGGTGTCGATCTTCTTGTTGTTCTTCACCTGGCCGTCGCCGAAGTCGAAGAAGGTCTGCCAGCCGATGTAGCGGCGCGGCGCCGGGTAGCCGCCGAGCAGGTCGTCGCGGTCGTAGCTGACCGGGCCGTTGAAATCGGCCTCGGTCGCGTCGAAGACCAGGCCGAAGAACGGGTCGGCGGCAGGGTTGGCCGAGTCGCCGGTGCCGCTGGTGAAGTTGGCCCGGTAGGAGGGGCGGACCATCGAGTGGCCGAACCGGTAGCAGGCGGCACCGAACTCGATAGGCATGAACGCGTCCCCCGGTGGCGGCCGGTAGAACCGGTTGCCGTTCGCGAGCACGTCGTTGACCACCTGCTGCCCGGCGATCTGCGGCAGGTGCTCGTTGACCAGCAGCCACTGGTAGTGCCAGAGCGTCACCTCGCGGGCGATCAGGTACTGCAGGTAGTTCAGCGTGCGGTCCCCGCGCCGGGCGGAGGACAGCTTGCGCGGGTCCGCGCCGCGCGCCGAGGGGAAGCGGGCCAGGTTCATGCCGCCCAGCTCGGCGAGCACCCGGTTGTAGAACAGGATGTGGGCGCAGTGCAGCCCGGCGATCATCACGTTCTCGTCGTTGCGCGGGTCACCGAGGATGGCGGTGTAGGTGCCGTCGCCGTTGGCCGTCCGGGGCACGTCCTCGTGCACCCCGCCCGAGCCGATCAGCAGCTGCGGGCCGGCGCTGCCGTCGGGATTGGCCACATACAGGCCCGGGCTGATCGCCGGCCCGCCGCCGAACACCGAGTCCAGGTCCAGTGCCGGCGTCCGGGTGTTGGGCGAGGTCAGCGGGTTGGTGGTCACGCCGAGCTGGGACGTCTGGTCGAACGTGATGTCGTGGTCGGTGAACTGGCCGACGAACGTCGAGCCGGCCGTCATCGTCGGGTTGTCGGGGTTGGTCCCGTAGGGATTGCTGGCGGTGGGGTTGCCGTTCACGGCCGGGTCGACGATCAGTTCCTTCGGCCCGGCCGCCAGGTCGTCCAGGGCGTCCAGGATGCCGCCCTGTGCCCCGGCCTCCAGCAGGGCGGCCTGAACCGCGCCGGTCACCGGTGCGAACGGCGGCAGTTGCGGGAAGATCCGGCCGAACAGCATGCTGCTGGCCGGAGCCCCCGGCGGCAGGCCGTGCCCGGCCGCCCCGGCCCCGGTGACCGCCGCCCGGGCGGCGGCGGGGTGGATCCCGGGCAGTATCCCCGCCGATGCGGCGGCCAGACCGGCCCCCGCCGTCCCTGCCCCCGCCAAGAGCCTGCGCCGGGAGATGCCGGCGGCCCTGCTGTTCTCACTCATTGTGGTCACGCTCCCTTTCCGCCCGTGCTTTCCTGCCGTGCCTCCGCCGTCCTGCGCGTGCGCAGTGCGGCCCCCGTTCTCGGCATGAAGCTGCCAGGGGATAGAGCGCGGCGGTGCGCCGCTGATACACCGGGGCGGGCTGCGGGGGCCCGCCCCGGGCGGCGGGGCAGGGCGGGGGACCCGGGACCACGGGGAGCGTAACGCATGTTGCAAAGGAAGCTTTCGAAAGATAGCTTTGCATGCATGGCCGAGAGGGACGCGCGATCCGTCAAGCGAATGACCGACCCCCGGGCGCTGCGCGCGCTGGCGCACCCGCTGCGGCTGTCCCTGCTCGGGCTGCTGCGCACCGAGGGGCCGCTGACCGCCACCAGGGCCGGCGAGCTGCTCGGCGAAAGCTCCGCGAGCTGCTCCTTCCACCTGCGGCAGCTGGCGAAGTACGGGCTGGCCGAGGAGGCGGGCGGCGGCCACGGCCGGGAGCGCCCCTGGCAGGCCACGGCCATGCTCACCGACGTGCCAGCGGTCGCCGACAGCCCGGAACTGGCCGCCGCGTCCGGCCTGTTCCGGTCGATCGTCGCCGAGCGCTACTACGAGGAGATGATGGCCTGGCTGGAGGCCAGGCCGGACGAGCCTGAAGAGTGGCAGCAGGCGGCGCTGTTCGGGGACCTGTACCTGTACCTGACCGCCACGGAGCTGACCGAACTGGGCGAGCAGGTGGACCGCCTGCTCTATCGCTATATCGACCGGACGACCCGGCCCGAGCTGCGCCCGCCCGGTGCGCGCCTGGTCGGCTACATCCACGCGGCGGCGCCGCACCAGGGTCCCGGCCGGACGGGGCGCGAGCCGGCCGCCGGCGGAGCAGGCCGGTGAGCGCGGCCACCGACGCGGGCACCCGCGCGGACCCGGGCACCCGCACTGGCCAGGTGGCTGACGGAGGACGCGGCGGCCGCCGCGGCGCGATCGGGCGGCATGTCCCCGCGCTGCTCCGGGAGGCAGGGTTCCGGCGGTACTGGTGCGGCCAGACGATCTCGATGTTCGGCGACCAGATCTCCTCGATCGCGCTCCCGCTGGTCGCTGTGCTCACGTTGCGGGCGGGCCCGGCGCAGATGGGCCTGCTCGCCGCGCTGGTCTGGCTGCCGAGTCTGCTGTTCGGCGTGCATGCCGGCGTGCTGGCGGACCGGTTCGGCCACTGGCGTGCCCTGATGATCGTGGCCGACCTCGGCCGGGCCGTGCTGCTGGCCAGCATCCCGGCGTGTTATGCGCTCGGCGTGCTCACCGTCTGGCAGCTCTACGCGGTCGCGCTCGGCACCGGCGCATTCAGCGTGCTGTTCACCGTCTGCCAGCCCACGCTGTTCGTCTCGCTCGTCCCCGGTGACGCCTACCTGGACGGGAACTCGCTCATCTACGGCAGCCGGGCGCTGTCGTTCACCGGCGGCCCCAGCGCCGGCGGCATCCTGGTCGAACTGTTTGGCGCGCCGTTCGCCGTCGCCGCCGACGCGCTGTCGTTCCTCGGCTCGGCCTTTTTCCTCGGCCGGATCCAGGTGGCCGAGCCGTGCCCGGCCGGGCGGGCCCCGGGTGCGCTCACCGCGGGCGCGCGGTTCATCAAGGGCTCGCCGGTGATTCGCTGGTCGCTGCTCGCCGTGGCGCTCGTCAACTTCTTCAACTTCGTGTTCTTCGCGCTGTTCGTGCTTTACGCGACCCGCACGCTGCATGTCCCGCCCGGGCTGCTCGGCCTGGTCCTCGGTGCCGGTGCGATCGGCGGGGTGCTCGGGGCGCTGGCCACCAGGCGGCTGTCGGCGCGGCTGGGCACCGGGCGCCTGTTCACCGTGTCCTGCCTGGTGTTCACCGCGCCGCTGGCACTGGCGCCGCTGGCCGGCGGTCCCCGGCCGGTCATCCTCGCGATGCTGTTCACCGCGGAGTTCTGCTCCGGGTTCGGCGTGATGGCGCTGGACATCACGATCGGCTCGATCTTCGCCGCGGTGATACCCGGCCAGCTCAGGTCCCGGGTGATGGGGGCCTTCCAGGCGGTCAACTACGGCACCAGGCCGCTCGGCGCGCTGGCCGGCGGCCTCCTCGGCACGGTGCTCGGGCTGCGGGCCACGCTGTGGGTCGGCGCGATCGGCGGGATGGCGGGCTTTGCCGTGCTGCTGCCCTCCCCGCTGCCGCGGTACCGGCTGCCGCCGGCTTCCTGAGCACGGCGACCGAACGGGCCGTGCCCACCCCGAAGGAGCGGGGTGGGCACGGCCCGTTTGGGTGGTTCTGCCGGTCAGGTGTCGAGCGCTGTCAGCGGATCGTCACCGGCACCGGCCGCGAGGCGATCCCGTTCGCGACCACGACGAGGGTGCTCGCCCCGGCCGGTGTCGTGCCCGGAACGGTGAAATGGGTCGATGAAGCCGCGCCGGGCGCAATCGAGACCGATGGTCCAGCTGAACGTCCGCGCGTAGGTGACCACGCCGGACTTCGAGTTGGTGATCCGCACCAGGGGGAAGTTGGTGTTGTCCTGGACGTCGTCACCGTAGGCAGCGCCCTGGGAGAGTCCGGCGAGCTGCGTGCCGGACAGGCTGGCGGTCTGCCTGGGGTGAAGCTGCCGGAGCTGAGCGCGGTGATCGAGGGCGCCCAGCGCCGGGTTGGGGTTCCGCCGGCCGTGTAGACCAGCATCTGGTGGCTGCCGTCGTTGAACAGCACCTGCCCGTTCGGCAGCGCCAGCATCCGCGTGTAGTACGTGGAGTCGTTGGCCGCGTTCGGGACGTCCGGGACCGGGCTCAGCGTGTTCGACCCGGCGTTGTACAGGAAGAACGCGATCGGGGCGTTGTAGACGCACGGGCTCACGTCGAACAGCACGTTCCCGTCCGGCAAGATCGAGCCGGGCCCGTCCGCGCTGTCGTACTGCAGGCCGCCGATCGTGGGGATCGCGGGGCCCTTGACCCACTTCTCGGCCGCGTAGTTGTAGAGCGCGGTGGGTGCCGGCGTGCTGGTGGTGCACTTCGCGGGTGCGATCTCACTTGACGTCCCGGCGCCCACCACGAACGTGTTGCCGCCGGGCATCACGACCTGCGGCCCGATCTCGACCGCTGGGGTGTTGACGGGCGATGTCACCGTGTTCCCCGCAAACGACCAGCTCAGGCTGGGCGGAGTGAACAGCTCGGTGGTTGGGGTCAGCCACGTGTCGACGGTCAGGAGCTGACCGTTCGGCTCGAGGTTCCAGCCTTCCTCGTCGTTCGGGTCGTTCTTGCCCTGCCCCGGGATCACCAGCCAGTTTCAGGCCGGTCGTGTTGAAGAGGGCAGCGTCCGTGGTCAGGATGGGGCTCGATGGACGTGCAGTTCTGGCACGCCTGGGACAACATGAAGGTGCCGTTGGCGAGCAGGTCGCTCTGGGCGTCCCCGATGTTCGTCCAGCCCGTCGGGCGGGGCAACTGACCGCCACTTGTTGGTGACCGGGTTGTAGATGGCGCCCTTGTTGGTCCACGTCGGGGTTCCGCCGAGGTACTCGCCGCCCTCGACGATCATCTGCCCGTTCGGCAGGATCGCCGAAGCGAAGTACAGCGGGTCATAGCCCCCCGGCATCGACGGGATCTGGCTCCAGGTCCCGTCGACGTAGCTGCCCTTGGAGTTCGGCGTGAGCTTGTACCACGCGCTCGTGCCCCGGAGGCGGGCTCGGAGTGGACCAGCACCGTGCCGTCACTGGCCAGCAGCATCGTGCCGGGAATCGAACGGAGGCGCGTTCTTCAGTGCGCTGCCAGGGTGACGGTTGCCCCGCAGCGAGGTCCGGCGCCGCGGCGGCCGGCTTCGCACGTCCCACCGGCGGGCCAAGGACCGGGCGGACACCGGCAAACGAGTGGGCGGCCCGGCCCCCCGTGACGTGCCCCCCGGAAGCCACTGCGGCGTTGCCGGGCACCAGGGCGGCCAGCACGGCGATCGGGGCGACCACGCTGACACCCACGCAAAGATCGACGGCTCAACTTAATCAAAACTCCTCCAAGCAGTTTGCTCACCGCTGAAGCCGGCCGCCATCGCCGCAGGACGGAAGGTGGTTATCCACGCCGATCGTGGCCTTCCCCGGCAGACAGCTATCGGCACATCCTTCACTCAGCCTTACAAAACTCTCATACCGGCGCCGCCACTATGGGCCGCAAAGTCATGATTTCGGACTGCCGGGCCGGGGCCTGCGGATGAGCGATGAGGTGCGGAGCCCGGGGCAGCGGCCAGGGTAACTTCGGGCCAAGGTTGCTTCAGCCTTTGACCGGCTCGCCGGTTGTGCGCCGGTCATCCCGTTACAGTGCCTGTGCCCCGCACCTGCCGGGCAGGACCGGAAAGCAGAATTCTGCGATCTTGGGAGGCGCTGTGCTCATACGAGTCGTCGCTGCGGCGACAGCGGCCATCGTGACTCTGCTGGGAGTCGCGGCGACAGCCCAGGCAACGACAGCGCAGGTGAAAGCCAAGAGCAGTCCGATCGTCGGTTACCGGGGCAAGTGCCTCGATGACAGCTCGGCGTCAACGGCCAACGGCAACAAGGTTGATATCTGGCACTGCAATGGCACCGACGCCCAGCAGTGGACGTTCTCCGACCACCAGCTTTCTGTCCGCGGCAAGTGCCTGGACGATTCCACCCAGGGCGGCGCCGACAGCCCGCTGGTGATCTGGAGTTGCAACGGCAACAAGGCCCAGACGTGGTCGCGCTTCAAGAACGGTGAGTATGTGCTGGCGCTGAACCACCTGTGCCTCACCGACCCGAGTGACTCGACCACCAATGGCACCCAGGTCAAGATCCACGTCTGCAAGGACAACCTCGACCAGCAGTGGTCGAGGCCCTGACCGGATCCACGGACAGGTCTGGCCAGAGCCCAGGGCTAGGGTCGGCGTATGAGCGATGAGGTGCGGAGCCCGGCGCAGTACGCGGCCGACATCGACGCGGCCAGGGAGCGGCTGGCCGCCTTCGCCGCCGGCTGCTCGCCCGAGCAGTGGCGGGCCGCTCCGCTGGAGGGTGACCCGCGGCCGCGGTGACGCCGGGTGAGGCGATCGAGCACCTGCGCCGCAGCGGCGCCGCTTTCAGCGGCCTGGTGGCCGGCTGCTCCGCCGAGGGCCTGCAGGCGGGAGACGGCCGGGTGGAGCGTTTCGCCCAGATCGCGATCCGGCACCCCGACGACCACCGCGCCGAGATCCAGGCTGCGCTGGGCGGCTGAGCGCCCCTCGGCTGAATGGTCATCCAGGACATAACAGTCGCTATACCGCAATATGCGGACGGGGCTACAGTCTGCGATGAAGCATCATTCACCACAGTGGTCTCGCAGGGGAGTGTGGTCGTGAAAATCAGGAGCAGAGTCGCTGCCGTCGGATTCTCCGCGGCAGTGGTGGCCGCCGGGCTGGCCTTGCCCGCGGTCACCGCCGCAGCGTCGCAGACCTGCGGCGGCACCGGATCGGTGACGACGGTCAATGGCAAGCTGGCCGATGGGGCGGCCTACGAACTCCAGTGCCCGGCGGGCACCTGGAACGGCACCCTGTTCCTCTACAGCCATGGGTACGTGGTGCCAGGCACCAACAACCCCGCCACGGACGTCGGCGACCCGGATACCGGCGCCTGGATGCTCAACCACGGCTATGCGCTCGCCGGGTCCTCCTACGCCACCACCGGCTGGGCGATCCAGCAGGCGCTGCCGGACCAGATCAACACCCTCAACAGGTTCGCCAGCACCTTCTCGCAGCCGGCCCGCACCATCGCCTGGGGCCACTCGCTCGGCGGCATCATCACCGCCGGCCTGGTCCAGCGGTACCCGAGCCGGTTCAACGCCGCGCTGCCCATGTGCGGGGTGCTGTCCGGCGGCGTGGCCACCTGGAACACCGCCGCGGACAGTGCGTTCGCGTTCCAGCAGCTCATCGACCCGTCGGTCACCGTGGTGAACATCACCAACCCGGGTGGCAACCTGACCGGGGCGCTCCAGGCCGCGGCCGCGGCGCAGAAGACCAAGAAGGGCCGGGCCCGGATCGCCCTGGGCGCCGCGCTGGCGGACACCCCGGGCTGGTTCACCCCGCTGTCCCCGGAGCCCGGGCCCAAGAACTATGGCGCGCAGGAGAACAACCAGTACCTGTGGGACAGCCAGGTGGACTTCCCGTTCGTCTTCGCGCTGCGCGCCGAACTGGAGGCCCGGGCCGGCGGCAACGTGTCCTGGACCACCGGGGTGAACTACGCCGCCCAGCTCGCCCAGTCCGCCGACCGGGCCGAGGTGGTCGCGCTGTACAAGGAGGCCGGGCTGAACCTGAAGGCTGACCTGGCCACGCTGCAGAACGCCACCCAGATCTCCGCCGACCCCTCGGCGGTGCAGTACCTGGAGCACAACATCACCTTCGACGGCAAGATCAGCATTCCGGTGCTGACCATGCACACCACCGGTGACGGCCTGGTGGTGCCGGAGAACGAGCAGGCCTACCGCAGCGTGGTCCGCCACGGCGGCAACGCCTCGCTGCTGCGGCAGATCTTCGTGCACCGCGCCGGGCACTGCGCATTCACCCCGGCGGAGACGATCACCGCCGCCCGCGTCCTGCTGCACCGGCTCAGCACCGGTCACTGGACCAGCTCGGCGACCAATCCCGGCAGCCTGAACAAGAAGGCGGCGGCGCTCGGCCCGAAGTTCAACATCTTCGAGTCCAACGGCACGGTCGTCCCGACCGCGCCGGCCTTCACCAACTTCACCCCGACGCCATATCTGCGGCCGTTCAGCCTCGGCAACGCGATTCCGTAATGAGGTGACCGGCAGGTTCCTGACGAAGTGCGCCGGCCCGGCCAGCTGGGCGCTAGAGCCAGCTGGCCGGGCCCTGGCTTGTGCGGCCCCGGTCAGAGCGGCGGGTGCCGGTCCGCCCAGGGCGCGGCCTGCTCGATCTGGCTGGCCACCCGGACGAGCAGGTCCTCCCGGCCGTAGGCCGCGACCAGCTGCACGCCGACCGGCAGGCCGCCGGGCGTCCAGTGCAGCGGCAGGCTGACCGCGGGCTGGCCGGTCATGTTGAACTGCGCGGTGTAGGGGATGAACCCGGCGATCCGCCCGCCCTCGTGCTCGGGCCCGGCGGCGGTGAACCAGCCCAGTTCCGGGGGCGGGGCGCCCACGGTGGGCGTGACCAGCAGGTCGTGGTCGGTCCACCAGTGCGCCATGTGCCGCGCCCAGGTGCCCAGCCACTGCCGTGCCTGCAGGTACGCCACCGCGGTGAGCGCCTGGCCGGCGCGCCGGTAGTAGGCGTTCCGCGGCTCGATGTCGCCGTCGGCGATCGGGGCGCCGAGCACCCTCTCGAACGCCTGGAACGCGGTCTCCGTGTCCGCGGCGATGAGCGTGTTGAAGTACCTGGCGAAGGCGGGCTCGAACATGCCGGCGGGCGCGGACTCCTCGCAGTGATGGCCGAGCGACTCCAGCAGCCGTCCCGCGGCGGCCACCGCCTCGCGGCACTGCGGATCGTCGGAGTACAGCTCACCGGACGGCCGGTCGAGCAGCCCGATCCGGAGCCTGCCCGGGTCGGCGCCGACCTCCTCGCGCAGCGGGCGCGGCAGCGGCGGCGCGTAGTACGGCTCACCCGGCATCCGCGCGCTGATCACGTCCAGGACCCCGGCCGCGTCGCGGACGGTACGGGCCAGCGCCCCGTCGATGACGCTGCCGGCCCACGCCTCCCCGGTCAGCGGGCCCTGGCTCACCCGGCCCCGGGTCGGCTTGAGCCCGACCAGCCCGCACTCGCTGGCCGGGATGCGGATCGAGCCGCCGCCGTCGCTGGCGTGCGCCACCGGCACCATGCCGCTGGCCACCGCGGCCGCCGAGCCGCCCGACGAGCCGCCGGTGGAATGCCGCACGTGCCACGGATTGCGCGCGGGCGGGTAGCTCATCGGCTCGGTGGTCACCGTCGTGCCCATTTCGGGCACGTTGGTGCGGCCCAGCGGGATGAAGCCGGCCGCCAGGAACTGCCGGGCCAGGTAGGACGTCACCGGCCAGGTCACCTCGCGCAGCGGCCCGAGGCCCCCGGCCGTCACCTCGCCCGCCACGAAGCAGCCCAGATCCTTCAGCAGTATCGGCACGCCGCGGAACGGGCCGTCCGGCAGCGTGCCCGCCGCCTCGTTGCGCGCCTGCTCGAACCGGGTCCGGATCACCGCGTCCAGCCGGGGGTTGACCGCCTCGATCCGGATGATCGCCGCCGCTACCAGTTCCTGAGGGCTGACCTCGCCGCGGCGCACGAGGTTGGCCTGCTCGGTGGCATCTAGCCAGGTCACATCGGTCATGAATGGCACGCTACCGCTCCGGCACGCGGCCGTGGCGCCCCGGGTGAGCGCTACAGTGACGGGCACTCAAGGGAGGACCTGATGAACGCATCGCAGCGTGACACGGCCCGGCCGGGCGAGGCGGGCGGCGCGCCCGGTGGCGCGCTCGGGGCCAGGCCGCTGCTGGCCCGCACCTTCCATGGCCGCGACCCGCAGACGGTGGCGGCAGCGGCCATCTGCCAGGTCACCCCGACCAAGTGCCAGGCACGGACCCGGCTCTACCGCAACGGCGACCTCGAACTCGAAGGGTTCCCCGTCGCCGAAATCAGCGACCACCTGGACGACCCGACCGTCACCATCTGGCTGGACCTGCGGGACCCCGACCGCGAGGACCTGGATGTGCTGAGCGAGGAGTTCGGCCTGCATCCGCTGGCCGTCGAGGACGCCGTCAACGAACGGCAGCGTCCCAAGCTGGACCGCTACCGCAGCCACCTGTTCCTCACCGCCTACGCGGCCCGGCTGGACACCAGCACCGGTGAGCTGGCCACCAGCGAACTCGCCGCCTTCGTCACCCCCCGGGCGCTGATCACCGTGCGCAAGGACGACGGGATGGACATCGGCGCCGTGGTGGACCGCTGGGACGCCAGTTCCGACCTGGCCAAGTTCGGCGTCGGCTATCTGCTGCACGGGCTGCTCGACTACATCGTGGACGGCCACTTCGAAGCGGTGCAGAGCATGGACGACTCCGTCGAAGCCCTGGAGGACGACCTGTTCGCGGCCAGCCCGCAGGGCATGCAGGTCCAGCGCCGGAGCTTCGAGCTGCGCAAGAGCCTGGTGCTGCTGCGCCGGATCGTGATCCCCATGCGCGAGGTCGTGAACGCCCTGATGCGCCGCGACCTGCATGTCGTGAGCGACGACCTGATGCCCTACTACCAGGACGTCTACGACCACGTGCTGCGCGCGGCCGACTGGACCGACAGCCTGCGGGACCTGGTGACGACCATCCTGGAGACGAACCTCACCATCCAGGGCAACCGGATGAACGTCATCACCAAGAAGGTCACCAGCTGGGCGGCGATCATCGCGGTGCCGACGTTCGTCACCGGGTTCTACGGGATGAACGTGCCCTATCCCGGATTCAGCCATACGGCCGGCCTGATCGCGTCGATCACCGTCATGGTCGTGGCCGGGATCGTGCTCTATTTCGTGTTCAAGCGCAAGGAGTGGCTGTGACGGGGCGCGGTGGGCGCCCGGGATCAGGCCGTGGCCAGGCTCGCGGCCCAGTCCGCGATCGTGGTGACCTCGGCCTGCCGGGGGAACACCTTGCCCAGCAGCACCTGGTGCACCTCGGGATCGGCGTCCAGGCAGCCGTCCGCCAGCACGGTCAGCCGGTAGTCCAGGTCGGCGGCCTGGCGGAGGGTGGACAGCACCACCCCGCTGGTGGCGATGCCGGCCAGCACCAGGTGATCGGTGCCGCGGGCGCGCAGCAGCACGTCCAGGTCGCTGCCGGCGAACGCGGACACCCGGCGCTTGATGACCACCGCCTCGCCGGGCGCGGGCGCGACGGCGGCGGGGATCTGGGTGCCGGGGTCGCCGTCGGTGAACCGGCCGGACCCGGCGATCGCGGCGAAGCTCTTGTTCCGGTCGCTGACCTCGGGGTACCCGGGGCGGAACGCGATGGTCACATAGCCGACCATGACGCCGGCGGCCCGCGCGGCGGTGATCGCCGTGGCCAGCCGGTCCAGGTAGCCGTCGTCGCCGGTGAAGCGCGCCACGATGCCCTGCTGCACGTCCATGATCAGCAACGCCGTCGATGCCATGCTGTCCTCCTCGCCGCCGGGGGACAGCCTCTCAGACCGGGCCGGCCGGTGGCGTAGCGTACCCCCCATGGCGACTGTCGACGACGCCGCCCGGATGGCCATGGACCTGCCCGAGGTCACCGTGGGTGAACGGCATGGGAACCGGACCTGGTTCGTCGCGGGCAAGGCTTTCGCGTGGGAGCGGCCGTTCAGCAAGGCGGACATCCGGCGGTTCGGCGACCAGGCCCCGCCGGACGGCCCGATCCTCGCCGTCCGCGTCGCGGATCTCGGTGAGAAGGAGGCCATCCTCGCCGCGAACCCGGGCGCCTTCTTCACCATCCCGCACTTCGACGGCTACGCTGCCGTGCTGATCCAGGTGCGGAAGGCCGCCGCGGCCGCGCTGCGCGAGGTGATCACCGACGGCTGGCTGGCCACCGCACCGCCGAAGCTCGCGAACCAGTACCTGCAGCGCTGAGCCGAGTCGTGATCATGACATTCGGGCGCCTATCGCCGCACCAATGTCATGATCACGATGCTCCGCCGATTTCGCGGCGGGCACGTTGATGGGAGGCTGACCGATGCCAGCGGATTGCCTGCGCCCCAGGCCGCTCGGCGCGTCCGGCATGGAAGTGTCGGCCATGTCGCTGGGCTCCTGGCGCACGTTCGAGCACTTCCGAAGGAGGACGGCGCCGCGATCCTGGCGGCGGCCGCCGCCGAGGGCATCAACTTCTTCGACGACGCCCGCTACAACGACGAGACCGGCCGGGCGCCGCTGCCGACCGGGTACTCCGAGGTGCTGTTCGGGGAGTTGTTCCGCGCCGCCGGGCTGCGGCGCGACGAGGCCGTGGTCGCCAACAAGCTGTGGTGGGAGTTCTGGCCGGAGCAGAGCGCCGCCGCGGAACTGGACGGCTCGCTGGCCCGGATGGGCTTCGGCCACGTGGACGTGATCTACGCGAACCCGCCGCCCGAGGGCCTCGCCATCCCCGACATGGTGGCCGCCGTGGGCGGGCTGCTCGCCGCCGGGAAGGCGCGCGCGTGGGCGATGGTGCAACTGGCCGGCCGGGCCGTGCGGCGAGGCGGTGGCGGCGGCCGCCAGCCTGGGCGTGGCGCCGCCGTGCGCCGTGCAGTTGCCCTACAGCCTGGTACGCCGCTCCTGGGTGGAGGACCCCGGGATGACCCGGGCGCTGCACACGGCGGGCGCGGGCGTGGTCGCGTCGTTCTGCCTGGAAGGCGGTGTGCTCAGCGGCAAGTACCTGGCGGGTGCCACGGCCGGCCGGGCCGCCGCGACACTGGCGGATCCCCGGGCCGCCGCGGCCGTCGCCGCGGCGCCTGCCCTGGCCGCACTCGCCGGCTCGCTGGGCACCACCGCGGCCACGCTGGCACTGGCCTTCCCGCTCACCAACGCCGATGTCGCCAGCGTGCTGTTCGGGGCGACCAGGCCGGAGCAGGTCCGGGCCAACTGCGCCGCGATCGGCCTGCTGGACCGGCTGAGCCCCGGCGACATCGGCCGGCTGCGGCAGATCGGCGCCGGCTAGCTAATGCGGTGCGACCGCCGACGTTGTGCCCGCTGGTAACTTCTGCCGGGAGGCGGAACGTCCTCTTCAGGTCTCGCCGGCGTGGGCGGTGGCTTGATCCGCTCGGTCGAGGGTGGCACGATCGCCGAGGTGAGCACAGCGTTGCGGGAGTTGCTGATTCGTCACGTTGACGCCGGCACAATTCCTGGCGGGGTCGCGCTGCTGGGTGCCGGGAACGCCGAGGTGGTCACCGCGGGCGTGGCGTCGATCGGTGGCGGTCCTATGGGCGAGGACGCGATCATGCGGATCCAGTCCATGACCAAGGCGATTACGTCGGTCGCCGCGCTGCGTCTTGTGGAGGCAGGGCGTCTCGGGCTCGACCAGAGTCTGGTGGGCTGGCTGCCGGAGCTGGCTGACCGTCAGGTGCTGCGCGGTCCAGCGGCTGAGCTCGACGACACCGTGCCGGCTCGCCGGGCCATCACGCTTCGCCACCTGCTGACCAATACCTCCGGGTACGGCATGGTGATCCAGGCTTCGCCGCTGCAGCAGGCAATGGCCGCGAACGGCACTGAGGCTGGCCCGGAGCCGCCGGCGATGGGCGCTGACGAGTGGCTGCGTCGCCTGGCGGAACTTCCGCTGGCGTTCCAGCCGGGAGAAGGATGGCGCTATCACCATTCGTTTGCCGTGCTCGGCATCCTGATCTCGCGGGTGACGGGCCGCCCGCTCGGTGAGCATCTGGCCGAGGACGTTTTCGGGCCGCTCGGGATGACCGACACCGCGCTGTGGGTGGCGGAGGGCAAGCTGGACCGGCTGCCGGCGGCTTACCGGCACGGTGACGGGGGACTCGTGGAGACCGAGCCTGCCGGTGGCGGTTTCTACGCAGGGCCGCCGTCGTTCGATGTCAGCCACGGCGAGCTCGTCTCCACCGCACGGGACTATCACCGCTTCGCCCGGATGCTTGCCGAAGGAGGGCGCGTCAACGGGCAGCCGATGATCTCACCTGATCACCTACAGCAGATGACCAGCGACCAGGTGCCGGCGGCGTGCAAGACCGCGGACAGCTTCTTCCCGGGGTTCTGGGACGGCATGGGATGGGGTTTTGGCGTGGCCGTGCAGACAGAGGGACCCCAGCGCGGCCGCATCGGCTGGTCCGGCGGACTGGGTACAGACTTCTTCGTCGACCCGGACGGCACGGTCGGCATCCTCCTCACTCAGGTAGAGATGGGTGAGGACATGTGGCCGCTGATCGAGCAGTTCCAGTCGCTGCACGAGCCGTCGTGACCGGCCGACGGTAATGCCACGGCATTGCAGGCCGGTACCAGTACTACCCGTCAGGCTGTTGTGCGCTGAGCCAGGCCGCCGCTCTCCGGGACGATGCTTGGCATAGCCATGCGTCCTGGACTACTTCGGTCAGTTCCTGCAGGGTGAGCTCGCTGATCCGGCTGGCCCGCAACAGCACCGACGGGTGGCCATCGAAGTGCGATGTGGTGAAGAACGGCGACGCCTGGTCTTGAACCAGTGCCTGTTTGTCGGACCCCGACGGCACCCAGAACACGATCACGTCCGGGTAACGCTCGCCGGTCTGCGGGTCGGTGGCGTCGGGCCGGGGAGTACGGAAGAACACAAAGGACTTGCCCCCGACCTGGTAGATGGGGTTGCCAAGCCGTCCATTCACGACCGTGACATGAGGCATGCCCATGGCCAGTTCGTGCACGTCCTCGACCCGTGCCGCGCGTGGCCTTGCTGCCATAACAGCCCACACTAGAGCGTGGCGGGGATCGGGCAGAGCGGTCTCATCACCTGCCTAGGAGGGTGTGCATGCTGCCGAAAGCGGAGCTTCATGTTCATGTCGAGGGCACTTTGGAGCCCGAATTGCTCGTCGAGCTGGCCCGGCGTAACGGGGTGGCGCTGCCGAGCGCCGACCCGGGCGAGCTGCGGGCCGGGTACCGGTTCACCAGCCTGCAGTCGTTTCTGGATGTGTACTACCGCAACGTGGCGGTGCTGCGGACCGAGGCCGACTTCCACGAGCTGGCCGCCGCCTACCTGGCCCGGGCGGTCAGCGCCGGGGTGCGGCGGGCGGAGATCTTCTTCGATCCGCAGCAGCACCTCTCCCGCGGGGTCCCGCTTGCGGCCGTGTTCGGGGGGCTGTCGTCGGCGCTGGCCGAGGGACGCGTGGCGCACGGAATATCCGCCGACCTGATCATGTGCTTCCTGCGGGACCGGGGACCAGAGGAAGCGATGGCCACGCTGCGGGCCGCGCTGCGCTACCGGCAGCACTTCATCGGTGTCGGCTTGGACTCCACCGAAATCGGCTATCCCCCAGAACTCTTCCGCGGCGTGTTCGCCGCCGCCGCTGCCGAGGATCTGCACCGGGTCGCCCACGCCGGGGAGGAAGCGGGGCCTGAGTATGTGTGGCAGGCGCTGGATGTGCTGGGGGCCGAGCGGATCGACCACGGCATCCGGGCTATGGAGGACCCGGTCCTGATCGCCCGGCTGCGCGACGACCAGGTCCCGCTCACCGTTTGCCCGCTCTCCAACGTGGCGCTGCGGGCAGTCGGCTCGCTGGCCGGCCACGTGCTGCCCACGATGCTGGCCGAAGGCCTGAAGGCGACGGTCAACAGCGACGACCCGGCCTACTTCGGCGGTTACATCGACGCCAACTACGCCGCCGCGCGCACCGCGATGAACCTAACCGGCCAGCAGATCGTGACCCTGGCACGCAACTCATTCGACGCCTGCTTCGCCACCCAGCAACAGCGCGACCGGTGGAACGCCGAACTTCAGACCGCGGCACTGGCCGCGGGCGGGACAGCGCACCGCCTCAGGTTGCAGCATCTAACCATGACCTGACAGCCGCCGAAACGCGCGCTTATAGCCGCTGTGGGCGCGGTGACGATCGGCGCGGTCGGGGCGGTCAGCGTCGCGAGTGCCAGGTGGCGAGGAGTTCTCTTTCCTTTTCTTTGCTCAGGCCGGTGCGCAGGTCTGGCTGCCCACGCTCCTGGTCCCAGGCCAGGGTGTCGGCCACGGTCTGCGCCAAGGGCCGGCAGCGAAGGCCCGCTGCGGCCGCCTTGGCCGCATCATAGGTGTGCGCCCCCGGGAACTGGGGTTCCCACATCGGGAACCACTCTTGGGCCTCATCGTCGACAGCCCCCAGAAATCCCTCGGATACCCAGGTGAACGTAGTATCGGCCGCCGCCGCGTCCCGGGCCGTTTCGAGCACGTCACGCATGACGATCGGCTCGCCGGGCCCAGCCACCCCGAACACTCCGCTGTCAGCGGCCTCTATCCGGCCGAGCATGAAGGCCGCAAGGTCGCGGACGTCGATGACCTGCAACGGTGCATCCGGCGGGCCCGGAGCCGCCATTTCTCCGCCGCCTGCCGCACGCCGCAGGTAGAAGGTGAACCGGTCGGTGGGATCATGCGGCCCGACAATGTAGCCGGGACGGATGATCAGGCACCGGTTTCCGAATGCTCCCGTGGCCTCGTGCTCGCAGGCCACCTTGAGCGGGCCGTAAGTCTCCGCCGTGACCGTCTCGGTCTGCGGGAAGGGAGGCTGATGGGTGGGAGCCTGCTCGGTGGACCCGGCGGGCATGTCGTCCGGGTGCACCGAGAGGGTGGAGACGAAGGTGTAGTGCCCGGCGAAATCCCGCAGGACAGCTGAGGCCTCCCGCACCACCCGAGGGACGTAGGCGCAGGTGTCGAGCACCGCATCCCAGCTGCGCCCCGCAGCAGGCCGAGCTGGCCGTCCCGATCCCCGTGCAGGTGCTCAACGCTGGGGAAGTCTTCCGGTTCGGACGCGGAGCGGTGGAAGACAGTGACGTCATGGCCATGGCGCACGGCCTGCTCCACGAAGGCGCGCCCCACAAACCGGGTGCCGCCAATCACAAGAAGCTTCACCCAAACCCCCCGACCACCATGCCTCGGCCTCCCGTTGTCGCTGCCGCTGTCACTGACCGATGCGGCCGTCGATCCGTTCCCGGAGCAGGTCGGCGTGGCCGCAGTGGCGGGCGTACTCCTCAATCATGTGGACCAGTACCGAGCGCAGCGCCGGGCTGCTGCCGTCCGGGTCCACGCCCTTAACGTCTAGGTCGGGGGAATCGGCGACGAACTTCTCAGCGAAGGCCACCTCGCCGCGCCAGGCCTGCCAGGTGTCGTCCACGAGCGCCGGGTCGGCAACCGCGCCGAGCCACTCAGCGTCCGGCAGCTCCTGCGACCAGTACAGCGAGGGAGCGCCGGTCTGCGCCATCACCCGCCGGAACCAGTGGCGTTCCACGTCGGCCATGTGACGAATAAGGCCGAGCAGGGACATCGTAGAGGGCGGCACCGACCGGCTCGCGAGCTGGGCCGCGTCAAGGTCAGCGCACTTCATCTCCATCGTCAGCCGGTATCTCCGCAGGTATTCAAGCAGCGTCGCCCGCTCGCCCTCTGGTTCAGTCCATGCCGTGATCCTCGGATCCAGCGTGGTGTCCATCCACATGCCCCAGTCGGCCCCGTCGGCATTCCACCTGTCCGGCACGGCGTCGCGCTCGCTCCCGTCAGCCACGGCGACCACCCTGGCACATCCGAACTAGCCCAGGCAACGCCTCCCGGGTGTCGCAGACCTCCCCCAGTAATCGGGCAAAACGCCGCGCCCCGCCACGCGGAAGAGATCATCGGCGTCCTCCTGCAGGGACCGCCCGCCCGGCCGCGGCCGGCCGGCGTGCCGACAATGGATCCGGCGCGGCGTGATGGCAGGCCGGCCTGGCGGCACGGAGAAGGGACCCACCGATGGCGATGGCAGGCGACATCTCCTGGACCGATCCGCACGGCACGTTCAACCTGCGGGTGGCGGCCATCCTGACCCGTGGCGCGGAGATCCTGCTGTGCACGGTCGAGGGCCTCGGGTACTGGTTCCTGCCCGGCGGCCGGGTCCGCTTCGGCGAGACCGCCGGCGCCGCCCTGGCCCGGGAGCTGGCCGAGGAACTCGGGCACGAGTTCCCGCGCCGGGGAGCTGGCGCTGGTGGTGGAGAACATCTACGCCGGGCCGGGGATCGAGCACGAGATCGGGTTCTACTACCGGCTCGCCTGGCCCGCCACGCTGGCCCAGGACGACCTGGGCGGCGGCGAGCCGGGCCACACGTTCCGCTGGGTGCCAGCCGGGCAGCTCGATTCGCTGCGGTTCGAGCCCGCCCGGCTGGTGCCCGTACTGCAAAATCCCAGCGGCACGCTGCGGCACGTCGTCGTGTAACGGCGCGGCGGCTACCAGGCCAGCGAGTCCGGCGGTGCTCAGCGCGTCCTCCAGCTCCTGGTACCCCGCGCCCTTCGGCAGCGGGGCGCCGGTGGTGCGCAAGCTACCGCCAGTCAGCACGCTCAGGGTGTTCTCGTTGTGCTGGGGATACAGCAGGATCAGCTGGCTGCCGGTCGGGCTGGACAAGGCGATCATCGGCCTGGCGGAGCGGCCACGCCCGGGGTGGATCCCGTGCCATGTCCATGGGCCGCGCCGCTGGATCATCGTGCCGGTTCGCGCCGAGTACACCGACAGCTGTCCGCTGGACGTCCCGCTCCATGGCGGAAAGGCCTGCTTGCCGGTAACGGCGATCAGCTTCGTCCCGTCGGGGGTGAGGACCACTTGCCCGGGAGCCGACTCGTGGGCCGGGGGACGGAGCACGAGGAGCTTGCCGGCGGCCAGGGTGCCGGCCCGGTGCCCGGGTGTCGATCAGGTCCACCAGCGCGGTCGCGGGCGGGCGCCAGTTCCGCGCGGCCTGCAGGGACGGGGTGCGGATCACGTCCTCACTGCTGGAGCACCAGGGTCTGCCCGTCCGCCGTCCAGGCGCCGTGGCGCCGAGCAGCGGCGTCCAGGCCACCGGCGGCGCACGCCAGCGCCGGCGCCTGGCCGGTGGCCGAGGCTGATCACGTCCAGCATCGCGGCCTGGCCCGCCGCCGCCGAAGGCCATCGGCCAGCCGGGTGCCGTCCGGCGAGAGCGCGATGCTCGGCTGCTGCCCGGGCAGGTCACCGTGACCGGGAGGGGCAGCGCTGGACCTGCGGGCCTGGCTCGTCCGGGTGATGCGCAGCTCCAGGAACTTCATCGGAGTGCGCGGGCTGCGAGTCCAGCACCTTGGGCAGGGGCGTTCGGCGTCGCGAACCCCAAGTACGTGCATCCGCGCCGAGGACGAACAGGGTGCCGTCCGGCGTGCCGGTCAGCGATGACGTTGAAGTTGTTGTAGGGCCGCGGCGGGTAGACCGTGGCCACGCAGCTTCCCGGTGGCGGTGGCCCTGACCTTGAGGTAGCGGCCGGTCACCGCACGCGCTGAGTACTGGGTGCCGTGCCGGAGGTGTAGTTGTACCACGTTTCCCTGACCGTGTACCGCGTAGTAGGCGGGGAGGCGGCGCAGCTCCGGGCTCGCCGGGCGGGGCCCGGACGCCCGGGAGTGCATGGGCGATCGGCGAAGGTGCCGGCGATCGACCGCCAGCCGCGGCGGCCGCGGCGGCCAGCGGATCACCCAGATCGGCCATTGCCGCGGGCCCCTGCGCCGCGGCGCGCCGGGCCGCGCCCGGTGTCGCCGGGCAGGCGCAGACGGCACGATGCTCTCCGGGGTGATCAGCTCGGACTCGGCCCGCAGTCTCGGCGGCGGAGCCGGTCTTCCAGAATGCTCACTGGCTCCTCCCGGAGCATCCGGCCGAGCGCGGCCAGCGCCCGGGCCGTGGTCGACTTGACGGTGCCGCGGCTGACCCGCATCGCCGCCGCGGTCTCCGGCTCGGGAAGGTCCGCGAAGTAGCGGAGCACGAG
Source organism: uncultured Actinomycetes bacterium (assembly GCA_963795785.1). Lineage (GTDB taxonomy): Bacteria > Actinomycetota > Actinomycetes > Streptosporangiales > Streptosporangiaceae > DASXKD01. Next base: position 50,565 of record CAWCKG010000063.1, read on the forward strand.
CGCCTCACGCTGGCGGGGCGGCAGGCAGCGCAGCGCCGCCACCGCGGCGCGCTGCTCCTCGCCGACCAGCGCCGCGGCCTCCGCCGAGGGCGCGGGCGGCAACGGGCCAGGGACCGGGGTGCCCGCTTGCACGGCGGATGCACCGTCCGGCAGCCGTTCACCACCGAGACCCGCAGGTAGCCAAGGCGTCGGTCGTGACGGGCAGCCGGTCCCAGGCGCGGAACAGGCCGCAGAACGCGTCCTGGACCACATCCTCGGCGGCCTGCCGGTCGCCGAGGATGATGAACGCGAGCCGGGTCAGGCCCAGGGCATGGCTCTGGTACAGCGTGGTCACCGCATGGGTGGCCCGGCTGACTTCCACGCGGCCGGTGTCCTGCTGCGGGTGCGCCGCCGCGGGCCCGGTGCTGCGGGCCCGCGGCGGGCCAGTGAAGTCAGAAAGGTGCGCGACATCGCCTTCCACATACCTAAGAACGCTGCCGCGTGCCCAGGGTTGCTTCCGCTCTGCGCTCAATTACCACGGCGACCAGCGCGTCGATCAGGTCCTGGGTGACGCCGAGCCCGGGGAAGGCGGCGAGGGTGGCCAGCGGCATGTTGCCGATGATCGTCAGCAGCTCCTCGCTGCCGAGGATGCCGCCGGGCCTGCCGTCCGGCCGGGTGCCGAGGGCATCGCGCAGCGCCGTCCCGCCCGCCGGGTCGGCGAGCCACTCGGCCAGCGTCGAGGTCCCCGACAGCGGCAGGGCCGGTGGCGTGGCCGCCACGGTGATGACCTCGGACAGCCGGATGTCGCGGGAGGAGGCGCCGACGCAGATCCGGAACTCGCCGCCCTCCAGCACCCACCGCCGGTGCACCGCCGACCAGTAGGACAGGTCGCGGGCGGTGAGCGTGACCGTGACCTCCCGCTCGGCCCCCGGATCCAGGCTGATCTTGGCGAACGCCTTCAGCTCGCGCGGCGGCCTGGCCACCGCCGCCACCGGGTCGCCCACGTACACCTGGGCGACCTCGGCCCCGGCGCGGCTGCCGGTGTTCGCGATCGTGCACCGCACCGTCACCGCCAGGTCGCCGGCGTCGGCGGAACCGGCCTGGCTGATCCGCAGGTCACGGTAGGAGAACATGCAATACGACAGCCCGTGGCCGAACGGGTAGCCGACCGCGCGGTCGAGTGCGTCGTAGCCGCGGTAACCGGCGAACACCCCCTCGCCGTACCGGACGTGGCCCTCCTCGCCGGGGAAGTTCAGGAACGCCGGGCAGTCCGCCAGCCGCAGCGGGATCGTCTCGGCCAGCCGCCCGGACGGGTTGACCGCGCCGGTCAGCACGTCGGCGACCGCCGATCCGGTGGCCTGCCCGGCCAGCCAGCACTCCAGCACCGCCGACGCCGCGTGGTCCCAGGTGCTGGTGCGGACCGCGCCGCCGTTGAAGAGCACGGCCACGATCGGGGTGCCAGGGACCGCGGCGGCGAGCCGGGCCAGCAGGCCGGTCTGGGCGTCCGGCAGGTCGATGTGCGCCCGGTCGAAACCCTCCGACTCCTCGGCCGGCGGCAGGCCAAGGAAGGCCAGGACGACGTCGGCGCCGGTGGCCGCGCGGACCGCCTCGGCCACCAGGTCCGGGCCGGAGCCCGTGGCCGGGCCGGGGCCGGGGGCTGAGCCTGAGTCCGTGGCCGGGCCGGGGGAGCCGTCTGTCGATGCGGTACCCGGCGGCGAACCGGAACGTGGCACCCGGCAGCGCCGCGGCCAGTTCGTCCAGCGGGATGTCCACCCGGGTCGGGCTGACCTGGGAGCTGCCCGCGCCCTGGAACCGGGGCGTGCGGGCGAACTCGCCGATCACCGCGATGGTCTGGCCGGTCACGTCGGCCAGCGGCAGCACCCCGTCGTTCTTCAGCAGCACCATGCTCTGCGCCGCGGCGCGGCGGGCCAGGGCGTGGTGCGCGCCGGCGTCCAGGGTGGCGGTCTCGCGGCGCCGGGACCGGAGCACCAGCCGCAGCACCCGCCCGGCGGCCCGGTCGAGGATGGCCTCGTCCAGGTCCCCGGCCGCGACCGCGTCGATGATCGCCCGGTCGCTCACGCCGAGCTTGGGCGGCATCTCCAGGTCCAGCCCGGCGCGCAGCGCGGCGACCCGGTCGTGCACGGCGCCCCAGTCGGAGACGACCATCCCGTCGAAGCCCCACTCGTCCCGCAGCACGTCGGTGAGCAGCCACCGGTGCTGGGCGGCGTACACGCCGTTGACCTTGTTGTAGGAGCACATCACCAGCCACGGCCGCGCCGCGGTGACGGCGTGCTCGAACGCCGGGAAGTAGATCTCCCGCAGCGTCCGCTCGTCGGCGTCGGCGCTGACCCGCATCCGGTCGGTTTCCTGGTTGTTCGCCGCGAAGTGCTTCACGCACCCGCCGACCTGCTGCGACTGAATCCCGTCGACCATCGCCGCGGCGAGCCCGGCCGGACAGGTACGGGTCCTCGGAGAAGTACTCGAAGTTCCGCCCGCACAGCGGGTGCCGCTTGATGTTGACCCCGGGGCCCAGGACGGCCGCGATGTGCTGCGCCCGCGCCTCCGTGCCCAGGGCGGCGCCCACCTCGCGGGCCAGGTCCGGGTCCCAGGAGCAGCCCAGCGCGGAGGCGGTCGGGAAACAGGTGGCGGGCTCGCTGGCGCGCAGCCCGGCGTCGGCGCCGCGCTCCGGCTGCTTGCGCAGCCCGTGCGGCCCGTCCGACACCATGACCGCCTCGATGCCGTGGTCGCTGACCGGCGCGGTGTGCCAGAAGTCCGAGCCGAGGCACAGCGCCGCCTTCTGCGCCACGCTCAGCCCGGCCAGCAGGGCGGCTATCGATTCGTCGTCGGCCATGCCGGTGCCCTTCTGCTCGCGTGCTGGCCCGTGGCGGGGGAGTGCCGCAGCAGCACGATCGCCAGCACCACCGCCACGGTCGCACAGCCGGCCGCGTAGGCGGTGACGACGCGCGTGGTCACCTGGCCGGGTGCCGTGGTGATCACGGTGAGCACCGCGACGCCCGCCAGCCACGACAGCAACTGGTCCCGGTGCCGGGCGAGCGCCATCGCTCCCTGGCCGAGCACCATCGCGAGCATGTAGCACAGCGTCCCGAGGGCGAGCCACGCGAACGCGGCGTGCCCGAGCACGGGGCGTACGGCGAACAGCAGGTGAGTCAGCCACGGCCCGAGGATGGTGGCCACCAGCCCGCCAGCGACGCCGAGCACCACCACGACCCCGCAACTGCGGATCAGCAGATGCCGGAACCGTGCCAGGTCACCTGCCGTCACGGCGCCGGCCAGGCCAGGGAGCAGAGCTGTCTGCAGCGAGGTGAAGACGAACAGCGGGACGCGGGCCAGGACCGCCGCGGCCAGCAGCGCGCCGACCACCGCGGGATCGCCGGGCGATAGCAGCCTGACGCTGATCACCGCCGCGTTGATGAGGATCTGGGCGAGCAGCATGGTGCCGATGAGCAGGGCCAGCCGGCCGCGCATCGCCGACGCTGGCAGCCCGGGGCCGGGGCGCAGGTTCGCCAGCAGCGGGCCCAGGGTGGCGAGCACGGCGAGTAGCGGTGCGACGGTGAGGATGAGCCCGAACGCCACCGCCGAGTGCGAGCCCGCCAGGCCGAGCGCACAGGCCAGTGCCGCGCGCAGGCCGCCGTCGGCAGCGAGCTGGAGGCCGTAGCCGCGGAACGCGCCCAGGCCGGCCAGCGTGCCCCGGCTCACCGCGGTGACCGCGAGCGCCACGCAGGCACCGGCCAGTACCGCCACCATCGCGCGGTCCCCGCCGAACAGCCGGTCGCCCAGCGGCCCGGCGGCTGCGGCCAGCGGTACGAGGATGACGGCGAGCACGATCGCCGATACCAGGCAGGCACGGCGGACCACCGGGCCGATGCCTTCGCCCAGCGCGGTGCGCACCGCCACGAGCCGGATCAGCTCCTGCTCGATGGGCAGGAACACGCCCAGGCCGAGCAGGAACACGATGGACCAGAGCACCGACAGCGCCGCCATGCCGGTGGCGGGCAGGCTGTGCCCGGCGATGGCCAGGTGCGCGTAGTAGCCGGCGCCGAGGACCAGGAGCCCGGCGCCCACGGTGAGCGTCCCCGGCGGCAGCATGTCCAGGGCCCGGCGTGGCAGCCCCGTGCGGATCCCGGCGCCCAGGCCGCCGCCCAGACGGCCAGGCGCGGAGACCTGCCCCGGCGCGGAGACCTGCCCCGGCGCGGAGACCTGCCCCGGCGTGGGCACTTGCGCAGGCGCTTGGACCTGCCCAGGCGCGGGGACCTGCCCAGGCGTGGGCACTTGCGCAGGCGCGGGGACCCGCACAGGCGTGGGCACTTGCGCAGGCGTGGGAACCTGGCCGGGTGTGGGTACCTGGCCGGCCGACGGCCCACGGTCAGGCGCGGGCACGGAGGTATCCGGCGAAGCGCTCGTCGACCTGTGCCCCGGTGAGCCCGAAATCGGACAGCGCATAGTGATGGCCCGGCCCCGCGGCCCCAGCGCTCTGCTCGCACAGCGCGCGCATGGCGTCCGCGGCCGCGCCGCTCAGCGTCAGGCCGAAGTGCGCGTACACCGCCTCGACAGCGCCCAGCGGATCTACTACGAAATCGTCATATACGACGTCGTAGAACAGGGCCGGGTCGTGCCTCGCGCGCGCCCTGGTGAAAAGGCCGAGCCCGCCGGCCCAGGTCTCCAGCTGATCCCGGCCGATCACCTCGCCGCGGAACGTCGCAGACCAGCCCGCCGTCGCCTGGGCCGCCAGGCTGCACACCGACGCGATCGCGGTCCGCGGGTCCCGGTGCGTCTGGATCACCAGCGCGTCCGGGTACACCCGCAGCAGGGCGTCCAGCGCGAACAGGTGACTGGGGTTCTTCAGCACCCAGCGGCGGTCGCGGTCCGGCAGGCCGATCAACTGCAGGTTGCGCCGGTGCCGGCGGTAGGCGCCGGTCCAGTCCTGCCCGCGCAGCCAGGCCGAGTAGCCGGGCAGGTGGGCCAGGCACTCGAACGAGACCGACCGCATCGACTGGCGCAGCAACTGCCAGCATTCCTCCACCTGGTCCGCCGCCATGTAATGCACGGCCATGAACTCGGGGTGCAGGACATGGTGCCGGTCGAAGCCGGCCTGGATGGCCTGGAACACCGGATCGCTGGCCCAGGTCTCCCGCGGCGGGCGGGGCTGGGGCACCTCGGCCAGCCAGGCCTGCAGGCCCTGGTGCGCCGGATCCGCGGTGAGCAGCCGGTGCAGCGCGGTCGTGCCGGTCCGGGGCAGCCCGATCACGAAGATCGGCCGCTCGATCGTCACGCTCTCGTGTTCCGGGTACCGGGCCCACGCCGCCTCGCTGGACAGCCGGGCCGTCAGCGCGCCGCGCAGCAGCGCACGGGACACCCTGATGCCCTTGGCGGTCAGCCCGGCGTCGCGGGCGTAGGACTCCAGCAGCACCGCGAGGCCGTCGCGGTAGCCGTCATCGCCGAAGTCCGCCAGCCCGGTAAGGGCGGTGGCTGCCGCGTGCAGGTCCGCCGCGCTCCCGATGCCCTCGCTGTCGCGCCCTGCTCGCCCGGGGGAGCGACCCCCCTGGAACCCCCCGGTCAATGGTGGAACTCCCCGCTGTTGACGTCCAGGCACTGGCCGGTGATGGCACGGGCCATGGGCGAGGCCAGGAACACCACCGCGTCGGCGACCTCGTCGGGTTCCGGGAGCCTGCGCAGGTCGGTGGTGGCGGCCGCCTCGTCGTAGATCTGCTGGCGGTCCACCCCGCGCTGCTCGGCCAGGTACCCGAAGTACCACTTCAGCGTGCCGGCCCAGATGTAACCGGGGGCCACCGAATTGACCCGGATCCCGTCAGCACCCAGTTCGGTGGCCAGGCTCCGCGCCAGGGCGAGCAGGGCGGACTTGGCCATCTTGTACCCGCCGTAGGGCGGCCGGGAGTGCCGCAGCACCGCGGAGTTGATCATCACGACGGAGCCCTGGCTGGCCGCCAGGGCCGGGGTGAACGCGCGGGTCAGCCGCAGCGCCGCGATGACGTTGGTGTCGAAGGCGGCCCGGAGCGCGTCCAGGTCCGCGTCGGCGAGGCTGGTCAGCGGGGGGATCGCGAACGCGTTGTGGACCAGCGTGTCCGCCCGGCCGAACTCCGCGAGGGTGGCCTGTGCCAGATGCTCGGCCGCCCCCTCGCCGGTGATGTCCGCCGGGACCGCCAGCGCGCGCCGCCCGAGCGCGGTCACCTCCTTGGCCACCTCGTCGAGGCGCGCGGCCGTGCGGGCGGCGAGCACGACGTCCGCGCCCTCCCGCGCGCAGGCCAGCGCGATCGACCGGCCGAGGCCAGGTCCCACGCCGGAGACCACGGCCACGGTGCCCGCCAGCAGCGTCATCAGCCGAGCATCCTGGCGGCGACGGCGGCCTGGCGGGCCGCGATCCGCGCCGCGTACTCCGCGGGCGTCACCCGGGCCTGCTCGTGGTAGGGCAGCGCGCCCGGCAGGTCGGCGAACTTGACCACCTCGACCTGCGGCCCGTCGCCGGGCCGCAGCTCCCGCGTCAGGCGCTGCCAGCGGATCTGCACGTAGCCGCGGCGGTGCCCGGTGCACTCCAGCCAGTTGGCCACGCCTGGGTCCCGCTCGCTGACGACGAAGCGCAGCAGCCCGTCCGGGCCGGCCCGGGCCTGGTCGGCGGTCAGGCTGGTCTGGTGGTTGATGTAGTCCAGCGAGACGTACCACATGCTGCCGAGCTGTATGCCCTGGTACGGCGCGACGTCCTTGCCCGCGGCCGGGACCGTCACGATCATCGCCTGGTCCTCGTCCAGCTCGAAATGGCCGGCCGAGGAGAACTGGGAGGCCAGCCCGCCGGGGGTGCGCCGCGGCTCGGTCATGGTGTTGGCCGGCAGCTTCAGGTAGAACCACTCCGGGAAGGCGAGGAAGGTGCGCAGCCGGGACAGCAGGATCTTGCCGGCCACGCGGTAGCGTTTCTCGATCGCGGCCAGGTCCGGCACGGGCGGCGCGCACCCCGCCCGGTCGCCGCGGCGGATGCTGATGGTGCCGCGCTGCTCGGCGCCCCAGTCGCTGTACACCTCGCGGACCAGGAGCATGGCCGACCCCGGGCCGAGCGTAAAGCAATTACTCCCGTGCCTGCCCGGGGCGGCCGGGCCGAACCTCAGCTCGAACGTGCCGTCCGCGGCCGATCTCGATCTCCCGGTCGTCGAACGCGGACAGGCTGTCGGGCACCTCGACGGGGGAGTAGTCGCCGTTCAGCACCTGGAAGCTCAGGTCCGCGGTGCTGCCGCGGCGGCCGGTGACCACGTACTCCGCGTCGTCGCGCAGGTAGGAGTGGAAGTACAGGGTGTCCGGGTTGTCCAGGCCCATCTTCGTGTACGGGCCGGTCGAGGCGACGAAGTACGGGAAGTCGCGCTGATAGGCCCAGGCGATCTGCAGCGACCCCCGGATGTGGCCGGCCAGGTACTCGTATCCCTCGGCCAGGTCGGCGTCGTCGCGGATGTGCGGCGCGGCGGTGATGATCCGCTCGGCTTCGGCGACCGCGTCCGCGAACGACTGGGTGAGCACCGGCACCCCCTCGACGCTCGATCGCCTGGCCAGCGGCGCCAGGAAGCCGACGATGGATCCGAGTCAGAGTAGAACGGGTTCTAGAAATGCGTCAACGGCATGCGGTTCAGGCGCCCGGCTGCGCGGCCCACCGGTTCGCGGTGAACTTCAGGCTCGGCACGTCGTCCAGCGACATCATCACCTCGTAGGTGCGGGCGTAGCCGGTGTGCGAGATCCGCCACCTGCCGTCCTCGCCCCGGGCGTAGCGGTCCTCGTAGAACGCGGCGCCCTTGATCAGGACGCGGAACTCGGTGGCGATGACGGTGTCCTCGAAGGACCAGGTGCCGGTGGCCGTGTCGCCGTCGACGTCGATCTCGGGCTGGCTGGCGAAGTGCACCGTGACGATGCCCGGGCCGAGGCTGTCCCGCAGGAACTTCACGATCTCGTCGCGGCCGGTCAACTGGATCGGCTTGCCGAGGGCCCGGGTGCCGTAGTCCACCGTGGCGTCCGCGGTGAACACCTCGGCGATCTCGTCCCACAGCTTCAGGTCCACGCAGCGCAGATACCGGTACTTCACCCGGCGGATCTCTTCGAGTGCGGCTAGGTCCATGCGCCCAGCCTCGCCAGCCGATTGACTTTCCGCAAGAACCCGTTCTACTTTTTCGGTGCTGTCGGCGGCTGGTCCGGAGGTCCCGTGCGCTTCTCCTACGCCGAGTCGATGACCGACCCGTCGTTCTACGCCCCGCTGGCCCGCGCCGCCGAGGAGGCCGGGTACGACTCGATGGTGGTGCCGGACAGCCTGTGCTACCCGCTCGACTCGGTCAGCCGGTATCCGTTCAGCCCCGACGGCAGCCGCGAGTTCCTCGAGGACAAGCCCTTCCTGGAGCCGTTCTCGCTGATCCCGGCGCTGGGCGCGATCACCACGAGGCTGCGTTTTGTCACCTTCGTGATCAAGCTGCCGGTGCGCCACCCGGTGCTGGTGGCCAAGCAGGCCACCTCGGTCGCGGTACTGACCGGCGGCCGGCTGGTGCTGGGCGTGGGCAGCAGCCCGTGGCGCGAGGACTACGACGTGCTCGGCGTGCCCTGGGCGGGCCGCGGCGCGCGGATGGACGAGGCGCTCGCCATCCTGC
>CAWCKG010000064.1:0-91631 GCA_963795785.1 uncultured Actinomycetes bacterium
AAGTCCTGGCCGCACCCGCGGACAAGCTCCTGCTCCGCGTGCCGCGGTGCGGGCCGGGGGAGCAGGGTGCCTCGACCTTGTGGCAGCACTCGCCGAATGCCTCAGATTGCGCTGGCTATGCCTGAACATCTCCGGCTACCGCGTCACCGAAGCGACCTGGCTCACGGTTTTCTGAACCCGCAGGCCTCCCCCGCGGCGAAGCAGCCGCCCACCCCCGTTGAGGCGTTTCGGATCTGCGCACTGTATACCGATCGGGCTAGGGCCTGGGCCGCCGGCGAAGGTCCGGCGGCTCAGCGGCCTAGAATCCCGCGGTCGGCGGCAGCGGCCGGCTGGGCGCCGGCATTCTGCTGTGACCTGGCAATAATTCGCTGAAGGGCCGCCACGTGCTGGTCGAATGCCTGGCGGCCGGCTGGCTGAGGCTGGCTGAGGTGCGCGGGCGCTTGCCCACGAATCCTTTGCGGATCTCGACGTAGCCGGCCGACTCAAGGGTGGACAGCTGTTTGGAGAGCGCCGAGTCGGACAGGCCGAGTTCGTCGCGGATGTACTTGAAGTCGGCCCATTGCGCCGCCGCGAGCAGCGAGACGATCGCCAGCCGCGTCGGCGCGTGAATCAGCTCATCGAAACGAGCCGTGCTCATTGGGGTGCTGCCTCGGGACTCCGCGCGTCGTTCTTTTGCTGCCGGGCGTTGCCCAGCATGAGCCTGCGCAGGTACCGGTTCACCAGCGGCCCGGCGATCACGAGTACGGCAGCTCCGGCGGCAGAGGCGATGGTGAATGGGATAAGGGACGCGGGCCGCGCTCAGGCTGGCCGCGAGGCCGATGATCACACCGTCGACCAGCACTATCATGCCGAATATCGCGGCGACGGCGCGGGCATCGGGTCTGCGTGGCGCTGTACACCCGGACGCGGCGGCGCACCTCAGGGATCATCGCGCCGGTCAGCACCACCATGACGAGCACGGCGAGCGGAATCGCGATGGCCTGCACGAGCAGATCCCCGCTGTCCCTGGCGGCGCCGATAGCGACGATCCCGGCCGCCATCGCCCACCAGTACCAGACGGGGACGAGCACGGCCTTGATGACCTGTCCCTGCCGCCGCTGGATCTCGGCCAGCTCGGCTGCCGCCTCGTCGCCGGTCGTCCCGGTTCCGGCCGGCTGGGGCTGCTGCGTGTCGCCCATGGTCGTCTCCCTACTGGGAAAGTACTTGCCTACACGGAAAGTAGCATGGAACTTTCCAGCCCGGCAAGTACTTTCCAGATGCGTCCGCTGACGCGCGGAGCCTGAAGACAGCGCCGGCTACACCGCGGTTGTGGCAGCTGGCGCTGCGCGCCCTGAGGCTGCGAGTGGCGAGCCAGGCGAGGTCGGGGTAGATCGCGATCTCGACGATCGCGGCGGTGTCCCGGCAAGGCCTGAACTTCGACTTCACTGGCGTTGTCTTCGACGGTGGCGGCTTCGGTAGCGCCGAAGGGCTGGGGCTATGGCTGAGGCGGGCAAGAGCCCCGCGCGCGGGCGACGCACGTGCGAAAGACGGAGGGCTGGCTTGCAAATGGTGGATTGTCTCGCGCCTGCCGGGACATTCGATCCTTGTTGACACGCTGCACCGCGGGCTCAACACTGGGTCGGGGTGGGCTTGCCTTGAAAATTCGCGTCAATGCGTAGCTGGCACATAACCGAGAGTGGAAGGCGTGGGGCACCGGCCGGCGGTATGGGCTCGCCAAATCAAATTAGAGAAACGATCCGGCGATGGAGGGTTTATGTCACGTCAAGGCCATTGTCGCAGGAGCGTCCTGCGGCGTGTAAGTGCGGCGGCAGGTGTGCTTGGGCTGGGGGCCGCCTTGCTCGGCGGCACCGTCGTCCTGGCCGCCGCGCCTGCGTCGGCTATTCCGATCCCGCCGTCGACGTCAAGCTGTACGTACAACGGCAGCCCGGTAGGGTTCGCGGCCAGCAACACGGGGGGGACGCCGGTCACCGTCGACTGCACCGGCCTGCCGGACAGCACCCTGCTGATCGTCGCCCAGACCAGTCCACTGGCCGGGGTGATAAGCCCGTCGTCGGCCGCGACGCGCGAGGCGGATCTCTCCACGGGCATGGCCGTCACGACGAGTTCCACCGGTACCCTGAGCGCCACCATCACGGTAACGGCGACGGGGGGATCACCCGCCTTTTCGGCCCTGGACCCGAACGCGGTTTGCCCGCCTACCCAGGCTCGGTGAACGCGGGCCTGACCAACTGCGTGGTGACCGTGGCCGACCTGGCCACCACGACGGGCCTCAACTTCGGCAACATCATCTATGGCACCCAGCGAACGCCGAACCAGCCGACCCTGGGAGTCCACCCCGGCAGCATCGGCCAGGGCGGCGGGACGCTGAACGCCAGCGACAAGGTCGGCGCCTGCCCGACGCCGGTCAAGGCCACGAGCCACTGCTGGTGGGGGGCGGCCCTCACCGGGGCTCCCAACGCGGCCGCCGGTGTTCCCGGCTTCACCGTGACCATCAACGCAAGTCCAGTCGTCAATACGGTGGCGGCCAGCCCAGCCGTTTACTGCTTCACGGGGGCCACTGCCGCGGCCTGTAGCGGGCTTCCCTCGGGCACCTGGTCCCGTCCGCACCTGAGCGGGACCATTACCGTCCCCCGCCTGGCCAAGGCGGGCGTCCACTATGTGCAAGCCCTCGAACCCAACACCACGACTGACCCGGGCAACGGCCCGAGCAATACGCTCGAAGCCAGGGCGTTCTTGTGCGTCACAGCCGCGAACAGCTGCTGAATCGCGCCGAGAGCGGCCAGTAGCCGAGAGAGCGGCCAGTAACAGACCCAAATGAATGGCGGCCCGGGCAGGCAGTCAGCTGCCCGCCCGGGCTGCGCACTTGTCCGGTGACGCAGCTCCACGCCCGGAGGCGGTACGCGGCGAGGCAGACGACGTGGGGCAGATCGCGATCTCGACGACAGGGTGGCCAAGGCCGTCGGGTGCCGCGCCGATCCGGCTAGCTGCGGAAACTCAGCCGTCCAGGACCGTGCGCAGGACGGTGGCGAAAGCGCCGGGGTCGCTGAGGAACCCGTCGTGACCGCCGGGGAAGGTGACCGGCGTGGTGCCTAGCCGCTCGGCCACGGCTACGGCGGCACGGCCGGCCAGCATCTGGCCGGACTGGGTTCCGACGCCGAGGATGATGCGGGTCGGTGCCGCGCGGAGCGCGTCGAAGTCGGGCTGGTAGCCGGCGCAGGCGGTCACGTGCAGGCCGAGCAGCGGATCGTCGCGGGAGCCGTCGTCGCGGGCGGGCAACCCGAAAGCGGCGGGATCGGGAGCGGGCTGCCCGGGAAGCCCGGCGGGATCGGGCCGGCATGGCTGACCAGCGCGATGAACTTGGCCATCGCCGGGCCGAAGCCGCTGCGCTGGTAGGTCTCGCGGATGTCGGCGCACGCGGCCAGCACCGCCTCGCGGTCCGGCAGCTCCTGGGCGGCGGGCGGCTCGTGCGCCACCAGGGTGCGGATCAGCCGGGGATGACTGGCCACCAGGGCCAGCGCGTTGACCGCGCCGCCGCTGCTGCCGAGGACGTCGGCCGGTCCGGCGCCCAGCGCCAGGATCAGCCGGCGCAGGTCCTCGGCGTGCTCGCCGGGCACCGACCCTGGCGGCTCGCCGTCGGTGCGCTGGCTGCGCTCGGTCCCGCGGGGGTCGTAGGTCACCACCGTGCGGTCGGCGAACTGCTCAGCCAAGGGGACGAAGCCGGAGGCTCCCATCGGCGATCCGATGAGCAGCAGGACCGGATGGCCCGCGCCGCCGTTGTCCCGCACGTCGTAGTGCAGCACCGCGCCCGGTGCCTCCAGCGTGTACGTCTTCGGCTCGCTCATGGTGGCGGACCCCTTTTCCAGGCTGATCGTTTCCTGCCGGGGACCGGCGCGGGCGGCACCTATCGCTCTCCCGGTCCTGATGTTCCCCGCTCAACGCTACGCCGGACCCCCGACGGTGCCCCCGCCGTGACCGGGTGGACGGCGCCGACGGCGCTCGGCCACGCTGGCGCCGCTGGACCACCGGCGGCGATGAATTGACCGAAGCGCTCGATGCATTCCAGCCGACCGGCAGCGTGCTGGAGCTTGCCTGCGGTCCTGGAGTGTGGACCGGCCCACTGCTCCGCCACGCGACGGACGTCACCGCGGTGGACGCGTCCGCGGAGATGCTCGCCATCGCGGCAGCCCGAATCGGCAGCGAGCGGGTGCGCTTCGTTCAGGCTGACATTTTCGCCTGGAAGCCCGGTCGCCGCTACGACGTGGTTTTCATGGGTTTCTGGCTCTCACATGTCCCGGCCGAGCGCTTTGAGTCCTTCTGGTCACTCGTGGCCGAGTGCCTCGGGCCAGCGGGCCGTGTGTTCTTCGCGGACGATGCGTACCGCACTCCGGGCGAACTGGTAGAAGGCCCATCGTCCTCGACCATCCTGCGGCAGATCCCTGACGGAACCGCCTACCGGCTCGTGAAAATGCCCCACCGGCCGGCGGACCTCGAAAGACAACTCCGGCAACTCGGCTGGGACATCAAGGTCACCTCGACGGCAGGGCCCTTCTACTGGGGGGCAGGGCGCCGGGCCAACCGCCCGGCATGAGGAACAGGCCAGAGCGGCCATCCGCGTCAGCCGGCGCTGCGCTGCAGTTGCCACGCTGCTTCGAGGGCGTCCTCGATGGCACCGGCATCGCCTGCCGCGAGGTCTGCGACGATCATCATGTGCTTGCGGTACCGGGCCGGGACGCTGAAGGTTTCGGGAAACTGCCGCAGCACGGAGTCGCGGTAGCTGAAATCGGCGCGGATCACCAGATGCACGTCGTCAAGCTGGCGCGCGACGAGCCTGCCGTGGTACCGCCACTCGGCCAGGCCATCCCGCGCGGTGCGGCGTACCCCCTGCAGGTCCTCGGCCAGCCGGGCCACGCCGTCGATCTCCACATACCCGGGCTTCCCCGCTCCGTCTGGTCATATGCATAGCCGGCCGGATGGTTCGCAGCCGGCCTCCGCCGTGGCTGAGCGTTCCGGTCACTTGACCGCTCGTACACTGCCTGCTAACTTTTCTTTGCAGGTGCCAAAAAGTGTTACGGAGCATGGGCATGACCGGCGACGAACTCCTGCGCGTTCTGGGAACCCTGGCCAATGCGCATCGACTGCGGGTCGTTGCCGCCCTGGCCCAAGAGCGCAACTACGTGAGCCAACTGGCTCGCGAACTGGGCATCAGCCGCGCCCTATTGCAGGTTCACCTGCGGAAGCTGGAGGCCGCCGGGCTGGTATCGGCTGGCATCGAAGTATCGGAGGACGGCAAGGCGATGAAGTTCTACGAGGTAACGCCCTTCGCGCTGCGGCTGACGCCTGAGGCGATCATGGTGGCGGCGCGGACACTAAGCCCGGAAAACGATCTTGCCGTGGGGGCGCGGCGATGAAGCCGGGTGACTACATAGAGCTGCTCATTCCACTGATGATCGCGGTCGTGATCTCGGTCTGGGTGGTGACCCGCTACCTCGGCACATCAAGGCAGGCCAGAGCTCAGCTGACCAGCGGCGAGGATTACCGGGCGCTGACCGACGAGTACCGGCGGCTCAGCGATCTGGCGATCACCGCGCAGGAACACACCGACCTCAGGCTCACCGATATCAGCGTGCGGCTGGACGAGCTTCGCGACCGGCTGGAGCGGATGCAGCGCATCCTCAACGAAGTCGAGTAAGCCAGCCGTTTTGAAGCACCGGCCGGGAACTGCGCCGCTGCATCCTACGAGGTGGTGCTTCCCGGCGGGTCACGGTCACTCGCAGCCGCGCCGGGGTGCTCGGCGACCCGGGGCCGGCCGGGCACGGAATGGCCCAGCCGCCTCATCGCCCCGGTAGGAATGACCAGGAAGACGACGGCGACCACGGTGTACCCGGCGAAGCTGATCCATTGACGCTGGTAGGCAGCCTGGGCGGCAAGGGCGATCCAGAGCAGCAAGAGCAGGCCATAGATCAGCACGACGGGCGAGGTCATGCCCGCTGGCCGCCTCGGCGGCCGCCGCGGCCGCACCGGCGCGTCGCTCCCGGGACCGGACTCCGGGACCGTCCCTTGGTAATCGGCGCCAGCCATGCCTGCAGAGTACGCCCGCCAGCCCCACACGGTGGCCAGGCCAGACAGCCCTCCGCGGGGCCCGGGTCAGACCCGCTGGCTGCCCTCGGTGTTCACCACGCAGAAGAGGTTCCCTTCGGTGTCGGCGAGCACCACGAAGTTGGCTCCCTCGGGGTAAGCCCAATCCACGCGCTGTGCCCCGAGCGAGATGAGCCGTTCGACCTCGGCCTGCTGCTCCGGCTCGCTGGGCACGTGCAAGTCGAGATGGGTGCCGTCGGTCTCGTCAAGCAGAAGCGCTGGGCCCTGCACCGGTTTCCGGCACGAGAGCGCCCAGGTGACCACCCGCGCGGGGCACGTAGCCGAGCGCGCCACGCCAGAAGGCCGCCGCCCTGCCGATGTCGGTGACGTTCAGCACCACTGATCCGATCTTGGCCATGGCCCCGAGCATCGCATGCCGGCCGTGCGCGATCTCCCAGATGTGGACCGCCGGATCGGTGAAGCTGGCCGTGCGTATTCCCCAGGGCCGGTTCATCGGGCCGGAGCAGTCCCGCCGGCGACCGTTCCGGGCCACACCGGTCCATCCGTCAGCGGTAACGACGGCCCAGGGCGGCCGGACTCATCGGCGGCCGGCCAGGCGGGCGGCCGCAGGTCAGGCTGCCTCCACGTACCTGACCCGGGGGTCCAGCGCCGCGTAGGCAAGGTCGGCCAGCAGCGACCCGATCACGGTCGCCACCGCGACCACCACGGTGAAGCCCAGCAGCACCGGGTAGTCCTGCCGCTCGGCCGACTGGTAGAACAGGTAGCCCATCCCGGGGTAGTTGAACACCGCCTCGGTGATCAGCGCGCCGCCGAGGATCGCCGGCAGGGTCAGCCCGAGCAGTGTCGCGATAGTGATCATCGAGTTGCGCGCCACGTGCCGGATCAGCACCCGCTGTTCGCTGGCGCCCTTGGCCCGGGCGGTGCGCACGTAGTCCTCGGTGAGGTTGTCCAGCACCGAGGACCGCATGTACCTGCTGAACAGGGCGATGGTGGTCAGCGACAGGCAGCACACCGGCAGGATCAGCGCGTTGAAGTTCGAGATGACCGCGCCGAAACCCTCGCCCTGCGGGCCCTCCGGGGGAAAGATCGGGATCTCGATGGCGAATGCCAGGATCGCGACGATGCCGATCAGGAAGTCCGGTGTGGCGTAGAAGATCGTTCCGGTGGCGTTGAGCACGTGGTCGGTGAGCTTGTTGCGGCGCACCGCCTGGATCATCCCCCAGGGGATCGCGACGACCAGTGCCAGGATGGTCGACAGCCCGACCAGGCAGATGGTCTTGGGCAGCCGGTTGGCCAGCAGTGAGGCAACGCTCTGGTTGAGCGTCCAGGAGAAGCCCAGGTTGCCCCGGAGCAGGTTGCCGAGCCACAGGAAGTACTGCCGGTACCAGGGCAGGTTGAACCCGTAGTCGGCATCGAAGACCTTGATCGCGGCTGGGTCCCGGTAGACACCGGGCCCCATCACCGCGACAGCGACATTGCCGGGGATCATCCGTAGCAGCGCGAACGTGATCATCGTCACGATCAGCAGCACCACGATGGACTGAAGCACCCGGCGGATCAGAAACGCTGTCAAACGCTGCCCTTTGCTCGCCCGGCGGCCACCACCTTTCCGTCATGGTGCCATACGGTGCGACCTGCGCCAACGTGGGTTTGCCCATTCGGTACCAGATCGAGCCGTTGCCGCGTCCAAGGACTGCCTTCCGGGCGCTTCTGGGCCGTAATATCGGCAAAGTGCCCAGCCCGACGCCCACCGGCCCGGAGTTGCCCGACCGGATGGTGCCGCCGATGCCGGGCAGCGTCCTCTGGGGGTGGGCCGGCCCGCTGCTGGTGACGCTCTTCGGCGCGTTCCTGCGCTTCAACCGGCTGGGCCTGCCGCATGCCGTGCTGTTCGACGAGACCTACTACGTCCCCGACGCCTACGGGATCCTCAAGCACGGCGTGGAGATCGACCACGTCAGCAACGTCAACACGCTGCTGGCCCGGGGCAGCACGCACATCCTGGAGGGCACCAAGGGTGAGTACGTGGTCCACCCGCCGCTCGGCAAGATGCTCATCGCGGTCGGGGAGTGGCTGTTCGGGCTGACCCCGTTCGGCTGGCGGTTCGCCGTCGCCGTGGTGGGCTCGCTGGCCATCTTGATGACGGCGCGGATCGCGCGCCGGATGACCCGTTCGACGCTGCTCGGCTGCGCCGCGGGCTTGCTGCTGGCCCTGGACGGGCTGGAGTTCGTGCTGAGCCGCACCGCGATCCTGGACATCTTCGTCATGTTCTGGGTGCTGGCCGCCTTCGGCCTGCTGGTGCTCGACCGGGACCGGACCAGGGCCGTCCTGGCGGCGGCCGGGCGCGGGGATGCCGACGGGCCCCGGCTCGGCTTCCGCTGGCCGCTGCTGCTGGCCGGCCTGTGCCTGGGCTGCGCCTGCGCGACCAAGTGGAACGGCGTGTGGTACCTGCCCGCCTTCGCCGCCCTGGTCGTGGCCTGGGACCTGGGTGCGCGGCGGGCCGCCGGGTTCGGCACGGGGCTGCGCGGCACGGTCCGCAGCGACGTGCCGTGGCTGCCGGTCTGGTTCGCAGTCATCCCGGCCGCCGTCTACGTGCTCTCCTGGACCGGCTGGTTCGCCACCAGCTATGGGTTCGACCGCAACGGCGCCGCGCTCAACGGCGGCCACCCGGCCAGCACGATCGTGGCCTGGCTGCAGTACAACAAGTCGATGCTCGGGTACGGCCTCGGCCTGCAGGCCTACCAGCCGTACAAGTCCAACCCGCTGGGCTGGCCGGTGCTGGCCAGGCCGATCTCGTTCTACTCCAACTGCCTGCCGGCGGGCCACTGCGGCGGGGTCCCCTCGTCCACCGAGCAGGAGGTGCTGGCGATAGGGACGCCGCTGATCTGGTGGGGCGGGGCCGCCGCGCTGCTGATCTGCCTGGCCTGGTGGCTGACCCGCCGCGACTGGCGTACCGGTGCGGTGCTGCTCGGCGTCGCGGCGGGCTGGGTGCCGTGGCTCTGGTTCTACTGGCACGACCACCGCACCGAGTTCTACTACTACGCCGTGGTGTTCGACCCGTTCCTCGTCATCGCGATCACGCTGTGCCTCGGGCTGATCCTCGGCCCGGCCCTGGCCGGGCCGAACCGCCGGGTGGCCGGCGCGGCGGTCGCCGGCGGCTACCTGCTCGCGGTCGTCGCGAACTTCTACTACCTGTATCCGGTCCTCGCCGGGCAGACCCTGCCGTTCGCGTCCTGGACGGCCAGGATGTGGTTCCACAGCTGGATCTGACCGGCGCCGGCGCGCGCCTGCCGCACGGCGCCAGGCCCCGCCCACCAGATTTCATTGCATTACGCAACCCCGGCGCGGCCGGGATACTGCCCCGCCATGTGTGACGCGGATCTAGCCGGGCACCCGCCCGGCGCTGCCCTGCGCCGTGCGCCGGGCAGGTTTCCGGGCACGCTGAGGGCATGGCTGACTTGCTGCCCCGCCTGGCCCGGTGCCCGGTGATCGTGGCGCCGATGGCCGGGGGGCCCTCCACGGCCGGCCTGGTGATCGCGGCCTCCGCCGCGGGCGCACTGGGCTTCCTGGCCGCCGGGTACAAGACGGCCGCCGCGATGCGGGCCGAGATGGACGCGGTCCGGGCCGCGGGCATCCCGTTCGGGGTCAACGTGTTCGTGCCCGGCGCGCCGGCGGCGGACCGCGCCGCGGTCCTCCGCTACCTCGCCGAACTGGAGCCGGATGCCGCCGCGCTGGGCGTCCGGCCGGGGGCGCCGGACTGGGCCGACGACGACTGGGACGGCAAGCTGGCGGCCCTGCTCGCCGATCCGCCCGCGGCCGTCAGCTTCACCTTCGGCTGCCCGGAACAGGGCGTCATCGCGGCGCTCCGGGCCGCCGGGAGCCAGGTGTGGGTGACCGTCACCGCACCGGAGGAGGCCGCGCTCGCGGCCGCACGGGGCGCCGACGGGCTGTGCGTCCAGGGCCCGGAGGCGGGTGCCCACCGGGGCACCTTCGCCGCTCCCGCCAGCCCGCCGGCCGTGCCGCTGCACCGGCTGCTCCGCGACGTCGCGGCGGTCACCGGCCTGCCGCTGATCGCCGCCGGCGGGATCATGAGCCCCTCGGACGTCAGCGCCGCGCTGGCCGGTGGCGCGGTGGCGGTCCAGTGCGGCACGGCGTTCCTGCGCTGCCCGGAAAGCGGGGCGAACCCACTGCACAAGGCGGCCCTCGCGGATCCGGCGTTCACCGCGACCGCGGTCACCCGCGCGTTCACCGGCAGGCCCGCGCGCGGCCTGGTCAACCGCTTCATGCTGGACCACCCGGACGCGCCCGGCGCCTACCCCGAGGTGCACTTCGCCACCCGGCCGCTGCGGGCGGCCGCCGCGGCGGCGGGCGACACCGGCCGGATGAACCTGTGGGCGGGCGAGGGCTTCAGGGCGGCCACCACCCGCCCCGCCGCCGAGATCGTGGAACTCCTCGCCGGCGGCCCGGGCGCCGGCTGAGCCGCCTCCCCGGCGCGGCCCGGGCCCGCGCCGCGGCCCGGCCGCGGCGTCCCGGCGGCCGGCCCGGCCGGCCTGCGCGGCCGCCGGGGCGGGTTCAGCCCGCGGCGAAGCGGCCTTGCGGCCCGGGCCGGCGCGGCGAGGATGGAAGCAGGCCGATCCAGACCCGTGATCATGGCGTTTTGGTCGCTATAGCAGCCAAAACGCCATGATCACGAGTGGCCGGCCACTGGGGACAGGGCAACCGGGAGGAGCTGGCATGCGGGTCGCTGTTCTTGCCGACATCCACGGCAACCTGCCGGCGCTCGACGCCGTGCTGGCGGAGGCCGAGGCCGCCGGGGCGGACGTGATCGTGCTCAACGGCGACATGGCCACCGGCCCGATGCCCGCGCAGACCCTGGAGCGGCTGGCCGGGCTGGGCGAGCGGGCGGTCTGGGTCCGGGGCAACTGCGAGCGGGAACTCGCCGGCGCCTGGGACGGCACCCTCGACCCTGACCTGCCCGAGGTGGCCCGGGTGCCCGCCGAGTACTGCGCGGCGCAACTGGAGCGGGCGCACCGCGACCTGCTGGACGGCCTGCCGCTGTCGGTCACGCTGGAGGTGACCGGGCTGGGACCGGTCCGGTTCTGCCATGCCACGGCGGTCAGCGACACCGCCATCGTGCTGGTGGACTCACCGGTCGCCGGCTTCCGCGCCGGGTTCGCCGATGTCACCGAGGCCACGGTCGTGCTCGGCCACACGCACATGCCGTTCGACCGCCTCGCCGACCGCCGCCGGTTCGTCAACCCGGGCAGCGTCGGCATGCCCTACGGGACACCGGGCGCGTACTGGGCGCTGCTCGGCCCGGACGTCGTCCTGCGGCGCACCGGGTACGACCGCAGCGAGGCCGGGCGGGCGATGGCCGCCGCCGCGCCCGGGTACCCGGGCCTGGCCGAGTTCGTCGCCGAGAACGTGCTGACCGTCCCGTCCGACGCCGAGGCCCTGGCGGTGTTCTCCGGGTCCGGCTGACCGCTATCCGCTGTGGCCGGCGTTATGCCCCTATGGCGAGTCCGAAGCGACCGTGCTGGGGACGCCCGCCTCCTGCGCCTGCGCCGCGGGGGCGGGCCTCGGTCAGCGGGAAGTGGCACGCGGCGAAGTGGGTGCCGCCGAACAGCCGCAGCGGCGGCTCCTCCGCGGCACAGAGGTCCTGCGCCCGCGGGCAGCGGGTGCGGAACCGGCAGCCGGACGGGGGGTCGATCGCGGAGGGCAGTTCGCCCGCCACGCCCTTGGCGACCTTCGACTTCTCCACCACCGGGTCCGCATTCGGGATGGTGTCGATCAGGCCCCGGGTGTAGGGGTGCACCGGGTGGTAGTAGACGTCGTCGGCCGGGCCGACCTCGACCAGCTTGCCCAGGTACATCACGCCGATGTTGTTGGACAGGTAGCGGACCACCGACAGGTCGTGCGAGATGAACATGTAGGTCAGGCCGTGGTCCCGCTGCAGGTCCTTCATCAGGTTGAGGATCTGCGCCTGGATCGACACGTCGAGCGCGGACACCGGCTCGTCGGCCACGATGAGCTGCGGCCGCAGGATCAGCGCCCGGGCCAGGCCGAGGCGCTGGCGCTGGCCGCCGGAGAACTCGTGCGGATAGCGCTGCACCGCCGCCCGGGGCAGGCCGACCTCGTCCAGGATCTCCTCGATCTTGGCGTGCTGTTCCCTCCTGCTGCCGCGGCGCTGGATGGCCAGCGGCTCCCGGAGGATCGGGCCGACCCGCATCCGCGGGTCCATCGAGGCGTAGGAGTCCTGGAACATGAGCTGGACCTTGGCGCTGCGCTGCCGCCGCTCCCGGGTGGACAGCTTGGTCAGGTCCTCGCCGTCCAGGATGATGGAGCCGCTGGTGGCCTTCTCCAGGCCCACGATGAGGCGGCCGATCGTGGTCTTGCCGCAGCCGGACTCACCGACCATCCCGAACGTCTGGCCGGGCACGATCGCGAAGCTGACGTCGGCGACCGCGCTCACGTCGCCCACCTTGCGCTGGAGCACCGCCCCGGAGGTCACCGCGAAGTTCTTCACCAGGTGATCCACCCGCAGCAGCTCACCGGCGGCCGCTTCCGGTGGCGCCACGGCGGCCTCGGCGGCCTTCTTCTCGGCCACGGCCAGCTCGGCGAGCCGCTTCTCCCGCTCCTCCTTGCCGACCGGGAAGAAGCAGCGGAAGACATGCTCCCAGCTGTCCCCCTTCAGTTCCGGCTCCTGCGCCCGGCAGGTCTCCTGCGCGTAGCGGCACCGTGCCGCGAACCGGCACCCCGCCGGGGGGGCGGTCAGGTCCGGCGGCATGCCGGGGATGTTGTAGAGCCGCCGGGAGGAGTCGGCGGCCTTCTCCGGCAGCGCCTCGAACAGCGCCTCGGTGTAGGGGTGGCGCGGGTTGGCGAACAGCCGGGCGGTGGTGGTGCTCTCGGCGATCTTGCCCGCGTACATGACCACGGTCCGGTCGGCCCGGCCGGCGATCACGCCGAGGTCGTGGGTGACCAGGATCACCGCCATGGACAGCCGCTTGCGCAGGCTGTCGATCAGCTCCAGGATCTGCTTCTGGATCGTCACGTCCAGCGCGGTGGTCGGCTCGTCCGCGATGAGCAGCTTGGGCTCACAGGCCAGCGCCATGGCGATCATGACCCGCTGGCGCATCCCACCGGACAACTGGTGCGGGTAGTTGCCCACCCGCTCGGCGGGCCGGGGCATGCCGACCAGGCCCAGCACCTCGATGGCGCGCTCGCGCGCCTCGGCCGCCGACGCGCCCCGGTGCAGCAGCACGGTCTCGGAGATCTGGTCCCCGATCCGCATCGTCGGGTTCAGCGACGTCATCGGGTCCTGGAAGATCATGCCGATCTCGTTGCCCCGGATGTGCCGCATGTCGCCGTCGGACAGGGCGGAGATCTCCTTGCCGTCGAGCATGATCTTCCCGCCGACGATGTGGCCGCCCGGCGGCAGCAGCCGCATGACGGACAGCGCGGTCATCGTCTTGCCGCAGCCAGACTCCCCGACGATGCCCAGGCACTCGCCCGGGTCCAGGGTGAAGCTGACCCCGTCCAGGGCGTGCACGGTCGACCGGCGCAGCCGGATCTCGGTCTGCAGGCCGTCAAGTTCAAGCAGGTGAGCCATTCGTCCTCGTTTATGTCCGTTACCGGTAGCTGGCCGGGGGAGTGCCTTGGTTCTAGCGGCGCTGGAGCCGCACCTCGACAGCGTCCCGGAGACCCTCACCGACGAAGATGGCCGCGGTGATGACCAGGATGATCGCGATGCCTGCCGGGAAGATCAGCCACCAGTAGCCGTCATAGACGTACTCGACGCCGTTGCTGAGCATCCCGCCCCAGTCCTGCTTCGGGGGCGCGATGCCCAGGCCCAGGTAGCTCAGGGCGACGACCAGGGCGATGGCGTCCGCCACCTGGAAGGTGGCGTTGACCATGATGGTCCCGATCGCGTTGGGCGCGATATGCCGCAGCACCGCCCGGGTGCCGCCACCGCCCATGACCTTCATCGCCTGGACGTACTCGCGCACGCGTAGCGAGAGCGCCTCGCCGCGGACCAGGCGCGAGGTGGTCAGCCACGAGGTCAGCGCGATCACCAGGATCAGGATCGGCGTCGTGGGGGTGACGATGGCCACGACCACCAGGGCGAGGAACAGCGTCGGGATGGACAGCAGGGCGTCGACGATGCGCATCATCGCCGCGTCGAGCGGGCCACCGAAGTACCCGGCGACCGCGCCCCACATCACGCCGACGATGGTGGCCAGGGCCGCCGCCGCGATGCCGACCTCCAGGGAGATCTGGCCGGCCGCCATCAGCCGCCCGAGCACGTCATAACCGTTGGCGTCGGTGCCCAGCGGGTGAGCCGCGCTTGGCGGCATGTTCTCGATCGCGAAGTTCACATGGACCTGGTCGGTGTGGTAAAAGATCGGCCCGACGAAGCAGAACAAGAACATCGCGACAAAGATCGCGACGCCGGTGACCGCCAGCTTGTTCTCCAGGAACACGTCCACGCTGCGCCGGAAGGCGCTGCGCGGCTTGCCCGCGGGCAGCATTCCCGGGGCAACGGCCGAGGCCTCGCCTAGCGGTTGGGAGGTATCGGTCGCCAGTCCCATGGCGGCTGACTCGGGGCCGGGCGGCGGGTCGGCCGGCAGATTGATCGTCATGAGCTCACGTACCTCACTCGTGGGTCCAGCACCGCGTAGGCGATATCCGCCAGCAGCGACCCGATCACGGTTGCCAGCGACACCACGACCGTAAAGCCCAGAAGTGTCGGATAGTCCTGCTTGAGTGCCGACTGGTAGAACAGATACCCCATGCCGGGGTAGTTGAAGACGGCCTCGGTGATCAGCGCGCCGGCGAGGATCCCGGGCAGGCTCAGCCCGAGCAGGGTCGCGATCGGGATCAGCGAGTTGCGCAGCACGTGCTTGATCAGCACCCGTCGCTCGCTGGCCCCCTTGGCCCGCGCGGTGCGCACGTAGTCCTCGGTGAGGTTGTCCAGCACCGAGGAGCGCATGTACCTGCTGAACAGCGCGATCGTGATCAGGCAGAGGGTGGCGATCGGCAGGATCAGCGCGTTGAAGTCGGTGAACACCGAGCCCAGGCCCTCACCCTGCGGGCCCTCCGGCGGCAGGATCGGGAACTTGATGGCGAAGACCAGGATCGCGACGATCCCGATGAGGAAGGCCGGCGTGGCGTAGAAGATCGTGGAGAACGCGTTGAACGCGTGGTCGGTCAGCTTGTTGCGGCGCACCGCCTGGATCACCCCGATGGGGATCGCGAGTATCAGCGCCAGGATCGTGGAGATGCCGACCAGCACGATGGTCTTGGGCAGCCGGTTGGCCAGCAGGGAGGCGACGCTCTGGTTGAGCGTCCAGGAGTACCCGAGGTGGCCCCGGGCGAGATGGCCCAGCCACAGGAAGTACTGCCGGTACCAGGGCAGGTTGAAGCCGTAGGTGTCATCGAAGAGCTTGATGGCGGCCGGGTCGCGGTAGACACCGGGGCCCATCACCGCGACGGCGACGTTGCCGGGGATCGACCGCAGCAGCGCGAACGTGATCAGCGTCACGATCAGCAGTACCACAATCGACTGGAGCACCCGGCGGATCATGAATGCTGCCAACGCTGGCCCCTTTCCGGTCCCCGCCTGTGGCGCCGGGGTGACCGGCGCCACAGGCGGGACCTAGCACGCAACCCGCGAGGGTCATGTGCCAGACATTACTTCACGTAATACCAGTTTTCCGGGTTGAAACCGAGCGTCGGGCTCTGCGGAGTGACGCCCTTGAGGTTGTTGACGATCTCGGTCAGCGAGTACGCGCCGTTCGGCTGGAACATCACCGGCAGCTGCTTGGCCAGGTAGTTCTGCCAGGTGTACATGGCCTGCGGGTTGTCGCTGGACAGCGTGGTTTGGATGTAGCTGTCGTTGGTCTTGCTGCAGTACCCGCCGGAGTTCGCGATGGCGCCGCACAGGAACAGCGTCTCGCCGGTGGGCGAGTAGTCCGGAGCGAACGACCAGCCGCCGCCCCAGTTGGCCAGGTCCCAGTTGCACGGGATCTTCGCGACCTTGCAGTTGCCGGCGGCCAGGGCAGTGACCTGGTTGAACGGCTTGGGCTCCAGGTTGATCTTGATCCCGACCAGGGACGCGTTGGACTGCAGCTGCTGCATCTCCTGGGTGATCCACTGGGTGCCCGAGGCGTACGGCAGGTTGAACTGCAGCCCCTGGCCCTGCTTGATGCCCGGGCCGCACAGGCTCGGGTTGGTGCAGGTGGTCACGCCGTTGGGGGTGACCTTCCAGCCGTGGCTGGACAGCAGGCTCTTGGCCTTGCCCGGGTTGTAGGGGAAGATCGGCCCGCCCTTCTGCTGCGGCGAGAGGTAGTGGGTCACCGGGGTGTTCCCGACCGGGCCGTGGGTCAGCGTGCCGTAACCGCGCAGCGGGCCCTTGATGACCGATTCCTGGTTGAGCAGGTAGGCCAGGGCCTGGCGGAAGTACAGCTGGTTGATGACCGGGCCGTTGCCGGTGCTGCTCTGGAAGTTCATCACGAAGTAGTTGATGCCCCAGACGTACAGCGGCGACAGCGTGTAACCGGACAGCGGGTTGGAACCCGCGGTGAGCGGGCTGGAGCCCGCGGGCTTGGCCGGGGCGTCCTGCGACGGCAGGTACCCGACGGCGATCTTCTGCCCGCCGGCGGCAGGCGACCGCAGCACGTTGTACTCGGCCGAGTCCGTGGTGAACGGCGCCTCCTGGAACTGCGAGAGGCTCGGCTTCACCGGGCCGGAGTACTTCGGGTTCGGCACGAACGTGATGTGACCGTCGGCGTTGAACGCCGACAGCTTCCACGGGCCGTCCACGACCGACCACAGCGGCGAGCCGACGTAGGTGGTCAGCGCCTTGGACTGGGCGTCGAGGTACTTGTAACGGTGGCGCAGTCGCTGACCTTGGTCGCGCAGTTCGACGGCCCGGACGCGGTCTTGTCCCATGCCGCGGGCATCGGGG
Organism: uncultured Actinomycetes bacterium; assembly: GCA_963795785.1. GTDB lineage: Bacteria > Actinomycetota > Actinomycetes > Streptosporangiales > Streptosporangiaceae > DASXKD01. The sequence continues at coordinate 17,060 of CAWCKG010000064.1, forward strand.
TGATCTGCGACAGGTCGTTGTACAGGAACCAGGTGTGCGAGTAGGTCTTGTTCGTGGTCATCTGCAGCTCGGTGGGGCTGACCACCTTGATGCTCTTGACGAACGAGTCCGGGAACCCGCTGTAGGCGCCCCAGTCGGTGGCGCCGACGGCCTTGAGCATGTTGACCCAGAACATCACGTCGGCCGTGGTGACCGGGCTGCCGTTGGACCACACGTAGTGCTTGAGCGTGATGGTGGCGGTGTTGCCCGACCAGGTCGGCGCGTTCGCCAGGCTCAGCGAGGGGTTCATCAGCGGCTGGGCCCCGTCGCCGAACCAGTACAGCGGCCGGTACATCAGCTGGGCGAAGTTGTCTGAGTTGATGACGCTGATGTAGGCGCTGGACTCGAACGGGAAGATGTAGTTCGGCGTGGACGACGGGGGCAGTGCCCATACCGCCGTGCCGCCCTTGACCTTCGCGCCGGTCGTGGTGCCGGTGCTGGTTGTGGTGCTGCTACTGCTACTGCAACCGGCGGCGACGAGCGCCAGCGCGACCGCGCCTGCACCCACCGCCATGGTCATCCGGCCGCCGAGCCTCCAGGCTCTGCGGCTGCTTCGTTCCTGTGGGGCTCGCCCCATGGTCGCGGCTCCTTCTACACGGGGAGCCGCCAGGCGCATCGTTGCGCCGGCGTGCTCCGACCAGACAAGGCGTCCGCATCGTGTTGGGCCGGGGGCGCGGCACGCCCCACGGCAGCATGCAGCCCGGGCGGAACGGGGCACCTGATCACGCTGGCGCCCAGCACTGCCCGAGGCAGCATTGCGTATTGCACCTTGCCGTGCTCCTGACCACGACGACCACGATGTAGGACGGCCACTCCGCACTTCCTCCGCCCCAAGGGGAGCTGACACCGGTAGTTATCCGGAGAGGTCCCATACGGCTGCTGCGGAGTACGCAACTTAAACCTAGGAACGCTCCAGAGATGCCTAAAGACCCGGGTGTCAAGAGTTTCGGAATCGTGACGTAACCGTTACCGCCCTGGCCATAGACCTGAAGGGGGTCAAAGGAGGCCTTTAAGTGATTAGCCGGCTACAAGGTGTTGTGCCTATTCCAGCGCGGAAAGGGGCGCCAGTTGGCTTGCGGGGAGCGCGCCGGGGGTGACCCCGGCGCGGATCCGGTGCGGAAACCGGGTCAGGGGAGGTCGAACTCGCCGTCCTTGACGCCGAGGGTGAACGCTTCCCATTCCTCGGGCGTGAACGCGAGCACCGGGCCGTCCGGCTTCCTGGAGTCGCGCATCAGGTACAGCTTTTCGGCGTCGGCCTTGTGCGGCCAGCGGGAAGTGTCGGTGGTGACCGTCACTTCGACGCAGTGCCGCCCGGTGCCGCAATGGCTGGCGCGGCGCCAGGCTGGCATGCCCGGTGGATTGTCTGTCAGCACGACACCAGGCTACTCGTCACCGTCCGTGAAAGGTGCCTGGGTGGCCCGCTGCGGGGCCGTCCCGGGGCGCGCAGCCGGGTCAGGAGCCCGGCCTGCCGCGCGCCGGGCGGCCCCAGCCCCTGACCACGGGGTGCTGGCGCTCGTCGCGGGCCAGGCGCTGCAGTTCCTCGTCCGGATTGTCGCTGGCCGACAGCCAGGTGAGCAGGGTGACGAACACGACCGGCACGAAGCAGAAGGCCGACACCGCCCAGACCAGCCCGACGGTGATCTCCTGGTCGGCGACCGCGCTCAGCGCGCCGCCGGCCGGGTCGTAGCCGTGGAACACGGCATGGTTGGACATCCCGAGCGCGTAGGCGACCGCCCAGGTGGACCACATGGCCAGCGCCGCGATGGCCGCGCGGTGCGGCTTGGGCAGCCGGGGCGCGAGCGGCGGCGAGGGGACCAGTTCCAGCCAGAGCGCGGTGCCCGCGGCCAGCAGCGTGATCAGTTCCGGCAGGACCAGCACGGGGTGCCGGGCCAGTGCGTCCATCACCGGCGGGAGCCGCCAGGCGGCGCTGACGCCGATGAACACCAGCAGGAAGGCGGCCGCGCGCAGGAACGAGGTCTTTCGCCGCCGCACGGCGGCCAGCCGGTCCAGCGGGCCGGTCAGGCGCAGCAGCCGCCAGGGCGCGCCGAGCACGAGCAGCGCGGGCCCGGCCATCGCGAACGCCAGGAACTGCGCGGACTCGGCCACGACGTACCGGCGGGCGGGCCCTTCGATGCCCACGGCGGCCACGATCAGGGCCGCCCCGGCCGCGGCGAGCCAGGGTCTGCCGCGAGCCGCCGCTGGCGGGCCAGCCTGCTGTGTCATGGGCGTCTCCCGAGCGCCGCCGGCCAGGGGCGGCCGCGGCGGATGTCCTGCCGCCATGATCGCCGATTGGCGGGGTGCGCGGGGTGCCGCCGCGAGAAGTCTTTTAGGTTGGGCCCATGCAGCTTGTCCATGAGTTCTCGGTTCCGGTGCCGGTCGAGCAGGCGTGGCAGGTGCTCACCGATGTGGAGCGGATCGCGCCGTGCCTGCCCGGCGCCGAGCTGACCGGGGTGGACGGGGACGCCTACCACGGCCAGGTGAAGATCAAGGTGGGCCCGATCACCGCCCAGTACCGGGGCACGGCGTCGTTCGCGGAGAAGGACGAGGCACGGCACCGGGTGGTGCTGAAGGCGTCCGGCCGCGAGACCCGTGGCCAGGGGAACGCGTCCGCCACGGTGACCGCGGAGATGGCGGCGGCCGACGGCGGCACCACCGTGTCCATCGTCACCGACCTGTCCATCAGCGGCCGGGCCGCCCAGTTCGGCCGGGGCGTGATGGGCGACGTGAGCGCCCGGCTGCTTGAGCAGTTCGTGCGCAACCTGGAGACCGGCGTGCTGGGCGCCGGCCGCCCGCCGGCTGAGCCCGGCCCCGCCCGACCGGCTGACGTCGACAAGCATTGCTGATGAACGTCGCAATCATCAGACGAACCGGGCGCAGTAGCCCGGGTCGCCGAACCGGGCGGCGAGCACGCGGAAGGCGCCCGGTGCCGTGCCGTGCAGCCAGGCCGGGAACCGCAGCCACCCCGGCACGTAGACCACGGGCCGCCCGTGCTCCAGCGCGGACACGATCGCCGCGGCCACCTGCCCGGCCGGCAGCGGCGCGGGCCGGGCCCGGCCGTAGGGCCGCCCGCGCCGGCTGAAGAACGGCGTGTCGATCACCCCGGGCACGATCAGGCTGACGGCCACGCCCCGGCCCCGCACCTCGTAGGCCAGGCTCTCCGCGAAGCCGCCCAGCCCGGCCTTGGTGGCCGCGTACACCGCCTCGCCGCGGACGCCGGTGACCCCGGCGATGGAGGACACGAACGCCACCCCGCCCCGGCCGCGCTCGATCATGCCCGGAACCAGCAGCCGGGTCAGTTCGATGGGCGCGGCAAGGTTGACGGTGGCCAGTTCGGTGACCTTCTCGGCGGGGATCTCGCCGAGCGGCCCCGCCCAGCCCAGGCCCGCGTTGTTGACGAGGATGTCGATGCCGCCCCGGGCGGCCGCCGGCGGTGTCCCGAGCGCAAGCTCCGCGAGGCGCGCCGCGCCGCCGGGCGCGGCGAGATCAGCACCGAGCGCGGTGCCGCCGGCCCGGCCGGCCACCTCGGCCAGCCGTGTCTCATCGCGGCCGGTGAGCAGCAGGCTGGCCCCGGCGGCGGCGAGCGCCGCGGCGGTGGCGGCCCCGATTCCCGACGAGGCACCGGTCACCAGCGCCACCGCGCCATCGAGCCGCATGGCGCCCCACTTTCGCGCACCGCAGCGGCGGTGGCAAGGACCGGTCCCCGGCCCGGGCCCGGCGTACCAGCCCGCCACACGGGGCGCGCAGCGGCGCGGGCGGCTCAGGCGCGCGCCGCGGCCTGCCGGTCCGCCGCGGTGTGGTCCGCCTCTGACCAGCAGCGGACGATGTCGCGCATGGACAGCAGGCCGGTCACCTCGTGCCCGTCGAGCACGATGAGGTGCCGGAACCCAGCCCTGACCATGGTCGCCGCGGCCTTTTCCAGGGTCCAGTCCGGGGAGGCGAACACGACGTCCTCGGTGCGGTGCGCCGCGGCGAGTTCGGTATCCGGGTCCTGGCCGGCGCCGATCGAGTCGAGGATGTCGCGCTCGGTGAGAATGCCCACCCCGGGGTGCTCCGGGTCGCTCACCACGGCCGCACCAACCCGCCTGGCCGACATGAGGCGCGCGGCTTCTCTGAGGGTGTGCGCCGGGCCGATCGACACGACCAGCTTGGTCATCCCGTCGCGTACGTGCATCTGGCATCATTCCCCGAGCGTGCTGTCGTGGGCGATGCCTGGCCCGTGCCCGCGCCGCCATGGGCCAAGCGCTTGTGCCTTTGTGCTTGCACTTACAGCATCGGTGATGCTCGCCGCGCAGGGCAAGAGCCGCGGCGCTGTTCCGCGCGCCGCAAGGGCCCCCTGCCTGGGCCTTTACCGCGGGCTAGGCGCGGCCGCCGTTGAGCAGGCCCAGCGCCTCGGTGTGCAGCAGGCCGTTGCTGGAAACGGCGCTGCCGCCGTCCGGGGTCCGGTTGCCGGACAGGTCGGTGAACCTGCCGCCGGCCTGCTCGACGATCACCATGAGCGCCGCCAGGTCCCACAGCGACACCTCGGGCTCCGCGCAGACGTCGACCGCCCCCTCGGCGACCAGGACATGGGACCAGAAGTCGCCGTAGGCGCGGGTGCGCCAGACCGCGCGGCCAAGGTCGAGAAGCCCGTCCAGGCGGCCCTGCGCCTCCCAGTCGGACAGGCTGGAATACGACAGTGACGCGTCCGGCATCTTGGCCACCGCCGAGACCCGGCACCGGGTGGCCGAGGTGAGGCTGCGGCCCGACCAGGCGCCCCCGTCCTTCGCCGCCCACCAGCGGCGGGCGAGCGCGGGCGCGGACACCACCCCGACGACGACCTCGTCGCCGTCCATCAGGCCGATCAGGGTGGCCCAGACCGGGACGCCGCGCACGTAGTTCATGGTCGCGTCGATCGGGTCGATGACCCAGCAGCGCGGCCCGGCCCCGGCCCGGCCGAACTCCTCGCCGAGGACCGCGTCCCTCGGGCGCGCCCGGCGCAGCACGTTGCGCAGCGACTCCTCGCACGCGTGGTCCGCGTCGGTGACCGGGGTGAGGTCCGGTTTGGCCTCGACACGCAGGTCGAGCGCCCGGAACCGGCGCGTGGTGATGTCGTCCGCCGCGTCCGCGAGGACGTGGGCGAACCGCAGGTCGTCGCCATAACCCGCCATGGCGCGCAACGGTACCGCCTTTGTGCCGCCACGTGCCACGCGGGATCCTCACCACGCGTCCGCGCCGTCGCGGCTGCGCAGCAGCCGCCGCAGCGAATCCAGCCGGGCGGCCAGGCGCGGATCGCTGCCCTGATCGCGCACCCAGTCGTCCAGCGCGCAGTCCGGCTGGTCGTGATCGCAGCCCGGCGGGCACGCGGCGGTGCCCGGGGCCAGGTCGGTGAACGCCCGCGCCACCCGGTCCGGGGCGACGTGGCCGAGCCCGAACCCGCGCAGGCCGGGCGTGTCGATGATCCAGCCACCGCCCGGCAGCGCCAGGGCCACGGCGGAGGAGGAGGTGTGCCGCCCCCGTCCGGTCACCGTGTTGACCCTGCCGACCGCCCGGCCGGCATCCGGGATCAGGGCGTTGACCAGCGTCGACTTGCCCACCCCCGAATGGCCGATGAGCACGCTGATCCGGCCCGCCAGATGCTGCCGCAGCGGGGCGAGCAGCGCCGCGTCCAGCGGCAGGCCGAGCACCACGTGGCCGATGCCCAGCGGCGCGTAGGCGTACAGCAGTTCGTCGGCGCTGGCCAGATCGGCCTTGGTCAGGCAGAGCAGCGGGCGGAGCCCGGCGTCGTAGGCGGCCACCAGGCAGCGGTCGATGAACCGCGGCCGCGGCGGCGGATCGGCCAGCGCGCAGACGATGCCCAACTGGTCGGCGTTGGCCACGATGACCCGCTCGACCGGGTCGGTGTCGTCCGCCGAGCGGCGCAGCACGGTCGTCCGGGGGGACACCCGGACCACCCGGGCGAGCGTGCCCGGCGCGCCCGAGGTGTCCCCGGCCAGCGCCACCTGGTCACCGACGACCACGCCGTGGCGGCCCAGTTCCCTGGCCGCATCGCGGTCACCGTGCGGTCGCCGACAACCACTCCGTACCTGCCCCGGTCGACCGCGGCGACAAAGCCGTCCACGGCGTCTTCGTGCGCGGGCCTGCGCCGGGTGCGCGGGCGGGAGCCCCGCCCCGGCCGCACCCGGATATCGTCCTCGTCCAGGTCCTGCCTCGCGCGCGGAGTCAGGGCACCTGCTCCAGCATCGACTCCCACAGCTGGGTGAAGCCGGGGAAGGTCTTCCCCACCGTGGCCGCGTTCGCCACCTCGATCCCCGGCACGGCCAGGCCCAGCACGGCGCCGGCCATGACCATCCGGTGATCGTCGTAGCTGGCGAACGGGCGGCCGCCGGCCCGCAGCGGCCGTGGCCTGATCGCCAGGCCGTCGGGCAGTTCGCTGACCTCGCCGCCGAGCGCGCCGATCTCGGTGGCCAGCGCCGCCAGCCGGTCGGTCTCGTGCCGGCGCATGTGCCCGATGCCGGTCAGCCGGGACGGGCCGTCGGCCAGCGCGGCCAGGGCCGCCGCCACCTGCGCCGACTCGCTGACGTCGGCCAGGTCCGCGGTGACCGGCCGGATCCGGCCGGTCCCGGTGACGGTCAGCCCCCCGCCCGCCCAGCCTGCAGTCCGCCCCGAACGCTGCCATCAGGTCGAGGATCTGGCAGGCCGGCTGCGAGGTCACGGCCGGCCAGTCCGCGATCGTCACGGCTCCGCCGGTGACCAGCGCCGCGGCGAGGAACGGCACCGCATTGGAAAGATCAGGCTGAACGATCACCTCGTGGTGCCCGATCACCCCCGGGTGAACGCGCCACGTGTCGGGCGTGCCTGGCGGCGTATCCGGCTCCCGCGTCCACGTCTCCACCTCGGCGCCCGCGTCGCGGAGCATGCCGACCGTCATGGCGATGTGCGGCGCGGAAGGGGCCCGGCCGCCGCGGTGGCGTATCTCCGCGCCCTTGTCGAAGCGCGGTGCGGCGATCAGCAGGCCGGACACGAGCTGGGAGGAGGCCGAGGCGTCCAGGGTGACCGCGCCGCCCGGCAGCGACCCGGTGCCGTGCACGGTGAACGGGACGGCACCCCGCCCCCCGTCGTCGATGACGGCACCGAGTTCGCGCAGCGCGGCGAGTATCGGCCCCACCGGCCGCTCCGCCGCCCGGGCATCGCCGTGGAAGGCGGCGCTCACGCCGGTGAGGGCCGCCACGGCCGGGGCGAAGCGCAGCACCGTGCCGGCGTTACCCACAGCCACGCTGACGTCGGCTCCTGGCTGCCCCGGAGTCACCTGCCACGAGGGTGCCTGGCCGGCCGCGCCTTGATCGTCTGGCATGCCTCGTCTGTGATCGTGGCGCCGAGGGCGGTCAGCGCCGCGCGCATCAGCAGCGTGTCGCGGGCGTGCAGCGGGCCGGTGAGGATCCCTGGCCCATCGGCGAGGGCGGCGAGCACCAGGGCCCGGTTTGTCATGGATTTCGAGCCTGGAACGGACACCCGCGCCCGCACCGGGCCGGCCGCGGCCGGGGCTGGCCAGGTCCGTCCCTCCTGCGGTGCCGAGTGCGCCATAGGAGTGAGCCTAGTGCGCCACCGGGGCGGGCCCGCTTTCCGGCGCGCGGGCGGCGGGGCGGCCACGAAGGACCGCTGCCCAGGTTTGGCGCGCTGGTTTCGTGGCTATGAAAGGGCACATTCTGTACATCCCCCAGCCTTCTTTACGACACCCAGGTGAGAGCACATGTGCGGCCGGTACGCGTCGGCGCGGAAGCGCCAGGACCTCCTTGAGGAGTTCCGTATCGACCGCGACCGGGTGACCGACGACCTTGAGCCGGACTACAACGTGGCCCCGACCAAGCCGGTCTACGCGGTGCTCACCCGGGGCCAGCGCGGCGACGGCGGCGCCGGGCCCGGTGGCGAGGGCGCGGTATCCGGGCCAGGCTCCGGCCAGGAAGCGGCCCGTGAGCTGCGGGTGGTGCGCTGGGGCCTGGTGCCGTTCTGGGCCAAGGACCCGTCCATCGGCAGCCGCATGATCAACGCCCGGGTGGAGACGGTGGACGCCAAGCCCGCGTTCCGCCGCGCGTTCGCCAAGCGCCGGTGCCTGCTGCCCGCGGACGGCTTCTACGAGTGGCTGAAGGTCGAGGACCAGGGCAAGACCCGCAAGCAGCCGTACTACATTCACCGCACCGACGGCGGGGTGCTCGCCTTCGCCGGGCTGTATGAGCTGTGGCGGGACAAGTCCGTCCCCGACGATCACCCGCAGGCCTGGCTCTGGACGGCCGTGATCATCACGACCAGCGCCGAGGACGAGGTCGGCCGGCTCCACGACCGGATGCCGATGGTGATCGATCCCGCCCGGTGGGGTGACTGGCTCGACCCGGACAGCGGCGACGCCGCGCACGTGCACGCGCTGCTCGCGCCCGCGGCGGCCAGCGGACTGGCGTCCTACCCGGTCGGCACGGACGTCAACTACGTGAGAAACAACGGCCCCAGGCTGATCGAGCCGCTGGCCGGTGATCCGGCCCCGCACGCCTGAGGGAACGGCGGCAACACCGGGGCAGCCCACGCAACGGCGCTTCGCTTCGCCCCTGCCTAGAGAGGAGGACACCCCGTGGACACTGTGACCGCTCGCGTGCGTCTGGAGGAGATGCGCGGCCAGATCGACAGGTCGATCCTGGTCCTGCAGGGAGAGCATCCCGTCGGGACGCGCCGCCACCGACTCGCCGCAGGATCCGGCGGACGCCGGCACCACGCTGTCCGAGACGGACCGGACGGAGGCGTCGCTCGCAGCGGTCCAGTCGCAGCGGCGGCTGGTCATGGACGCGCTGGTGCGGATCGAGCGGGGTCTCTACGGGACGTGCGCCGACTGTGCCAAGCCGATCCCGGAGGGACGGCTGGATGCCCGGCCGGAGGCGGCCCGGTGCGTCGCATGCCAGTCCAAGCGGGACCGCCGCCACTGACCGGGCAGGCCGCCGGGGGTTCCGGGGGTCGCTCCCCCGGGCTAGCAGGGCTTGCGGGCCGTGGCGACCAGGCTGATGCCGAACGCCTCGTCGGAGCCGGCCTCGGCCACCGGATCCTGCCCGGCCTGCAGTTCGGCGCGGATCAGCCGCGCCATGGCGCCCGGCTGCTTGCGCAGGACGTGATCCACCGTGGACGGGGACAGCACCGTCCGGGGCCTGATCGAGGTCACCTCCAGGCCCGCCTCGGTGAGCAGGTCGCAGAACTGCGCCGCGCCGAAGCACCGGGTGATGGTCCCGTCCGGCCAGGGGATCAGCACCACCTCGGCGTGCGGGAGGTCGGTGAGGTGGGCCCAGTGCCGCTGCTCGGCCAGGATGGCCATGCCCAGGACCAGCGAGTCCACGGAGGCGAGCAGTTCGCCCCCGGGCCGCAGCACCCGCACGATCTCCGCGGCGAGGTCCTCCGCCATGATCTGCCGGGACAGGGCGCCGCCCTCGGCGATGACGCCGTCCGCGCAGCCGTCGGCGAGGAATGCCAGGCTGCCGGCCTCGGCCACCACCGGGGCCACCGGGCCCGGCGGTGCCATCCGGCCCGGCGGTGCCCGCCGGGCCGCGGTGGGCGGGCCCGGGTGCGCGGTGACGACCCGGACCACCGCGTGCCCGGCCCCGGCCGCCTGGGCCGCGGCCGTGCCCGGGCCCGAGATGTCGACGAGCAGCCGCCGCCCGGCGGGGAGCCAGGCGGCGAGCTGGGCCTTGGCCACCGCCCGCTGGAACCGCCAATACGCCGTGAGCGAGCCCGGCCGGAGCACGGCCAGCGGGCTGGCCGTTGTGGTCGCCACCGTTGACTCCATCCGCCGTCCGACAAACCGGCGCGGTCAGCCAGCCGCGCCGGATCAGCGGCGCAGGCCCGGATCAGCGCACCGCGCTGGCACCCCGCCAGGCCATCGCGACGGCCGCACTCCCGGCAAACCGTTATGCCTGATTCTCCCCAGTCTGCGGTCAGCCAGACCTGGCCGGCCGGGACGGAATGAATACCCTGCCAGCCCTGTTGCACACGGCGTGCTCATGACCAGTGACGCATCCCTGGATGATGTTGCTCCGGTGGCTGCCTTCAGCCGGCTCCGGCCAGGCCATGTATTCTCCCGCCAAGATGGCATCGGTGGCCGGGCGCGGATGCAGACACCGGAGGAGGTGGGTCCGGTACCAGAGACACTCGAACAGCGCGGCGAGCGCTTCGAGCGCGAGGTGTTGCCGTACCTGGATCAGCTGTACTCAGCCGGGATGCGGATGACCCGCAACGCGGCGGACGCCGAGGACCTGGTTCAGGAGACCTTCGCCAAGGCCTACGCCTCGTTCCACCAGTTCGAGCCTGGCACGAACCTGAAGGCATGGCTGTTCCGGATCCTCACCAACACCTTCATCAACTCCTATCGCAAGAGGCAGCGTGAGCCGCAGCGGGCCGGGGCTGAGGAAGTGGAGGACTGGCAGCTTGCCAGGGCAGCCTCGCATACCTCGGCCGGGCTGAAATCGGCCGAGGCCGAGGCGCTGGAAAGGCTGCCGGATTCCGACATCAAGAGCGCCTTGCAAGCCCTGCCGGAAGAGTTCCGCATCGCGGTGTACCTGGCCGACGTGGAGGGCTTCGCCTACAAAGAGATCGCCGAGATCATGGGCACGCCCATCGGCACGGTGATGTCCCGCCTGCACCGGGGGCGCAGGCAGTTGCGTGACATGCTGCAGGGCTACGCGCAGGAGAGCGGCGTGGTCCGGGCGGCGTCGGCAGCAGGGCCGCAGGTGGAGGACGGCGGGCCTGGGGAGGCTGAGAGATGAGCTGCGGCAAGCCGCACGAGACCCCGTGTACCGAGGTGCTGGAGCGGGTCTACTCCTACCTGGACGGCGAGCTCGAAGCGCCGACCATCGCGAAGATCCGGCAGCACCTCGACGAATGCGGGCCGTGCTTCGAGGAGTTTGGCCTCGATGAACTTGTCAAGAAGCTGGTGCGCAAGACCTGCGGCCACGAGCGGGTGCCCGACGAGCTGCGGGTCAAGGTCCGGATCCGGATCCAGCAGGTCCAGGCGGAGCTGAGGATCACCCAGACCACCGAGTAGCGGCGCTGGCCGTTCCCTGGTGATTGCACCGAACGGCCGCGAAGCCTGCGCAGGTCTGGCCGATCACGTTACCCTTTGTGCTGGCGGCGATGAATGGGCCTGCTTTGGCTGGGCCGAGGCCCCGACTGTAGCATGCCCTCGGACCGGCCCCGCCCCCGGCAGCGGAGGTGACCGATGCGGCATGCGGCTGCCGCTGATCCCGATGTGCCCGCGCGGGGCGCAGGCACCCGGCCGATGGCGACCCGGCCGGCATGGTGACCGGTACCGGGCACCGATTGCGCGGCGGGCGGGCCTCCAGGCTCTCGCCGGCCGCGTGGCTGTATGTCGCGGCCGTGGTGGCGGCCGCCCTCGCCGTGCTCGGCCAGGCGCTGGGCGCCGACCCCGACCTGGACGGCCCGGTCAAGCAGGCGTGGGCCATGGCGGTGCTCGCCCTGCTGTTCCTGATCTGCGACTCCGCGCCGACGACCCTGGCCTCCCGGCAGTCCGCCTGGTCACCGAGTTCCCCGGCGACCCTGGCCGCCGTCGTGCTGGTCGGGCCGGTGGGCGCCCTGGTGGTGGGCGCGACCTCGCTGGTCAGCGTGCGCCGTGGCCTCGATCTCACCCAGCGGGTGTTCAACGCGTCGATGTACGGCCTGTCCGCCTGGGCGGCGGGTGAGGCCTACCTCGCGCTCGGCGGCCGTGTCGGCCACCCCAGCTACGGTTCGTTCCCCGGCATCATCGTGCCGTTCGCCGTCGCCGCCGTGGTGCACGTGTTCATCAACCACGGGCTGCTGTGGGGCATGCTCATGCTGGTGCCCCCGGCCGAGCCGGGGCAGCCCGCCGGGACGTTGCAGCGGCACATCCCGATGCTGTTCCTCTCCGACCTCGGGTACGCCACCCTCGGCCTGCTCATCGCCGCCCTGTGGAGCGTCGGGGGAGCCTTCGCGGCGATTCTCGTCCTGGTCCCGCTGTTCGTGGCGCGGTGGGCCATCGGCCAGTTCGCCGCGCAGGAACGGGCCTACGCCGCCACCATGGCCGCGCTGTGCCAGGCCGTCGAGACCAAGGACTGCTACACCAGGGGCCACAGCGAGCGGGTCTCCCGTGGCTCGGCGATGATCGCCCGCGAGGTGGGCATGCGGGGGCGCCGGGTCGAGGCGATCCGCTACGCCGGCATGCTCCACGATGTGGGCAAGCTGGGCGTGCCCACGACGGTGCTGCAGAAGAGCGGCGCGCTGACCGAGGAGGAGTTCGCCGCGATCCAGTTGCACCCGATGCGCGGGCTGGCCATCGTGCGGGAGATCGGCTTCCTCGACGAGGCGCTGGCCGGCATCATGCACCACCACGAGCGGATGGACGGGCGCGGCTACCCGATGGGACTGGCCGGCGACGAGATCCCCGAGTTCGCCCGGGTCATCGCGGTCGCCGACGCCTTCGACGCGATGACCTCGAACCGCTCCTACCGTGGTGCGCGCTCGATCGACGAGGCCATCGCCGACCTGCGCAAGTGGTCCGGAACCCAGTTCGATCCGGCGCTGGTGGACGCGTTCGTGGCCGCGCTGCGGCGGGAGGGCTGGGAACAGCCCCGGCAGGCCGCCGTGCAGCCCGCCGACAGCATGGCCGCGCAGGATCACGACGACCCGACGGCGCCGCTGCGGGTGGTGGAGAGCTGGTGAAGCCGGCGAGCGCCATGGCGGGCGAGGGTACCGAGCAGGCCGAGTCCTGGCGGCAGGCCATGGACTCGGGCGAGCTGCTGCTCGTCGCCGCCGCGGGCATGCTCGTGGTGGCCGCGGTGGCGCAGACCGCGGCCGCGGGCCTGGTCCAGCCGCGTGTCGCGCTGGCGTTCGGTGCGCTGATCGCCTTCGGTGAGGTGCTCCGGCTGTCCCTGGAAGGTGGCCGGGAGTCGGCGCCGATCGGCAGCGCCGGCGCGCTCGCCTATGCGGTGGTGCTGATGGTCGGCGCAGCGCGGCCAGGCAGCCGGCGCTCCAGGTCATCGCGGTCGTCGCGGGCGGCATGGTGCTGGGCGCGCTGCCGCACCTGGCGGCGGGCCGGCCGGCCGGGCTGGCCGGCATCGCGTCCCGGCTGATCGCCGTCGCCGTGGTGGCGGCGCTGTTCCGCCCGCTGAGCACGGTCGTGGCCATCACCAGGCCGCATGACTGGGGGCTGGCGCTCGCCGCGATGGCGGCCGTGCTGGTGGCCGGGTGGCTCGCCGAGTGCCTGATCAGGGCCTTGATCAGTGCCGACGCGCTGCGCGCCAGGTTCCGCGTGGCGCTGTGGGACGAGATGCGGGTGCAGCTCCCGCTCGGCGTCGCGGTGGCTGCGACCGCGATCCTGATCGCGTTCGCGGCGTACATGATGGGCCTGGTGGCGCTCGGCGTGTTCATCGCCCCGCTGCTCGTCACGCAGATGGCCTTCCGCCGCTATGCCGGGATCCGGGCCACCTACCTGGAGACGGTCCGGGCACTGGCCCGGGTCACCGAGGTCGGCGGGTACGTCGAGGACGGGCATGCCCGCCGGGTCGGCCGCCTGGCCGTGGTGGTCGGCCGGGAGCTGGGCATGAGCGAGCCGGAGCTGCTGGAACTGGAGTACGCCGCGCTCATGCACGACATCGGCCAGCTTTCGCTGCGGGACCCGATCCCCGGCGGTGCGACCGTGCTGGCCTCTCCCGAGCAGCAGCGGCGCATCGCGGAGCTGGGGGCCGCCGTCATCGACCAGGCCGGCGTCCTGGACGGGGTGGCGGAGATCGTGCGGTACCAGAGCTGGCCCTGGCGGGGGCGGGACCGCCAGCCGCCGGTCGGCAGCCGGATCATCCGCGCCGCCAACGCGTTCGACGACCTGGTCGGCGCGTCCGCCGAGACCAGCAGGACCATGGCGGCGCTGGAGTGGCTGCGCCTGGACACCGCGACCGAGTACGACCCCCAGGTGGTCGAGGCGCTGGCCAAGGTCGCCGGACGGCGGCACAGAAGCCACCGGTAGGTGGTGCTGGCCCAGGGGAGCGGCCCCTGGAACCCCCGAGTGCCTATCGGGCCCGAGACTGCGTCGCGAGGGCCGATAGGCTGCCCGGGTGCTGAACTCGGTGCTGGTGGCCAACCGGGGTGAGATCGCCCGCCGGGTCCTCGCCACGGCCCGCCGGCTGGGCATCAGGTCGGTGGCGGTCTACTCCGAGGCGGACGCGGACCTGCCGTTCGTCGCCGAGGCCGACGAGGCGGTGCCGATCGGCCCGCCGCCGCCCGCGCAGAGCTATCTCGACGCCGGTGCGGTGCTGGCGGCGGCACGGCGCACCGGTGCGGCGGCCATCCACCCCGGCTACGGGTTCCTGGCCGAAAATCCGGCCTTCGCGCGCCAGGTGCTGGCCGAGGGGCTGACCTGGGTGGGCCCGCCGCCCCTGGCCATCGAGCAGATGGGCGACAAGATCAACGCCCGGAACCTGATGGCGGCGGCGGGCGTGCCGGTGGCCGCCGGCAGCCCCGAGCCGGTGACCAGCGCCGCGGCCGCGGTGGCGGAGGCGGCCCGGATCGGCTACCCGGTGATGGTGAAGGCCGCCGCCGGGGGCGGCGGGATCGGGATGAGCGCGGTGACCGGTCCGGCGGGCCTGACGGCGGCGTTCGAGACCGCGCGCACCCGTGCCGAGCGCTTCTTCGGCGACCCCGCGATCCTGCTGGAGCGCTACATCGAACACGCCAGGCATGTCGAGGTGCAGATCCTCGGGCTCGCCGACGGCCGGGTGATCGCGCTCGGGGAACGCGACTGCTCGGTGCAGCGCCGTCACCAGAAGGTCGCCGAGGAGACCCCGTCGCCGGGCGTCGGCGCTGCGCTGCGCGCACGGATGCTGGCCGCCGCCGTCCAGGCCGGCCAGGCCGTCGGCTACCGGGGCGCGGGGACGGTGGAATGCCTGGTGGACACGGCCGCCGATGACTTCGTGTTCCTGGAGATGAACACCAGGCTCCAGGTCGAGCACCCGGTTACCGAACTGGTCACCGGCATCGACCTGGTGGAGCAGCAGTTCCGCATCGCCGCCGGTGAGCCGGTGAGCTTCGACCCGGACGGGGTGCGGCCGCAGGGGCATGCGGTGGAACTGCGGGTGTACGCCGAGGACCCGGTGCGCTTCCTGCCCAGCCCGGGGACCATCACGCAGTGGGAGGAGCCGGCCGGGCCGGGCATCCGGGTGGACGCCGGGTATGCGGCGGGCAACAAGGTGACCCCGTTCTACGACCCGCTGCTGGCCAAGCTGTGCGCGCACGGGCAGAGACAGGGACGAGGCGCTGGACCGGGCGCGGGCGGCGGTGGCGGCGTTCCGGATCGCCGGGCCGCGCACCAACCTGCCCTTCCACGCCGACCTGCTGGCCAGCGAGGAGTTCCGCAGCGGGGACTACGACACGTCGATCATCACCCGGCTGCGGCCCTGACCGTGCCGCGAGCACAATAGTGGCGGGCAGCGCCTGGCCGGATGGGCGGCCCGGGACAACGGAGAGGAGCCGCGGGTGGCCGAGGTCCGCGCCGAGATGGTGGCGAATGTGTGGAAGGTGGTGGCCGCGGAGGGGGCCGAGGTCTCCGATGGCGACACCCTGGTCATCCTCGAATCCATGAAGATGGAGATCCCGGTGCTCGCCGAGGGCTCCGGCACGCTGACCCGGCTGCACGTCGCCGAGGGCGACATCGTCCAGGAAGGCGACCTGATCGCCGTCATCGAGTGAGCCGCGCGGTCAGCCGGTGCCGGGGCGCACAGCCTGCGCCCGCTCCACTCTGTCGCACCGGCGGCGTTCATCCGCGATGAGTCCGGGCCGGAGGTGACGTCGTACCTGCGAAGGCAAGCCAGGTTGAGAGGGAGAATCGCATGGGCGCAGCCGAGAGCGTGAACATCGAAACCGGTGACGGCCGGCTGCTCGAGGCCTTGGTGTCTGGTCCCCCAGACGGGACCGTCCTGGTGCTCCATACGGGCACCCCCTGTGGCCTGGTACCGCTTCCGGCCGGACTCGATCCGGCACCGATGGGAATCCGCACCGTCCTGTACGCCCGGCCAGGCTACGGCCGCTCCACGCCTCAAGCTGGGCGCACTGTCGCTGATGCGGCTGGCGACACCGCGGCCATTCTGGACGCATTGGGGGCTGGCAAGTTCCTCAACCTGGGCTGGTCAGGGGGTGGTCCTTACGCTCTCGCCTGCGACGCTCTGCTGGCCGATCGCTGCCTGGCGACCGCGGTTATCGCCGGGATAGCCCCGTACACCGAGGCTGAAATCTCAAGCCCGGTGCGGGCGTGGTACGAGGCCGATGAGGACAACCAGCTCGCCTTCGCGGGCGACATCGAGGGGTTCCGGCAGGCGGTCGATGCCTTTGTCGCCCAGCTCGCAAACGTCAAGGCCGAGAACATCGCCGCGGACAGCGAACAGCGATGCGGACCGCCGGTTCTTCGCCCAGGGATACGCGGAGTGGGTCGCCTCGTTCCTCAGGGCAGGCGGCGTTTCAGGAGGCCACGGAGCAGCTGACGATTGCCTGGCGACCCTTCGCGACTGGGGTTTCCCCTTGGCCAGCATCCGCCAGGTCACCATCTGGCAGGGCACAGAAGACCAGCACGTGCCCCCATTTCACGCGGAGTGGCTCAGCGGCCACCTCCGCCGAGCCGAGCTGCGGACCCTCGAGGGCGAGGGCCACAACTCCATCACCGGCCATCTGCCCGAGATCATCAGCACCCTGATCGCCGCCGGCCAGTCAGCACAGAGCTGATCCACCCAACGCCGGCGAGCCGGCGTCCCGTGGCCACGACGGCAAACCGGGGCAGCAACGGCGCGGCGCAGGACCTTAGGGTGATGCCATGGGACTGGCGGTGGGGCTGCGCGCGACCGTGCGCCACGTGGTGACCGAGGCGGATACCGCCATCCAGGCCGGCAGCGGGGACGTTCCCGTGCTCGGCACCCCCAGGCTGCTGGCGCTGGCCGAGGCGGCCTGCGTGGCCGCCCTCGAACCGCACCTCGAACCCGGGATGACGTCCGTGGGGACGGCCGTGGCGCTGGAGCACCGGCGGGCCAGCCCGGTCGGGGCCGAGATCGAGGTCGAGGCGGAACTGACCGAACTGGCCGGCCGCAGGCTGGTGTTCGCCTTCATCGCGCGCCACCTGTCGCCCCCGGCGGCGGCCACCCAGAACCCTGACCAGGACGAGGAACTGGTGGCGGGCGCGGGCTCTGTGCAGCGGATCGTGGTGGACCGGGACAGGTTTCTCGCCCGCGCCGCCCTCCGGCCCGGCTGACCGGGGCCCGGGCCGCCGGGCCTGGCTCGGGCCGGCGCTCCCTGGCTCAGACCCCGGTGGTGGAACGCGGATAGGCGACCGCCGGGTCGGTGATCACGTTGACCAGGTAGGGCACGCCCGCGTCGAAGGCCCGCCGCAGGGCCTGGCCGAGCGCGTCCGGCCGGGTGACGGTCTCCCCGGCGCCGCCGAGCGCCCGGGCCACCTCGTCGTAGCGGCATCCGGGCTGCAGGTCGGCGACCACGTCATAGCCGTACAGGGCCTGCATCGGGTACTTCTCCAGCGCCCAGATGCCGTTGTTGCCGCAGATCATCACGACCGGCAGCCGGTGCCGCACCAGCGTGTCCACGTCCATCAGGGAGAATCCGGCCGCGCCGTCCCCGAGCAGCAGCACGACCTGCGCGGACGGCCGCGCGACCCGCGCCGCGATGGCGTAGCCCAGGCCGGTGCCGAGGCACCCGTAGGGCCCGGGGTCCAGCCAGCCGCCCGGCCGCTGCGGCTCCAGGTACTTGCCCGCGTAGGAGACGAAGTCGCCGCCGTCCCCGATCACCACGGCGTCGTCGGCGAGCACCTGGGCCAGTTCGCCGTAGACGCGCATCGGGTGGATGGGGTCGGCGTCGCTGGCCAGCAGCGCCTGGTCGGCGGCGATCGCGTCGCGGGCGGCGGCCGCGAGGCGGGGGAGCCAGGTGTCCGCCCAGGGCGGGGCCGCGGCACCCGCCTGGCGCAGCGCCGTGGGGACGGCGGTGGCCAGGGCCGTGAAGAACGCCGTGAGGTCCCCGGCGGCGGACGCGGCGAGGGTGCGATGGGTGGCCAGGTGGCCCGGGCTGTCGGCCACGTGCACCACCTGGGCGGGGCCGTTGCCGTCCCGCCCGCCGAACTCCCCGTAGCCGAGCCTGAAGTCCAGCGGCGTGCCCACGACCAGCACCAGGTCCGCCGCGCCGAACGCCGCCGAGCGGGCCCTGGTGACGAGCAGTTCGTGGCCCGCGGGCAGGATCCCGCGCCCCTGGCCGTTGGCGACCACGGGCAGGCGCAGTTCGCAGGCGGCCTCCCGCGCCGCCGCCTCGGCCCCGGTCAGCCACACGTCAGAGCCGAGCACCAGGACCGGGCGGCTGGCCCGGGCGAGCAGGCCGGCGATCGCCTCGACGTCGCCCGGGTCCGGGCCGCCCGCGGCGGCCGGTGCCGTGCCGCCGGGCGCCGCGGCCGGCAGCTCGGGCCCGCCGTCGCCGAACAGTGCCTCCATGGCCACGTCGAGGAACACCGGCCCGCGGTGCGGGGCGGTGGCCAGCCGGAACGCCTCGTCCACCGCGGCGCCGACCGCGCCCGCCTGGTGCTCGGTCCAGGCCCGCTTGGTGACCGGGGCCAGCAGCGGCGGGTGGTCGATCTCCTGCAGGCCCCCCGAGCCCCACCGGTAGTCCGGCGCCCGGCCGCCGAGCACCACCACGGGCGAGCCGTTGAACCAGGCCGTGGTGATGGCGCTCACCGCGTTCGTGACGCCGGGGCCGGCGGTGACCACGGCGAGCCCCGGCGCCCTGGTGAGCCGTGCGGTCGCCTCGGCGGCGAACACCGCCGTCTGCTCGTGCCGCACGTCCACCAGGCGCATCGGCGGATCCGCCTTCACCGCGCCGTCGTAGAGCGGGAACACATGCCCGCCCGAGAGGGTGAACATCGTGCTCACGCCGTGCAGCCGCGCGGCAGCCACCGCGTGCGCTCCGCCGTGCCGTGCCGGTTCCTGCTGCTCCGCCATGCCGGCACGTTACCAGTCGGTAGGCCGGTCCGCGCGGCCGGTCCGCGCTGGCCGGTCAGCCCGTTCCCGCGGCCGCCGTGGTGACCGGCACCGGCTCCACCGCCACGCCGTCGTCACCGGCCAGGTAGTGGGCGGGCTGGGTCTCGTCGGCACCGGCGGGCAGCCGCATCAGCCGGAACACCGCGGTCGCCGCGACCGCCACCACCAGGTTCAGCACCAGCGCGGTGACCGCGATGTACACCGTGTGGTTCAGGCCGGGCACGCTGGCGGTGCTCGCGCCGAAATGGGACCCGGCGACGCCCGGGCGCGGGCGTGTTGTAGGCGACGATCGTGCCGTAGCACCATCGCCGCCGCCCAGCCCAGGATCAGCGCCCACCGGTGGAACCAGCGGGTGTACAGGCCGATCACGATCGCCGGGAAGGTCTGCAGGATCCAGATGCCGCCGAGGAGCTGGAGGTTGATCGAGAAGGTCTTGCTCAGCTCCAGCACGAACAGCAGGGCGCCCACCTTGACCAGCAGCGACACGAACTGGGCCACCCTGGTCTCCTGCGCCGGGGTGGCGCCGCGGGCGAAGAACTCCCGGTAGATGTTGCGGGTGAACAGGTTCGCGGCCGCGATCGACATGATCGCCGCCGGCACCAGGGCACCGATCGCGATGGCCGCGTAGCCGACCCCGGCGAACCAGGGCGGGAACATCTTCTGGAACAGGAAGGGCACCGAGAGCTGGGCGTTGGCGCCGTTGGCCTTGACGGCCTGCGGCACGCCGGGGGCGGCCAGCGCCATGTAGCCCAGCAGCGCCACCAGCCCGAGCACGAGCGAGTACGCGGGCAGGATCGCCATGTTGCGGCGGATCACGCTGCGCTTGCTGGACGCGAGCACCCCGGTCACCGCGTGCGGGTACATGAACAGCGCCAGTGCCGAGCCCAGGGCCAGCGTGGCGTAGGCCCACTCGCCCGCGGGCGCGACCGTGAGCGACCCGAACGGCTTGCCGGTCTTCGGGTTGGTCTTGGCCAGGTGCGTGCCCGCGGTCGAGAAGATGTGCCCCCAGCCGCCCAGCCTGGACGGGATGTAGAGCACCGCGACGATGATCATCAGGTAGACGAGCGCGTCCTTGATGAACGCGATCAGCGCGGGGGCCCGCAGCCCCGACAGGTAGGTGAACGCGGCGAGCAGCAGGAACGCGATCAGCAGCGGCAGGTCCTTGACGAAGGAGTTCGAGGCGCTGGCCCCGACCCCCAGCACCGTGAGCACCGACTGGATGCCGACCAGCTGGAGGGCGATATAGGGCATCGTGGCGAGGATGCCGGTGACCGCCACCGCGAGGGCCAGGCCGCGCGACCCGTAGCGCCCGCGGACGAAGTCGGCCGGGGTGACGTAGTTGTGCACCCGGGCGACCGACCACAGCCGGGGGGCGAACACGAACACGATCGGGAACACGATGACGGTGTAGGGGACGGCGAAGAAGCGGGCCGCGCCGGCGCCGAACACCACGGCGGGCACGGCGATGAACGTGTAGGCCGTGTACAGGTCGCCGCCGAGCAGGAACCAGGTGACCAGGGTGCCGAAGCCCCGGCCGCCCAGGCCCCACTCGTTCAGGTGCAGCAGGTCCTCGGCGCGCCGCCACCGGGCGGCGGCGAACCCGACGCCGGTGACGAGCACGAACAGGACCACGAAGACGGCGAAGGACACGGAGTTGACGCCGCTCATGTCAGCTCCCCTCCGCTGTGGCGGGACCCGCTTGGGCAGCGGGGGAGGATCTCCGGCGGCGGCCTGCGCGCCACCCGGCCCGGTGCCCGGTTCCGGCGCGGCTGCCGGTGTTCGCGTGCCGCCCTGCCCGAGCCTGCTCAGCAGGTAGGCGCACCAGGAGATCAGGGCGACGACCGGCACCCAGAGGAGCTGGTACCAGTAGAAGAACGGCCAGCCGCCCAAGGCCGGCGTCGTCCGGTTGTAGAACGGGACCCACAGGGTCCCGACGAGCACCGCGGCTAATAGGACTGCGATCACGGCCCAGGTGCCCCGGTGCTGGCTGCGCCGGGGGCGTGCGTGTGCCGGTTCCGAGCTGAACTGCGCCATCACATCCTCCTGTCGTTCCAGTGGCCAGGCGGTCGCGGGTGCTGCGCGCAGATCGTGGCGCTAGATGCGATCGGTGATGCGGGGGTGACGTTATCGTCCGCGAAATGTCTACTGTAGGCAATAGCCAGATAGCGAAGAGTGCCCGAAGCGTCACAGATCGCCGGGCTTGGCCGGCCGCGGTCAGAGGGTGGCGGACAGCGCCTTGATCGGCATCTTCAGCCGGGTGAGCATGTCCAGGTCCGCACCGGCGGGGCGGCCGAGCGTGGTCAGGTAGTTGCCGACGATGATCGCGTTGATGCCGCCCAGCAGGCCGGCCTCGGTTCCCAGGTCGCCGAGGGTGAGCTCGCGCCCGCCCGCGTAACGCAGCACGGTGCGGGGCAGGGCCAGCCGGAACGCGGCGATCGTGCGCAGCGCGTCGGCCGCACCGAGCAGCGGCCGGTCCGCCAGCGGTGTCCCCGGCCGGGGGTTGAGGAAGTTCAGCGGCACCTCGTCCGGGCCGAGGCTGGCGAGCTGGGCGGCGAGTTCGGCGCGCTGGCCGGCGCTCTCGCCCATGCCGATGATGCCGCCGCAGCACAGCTCCAGGCCGGCCGCCTTGACCAGCGCACAGGTGGCGGCCCGCTCCGCCCAGGTGTGGGTGGTCACCACCTGGGCGAAGAAGGACCTCGCGGCCTCCAGGTTGTGGTTGTAGCGGTGCACCCCGAAACCGGCCAGCTCGTCCGCCTGGGCCGGGGTGAGGATCCCCAGCGAGCAGGCGACGTGGATGCCCACCTCCTCGGTGATCGCCCGGACCGCGGCGGCGACCTGGGACATCAGCCGCTGGTCCGGCCCGCGGACCGCGGCCACGATGCAGAACTCGGTGGCCCCGGTGGCGGCCGTCGCCCTGGCGGCCGCGACAAGCTCGGCGATGTCGAGCCACACCGCCCGCACCGGTGAGGAGAACTGCCCGGACTGGGAGCAGAAGTGGCAGTCCTCCGGGCAGCCGCCGGTCTTCACCGAGACGATCCCCTCGACCTCCACCTCGGGCCCGCACCAGCGCATCCGCACCTCGTGGGCCAGCGCGAGCGCCTCGCCGAGGCGATCTGAGGGCAGGCTCAGGCACCTGGCGACCTGGCTCTCGTCCAGGCCCCTGCCCTCGTGCAGGACCTGGCTTCGTGCCTCGTCAAGGATGTCGTGGCTCATCGGGCTACTCTCCGATCCTCGGCGCACGGGTGCCGCGGTGCAGCCGGGTCACCAGCTTGTAGCGGTCGCCGCGGTAGCGCGACTGGGCCCATTCGACCGGCATGCCGTCGGCGTCGAACGAGTGCCGGGACAGCAGCAGCAACGGCATGCCGACATCCACGCCGAGCAGCCGGGCGTCCCTGGGGTCGGCAAGCCCGGTCTCGATGGTCTCCTGCGCCTCGGCGACCTCCACGCCGTAGTCGGTGCGCAGCGCCTCGTACAGCGACGGGTGCCGCTCCAGGCTGCGGCGCAGCCCGGGAAAGCGGCGGGCGGACAGGTGCGAGGCGTCCACCGACATCGGCTCGCCGTCGGCCAGCCGCAGCCGGTGGATGCGCAGTACCCTGCTGCCCTCCCGGACGGCCAGCAGCGCGGCCAGTTCGTCGTCGGCACCGATGTAGCTGGTGTCCAGGATGGTGGTCTGCGGGTGCAGGCCCTGCGCGCGCATCCCCTCGGTGTAGCTGGACAGCTCCAGCATCTGCGCGACCTTGGGCATGGCGACGAACGTGCCCTTGCCCTGCATCCGCAGCAGCCTGCCCTCGATCACGAGTTCCGCCAGGGCCTGGCGGACAGTCGTCCGCGAGGTGACATAGCGCTGCGCAAGCTCGCGCTCCGGAGGGACCGGCGTGCCGGGCGCCATCGCCCGGGTCAGCTCGAGCAGTTGCCGCTTCACCTGGTAGTACTTCGGAATCCTGGCGCCCGGGTCACCAGGGGGCAGGGGGTGAAGATCGGCGTCGCCGGACGCGGGAGAGGCGGTCACAGTCACTTCCTTCCCACTGGCGTAGCCGTTTGGACATATTCCCCCACGGCCGCCAGTGCCCTGAGCTTGGCGAGCGGCCGGTGCACCTGCGACATGTCGGAATACTGCCAGCCAGCCCGTCCCGCCATGCGCCGGGGCCCGTCTTCGGGGCCACGGGGCCGGGGCCGGCCGGGACGGATGCGATGATGAGACGTGGCGACCCTGAACGACCTTGGCCGTCGGCTCACTCCGCTGACCCAGCCCGACATCGACTGGCTGCACGCCCTTGTCTCCGACTGGCAGTTGCTCGCCGACCTGTCCTTCGCCGACCTGGTGCTGTGGGCGCCGCTGCGGGACGGCACCGGGTGGGTGGCGCTGGCCCAGATGCGCCCGACCACCGGGCCGACCACCTTCCTCGATGACTTCGTCGGCAGTTGCGCGAGCGCGGGGAGCGGCCCTTCGTCGACGCCGCGTACCACGAGCAGCGGATCTGCCGGGAAGGGGATCCGGAGTGGACGGGCGGGATCCCGGTCCGGCGCGAGTCCATCCCGGTGGTCCGTGAGGGCGCGGTCATCGCGGTGATCGAGCGGAGCACCAACCTGAGTTCCGCGCGGACCCCCAGCCGCCTGGAGCTGACCTACCTGAAAGGGGCGGACGACCTGGCCCAGATGGTGGCCGCGGGCACCTTTCCCTACCTGGGCCAGGAGCCGGCCCTGGTCAGGTCGCCCCGGGTCGGTGACGGCCTGCTCCGGCTCGGCCGGTCCGGGCGCGTCGGGTACGCCAGCCCGAACGCCCTGTCCGCCTACCGCAGGCTGGGCCTGACCGCCGACCTGGTGGGCGCCGAACTGGGACCGCTGACGACCAGGCTGTGCTCCTCGGGACTGCCCGCCGATGACTCGCTCATGGTGACCGCGAGCGGCCGGTCCCCCCGCGAGACCGAGATCGAGGGCAACGGCTCGGTGGTTCAGCTCAGGTCGATCCCGCTGGTCGTGAACGGCATGCGGACCGGCGCGCTGGTGCTGATCCGCGACGTCACCGAACTGCGCCACCGCGAGCGCGAGCTGATGACCAAGGACGCGACGATCCGCGAGATCCATCACCGGGTGAAGAACAACCTGCAGACCGTGGCCGCCCTGCTGCGGCTGCAGGCCCGCCGGACCCGGGCGCCCGAGGCCAGGGAGGCGCTGGAGGAGGCGGTCCGC
Source organism: uncultured Actinomycetes bacterium (assembly GCA_963795785.1). Taxonomy (GTDB): domain Bacteria; phylum Actinomycetota; class Actinomycetes; order Streptosporangiales; family Streptosporangiaceae; genus DASXKD01. The sequence goes on from CAWCKG010000064.1 coordinate 41,332, forward strand.
AGGGTCGGGTCCATCGCGATCGTGCACGAGACGCTGTCCCACACCCCCGAGGAACTGGTGGACTTCGACGACATCGCGCAGCGGGTGGCCGCGATGGCCGGGGAGGTCTCGGCACCGGAGGCACGGGTCAGCCCGGTGGTCGCCGGGCGGTTCGGCCTGCTGCCCGGCGTCGTCGCCACGCCCCTCGCCCTGGTGCTGACCGAACTGCTGCAGAACGCTCTCCAGCACGGCCTGGTCACCGGGCCGGCCCCGGCCGGCGCTGTGCTGGTCCGGGCGGCCCGCGGCCCGGGGCAGCTCAAGATCCGCGTGGAGGACAACGGGGCGGGGCTGCCGGAGGGCTTCAGCCTCGACGCCCATGCCAGCCTGGGCCTGCAGATCGTGCGGACCCTGGTCGAGTCGGAACTCGGCGGCCGGCTCGTCATCAGGCCCCGCCCGGGCGGCGGCACCTCGGTTCAGGTCAGCCTGCCCGTCAAGGCCATTGCGGTGCCATCGGGCGAGCCGAAACCGGGGGACTCAGAATCAGCCCGGGATTCGGGCGGCAGCGAAAACCCCGCCGCGGCCGGCCGGGCTGCGGCGGGGTGAAAACGATTCGCGGAGCGCGCCATTGCTGAATGGCCGGTCAAGAATTCACCTGGCATACGGGACTGCGTTACCGCGCGCGGAACTGCCGCGCCGCGGCGGGGTAACGCTCAGGCGTGTGCGCGCGCCCGGATCCGGCCGAGCCGGCGCTTGTATGCGCGCCTTTCGTCTTCGCTCATGCCGCCCCAGACGCCCGCGTCCTGGCCGCTCTCCACCGCCCACTGCAGGCAGCTCTCGGCCACCGGGCACCGGCGGCATACCCGCTTGGCCTCTTCGATCTGGAGCAGCGCAGGTCCTGTGTTTCCGATAGGGAAGAACAGCTCCGGATCCACCTCACGGCAGGCGGCGTGGTGGCGCCAGTCCATGCGGTCCACTCCTCCATCCCGGCCGGGCTGACCGCCCGGAATCCGCTAGGCCCGCTCCGCTTGTGAATGATTTCACGAGCTAGGCTATATGATAAGGACCGCGCGCGGTCCCAGGGAACACATATTTCACTTTGGGTCATGAGCCTCAGCCCCCGCAGTTGGCTCGCGGCCGAGGTTTGCGCCCGGTGCCAGCCCGGGTGCAAGACGGCTGCATGCGGGATGCACGAGGCCCACTCGAACCAGATCAAGCCTCTCAATCTCGTGGATCAATCGCAAGAGGGCGGGCCCGTGGTTTTGGCTGTTTCCCGTGTCAGATGGGTCACATTGCGGGGCAAGCGGTGCATTCCGAGAGGGTCACGCTGACCTGGCCCGCTCGGCCGGCCAGGCCAGCGCTGCTCCGGACCGCCACGAGAACCATCCGCGGCGTAATCAGACCAGCACACGAAGTGCGTTCGGAATGGAACGGAGCATGACATGTTCCCGTTCGCCCACATATTCGCCGTCCACCTGGAATGCCACCGGGCGGTCCGCGCGGAACGTGAGCGCGGCCTGGTCGTGCAGGCTCACGACATGCCGGCCGGCCGGGCCGCCATCGCGGCCCAGCATCTGCCGCAGCGCGTTGAGCGTGCCCAGCGTGCCCAGCTTGCGCATTGCGAACAGGTCAAGGCCGGTGTCGAAGCCGGCCTGCGGGCTGGCGTTGACCGGCCGTTCGCCCAGGTAGGTCCAGGGTGAGGTGTTGGACACGATGCCGAGGAACAGCCCGTCCAGGGCGGGGACGCCGTCGCGTTCCAGGGTGAGCGCGGGCTCGCGCCGGTCGGTGACCGTGGCGAACTGGCGGACGGTCGTCCAGACGTACAGCGCCGCGGATGCCCCCCGCCCCCTGGCTCTCAGGCCCTCCACCACCCGGACGACCTCGGCGTCGAGGCCCAGGCCCGCGTTGAAGCAGAAATAGCGCCGGTCGGCGACCCCGAGCCCGATGGTCCTGGTCCGGCCCGCGGGCAGCGAGCGGAGAATCTGCCCGGTCGCGTCCACCGGGTCCGCGGGCAGGCCCAGGGCCTTGGTGAAGACGTTGGCGTTCCCGCCGGGCAGGGCGGCGAGCAGGGGAGCGGGGGGCGGCGTGCCGTCGCCCGTGGCGCCGGGCGGGCGGGCCCGGAGCATCCCGTTGACAACCTCGTTCACCGTGCCGTCCCCGCCCAGGGTGAGCACGAGCCCGAAATTCTCGCGAGCGGCTCCCTCCGCGACGTGCGCGGCGTGTCCCCGGTAGCGTGTCTGCACAACATCGAGGTCGAGTTCCGAAGCCAGCGCGTGCGTGATGACCTCCCGCCGGACCGGCGTGGTGGAGGTGGCGTACGGGTTGACGATCAGCAGCGCGCGCACGCCCTCAGGCTAGGAGGTAGCAGGGAGAATGCCACATAGCCCCCCGACGTTGCGCGCGGCCGCGGCGGTCCAGGCCGCCGAGTCGGCGCTGATCCTGCTCGCCACCGTGCTGGCCGGCGTGGACGCCGCGGCAGGCCGGTCCTACCACGTGAACAGCGGCATCGCGCTGACCGTCATCGGCGTGGCCGCCGTGGCGGCCCTCGGCCTGGTGGCGGCCGGGCTGGCCCGGGCGCGCCGGTGGAGCCGCACGCCCGCGCTGCTCACCCAGCTGTTCGCCGGCATCGTGGGCATCTACCTGCTCCAGGGCCACCGGCTGGACTGGGGCCTGGCGCTGGTGGTGCTGGCGGTCCTCGGCTTCGCCGCGCTGCTGTCCCCGCCGAGCCTGCGCGCGCTCACCGACGGCCAGCAGGCCCCGCCGGGCGGTGAGCCCCCCGCCGGATAGCCCCGGGCCCGGCGGCGGCGCATGGCGGCCCGGGCGCCTCACTCGTCGGCGGTGAGCCCCTCCCGCAACTGCGCCAGCGTCCTGGCCAGCAGCCGGGACACGTGCATCTGCGAGATGCCGAGTTCGGTGGCGATCTGGGACTGCGTCATGTTGCCGAAGAACCGCAGCAGCAGGATCCGCTTCTCGCGGGACGGCAACTGCTCCAGCAGCGGCTTGAGCGACTCGCGGTACTCGACGCCCTCCAGCGCCTCGTCCAGCATGCCCAGCGACTCGGCCACGGCGGGCGCGTCGTCGTCCCCGGAGTCCGGGGCGTCCAGCGAGACGGTCGAATAGGCGTTGGCGGACTCCAGGCCCTCCAGCACCTCTTCCTCGGTCATCTGGAGGTGCGCGGCGATCTCCGCGACGGTGGGCGCGCGGCCCTCCCGCTGCGCCAGGTCGCTGATGGCCTTGGTCAGGGCCAGCTTCAGCTCCTGGAGCCGCCGCGGCACCCGGACCGCCCAGCCCTTGTCCCGGAAGTGGCGCTTGATCTCGCCCACGATCGTCGGCGTGGCATAGGTGGAGAACTCCACGCCCCGGGCCAGGTCGAACCGGTCGATGGACTTGATCAGGCCGATCGTGGCGACCTGGGTGAGGTCGTCCAGCCATTCCCCCCGGTTGCGGAACCGCCGCGCCAGGTACTCCACCAGCGGCAGGTGCAGCTCGACAAGCTCGGCGCGGATCCGGAGCCGCTGCGAGTCGCCGGCGGGCAGGGCACACAACTGCTCGAACAGGTCCCTGGCCCGGCCGCGGTCCGGCACGGTGTGCTGGAGCTTCGGTGCGGGCGGCGCGGGGTGAGCGGCAGACGCGTCGAAGTCGTCAGGTACGCCGATCCCGATCTCCTCCGCCACCTGTGCGCCGACCTCTCCGGTCAGCCGGGTCTCAGTCTCGCCGGTCACCCGGACCCCGATGACTCGCGGACCTTGCGGAGCAGGACCGTGACCTTGTCGCCGGGGCCCACCCAGGCGTCGGCGCTGCCGGCCAGCGCGGACAGCACCGTCCAGGCGAACGTGTCGCGGGACGGCGGGCGCGGCTGCAGGCTCAGCGCGGACACGGCAATGCTGATCCGGTCCGGTCCCAGCGTGAAATCACATTCGAGGTTCGCCCCCGGCGCCGCCTGGCCGAGCAGCATCCCGCAGGCCTCGTCCACCGCGATGCGCAGATCCTCGATCTCGTCCAGGGTGAAGTCCAGGCGGGCGGCCAGGCCCGCGGTCGCCGTGCGCAGCACCGACAGGTAGGCGCCCTCGGCCGGCATGTGGATCGTTACCTGGTCCTGGACCTCGTCGCGAGGCGGGAGGTCGCCGTCAGCCAGCACGGCTGTCGGCGGGGCCGCGGCCCCCCGTCCGCTTGTCTCTCCGGTCACTTCTGCCCTCTCCACTGGCGGCGACCGCACTTCGCGCGAAGCGATGGCCGCAGGTTCTTGTCTGCAACCTACCGCCCACACCGGGTGCTCATGACGCATCGCCTCGCCCAATGCCCGTGATGTCTGCGTGGCCCATTGCCGCTGGCCAGCCCCGATGCGCCGGGCCGGGCACTCAAGCAGGAGGCCGCGCGGGGTAACCGCGCGGCCTCCTGCGGGGCGCTGCCGTGACGGAAGCGAATCAGCCCTGCTTGGTCTCCCAGAAGATCTTGTTGATCTCCTCGATCTTGGCGAGAAGCTCGTCGGCCTTGGCCACGTCGGCACTGCCCTTGGTGCCGGTCGCGCCGGCGAGCTTGGTGGCCTCGTTGAACAGCGTGTGGAGCTGCGGGTACTTCTCGAAGTGCGGGGGCTTGAAATAGTCGGTCCAGAGCACCCACAGGTGGTGCTTGACCAGCTCGGACCGCTGTTCCTTGATGATCAGCGCGCGAGTCTGGAACGCGGGGTCGGTGCTGTCCTGGTACTTCTGGCAGATGGCCTTGACGGACTCGGCCTCGATGCGTGCCTGCGCCGGGTCGTAGACCCCGCAGGGGAGGTCACAGTGCGCGTAGGCGATGGCCTTCGGTTCCAGGAGACGGGCGAGCAGCCTCATCGATCTCCCTCTCTCTGTCGGATCATGAGATACCGGTGTCAGACACTACCCGGCCCGGTCCGGCTGGAACCTGGAGGGGATGCATGCGCTGGCCACTTTGGCGGGTAGCGGTGGCTGAGCGGTCCATGGAGCCGTCCCTGCGCCCCGGTGACTGGCTTATGGTCCGCAGAACGATCACCCGTGGCCGGCCGTTGCGCGTCCGGCCGGGCCAGGTCGTGGTGGCCCGCCACCCGGGGCGCCCGGACCTGCTGATCGTCAAGCGCGCGGCGCGGCGGGAACGTGGCGGGTGGTGGCTGGCGTCGGACAACCCGGCAGCGGGGGCCGTGGACAGCCGTGCGTTCGGCGTGGTGCCGCCGTCGCTGATCGAGGGCCGGATGGTGGTGCGCTACCGCCGGGGCCGTCCTGGTGGCTCCTGAACGCCCGGAAGGCCCCATCCCGGACCGGGATGGGGCCTTCCGCTCAGGCCAGCGCCTGTCCTAGCCGTGAGGCCGGCGGGTCGACTGCCTCGCCGGACTGCCGGGAGACCAGGTTCTGCATCTCCTCGGTGGGCAGCCGGGCGGCCATCGCCCAGAAGTAGATCACAAGGCTGAACACGACGACCACCAGCAGGTCGATCCCGAACGGGATGTTGTTGGTGTTCACCGGGGCCGCCACGGCGCCACCGCTGAACTGGCCCTGCCAGGAGATGATGCCCATGCCGATCAGGTAGACCGGCAGCCACTGCGCCGACCTCCAGTCCAGCGGCGGCCGCTGGGAGTCGAACGCCATGAAGATGCCGATGAGCACGTAGCCGATGACGATGCAGACGCCGAGCTTCCAGATCGTCTCGAAGCCCGACCAGTAGATGATCAGGTTGGCGATGGCGAACGCGATCGGGGACAGGACGCTGGCGGCCGGCATCCGGTACGGCCTGGGCAGGTCCGGCACCTGGCGCCGGAACGCGCCCAGGGACAGCGGCGCGCCCGCGTACATCAGCACGCTGGCGCCGGTGACCAGGCTGACCAGCGAGTGCCAGCTCGGGAACGGCAGCAGGAAGAACAGGCCGGCGACGAAGGCGATGATCAGGCTGAACCACGGCACGCCGTTCTTGTCGACCTTGGCGAACATCTGCGGGTAGTACCGGTTGCGGGCCAGGCCGTAGCCGATGCGCGAGGTGGAGGTCTGGTACACCAGGCCGGTGCCGAACGGCGAGACGAACGCGTCGATCCGCAGGACGACCGCGAGCCAGCCGAGGCCGACCAGGCCGGCCAGGCCGGCGAACGGGCCGATGGCGATCGGGCTGGTGGACGGGATGCCCGCGAACCCGTGGTGGAGCAGGTCGGTCGGGGTCGCGCCGATGAACACCACCTGGAGCATGACGTAGATCGCGGTGCCGATGAGGATCGCGCCGATGATCGCGCGCGGCAGGTTCCGCTGCGGGTCCTTGATCTCACCGGCCAGCTGGTCGGCCTGCTCGAAGCCCAGGTAGGCGAACACGATGCCCGCCCCGGGTATCGCCGCCAGGATGTCCTTGAACGTCACGCCCTTGGGGATGAAGCCGCCGCCGGCGGTGAAGTTGCCGGGGTGGAACTTGAACAGCAGGATGATGATCGTCAGGACCGGGATGGCCACCTTCCACCAGGTGATGGCGCTGTTCACCTTGTTGAACAGGCGCATCGCGAGGAAGTTGATCCCGGTGAAGACGGCCATCAGGATGATCGTCATGACGAAGCCGGTGTGCGTGACGTTGCCGACGCCGGTGCCGCCGTTGGCGTTCGGGTTGAACAGCCCGTGCCAGTAATACGACCCGTACTGCATCACGGCGAAGCACTCGATCGGCGCGACGGTGACCGCCTGCAGCCAGGAGAAGAAGCCGAACGATATGCCGGCGACGCTGCCGAACGCGAAGTGCGGGAACCGGGCCGTGCCACCGGACACCGGGTACATCCCGCCCAGTTCGGCGTGCACCAGAGCCAGGATGATGACCGCGATGCCGGCGACGACCCAGCAGATCAGGGCGGCCGAACCGACCGCTGCCGCGGCGAAGTACGAGCCGAATAGCCAGCCTGAGCCGATGATCGACGTCTCGGACGCCCAGATGGCGCCGATCAGCCCGATCTCCCGCTTGAGGCCGACGTCCGCCGGTCTCGTGCTTGAAGCTACAGCCATGTCCGAACCTTCTTCCGGGTTCGCATTCGGGGGCGGTATGCCCGTGCGTGAGTAGGGCTCATGGTAATGATCGTCAAGGACCATAGAGAAGCAGGCACATGGCTTCATTTCGGTAACACGGCTAGCCTGGCGAACCCGCCGACCTGCGGGCAGTGCTTTCCGGGCGGCGGCGGCCCTGACGGCGGGCGGCGCGTCAGCTCGCGGCGGTGGACCGCGGTCCCTGGCCGCTGCCATGCCCATGGGCCCGCAAAGCCCGCACTTTTGCCTTCGGCCTGCATCCCTCGGAGCAGTACCGCTTTTCCGCGGAAGTACCGGTGCCGATAAAGGCCCGCCCGCAGCCTTCCGCCTCGCAAATCCCGAACCGGCCGGTGCCGGACTCGGTGACCAGGCCGGTCAGCCCGGCAATGGCCCCGGCCGCGTGCCTGTCGGCGGCCGAACCGCTCTCTACCAGATGAATGTGCCACTGCTGGCCATCGTGGCTGACGAGTTCGGTGTGAATCGGGTGCCGGGCGAGCAGCGCATTGAGCCTTTCGGCCACCTGCCCGGCCTCGCCACGATCCGCCGCGGTGAAGATCAGCAGCAGTTCCTCGCGGAGTAGCCGGAGCGCCTCCAGGTCGGTACCGGTCACCTTGCCGGCCAGGTACGGCCGGTCCGCCACGAGACCCCGGTAGCGATTCCACGGTCGCCAGCGCGTCGCCGCGGTCGCGGCCTTGATTGGTGCTGTTCACCAATCGCACGGCTAGATCCGCGTAAGACGTGAGATCCACTCCGGTCCTTATAGCTGCTGACGGCGCGCAGGGGGAGGCTGGCAAGGGGAAGGGCATGGAGATGTGGCGGAGCACACTCCGGATTTGAGTATGGCACAGTCCGCCCGGGGTGGCCCGTGGTTCGGCGGGAAGCCGCGACCGTTATCGTTTCGGGCATGTTTGCTGTCACCGCTGCCCGGGTCAGCCCCGAGGATCCGCTGGCCGCCCTGCACCTCGGCGATCATCCGGAGCCGTCTGTCCCGGACGGATGGGTCACCGTCACCGTCCGGGCCGCGTCGCTGAACCATCATGACGTGTGGACCCTGCGCGGCGTCGGCATCTCCGCCGACCGGCTGCCCATCGTCCTGGGCTGCGACGCCGCGGGCGTCGACGCCGACGGCAACGAGGTCATCGTGCACGCGGTGGTCGGGGACGGCGCCGGCCATGGCGGCGACGAGACGCTCGACCCGAGCCGGTCGCTGCTGTCCGAGCGCTACGACGGCACCTTCGCGGAGCAGGTCGCGGTGCCCCGGGGCAACCTGGTGCCCAAGCCGGCCAGCCTCTCCTTCGCGGAGGCGGCCTGCCTGCCGACGGCCTACCTCACCGCCTACCGGATGTTGTTCGCCAAGTCCGGCCTGGAACCGGGCGCGACGGTGCTCGTGCAGGGAGCGGGCGGCGGGGTGGCCACGGCCCTGATCCTGCTGGGCCGGGCCGGCGGATTCCGGGTATGGGTGACCAGCCGGAGCGAGGAGAAGCGCGCCCGGGCCCTGGAGCTGGGCGCCGACCAGGTGTTCGCCGCCGGCAGCAGGCTGCCCGAGCGGGTCGACGCGGTCATGGAGACCGTCGGCCAGGCGACCTGGGCTCACTCGCTGCGGGCCCTGCGGCCCGGCGGCAGGATCGTTATCGCCGGGGCCACCAGCGGCGCCGCGCCACCCGCCGAGCTGAACCGGGTCTTCTTCCTCCAGCTCTCCGTCGTCGGCTCCACGATGGGCAGCCGGGACCAGCTGGCGCGGCTGGCGTCGTTCCTGGAGCAGACCGGGGTCCGGCCACGGATCGACCGCAGCCTGCCGCTGGCCGACGCCGAGGCCGGGTTCGCCGCGATGATCTCCGGCGACATCTTCGGCAAGATCGTCTTCACCCGCTGACCCGGCCCACCGCCCCGCCGCACTGACCCGCCCAGCTGGCCCGCCGGCCCGGCCACTGCCCGCTGACCTGGCGCCCGGGCCCTGCCCCTAACGTCGGCCCCGCCGCCAGGCAGGCGCACTCCCGCGGCGTCCCGCCATGCCACCTCCTGGCCCGCGCAGCGCCCGCCCTGCCGCGCCCAGCCGTTCGTGATCATGGCGATTTGGCTGTTCCAGCAGCCAAATCGCCATGATCACGACGCGGTTGAGCCGTGCTTGGGCCGTCTCGCGAGCCCCGGCGGGCAATTCGATTGCCACGGCCGTCCGCGGGCGGGCGGCATCGCTTCAGCCGCGCTCGCGAGCGGGCGCCACCGAGCCGGCTTAAGGTGCCGGCGGGGGGCTGTCGTCCGGGTCGCCGGGCTGGCCCGGGGCCTTGCCCTTGAAGACCTCGTCCTTGATCCGGTCGATCGTCTCGTCCAGGATTCCCCGCAGGTCGCGCAGCGCGTCCTCGCTGACCGCCTGGGCGTGCCAGGCCGCCGAACGCAACTCCCGGCTGAACTGCTTGGCCAGTCGTTCCAGGTCGCGGTAGGCGTCCGGGTCGGCCCAGCCGTGGTGCCCGGCCGCCCCCGGCCAGCCGCCCCAGCCCGTCCAGCCTGCCCACTCGCCCCACTCGCGCTCGCCGCGGCGGCCCGAGGTGCCGTGCGGCTCCTCGTGCCGGTCCCGCCCCCGGCCGCCCGATGCGCCGGTGTGGTCCCCGGTTGCGCCAGTACGGTCCCCGGTTGCGCCAGTACGGTCCCCTGTGCCGCCGGTGCGGTCTCCCGTGGCGCCGGCGTGGTCTCCCGTGGCGCCGGAACCGGCCTGCTCCCGGTCGCGTGGCAGGTCTTCGGCGGCCGGCGTCTCCGCCGCGGCCCGCGCCCACTCGTCTCCGGCCCGCGGCGCGTCCCGGCGTGCCCGGTCCCCGGTCCGTGCGGCATCCTCGTAGGCGCGGTCCCCGGCGCGTGCGGCATCGTCGTGTGCCTGGTCGCCGGCCTGTGCCGCGCCTCGTAGGCGCGGTCCCCGGCGCGTGCGGCATCGTCGTGTGCCTGGTCGGCGGCCTGTGCCGCGCCCTCGTAGGCGCGGTCCCCGGTCTGTGCCGCATCGTCGTGGGCCCGGTCGCGCGGTCTGTGCCGCGGCCTCGCGTGCCCGGTCCGCGGTCTGAGGCGCATCGTCGTGTGCCCGGCCGGCGGCTTCCCGCGCCCGTGCCGCCTGCTCGCGGGCGGCTTCCCGGATCCGCGCTGCCTGCTCCGCGGCCTCCCGCGCCCATGCCGCTTCTGGCGGGGTGCGCGCCTCGCCGGTCCCGGCCTGCCGGGCTGCTCCGCCGGGGCCGGTGCGGCCGGGCGACTGGTGCGCCTTGGCGTGGAACTCCCGCGTCGCCCAGGACAGTTCCTCGCGCAGGGTCCGCACGGTCTCCCTGACGTCCTCGGTGACCTCGCGCGCGATGTCCCTGACCGAGGCGGTGATCTCTTCTTCAAGCTCGGTGAGGTCGTCGAGGCGGGCGTGCAGTTCTTCCCGGCCCTTCTCGGTGATGCGGTAGACCTTCCTGCCATCGGCCTCGTCGTGCGTGACCAGGCCCTCTTCCTCAAGCCTGGCGAGCCGCGGATAGATCGTCCCCGGCGAGGGCGCATAGATGCCCATGAACCGGTCCTGAAGGAGCCTGATGACCTCGTAGCCGTGCCGCGGTGCCTCGTCCAGCAGCTTGAGCAGGTAGAGGCGGAGCCTGCCGTGGCGGAACACCGGGCTCATGGCCGTCCCCTCTCCGCGGTCTAACTACTTCTGCGTTCAAACAACGTGACTCTAACACGATATGTCGCGTTTACCGAAAGTCAAGATGCATCGCGAGTTGGCGGGTAACGAGGCACATACTCCCGGTGTGCCCACTATGCCCGCGCCGGACGGCCGGGCGTCAGTCCTCGTCGTCGTCGAGCCGGGCGAGCCAGGTCGCGAGCCGGTCGATCGCCGCCTCGAACTCGGGCGAGGAGTCCACGAACTCGCGCAGCCGCTCGGCGAGCCAGCCGAGGCTGATCTCCTCGCTGCCCCGCCGCTCGGCAAGCTCCTCGATGCCACGGTCGGTGAAGTACATGCGCTAGCCCCGGCCCAGGGCGCGCTCGATGAGCTGCTTGTGGTCGGCGGCATGCGCGACGGACGAGCCCAGGGCCGGTGCCGAGCTGGCCGGCGGCGCGATCAGCCGGACCCGCCGTTCCAGCAGTCCGGGCAGCCAGAGCGACATGGTCGGCCAGGCACCCATGTTCGCCGGCTCCTCCTGCACCCAGGCGATCTCGACCTCCGCCGGGTACCGGTCCAGCTCGGCGAGTATCTCCCCGAGCGGCAGCGGGTAGAGCCGCTCCACCCGGATCAGTGCGAGGTCGCCGTGGGCTTCGGCGGTCAGCTTGTCGGCAAGGTCGTAGTAGATCTTGCCCGCACACAGCAGGACGGTGCGCACGCCCGCCGGGTCGATCGGCCGCGAGTCGCCGATCACCGGGAGGAACGAGCCCCTGGGTGAAGTCGGCCGCAGCGGACGTGGCCGCCTTCAGCCGGAGCATCGACTTGGGGGTGAAGACGATCAGCGGCTTGCGGCGGCCGGAGAGCGCCTGCCAGCGGAGCAGGTGGAAGTAGTTGGCCGGCGTGGTCGGCATGGCCACTGTCATGTTGTCCTGCGCGCAGAGGGTCAGGAACCGTTCCACCCTGGCTGAGGAGTGGTCCGGCCCCTGGCCCTCGTACCCGTGCGGCAGCAGCAGCACCACGCTGGAGCGCTGGCCCCACTTCTGCTCGCCCGAGCTGATGAACTCGTCCACGATGGTCTGCGCGCCGTTGACGAAGTCACCGAACTGCGCCTCCCAGGCGACGAGCGCGCCGGGGCGGGCGACCGAGTAGCCGTACTCGAAGCCCACCGCCGCGAACTCCGACAGCAGCGAGTCGTAGACGTGGAACTTCGCGGTGGCCGAGTTGAACCGGCGCAGCGGGGTGTACTCCTGCCGCGGTGTGCCGGTCCACCAGGACGGCGTGCCGCTGGCCGAACGTGCCGCGGCGGGTGTCCTGGCCGACCAGGCGCACCGTGTGGCCGTCCATGAGCACCGTGCCGAAGGCCAGCAGTTCGCCGGTGGCCCAGTCGATCGCGTCGCCGGCCACCATCGCGGCGCGGCGCTGCAGCTGTGGCAGCAGCCGCGGATGGACGGTGAACCCGTCGGGCAGGCTGAGCTGGCTGTCGATGATCTGCTTGATGGCCTCGTCGGTGATCGCGGTGGGCGTGGCACCGTGGTCGATCGCCTCCACCACGGTGGGCGCGCGGCCGCAGGACCGCGCCCTGCTCGGCGGTCTGGTTCACGGCCTCCCGGGTCTCGGTGAAGGCGCGCTCCAGTTGCTGCTGGTAGTCGCGCAGCGCCTGCTCGGCCTCTTCCATGGTGATGTCGCCGCGGCCGATGAGGGCCTCGGTGTAGAGCTTGCGCGTGGACCGCCTGGCGTCGATGAGGTCGTACATCAGCGGCTGGGTGAAGGACGGGTTGTCCGCCTCGTTATGCCCGCGGCGCCGGTAGCAGATCATGTCGATGACGACGTCCTTGCCGAACGTCTGGCGGTAGGCGAACGCCAGCCTGCCCACCCGGACGACCGCCTCGGGGTCGTCGCCGTTGACGTGGAAGATCGGTGCCTGGATCATCCGCGCCACGTCCGTGCTGTAGACGCTGGACCGGGAGTGCTGCGGCGCGGTCGTGAACCCGACCTGGTTGTTGACCACGATGTGCACGGTGCCGCCGGTGCGGTACCCGCGGAGCTGGGACAGGTTCAGGGTCTCGGCCACGACGCCCTGGCCCGCGAACGCCGCGTCGCCGTGGATGAAGCACCGCGAGCACCGTGAACCCGGGCTCACCCATGTCGAGCACGTCCTGCTTGGCGCGGACCACTCCCTCGGCGACCGGGTCGACCGCCTCCAGGTGGCTGGGGTTGGCGACCAGTGAGGTGGCGATGGACGAGCCGTCGCTGGCGGTGAAGACGCCGTCGGCGCCGAGGTGGTACTTGACGTCGCCGGACCCGTGCGTGGTCCGCGGGTCCAGGTTGCCCTCGAACTCGCCGAAGATCTGCGCGTAGGACTTGCCCACGATGTTCGCCAGCACGTTCAGCCTGCCGCGGTGCGCCATGCCGATCACGGCCTCGTCCAGCGAGGCGCGGCCGGCCTCGGTGAGCACCGCGTCGAGCAGCGGGATCAGGGACTCGGCGCCCTCCAGGGAGAACCTGCGCTGGCCGACGAACTTGGTCTGCAGGAACATCTCGAAGGCCTCGGCCACGTTCAGCCGGGACAGGATCTGCATCTGCTCGTCGTGGCTGGGCCTGCCGTGCGGGCGCTCGATCCGCTCCTGCAGCCAGGCGCGCTCCTCCGGGTTCTGGATGTGCATGTACTCCACGCCGACCGTGCGGCAGTAGGAGTCGCGCAGCACGCCGAGGATCTCCCGCAGCTTCATCAGCGGCTTGCCGCCGAAGCCCCCGGTGGGGAACTCACGTTCCAGGTCCCACAGGGTCAGGCCGTGCTCGTTGATGTCCAGGTCGGGGTGCTTGCGCTGCTTGTACTCCAGCGGGTCGGTGTCCGCCATGAGGTGGCCGCGGACCCGGTAGGCGTGGATGAGTTCGAGCACCCGGGCCGGCTTGGTGACGTCCTCATCGTGCAGGGCGGCGATGTCGCGCACCCAGCGCACGGGCTCGTAGGGGATGTGCAGCGCCTTGAAGACGGCGTCGTAGAAGCCGTCCTCGCCGAGCAGCAGTTGCTGCATCCGGCGCAGGAACTCACCCGACTGCGCGCCCTGGATGATCCGGTGGTCGTAGGTGGAGGTCAGCGACACGGTCTTGCTGACCGCCAGGCGGGCCAGCGTCTCCTGGGACGCGCCCAGGTATTCGGCCGGGTACTCCATCGCCCCCACGCCGACGATGCAGCCCTGCCCGGCCATCAGCCGGGGGACGGAGTGCTCGGTGCCGATGGTGCCCGGGTTGGTCAGCGTGATCGTGGTGCCCGCGTAGTCGTCAATGGTCAGCTTGCCGGTCCTGGCCCGGCGGACGATGTCCTCGTAGGCCATCCAGAACTGGCGGAAGTCCATGGCCTCCGCCGCCTTGATGCTGGGCACGAGCAGTTGCCGCGACCCGTCGCGCACCGTCACGTCGATGGCCAGGCCCAGGTTGACGTGCTCCGGCGTGGCCACGCCCGGCTTTCCGTCCACCAGGACGAAGGAATGGTTCATCGCCGGCGTCGCGCGCAGCGCCTGCACCACGGCAAAACCGATGAGGTGGGTGAACGAGACCTTGCCGCCCCGGCCACGGGCCAGGTGGTTGTTGATCACGATCCGGTTGTCGGCCAGCAGCTTGGCCGGGATGGACCGCACGCTCGTCGCCGTGGGGACGCTGAGGCTCGCCACCATGTTCTCGGCGGTCCGCGCGGCGGCGCCGCGCAACCGCACCACGGCCTCCGGCGCGGGAGCCGGGGCTGCTGGCTGCTGGGCAGGCTTGCCGTCCGGTGCCGGCTGGGCCGGCCGGGCGGGCGCCGCGGCCGGTGCCGTGGCGGGGGCTGGCGCCGGGGCGGCCGTTCCCGGCGCGGCGCCCTGCGGCGCGGCCTGCGCGGGCGCGGGCGTCACCGGTGCGGCTGGCGCGGGCCGGGCCGCCTGCGCCGCGGCCAGACGGCGCCGGGCTCCCCGGCGGAGGCCGGTAATCGGCGAAGAAGTTCCACCACTCCATGGCCACCGACGAGGGATCGGCCAGGTAGCGCTGGTACATCTCATCGACGAGCCATTCGTTCGGCCCGAAATCCGTGCCGGGGTTGCCGGCCTGGGATTCCTGCCCGGAAAGCTCGGTCGTGTGCTCGCTGGGATCCGCGGATGCCCGCGGCGACTCCGGAGGCACGGCGGACATCGCCCTCTTCCGACGTGTGACTTGGTGGTATTGCCGCCCCCATCAGGGCGTGTCCTAGGCTACCGGTCCCTGGAACATCCCCGGCCGGGTGAGATCCACTTCACGCCGGCCCCGCGCCGGCGCCCCGCCGGCCGCGGCTCCCGGTGGCCCGGGCGTGGCATCGGCGGGCCAGGGCGGCCCGCGGCGGGGGAAGTTCTGCGGCCGGGGCGAACAATCCCACACCAGGGGCCCGCAATCCTCTCCCTGCGCCAGTTCGGGCACTCCTGACAAGGCATGTTCCGTGCTTACATGGATAAACGGAGGTGCCGTCGAGTGCGCGAGTTCGGTGAACTTGAGATGGCCATCATGGACGTGATGTGGGCAGCCGAGGCCCGTGCATGGTGCGCGAGGTCCGGGAGCGCCTGCGGTACGACCGCCCGGTCGCTTACACGACAGTCATGACCGTGATGGACATCCTGTACCGCAAGGGCGTGCTCCAGCGGGTCAAGCACGGCCGCGCCTGGCGGTACTGGCCCGTCGAGCAGCGCGAAGAGCACGATGCGCGGGTGATGACGGAGGTCCTCCGCTCCGGGGGCGACGAGGAATTAACGATGCGCCGGTTCCTTGAGCGCGTCAGCGACGCCGAGATGGAGCGCCTTCGCATCGCCGTGCTCGACGCGGCGCGGGGCATATCGTCCTGAGCCGCAGCAGTTACGACACCTGTTGCACACTGCCGGATCACCCCAGACATAGCCCGTTGCACCGCTAGCATCACGGGCGTGGCCGACTCCCCCTTGACCGTCCGTTCTCGGCGTTCACACCGAATCCACCACGAAGTGGGGCGAGTGTGAGCGCGCACAGCGGGCCGGGCGGAGGAGGCACCGCCCTGTTCGTATCGCCGGGCCGCGGGCCGCGTGCGGTGGCCTTCGCGCCTGCCGTGCGGGGCTATCCGGGCGGGATCGCGGACATGGCCGGTGAGCCGGATGACTACGTGCCGGACCTGTCGTTCGACGACGACGGACTCTGGATCGCGGATCCGGTGGCCGGGCCTGAGGGCGGGCCATCGCAGGCCGCGCCGGTGCCGGCCCCGGCGGCGACGGCTCGGCCAGCTTCCAGTCCGCCGGTGCCCGGGCAGCCGGTCTCGGTCTGGCAGCAGTCGGCGGCCGCCTGGCAGGAGGCTGGCATCGACTGGCTGGGTCCGGCCAGCACCGGGGCGCGGTCCGTAGCCACGGCCGTCGCCGAGGACCCGCGCACCGAGCCCATTCCGGTCCTGTCCGCCGACGGCACTCCCCGCCCGGCCGGGACGGCGGCGCCGGCCCTGGATCCGCAGCCGGAGCACCCGCGGCCGGGCCACCAGCCGGCCGGGCCCGGTTCGGCGGCCGGCGGGGCAGCGGCGGGCGCGGCGGCCGGGGCAGGCAGGCCGGCGGCTGAGGCCGGCGCCAGCGAGGCCACCGGCCTGGCCGGCGCAGGTGGCGAAGAAGCGGCCCTGGGCGGGAAAAGAATGGCCTGGGAAGGCCTGCCAGGCCGGGACACGAGCCCGGCCGAGGCCGGGACACGAGCACCGGCCCAGGCCGGGACAAGAAGACCAGCCCCGGGCAGCGCCGGGCCGGTGGGACGTGGCGGGGCAGGCGGGGCATCGTCGTGGCCGTCGCGGTTGTCGTCCTCGTCGCCGGGGCACTGGCCGGCATCGGCATCGCCCGTTCCGGCAGTGGGCCGGCCCAGCCTCAGTTCACCCTGGTCCACCCGATTCCGCCGGTTACCGCGGCCGACGCGGCGCTGGCGGGCCCGGCAGCCGGGACCACCACGCTGCGGGCATCGCTGACCGGGATAGCCGCGGCGGGCAAGACCGTCGTCGCCATCGGCACGGAGCCCAGCCAGCCCGGCCCGCTGCCGCTGTTCCTGTTCTCCGCCGACGGTGGCCACACCTGGTCCCGGGCGGCCCTGGCGGGCCCCGGCGCGGGCGGTGGCAGCGGGACCGGCGCCGTGGCTTCCCCCGGCGGACCGGCCGGGCCAGGCCTCACGACAGGCCCGGCGCCCGCCGTGCCCGGCGCCGCGGGCGGGCCCGGGGCGGGGACCGCGCCGGTCCTGATCGCCCGCAGCGGCGGCACCTGGCTCGCGCTCGGCCAGCACGTGGCCTGGACCTCACCCGACGGCAGGATCTGGCAGCCGGCGCCCGGCCTTCCCCCGGTGGCCGGGGACACGGTGCTCGGCCTGGCCGGCACCGGCAGCGGGTTCGTGGCGGTCGGCGAGAACACCGGCACCGAGCCGGGCCCCGTGGTGTGGACCTGGTCGGCCGGGCGGGCCTGGGCGCGCAGGAGCGGGCCGGGGCTCGGGCTCACCGCTCACGGTGGTCATGCGACGGCGCTGCGCTGGGCGGCCGGGGCGAACGGGGTGGTCGTGGCCGGCGGCCCGGTGACCGGGGCCGCGGGGCAGGGCCGGCGGCCGGAAGCGGGCCTGTGGCGGAGCACGAACGGCGGCCTGACCTGGAAGCCCGTGACGCTGCCGGCCGGCCACGGCGCGACCGCCGGGCTGGCGGGCCTGGCCGCAGGCGGGGCCGGTTTCGTCGCCGTCCGCCCCGGCCACGCGGCCGGGCGGCAGGACGCGGTGACCTACCAGTCCGGCCAGGGGTCCACCTGGCGGTACGCCGGCAAGCTGATTCCGGTCCGGCGGACCTCGCTCCAGGTCACCACGGTCTCCGGCGGCGGTCACGGCTTCGTGGTCGCGGCAACCATCCACGCATCCCAGGTGGCGTTCTTCAGCGCGCGCGGCCGCGGCTGGCAGCAGACCCCCGACCCGGGCACCGGGGTGGCCGGGCTCACCGCGGGACCCGGCGGCACCGTGGTGGCGGCCGGGAACAGCCAGTCCGGAACCGGGCCGGCAGGCATGCGCCCGCACCTGCTCCGCACCGGGCCGGGGACCGGCCGCCAGCAGGTCGGCCAGGCGGCCCTGGCCGCGGCCGCTACCCCGGACGCGACGGTCAACGGCCTGGCCACCGGCGGCCGCACGCTGGTCGCGGCGGGTGCCTCCGGCGGATCGCCGGCCCTCTGGCTGGCCTCGGCCGGCCGGTGGGCGCCCGCGGGCGTGCTGCTGCCGGGGGCATGGCGCAGCGGCGCGCTGACGAGCGTGGTGCACGGCGCGCAGGGCTGGCTGGCGATCGGCGAGGCCACGGCGCCGGCTCCCGCGGGGCCGGCCCGCCAGCAGCCAGTGATCTTGACATCGGCGGCCGGAACCTCCTGGGCCCCGGCATTCAGCCAGAGCCCGCTCACGGCACCCGGGGCCAGCCTCGCCCAGGCGGCGGCCGGCCCGGCCGGCTATGTGGTGGTCGGCAGCGCCCCGGCGCCCGGCGGCCCGGCCCCGGTCGCCTGGTACTCGAAGAACCTGAGCACGTGGGCCCGTGCCCCGCTGGCCACGGACGCCTACTCGCCGGCCGGCGCCGCGGGGAGTCACCAGGTACTCGCGGTGACCGCGGCCGGGCCCGGCTTCGTGGCGGTGGGCTCGGCGGGGATCGTGCCCGCCGCGTGGACCTCGCGGAACGGCTCAGCGTGGCGGTTCAGCGCGGTGCCGCTCCCGGCCGGGACGGCCGGCGCCGTGCTGACCAAGGTCACCGCCGCGGGCGGGCGGGTGCTCGCCGCGGGTTATGCGTGGCGGGCCGGGCTGCCGCCCGCGAGTGGGCGGCCTTTCACCGCCGTCTCGGCCGACGGCGGCCGCACCTGGCGGGATTCGATGCTGCCTGCGCCGCCGCGCCCGACCGTGGTGACCGGGCTGACCTCGGCGGGACACGGGTTCGTCGTGACCGGCCTGACCGGGCGGGTCACGACGGGCCAGGCCGGGCAGCAGGCGGGCCAGGTCATGCTCGTCTGGTGGTCCGCCGACGGGCAGGCCTGGGCGGAGGGTGTGCCTGGGGGCGGCGGGCTTGGCCGGGGGTTCGTTACGCAGATAAATGCCTTGACGGCCGCGGACGGGACGCTGACCGGTGCCGGATTCGCCGCGAGCACCGCGGCGGAGCACCCGGTCCTCTGGCACGCGCGCTACCGCTGACCACGCCGGCCAGCGGGGTCCGGGGGCGCCCCCGGGCTGGTGCGGCCGCGGCCCACGTGACGCAGTCACGAGGGCCGCCAGGCCAGCGGGGGTTCCGGGGGTCGCCCCCCGGGCTAATACCGCTCAGCCGGCCGCCGGGCCGAAGATGTCCTCGCGGCGGTGCTCCAGGCTCGGCAGCGTGGCCCGGACCTGCTTGGTCAGCGCACTGTCCAGGTCGGCCACCCCGACACCGGGGAACGGCCCGAGGTCGGCGCGGACCGTGCCCATCGGGTCGACCATCATGCTGCGGCCGACCCCGGTCGGAGCGCGGGTGGGCGGCGCGGACGGGTCCGGCACCTGGCAGGCCGCCGCCACCCAGACCGTGTTCTCGATCGCGCGGGCCCGCACCAGGGTCACCCAGTGCTCCTCCTTGAACAGCCCGGCGGCCCACGCGGCGGGTATCACGATCAGTTCGGCGCCCCGCACCGCCAGGGCCCTGGCAAGCTCGGGAAACCGCACGTCGTAACAGGTCATGATGCCGACCCGGACCCCGGCGAGGTCGGTGACCACCGGTTCGGAGCCAGGGGCGACCATGGCCGACTCCCGCTCGCCCAGCGCGTCGAACAGGTGGATCTTCCGGTACGCGGCAACCCTGGTGCCCGCGGCGTCGTAGGCCACCGCCGTGTTGTACACGCGCCCGTCTGGAGCGGGCTCGAACACCCCCGCCACCAGCGCCACCCCACTGGCCCTGGCGGCCCCGGCCAGGCCGCCGCCGAACGGCCCGTCCAGCGGCTCGGCGATGCCGCGCAGGTCGCTGCCGAACCGGGCCTGCGTGGCCTCGGGGAACACGGCCAGGTCCGCGCCACGGCCCGCGGCGTCGGACAGGGCCTCCCGTACCCTGCCGAGGTTGACCCCGGGATCTGGGCTGACCGGCAACTGGCACAAAGCGACGCGCATGCCCGCAGCGTACGTCACCGTCACACCGGCAGGCAGCGGCATGATCTCATGGCCGGGTGAACCGACCACTGCTGAACTCCCGGCTCGCCGGGATGGGAACCACGATCTTCGCCGAGATGTCGGCGCTGGCCGTCACCACCGGGGCGGTCAACCTGGGCCAGGGCTTCCCCGACGTCGATGGCCCGCGCGAGATAGCGCAGGCCGCGGCGGACGCGATCATGGCGGGCCGGGGGAACCAGTACCCGCCCGGTGCGGGCGTCCCGGAGTTGCGGCAGGCGGTGGCCGCGCACCAGAAGCGCTTCTACGGCTTCGACCTGGACCCGGACGCCCAGGTGCTGGTCACCGTCGGCGCGACCGAGGCCATCGCGGCGGCGCTGCTCGCGCTGCTGGAGCCGGGTGACGAGGCCATCGCGTTCGAGCCGTACTACGACTCCTACGCGGCCTCGGTGGCGCTGGCGGGCGGGACCCGGGTGCCGGTCACGCTCCGGCCGCCGGACTTCCGGCCCGACCTCGACGCGCTGGCCGCGGCGATCACCCCGCGCACCCGGGTGATCCTGCTGAACACCCCGCACAACCCGACCGGCGTGGTGTTCACCCCCGGGGAGCTTGCCCGGGTCGCCGAGCTTGCCTGCGAGCACGACCTGCTGGTCATCTCCGACGAGGTGTACGAGCACATGGTGTTCGACGGCGCGCACCTGCCGGTCGCCTCGCTGCCCGGCATGGCCGGGCGCACGGTCACCATCAGCTCCGCGGCCAAGACCTTCTCCTTCACCGGCTGGAAGGTCGGCTGGGTGACCGGGAGCCCGGAGATCGTGACCGCGGTCCGCACCGTCAAGCAGTTCCTGACCTACGTCTCCAGCGGGCCGTTCCAGTACGCGATCGCCCGCGCGCTCGCCCTGCCCGACAGCTACTACGCCTCCGTGGCCGATGACCTGCGGCCCAAGCGGGACTTCTTCTGCGACGGGCTGGCCGCGGCCGGGTTCGAGGTCTACCGGCCCGCCGGGACCTTCTTCGTGACCACCGACGTGCGCCCGCTCGGCTACGCCGACGGCATGGAGTTCTGCCGCGAGCTGCCGCACCGGGCCGGTGTCGTGGCCATCCCCAGCTCGGTGTTCTACGACAACGTCGAGGCGGCCCGGTCGCAGGTGCGGTTCGCGTTCTGCAAGAAGCAGGAGGTCCTGGCGGAGGCGCTGACCCGGCTGGAGGCGGTCCGCCCGGCCGGGCGGTAGGGATGCCCTAGCTCGCTGGGCGGCCCATGACGCAGACTGGGGGCATGCGACCTGCCGGGCTCCACCATGTCTCGATCAACGTCCGCGATGTGCCCGCGGCCATGGATTTCTACGTCGGCATCCTGGGCCTGACCGAGCGCGCCGACCGGCCCGACTTCAGCTTCGACGGGGCCTGGCTGGACGCCGGCAGCCAGCAGGTACACCTCATCAAGGCGGACGTGCCGCCGGACCGGGGCCAGCACTTCGCGCTGGCCGTCACCGACCTGGACGGCGCGGTCGCCGAACTGCGCGGGCGCGGCCTGCGCGTCACCGACCCGGCCCCGGTCGGCACCGGGCGCCAGTCGTTCCTGTACGACCCGGCCGGCAACCGCATCGAGCTGCAGCAACCTGGCAGCTAGCCGATTCCCTCGCCGGTCCGTTCCAGGAGCCGCAGCGAGCCCTCGGCGGCCACCTCGGTGAACGCGCCGGAAGCCAGCGCCCGCTGGTAGATGTGGTACGGCGGCCGCCCGCCGTCGGCCGGGTCCGGGAAGACGTCGTGGATCGCGAGCGCGCCGCCGGGCGCCACGTGCGGTGCCCAGCCCTCGTAGTCGGACTGGGCCGCGCCCTCGGTGTGGCCGCCGTCGATGAACAGCATCCCCAGCGGCGCCGTCCACAGCCGGGCCACGTCCGCCGACCGGCCCACGATCGCGATCACGTCCTCGTCGAGGCCGAGGCCGGCCAGGGTGGCACGGAAGTGCGGCAGGGTATCCAGCCTGCCGGTCGCCGGGTCGACCAGGCCGGGATCGTGGTACTCCCAGCCGGGCTGGTTCTCCTCGGAGCCGTGGTGGTGGTCCACCGTGATGACGGCCTGGCCGGCCTGCCGGGCCGCGCAGGCCAGGTAGATGGTGGACTTGCCACAGTAGGTGCCGATCTCCAGCACCGGCCCGGCGGCGGCGTAGGCGGCCGCCGCCCGGTACAGGGCCAGGCCCTCGGGCGGCGGCATGAAGCCGCGCGCCTCCTCCGCCGCCCGCCGCAGTTCCTCGGGCATGGCGGGAAGCGCAGCGGGCATGGCACGGGTGTCGGTCATGGTCCGATCCTGCCCTGCCCCGGCGCGGGCGCGGACCCGGACACGAGGAGAATGCCGCCATGAGAGTGACCGTTGACCCCGATCTGTGTGAAGCCAACGGCGTGTGCGCGGGCCTGGTGCCGGAGGTCTTCCGCCTCGATGACGATGACGAACTGCACATCACCGGCGGCGAGGTGCCGCCGGAACTGGCCGCCGGTGTCCGGCACGCGGTGCAGTCGTGCCCGAAGACCGCGCTGCGGGTGACGGAGTAGCACCCGGCGGCCGCTTCGCGGCCCGTGATCAGGCCACGCAGCCGCAGCTGACGGGCTCGGGGCCGGCGACGGGACGCTGCCGGTGTGCATGGCACGGAACAGGCCGTTCCCACCGGAGGTGCGCGACAGCGCGTCCGCGGCGAGGATCACCGCCGCCGAGGTGTAGCCGCTGCGCTCGTTCGGGTAGTGCGTCCGGTTGGCGAACTGCCACCCGGTCCAGTAGGCGCCGTCGGGATCGCGCAGGAACTGGATCTCGGCGAACATCGCCACGGCGCGCGCCCGGTCCCCGATCGCGTCCAGGGCCAGGACAAGCTCGCAGGTTTCCGCGCCGGTCACCCAGGGCTCGTCGCGCACGCAGCGGACGCCGAGCCGGGGCACCACGAAATCCGGCCAGCCCGCGGCCAGCCAGGCCGCGGCGTCCGGCCCCCGCACCGAGCCGCCGAGCACCGGGTAGTACCAGTCCATCGAGAACCTGGACTTGTCGGCGAACGCTTCGGGGTGGCAGGCGACCACGTGCGCGAGGCGGCCCGCGGCGAGTTCCCAGTCCGGCTGCGGCTCACCCATGAAGTCGGCCAGCGCCGCCGCGCAGCGCAGGCTCTGGTACATGCTGGCGCAGCCGGTCAGCAGGGCATAACCGGCCGGAGTCCCGCCGGGGTCGCGCTGCCAGAGGATCTCCCCCCGCGGCGTCTGCAGGCCCAGGGCGAACTCGATCGCCCGGCGCACCGCTGGCCACATCCGCACCACGAACGCAGCGTCCCCGGTGACCTGGTACTCGTGCCAGACACCCACGGCCACGTAGGCCGCGTGGTTGCTCTCCCCCACCGCCTCGGTCACCTCGCCGCCGGGGGCGGTCCGCCGCGGCCAGGACCCGTCGGCCCGCTGGGTCGCCAGCAGCCACTCGTATGCCCGCCTGGCCGGGCCGTGCAGCCCGCACACCGACATCGCCATGGCGCACTCGACGTGGTTCCACGCGTCCACCAGGCCGTCCGGCCAGCCGATCGCCCCGGACTCCTGCTGCCCCGCGGCGATGCTCTCGCCGGTGGCCCGTATCTCCGCCCCGGTCAGGATCCCGGGCACGGCCGGGACGCGGCGGGCCACCGGCGGAGCGTAAGGCAGCGGCGCCAGATGCTCAGCCACGGGCATGCGCCTGCGCGGGCGGGGCCGTGACAGCGGCGGGCATGCGGGCGCCGGGCGGCTTGTGCGCGTACAGGACGATGCTCTTGCCGATGAGCGGGTTGAGCGCCCGCTCGGCCAGCCTGGTCGCCGGCGGATGGGAGACGATGTCCCAGACCAGCAGCCGGTGGTAGGCCTGGGCCAGCGGATGGTCGTCCCGGTGCACGCCGACCGCGCACTTCAGCCACCAGTACGGCGAGTGCAGGCCGTGCGCGTGGTGGTGGCCGCCCACCTCGAACCCGGCCGCGCGCAGCTTGCCCTCCAGCTCGGGCCGGGTGTAGATGCGGACATGGCCGCCCGGCGTGTTGTGGTAGTCGTCGGACAGCCGCCAGCAGATCCGCTCCGGCAGCCAGCGCGGGCACGGTCACCGCGAGCATCCCGCCCGGCCGCAGCACCCGGGCGATCTCGCCGAGCGCGCGCTGGTCAAGCGGAATGTGCTCGAGCACCTCGGCCGCGATCACCCGGTCGAAGGAGCCGTCACCGAACGGCATCGCCGTGGCGTCGCCGCGGACCGGCCGCGCCCGCGCCGCCAGCGGCACCTCCCCGGACGCCGCCATGGCCGCGGTCATGGCGCTGACCTGCCGGAGTTCACCGTGATCGGCGTCGAAGGCGACCACGTCCGCGCCGCGCCGGTAGGCCTCGAAAGCGTGCCGCCCGGCGCCGCAGCCCAGGTCGAGCAGCCGGTTGCCCGGCCCGACGGGGAAGCGCCGGAAGTCCACGGTCAGCAGTGCTCGGCTCCCTTCTTCAGGTGCGGCCCGCGGGGAGCGGCCCGCTCTGCCGGGCGGCGATCGCCCGTTCGTACTCGGCGACGGTGGCCCGGGCGACCGCGGGCCAGGCGAACCGCTCCTGGACCCGGCGCCACGCGGCATCGCTGAGCCGGGCGCGCCGCTGCGGCGAGTCGAGCAGGTCCCGCAGCGCCGCGGCCAGTTCCTCCGGGTCGCCGGGCTGGACACCGACCGCGGTGTCCCCCACCACCTCGGGCAGGGCCCCGGTGCGGCTGACGATCAGCGGCGTGCCGGACGCCATGTGCTCGACCGCGGGCAGCGAGAACCCCTCGTACAGCGACGGCACCACCGCCACCTGGGCGCTGGCGGCCAGTTCGGCAAGCTCGGTGTCGCTGATGCCGTGCGCGAAGCGCACCTTGTCGCCGAGGGCCAGTTCGCCGGCCAGCCGCTCGATCGGCCCGCCCGGGTTGGGCTTGCCCACCACGACAAGCTGAACGTCCCGCTCGGTGGCCAGCTTGGCGAACGCCCGCAGCAGCGTCGCCACGCCCTTGATCGGCGAGTCCGCGGCGCTGGCCACGGCGATCATCCGGCCGGGGACGCGCGGCGCGGGCCTGGGGTGGAACAGGCGGGTGTCCACCCCCAGCGGGATGACCCGTACGTTGCCCGGCGCCGCGCCGAAGTCACGGCAGATGTCGGCGGCTGACGACTGCGAGGCGGTCAGGATCGTGCCGCACCGGCGGGCCACCCTGGCCTGCATGCGCACGAACGAGTACCAGCGCCACTTCGCCAGCTTGCTCAGTCCCCTGGCCGCCTTCAGCTCGATCCGCCGGTCCACGCTGATCGGGTGGTGGATGCTGGTGACCAGCGGCATCCCGGCCCGGGGGAAGGCGAGCAGCCCGTAGGCCAGCACCTGGTTGTCATGGACCAGGTCGAAGTCCGCGAGCCTGGCCAGCAGCTCCCGGCGCAGCCGGAGGCTGAACGTGAACGGCTCGGGAAACGCCCCGGTCTTCATCCATCCGAACTCCAGGACGTCGATCCAGTCGCGGTACTCCGACAGCCGCGGCGTGCGGAACGGGTCCGGCTCCCGGTACAGGTCCAGGCTGGGCAGCGTGCGCAGCACCGGGCCGGGCTCCAGCTCGGGATAGGGCTGGCCGGAGAAGACCTCCACGTGGTGGCCGAGCGCCGCCAGCTCGCGGGACAGGTGCCGCAGATAGATGCCCTGGCCGCCGACGTGCGCCTTGCTGCGGTAGGAGACGAGGGCTACCCGGAGCGGGCGCTGGTTGGTCTGCACGCAGCTTCGCACCTCTTGTTGTCGGGTCAGGAGTCCGGTGATGCCCAGGCCGCCCGCTGGCTCCTAGGCAGCGAACATTACCATCCAGTACCACACCTGCCCCTCGTGCGCTCAGCACTGGCACGAGACGCAGTCGTACCCTGAGTGCAGCGCGGCGGAACTCACGCCGTGACCATCGGCGGGGAGGCCATGCCCAAACGCGCACTGATCACCGGGATCACCGGCCAGGACGGCTCCTACCTGGCTGAATACCTGCTCGCGCAGGGATATGAGGTGTGGGGCCTGGTCCGGGGCCAGTCCAATCCCCGGGTCCGCCGGGTCCGCCAGCTGCTCGGCGAGGTCCGGCTGGTCCGCGGTGACCTGCTGGATCAGGGCAGCCTGATCTCGGCCGTGGAGCGGGTCCAGCCCGCCGAGGTGTACAACCTGGCGGCGATCTCCTACGTGCCGATGTCGTGGCAGCAGGCCGAGCTGACCGGCGAGGTGACCGGCCTGGGCGTGCTGCGGGTGCTCGAAGCGATCAGGGTGTGCAGCGGCATCAGCGCCTCGCGCACCCCGGGCAGCGGGCAGATCCGCTTCTACCAGGCCTCGTCCTCGGAGATGTTCGGCATGGTGGCCGAGTCCCCGCAGACCGAGCGGACGCCGTTCCACCCCCGCAGCCCCTACGGGGTGGCCAAGGTCTACGGGCACTTCCTCACCCAGAACTACCGCGAGTCCTACGGCATGTTCGCGGTGTCCGGGATCCTGTTCAACCACGAGTCGCCCCGCCGGGGCGCCGAGTTCGTCACCCGCAAGGTGTCCCTCGGCGTGGCCAGGATCAAGCTGGGCCTGGAGCGCAAGCTGCGGCTCGGCACGCTGTCGGCGCGCCGGGACTGGGGTTTCGCCGGGGACTACGTGCGGGCCATGCACCTGATGCTGGACGCAGGACGAGCCGGCCGACTTCGTGGTGGGCACCGGGGTGACGCACAGCGTCGGAGGAACTGGTCGAGCCGGGCGTTCGCCGCGGCGGGCCTGGACTGGCGGGAGCACGTCGTGTCCGACACCGCGTTCGTGCGGCCGGCCGAGGTGGACCATCTGTGCGCGGACCCGTCCAAGGTGGCCAAGGAGCTGGGCTGGGAGCCGACCGTCGGGTTCGACGAGCTGGTCACGATGATGGTCGAGTCGGACCTGGAACTGCTGTCCGGGCCGGAGGCTCACCACGATGAGTCGTTCGGGCCCGAAGGCTGGTGAAATTTCTTTTCCGGGACGATGGCCGGGGCAGGTGTGGGCCGTGCCAGGCCGTGGCGCCGGGGTCAGACGTGGGACCCGACGGCGCGGCCGATCAGATAGGTGAGACCGGCGGCCAGCGCGCCCAGCAGGAGCTGGCGGATCGCGCCGCGGAAGAAGGGGCGGTCGGTGAGCCTGGCGACCACGCCGCCGCCGATGAAGGCGGCGAGCGCGGCGAGGCCCAGCGCCAGCGGAAGTGAGTTCGAGGCCGGCCAGGTAGGGGAGCAGCGGGATCAGGGCGCCGACGGCGAAGGTGATCAGGGAGGCGGCGGCGGCGGTATAGGGGGAGGGCAGGTCGTCGGGGTCCACGCCGAGCTCCTCGCGGACGTGCACGGCCAGGGCGTGGTCCGGCTGGGCGGAGAGCTGGCGGGCGACCTCGTCGGCCAGCTCGGGATCCACTCCGCGCATCCGGAACGTGGCGGCCAGCTCCTGCCGCTCCGACTCCGGGTTGTGCTTGAGTTCGTGGGCCTCCTTGCGAACCTCGGCCCCGATCAGCTCGTTCTGCGAGGACACCGAGACGAACTCGCCGGTCGCCATCGAGAACGCGCCCGCCGCCAGGCCCGCCAGGCCGGTGAGCACGATGAACTGGTGGGAGCCGCCGCCGCCGCCGACCCCGGCGATCAGCGAGACGTTGGTCACCAGGCCGTCCATGGCGCCGAACACCGCGGGGCGCAGCCAGCCACCGGAGACGTCACGGTGCTGATGCCCGTGCTGCTCGCTCTCGGTGTTGCTTGCCGTGCTCATAGGCGTGGTATCCCTGGCTGCCGGTCGCTGATCCGTCGCGTGTCCCTTACCGGGCACGCGTGACCGCAAAACCCGGTTCAGCCTCTCATGATTCCGCGCTGGGCCCCGAAGGCCACGCTGCCGCGGTGAGGCGCTCGATGTCTTCGCCGAAGGGGCGGTCGGCCTCGATGGGGCCGATGACGCCGGCCAGCGACTCCATGAGGGCGCGGCAGCCGGGCGGCACCGGGTGCGGCGACAGGGTCACGGCGCGGTAGGCGGTCAGCAGCTCGCACGAGGTGACGGCGTGGCCGTGGCGGACCGCCCCGCGCAGCGACTCGGCGGCTTCCCAGCCGAACGACTGCACGTCCTCCTGGCCGCCGGAGGTCTCGATGAGCCCCACGGCCGAGGGCATGGTCAGGCGGCGCAGCGCGTGCACCTCCCCGGCCGCGCGCTTGTGCACGGTGATCAGGCCGGTGTCCGGCCCGGGACGCGCGGCGAGCTGCGGCGGCAGCCCGGTGACGCGGGTGTCGAGCAGCCGGTGGATGCGGGCCGCCGACACCTCGGCGGCGTGCGCGAGGGCGGCGGTGAGCTGGTCGCAGTGCGCCGCGAGGTCGAGGCCGTGGAAGCCGGCGGTGCCGACGAAGGCGCCGCCGAGGAAGGCCGGGGAGTCGGTCACCCCGGACAGGGCCCGGCCGATGGCGCCCGCCAGCCCGTTCCCGGCCCGCAGCACCTGGGCGAGCACCGGGCCGGCCACCCGGAACGAGACCGGCGCCTGCAGCGCGGTCGGCCCGGCGGGTTCCCCGGTGGCCGCGCGCAGCCGGCCGAGCACCTGCCCGAGCAGCGGATCGCCGCGCCCGCATCCGCCCGGTACGGATCCCGGGACGCGGACGCGGCCACGATCGACAGCGCCGCCGCGGCCTCCATCCGGCGGCCGAGGGATCTGGCGTCAGCGAGGCGCCGAGGCCCAGCGCGGTGGCCCCGGGCACGCCGGCCAGCAGCGCGTGCCCCTCCCGGGGGCCGGGGCGGAACTCGGGCAGGCCGTGCTCGCGCAGTGCCCCGGCGGCCGGCCGGGTGCCGCCGCCCGGCGCGAGCATCCGGCCGATGCCGCACAGCGGGCCGAACGCGTGGGCCAGCGGCACGATCTCGCCCGCGCACCCGACCCGGTACGGGGCACGGCCGGGACCAGGCCCGCGTCGAGGACCTCGGTGAGCCGGTGGCACAGCGCCGCGGACACCCCGGCGTCCCCGGACAGGAACGTGCGCAGCCGGACCGCGATCAGCGCCCGCGCGTCCGCCTCGTCCAGCCACGGCGGCCCGCCGGTCGCCCTGGCCAGCAGCAGGTTGCGCTGGTGCTCGCGCTGCTCGGCGCCGGTGAGCCGGACGCCGGACAGCGCGCCCATGCCGGTGTTCACGCCGTACACCGGCGCGCCCGCGCGGAGCACGGCACGTGCCTGGCGGCAGCGCTGGTCCACCGCCCGCGCCAGTTCCGGGGCGATCCGGAGCCCGCGCCCGGCGGCGACCTCGGCGGATCAGCCCGGGGCCGAGGCCGGCCGCCGTGCGCAGGGTGCGGGCGGGCCGGCGTCAGGTCTTGGACGCCTTGTTGAGGAACAGGTGCCCGATGGCCGTCGGGTAGGGGCCGGTGACGTTCTTCGGCCAGGCCGACAGGTAGTTGTAGAAGTACGCGTAGATGATCGGCGTCTCGGTCGAGCAGCAGGGTCTCGATCTGCCCGGCGAGCTGCCGCTGGGTGCCCAGGTCCGACGCGGCGATGTACTGGTTGGACAGCTTGTCGTACTGCGAGTTGCTGAAGTGCGCCGCGTTCCAGGAACCGGTGCCCTTCTTGGCGTTGGTGGTCTGCAGCGGCGCGGTCAGGAACACGTTCGGCACGCTGCGGTGCCCGTAGTCGACCAGGCTCATCGTGGCGTCCAGCCAGTCGGAGTTCCCGAACGTGGCCTTGCCGTAGTAGGCGGACGAGCTCTCCACCTTGAGCTTGATGGTGACCCCGATGGCCTTCGCGGCCTGCACCACGATCTGGGCGAACTGCGGGATCTCCAGGAAGTCCTCGGTGATCAGCTGGGTGGTGAAGCCGGACGAGTGCCCGGCGGCGGACAGCAGCGACTTCGCCTTGGCGATGTCCTGGGCGCGCTGCGGCACGCTGGTGTTGGTGGACGGGAACACCGGCGCGAACGGCGTGTCGTTGCCGAGGTCGGCGAAGCCCTTGAACAGGGCCGTGACGATCGCGGGCCGGTTCAGGGTGAGCGCCATGGCCTGGCGGACCCGGGGGTCGGTGAACGGTGCCTGGTCGCAGCGCATGGACAGCTCGCGGTGCGCGCTCGACTTGAGCTTGCTGATCGTGTACGGGGCGCCAGGGGCGAGGAGCTGCTCGCCGCCGGCCACCGCGAACTGCCCGAGGACGTCGATGTTGCCGCTGGTCAGGCCGAGGATGCCGGGAGTCTGGGTCTCGTAGAAGGTGAACTCGGTCTCGGCGGGCAGGGCCTTGGGGCCCCAGTAGTCCTCGTTGCGGGTGAACGTGGCGCCGACCTTGGGCGTGTAGCTCTTCAGCACGAACGGCCCGGTGCCGATGAACGTGCTCTGCCACTGCGCCGGGTCGTAGTTGTTCGGGATGATGATCATGTTGTAGTTGTCGGACGACGTCAGGTACGGGAAGTTGCCGTTCGGCGCGGTCAGGTGGAAGGCGACGGTGAAGTCGTCCACCTTGACGACGCCGTCCGGGGCGAGCCCGCCGCCGAACGCCGACAGCGCGTTGGCCGTGTTCTTCGGGTCGGTCTGCAGCTTGTAGGTGTAGACGACGTCGTCCGCGGTCAGCGCGGCGCCACCGTGGAACTTGACGCCCTGGCGGATCTTGAAGGTCCACACGTCGCCGGCGGAGTTGGGCGACCAGCTTTCCGCGAGCACCGGCGTCAGCTTGAGCTGCTGGTCGGACAGGCACAGGTACTCGCCGGTCTGGGCGAGCATGTCCAGGCCGCCCTGGTCCGCCACGGTCAGCGGGTTGATCGCGGCGGTGGGGACGACGATGCCCGCCTTGATCACCGAGCCGGACGAGCCGGCACCGGTGCTCCCGCCGGTGCTGGCCGGGGTGGTGGACGTGCTGGAGCTACCGCATGCCGTGATCACCGCGCCCAGGACGGGCAGCGAGATGCCGACCACGGTCCCGCGCACCAGGAAGTCCCGCCGGGAGAGCCTGCCCGCGGCGAACTCGTCGATGATGTGGTTCGCTATCTCGCCCTGGCCAGCGCGAAGCCGGCCGAGCCGTTCATTGTCGGGGTGCACTGGAGATCCTCCCTAGGGACCGCGCATGGCGACGCGAATTACCGGAACTATGCGCCGTAGTTGATCCTGTCACGTTTGCCGGCCGTTTCCCTGCATGACCTGCAGCCGCTCTATCGGAATGTGACATCGCATAAAGTGCCCGGGCTCGGCCTCCGCCAGCGGCGGCTCGGTCGACTCGCATTCCCCGGTGGGCAGCCGCCGCGGGCAGCGGGTGTGGAAGACGCAGCCGCTGGGCGGGTCGGCCGCGGACGGGATCTCCCCGGTCAGCTTGATCCGGCCGGAACCGGTCCCGTCCAGGGTCGGCACCGCGGAGAGCAGCGCCTCGGTGTAGGGGTGGTGCGGGCCGGAGAAGACCCGCTCGGCGGGCCCGACCTCCATCAGCCGGCCCAGGTACAGCACGGCGATCCGGTCCGACAGGTACCTGACGACCCCCAGGTCGTGCGAGATGAACAGGTAGGTCACCTGCTCCTTGGCCTGCAGGTCGGCCAGCACGTTGAGGATCGCGGCCTGCACCGACACGTCCAGCGCCGACGTGGGCTCGTCGCAGACCACCACGGCGCGGCCCGGCGCCGAAGGCACGGGCGATCGCCATCCGCTGCTTGAGCCCGCCGGACAGCTGGCTGGGCCGCAGCGCCAGATGCCGTTCCTCCATCCGCACCGACCGGATCAGCTCGGCCACCCGCTCCCTGAGCCGCTCCCCGGACAGGCCGGCCAGCTTGGTCAGCGGGCGGCTGATCAGCCGGCGCACCGTGTGGCGGCGGTTCAGCGCCGAGTCCGGGTTCTGGAACACGATCTGCAGCGACTTGAGCTGATCGCGGGTGCGGTGGCGCACGTCGGCGGGCAGCGGCTGCTCGGCGAGCTCGATGGTCGCGCCCGCATCGGGCGGGATCAGGCCGAGCAGCACCCGGGCCAGGGTGGTCTTGCCGCTGCCGGACTCGCCGACGAGGCCGAGCGTCTCCCCGCGCCGCAGGTCGAGGTCCACCCCGGCGAGCGCGCGCAGCGGCGCGCCGCGGGAGGTGAAGGTCTTCGACACGTTCACCAGCCGGGCCAGCGGCTCGGCATCCTGCGCGGGCCGGGGCAGGCTCACGTCCACCGGTGTGCTCCGCGGCAGGTCCGGGGCGATGTCGTAGCGGTAGCAGCGGGAGGTGTGCCCCGGGTCGATCGGGAACGCGGGCGGCGGTGCCTCGCGGCAGCGGTCCTCGGCGATCGAGCAGCGCGGGGCGAACACGCACCCGGGCAGCGTGTGGCCAGGCGGCGGCAGGAAGCCCGGGATCGAGTCCAGCCGGCCGTGGTCCTTGCGCTGGTCGCGGCGCGGGATGCAGCGCAGCAGCCCGATCGTGTAGGGGTGCCGCGGCGGGTCGAAGACCTCCCGGGCCGGGCCCTCCTCGATCAGTTCCCCGGCGTACAGGACCCCGACCCGGTCGCACATCTTCGCGATGACCGCCAGGTTGTGGCTGATGAACAGCACCGAGGTGGAGAACTCCGCGCGCAGCGCGGACACCAGGTCGAGCACCTCGGCCTCGACGGTCGCGTCCAGCGCGGTGGTCGGCTCGTCCAGGATCAGCAGCGACGGCTCTGCCGCCAGCGCCATGGCGATCGACGACCCGCTGCGCCATCCCGCCGGACAACTGGTGCGGGTACCGGCCCATGACCGCGGCCCGGGTCGGCGATCTGCACCTTGGCGAGCATGGCCTGGGCCCGCTCCAGCGCCTCGTTCCGGCGAGGCCCCCGCCAGCTCATACACCTCGGCGACCTGGCGGCCGACCCGGATCGACGGGTTCAGCGCGCGGCCCGGCTCCTGGTACACCATCGACACGGTGCGGGCCCGCAGTTCGCGCAGCGCGCCGCCGCGCATGGCCAGCAGGTCCCGGCCGTTGATGGCGATGGACCCGCCGCTCACCCGGCCGTTGCGCGGCAGGTACCTGGTCAGCGCCAGTGCCACCGTGGACTTGCCGGAGCCGGACTCGCCCACCAGCCCGTAGGACTCCTGGCTGTCGATGTGGAACGAGACATCCCGCAGCGCCAGCCGGTCCTGGCCGCGGACCCGGTAGGTGACGTCCATGTGGTCGACCGCGACGGCGGGCCCGGCGTCGGCCGGCGCTAGCTGGCCCGGTAGTGCGGTCCGCGATTGTCATGAGGCAAGTACCTGCTCGATCGAGTCGGTGACCAGGTTGATCGCGATCACCAGGGAGGCGATGGCGAGCGCGGGGAACAGCGTCATCCACCAGTAACCCGCCGGGAGCACGCCGTAGTTCGCGGCGATGTCCGCGCCCCAGTCCGGCGTCGGCGGCTGGACACCGAAGCCGAGGAACGACAGCGTCGCCACGGTGAAGATCGCGTACCCCAGCCGCACGGTGAACTCGACCAGGATCGTCGGCAGCACGTTCGGCAGGATCTCCACGAACATGATGTGCGGCGCCTTCTCGCCGAGCAGCCTGGCCGAGGACAGGTAGTCGAGCTGGCTCTCCACGAGCACCGCGGACCGGACCGTCCGGGCGATCAGCGGGGTGAACACGAAGCCCACCACCACGATGATGACCCCCGGGGACGGGCCGAGCGCGACCACGAAGATGAACGCCACGATGAGCAGCGGCAGGGCCAGCACGGCCTCGACGAGCCGGCTGACCACGATGTCCACCACACCACCGAGGTAGCCCATCAGCAGGCCGATCGCGGTGCCCGCGACGGTGCCGAGCAGGGTGGCCAGCGGGGCGATGATCAGGATGGTCCTGGATCCGGCGATGACACGGGACAGCACGTCACGGCCCAGCTGGTCGGTGCCGAACCAGTGTGCCGCCGAGGGGGCCTGGTTGGTGGCGAGCAGTTCCTGTGCCAGCGGGTCGTGTGGCGCGATCGCGCCGCTGAACAGCGCACAGACGACCCAGAAGAGCAGGATCGCCGCGCCGGCCAGGAACGTCGGGCGGCGCAGCACCAGCCGCCAGGAGGTCAGCTCGCCGGACCGTTCGGCGTGCGCGACCACCACCCCGGCGGCCGGGGGCGCCGCGATCTCGGTCATCCGCTGTTCCCGAGCCGCAGCCGCGGGTTCAGCACCGTGTACAGCACGTCGGCGATCAGCGTCGCCACCATGTACACCACCCCGATGGTCAGCACCCCCGCTTCCAGCATGGGAAAGTCCTTGCCCTGCGCGGCCTTGAAAATCAGGTTGCCGATGCCCTGGTAGTTGAACAGGGTCTCCACCACCACCAGCCCGCCGATCAGGTAGCCGGTCTGGGTGGCGATGACGGTGATCGTCGGGAGCAGGGCGTTGCGGAGCAGGTGCCTGCGGATCACCACCGACCGTTTCAGGCCCTTGAGGGTCGCGGTGCGCGCATAGTCGGAGTCGAGCGCCTCGATCATGCCGGCCCGCGCCATCCGGGCAATGTAACCGAAAAGAACGAGGATCAGCGGGATGGCAGGCAGGATCAGGTGCTCGAACTGGCTGGCCGGCGAGGCGCCCTGGCCCGCGGCCGCGGAGACCGGCAGCCACTTCAGCGCCACCGCGAACACCACGATCACCACGATCCCGGAGACGAACTCGGGCACGGTGGCGGCGGACAGCCCGGCCACCGAGATGATCCGGTCCGTGGCCCGGCCGACGTGCAGGGCGGCGAGGACGCCACCGAGGATGCCCAGCGGCACGACGATGACGAACGCCAGCGCGCCGAGCTTGATCGAGTTCACCAGCGCCGCCTGGATGAACGGCTCCACCGGCTCGCGGAACTGGTACGAGGTGCCCATGTTGCCGTGCAGCAGCCCGGTGATCCAGGTCACGTACTGGCTGACCAGCGGCTTGTCCACGCCAAGCTGATGGTCGAGGGCGGCGACCGCGCTGGGGGCGGCGAGCGGGCCGAGGATCGACCGTCCCGGGTCACCGGGCAGCACCTGGAGCGCGAAGAACACGATCAGGCTGAGCAGCCACAGGGTGATCAGCGCCAGACCCAGGCGCTTCAGCAAGTACGTTGCCACGTGGCCCCCTCTGGCTGGCCCGCATACCCTCAGTGCCGGTTACTTTGAGCGTTCAAGCGTATGCCCGGCTTGGACCATTCAAGCGTGATCCGGCGCAAAGGGGGAGTCCCTGTGCTGATTGGTGAGAGCTTCGTCGGCGAAGGCGTGGACGCCGCGCACGTCAACACCGTGCTCGGTGACCGCGACGGGCCGGTGGGAATCGCGTGGGCCACGGCCCTGGCCTCCCCCAGCACGGGGCACACCCCGTTCGTGGCCGTGCTGCGGCCTGGGCTGCCCACCAAGCCGCTAACACTGTTCGTCAATAAGGCGGCCGTCGCCGGCACCGAGCACAGCAATCTCACCTGGGGCGCGGCGCAAGCGGGGGTGGCCGCCGGGGTTGCCGACGCGGTCCGCGCCGGGTTCGTCAGCACCGAGGACGCGGACCGGCTGCTGCTCATCGCCGCGGTGTGGGTGAACCCCGCGGCCAAGGACGCCGACAAGGTCTTCGCGAACAACCGGGCCGCGACCACGCAGGCGCTGCGGGCCGCCAGCGCGGGCCTGCCTAACGTCGCGGACGTACTCGGCGCCGCGGACCGGCCTGCCAACCCGTTCTACACCGCGCCCGGCGCCGGGGGACCGTGAAGATCACCGCCATCCGGCTGGACCGGATGCGGCTGCCGCTGGACCCGCCGTTTCATGCCGCCTGGGACCCGGTGCCCCGCCGGGCGTTCGACGCCACCCTGGTCAGCGTGGCGACCGACGAGGGCGTGACCGGGTACGGCTCCGGCGACACCATGGACGGCTTCGCCGCCTTCGAGGGCCTGTTTCTGGGCCAGGACCCGTGCCAGATCGCGCGGCACGTGCGGGTCCTGGAGACGATCGGCTTCCACGCGTCCCGGTACTGGCCGCTGGAGGCGGCGCTGTGGGACATTGTCGGCAAGGTGGCCGGGCTGCCGGTGGCCGCCCTGTTCGGCGGGGCGGACGACGCGCATCCCCGCGTACGCGTCGTTCGGTGAGGGCAAGAGCCCGGCGCAGCGGGCCGAGGCGGTGCTCGCCGCCCGCGAGGCGGGGTTCCGCGCGGTGAAGATCCGGATCGACCGCGGCGGACGTCGCGGCCGGGCTGGCCGCGGTGCGGGCCGCGCGGGCGGCGGCCGGCGACCATGTCGAGATCATGGTCGACCTGAACCAGGGCTGGCGTATGCCGGGCGATATCTCGCCCGCCCTCGACGTGGCCGCGCGTGGCCGCGCTGGCCAGCGAACTGCGCGAGCTGGGCGTGCTGTGGCTGGAGGAACCGCTGCCCGCCGGGGACACGGCCGGCCTGCGGATGCTGCGGGAGCGGACCGGGATCCGGGTGGCCGGCGGGGAGATGGCCCGCACCCCGGCGGAGCTTCTCGACGCGATCGGGGCGGGCGCGCTCGACGTGGTGCAGCCCGACGCGGTGCTCGCCGTCGGCATGCTCCGGGCGCGCACGGTCGCCGAGTACGCGCTGCTCCGGCACCGCTGGTTCACCCCGCACACCTGGACGAACGGCCTTGGCCTGCTGGCGAACCTGCACGTGGTGGCCGGCGTCGGCGGCGGCCCCTACCTGGAGTTCCCCTAGGACCCGCCCGGCTGGACCGTGGCCCGCCGCGACTTCTTCCTGGCCGAGCCGGTGTCCATCGACGCCGGCGGCTGCGTGCCGCGTGCCCGACCGGCCGGGACTGGGCGCGGTGATCGACGAGGATGCCGTCCGCCGCTGGGCGGTGTCCTGACCGCCGCCGTAGGGCCCGCCGCAACACCAGCCCCGGACCGCCGCCGCTGACCGCACCCGCCGCATCCGGCACGCTGCCACCCAAGGAGAAACGCATGAAGGTCGCCTTCATCGGGCTCGGCCATATGGGCGCGCCGATGAGCCGCAACATCCTGGCCGCCGGGCATGACCTGGTCGTCCATGACCTGCGCAGGGACGTGGCCACCGGCCTGGTCGCCGACGGCGCGTCCTGGGCGGGGTCGCCCCGGGAGGCGGCGGCGGGCCGGGAGGTGGTGATCACCATGCTGCCCGGGCCGCTGGCCGTGGAACAGGTGCTGCTCGGCGCCTCCGGGCTACTGGAGGGCATGGCGGCGGGCTCGGTGTGGATCGACATGTCCACCAGCACTCCGGCCGTGGCGGACCGGGTCCGTGCCCGGGCCGGGCCGGGACGCATCGCGGTGCTCGACGCCCCGGTCAGCGGCATGGCCGCCGGTGCGCGGGACGGCACACTGCAGATCTTCGCGGGCGGCGACGCGGAGACGGTGGAGGCGGTCCGGCCGCTGCTGGAGGCGATGGGCGATCCGGCGCGGATCGTGCACGCGGGCCCGCACGGGGCGGGCTACACGGTCAAGCTGATGATCAACCTGCTCTGGTTCGCGCACCTGACCGCCACCGCGGAGGTGCTCACGATCGGTACCCAGGCCGGGGTCGGCCTGGGTACGCTGCGGCAGTGCCTGCTCGCCAGCCCCGCGGCCAGCCATTTCCTCGATCGCGACGTGCTCAGCGTGCTGGAGTACGGCGACTACGACGAGGGGTTCGCGCTCGCGCTGGCGTGCAAGGACCTCGGCCTCGCGGTGGACCTGGCCCGGGCCGCCGGGGTGCCGGTGCCGGTCAGCGCGGCGGTGGAGCAGGTCTACCGGCAGGCCCGGGCGCGCTACGGGGACACCGGAGGTGAGATGCTCCCGGTCAAGCTTCTCGAAGACCTGACCGGCACCCCGCTCCGCCTGCCCGCACCACAGGAGTGACCATGCCCCAGCCACTCACCGGCACCCGGATCGTGTACACGCCCCTGCCCGCCGCGCATTTCGGCGCGGGCACCCTCGCCGCGCTGCCTGAGGTCGTCCGCGGCACCGGCGGCCAGGCGGTGGCCCTGGTCACCGACGCGGTGCTGGCCGGGACCCCGGTGGTGGCCGCCGCCACGGCCGCGCTCGCGGCCGATGACCTCACCGCGGTCGTGTTCACCGGGGTGCAGCCCAACCCGACAACCGAGGACATCGCCGCCGGGGCCGCGGCGGTGGCCGCGCTCGCCGCCGACGGCACCGCGGTGACGGTGGCCGCCGTGGGCGGCGGCTCGGTGATCGACGCGGCCAAGGGCATCGCGCTCGCCGCGGTCAACCCGCAGCGGGGCCGCGCCTGGACTACCGTGGCACGTTCGCCCGCGCCGCGCTGCCACTGGTCGCCGTGCCCACCACCGCCGGGACCGGCGCGGAGACGAACGCGTTCGGCGTGGTGACCGACGTGCAGGCGGGCCGCAAGTTCTACGTCGGGCACGCCAGCACGCTGCCGGCCGCCGTGATACTCGACCCGGACCTGACCCTGGGGCTGCCGCCCGCCGGCACGGCCGCGACCGGGATGGACGCGCTGACCCACGCGCTGGAGTCATACCTGTCCCGGCGCGCCAACCCGTGGGCGGACGGCGTCGCCCTGCAGGTCATGCGGATGGTCGCGGCCCACCTGCCGCGCGCCGTGGCCGACGGCGCGGACCGGGAGGCCAGATCCCAGATGCTGCTCGCCGCGCATCTGGCCGGGGCCGCCATGGCCAGCACCGGGCTGGGCGTCTGCCACGCCATCGGCCACTCGCTCGGCAGCCGGTTCGGTATCGCGCACGGGGCCGCCCTGTCGGTGGTGCTCCCGCAGGTGCTCCGCTTCAACCTGCCCACCTGCCAGGAGCGCCTCGCCGACGTGGCGTTCGCCCTCGGCACCGGCGACACCGCCGGGACCAGGCAGGCAACGCGGCGGCCGCCATCGACGCGGTCACCGTACTGCGCGACAGCGTGGGCCTGACCCGCACGCTGACCGCTTTCGGCATCGGCGCCGCCGACTACGCCCGGATCGGCGCGGACGTCCTGGACGACGAGGTGCTCGCCAACACGCCGCGGATGCCGGACGCCGCCGACATCGCCGCGATCCTCACCGCCGCCCAGAGCTTAGGCGTGCTGACCTGCCAGGCCGGTGCACCAGGCGCGGTGCGGTGGCGGAAACGCCGGGATTTGCCCCTGCGCCACCGGGCCTTCGCGCGTAGCGTGGCCAGTGCTAGGCCATCACACTTCCCCGCGGAAGGCGGTAGCCATGCATCAGCACATGCTCGTGAGTTCCGTGGCGGGCAAGCTGGCCCGGATCCTCGCCAGCTCCACAGTGGGCGCGGCCTTAACGCTCACGCTGGGGGCGGCTGCCGCGCCGCCGTCCCGCGGGCCCGCACCGGCGCGGCCACCGACCTCAAGTTCACCCTCAACGCCGTGAGCGCGCTGTCCGCCTCGGACGCCTGGGCGGTCGGGAACAGTGCCCGGGTGCTGCACTGGAACGGCACCACGTGGACACCGGCCACGATCCCCGGCCTGCCCGCCGCGTTCCCTGAATGCGGTGCAGGCCCTGTCCCCGCCGATGTCTGGGCGGTTGGCGAGGCGGGTGGGCCCCGACCCAGTGAGCGAAGACACTGATTGTGCACTGGGACGGCACCGCCTGGACGCGGGTGCCCAGTCCCGGCCCGACGAACCGGGCCTGGGTCCCGTCCTGAACTCCCTGAGCATGGACTCCGCCACCGACGGCTGGGCCGCCGGGGTACGTGTACGACCACGAGCAGCCGAACACCACGACAGGCCTGGAGATGCACTGGAACGGCACCAGCTGGCAGCAGGTGACCGCCCTCCCGGCGTTCATCTTCACCGGGGTGAAGAGCTTCTCTGCCTCGGATGCCACGGCCGTGGGGGATGACAGGACCGCCATGCACACCTACAGGCCTGCGGCTTTCGGCTGGAACGGCACGAGCTGGGCGCTGACGGCGATCCTGCCCACGCCATGGGGTGCCCGCGTCCAACGCCGGGGTCAGTTCGCTGAGCGCGCCCTCGGCCACCGACATGTGGGCCATCGGGAGCTACTACACCACCCAGAGGGCGAATAACCTGGCGTGGCACTGGGACGGCACCCGCTGGACCGTGCTGACCCCGCCCTCGCCCGGCGTGCCCATCATTGGCGTCAGCGGGCTGACCGGGGTGGACGCTTTCAGCCCGGCGACGTCTGGGCCGTGGGG
The DNA here is from genome assembly GCA_963795785.1 of uncultured Actinomycetes bacterium. Lineage (GTDB taxonomy): Bacteria > Actinomycetota > Actinomycetes > Streptosporangiales > Streptosporangiaceae > DASXKD01. The sequence goes on from CAWCKG010000064.1 coordinate 81,021, forward strand.
TACGCCGCCACCAAGAATTGCGTCTACAACTGCAACGAACCAGACCGTGGCGGTGCACTGGAACGGCACCAAGTGGACCCGGGTCGGGCCACCCCCAGACCCCGCAGGCCCGAACCAGAGTCTCGAAACCTGCCCAGTCGGCGATGGGCGCCACCGGTCCCAGCGACGTCTGGGCGGTCGGCCAGTATTACACCAGACGCGGCCGATGTCCCGCACACCCTGATCCTGCACTGGGACGGGTCGGGCTGGTCCCAGTTCTAACCTGCCCAGCCCACTAGCGCAGCGCGCCGCCCCGCCACCCGGACGGGTGACCCGGCAGCGCGCCGTCCGCGCTCTGGCCCGCTCCGGCCGTTAGGAACCGGAGAGGAGCCTGATCCGCTCGTTCAGGGAGTCGGCGATCACCAGGTTGCCGCCGTCGCTGGCCACCGACGAGGGCCAGGACAATTCCGCGCTCGTTCCCGGGCCGCCGTCGCCGGACAGCCCGCCGCACCGGTGCCCGCGACCGTGTAGATGTCCCCGGCCGTCATCGGGACGCCGTAGAACGTGCCCGGGCCGGCCGCCACCACGCGGACGCGGTTGTTGCCGGCGTCGGCGATCACCACGTTCCCCGCACTGTCCACCGCCACGCCGTTGGGGTCGTCGAGCTGCGAGCCGGCGGCGGGGCCGCCGTCGCCGGCGAACCCGGGGTGCCCGTCACCGGCCAGCGTGTAGATGTCGCCGGCGGTCATGGCCCGCCCGTAGAACGTGCCGGTGCTGGCCGCCACCACCCGGACCGCGTTGTTGTTGAAGTCGTTGATCAGCACGTTGCCCGAGCTGTCCACGGCGACCCCCGTGGGGAAGCCGAGTTCCGCGCTGGTGGCCGGGCCGCCGTCGCCGGAGTACCCCTGGTGGCCGTCGCCGGCGATCGTGTAGATGTCGCCGGCGGTCATGGCCCGCCCGTAGAACGTGCCGGTGCTGGCCGCCACCACGCGGATCTCGACGGTGTAGCCGGACGGCGATCAGCAGGTTCCCGTGGCTGTCCACCGCCGTGCCGTCCGGCGCCGATCAGGTCGGCCTGGGTGGCCGGGCACCCCGTCGGCGCTGCTGGAACCGCCGCCGGCCACCGTGTAGATGTCCCCCGCGGTCATGGCCTGCCCGTAGAACGTGCCGGTGCTGGCGGCGACGACCCGGATGCGCCCGTTGATGGTGTCGGCGAGCACCAGGTTCCCCGCGGGGTCGACGGTCACGCCATGCGGCTCGAACAGCTTGGCGTCGAGGGCCGGGCCGCCGTCGCCGGAGAACCCCGTGGCGCCGGTCCCGGCCACCGTGTAGATGTTCCCGGCCGTCATCGGGACGCCGTAGAACGTCCCGGTGCTGGCCGCCGCCACCCTGATCCGGTCGTTGAAGATGTCGGAGATCACCAGGTTTCCCGCCCCGTCCACGGCCACCGTGCCGTTGAACGACGGGTTACCGGCGTTCAGGTTCAGCTCGGCCCTGGTGGCGGGGCCGCGGTCGCCGGAGTACAGATCCGCGCTGTTGCCCGCGATCGTGTAGATGTCGCCTGCCGTCATCGGCTTGTCATAGAACGTGCCGGAGGTCTCGGCCACCATCCGGACCCGGCCGCCGCCCGCGATCAGCACGTTGCCCGAGCCGTCCACCGCCACCCCGTTCGGTGCGCCGACGGCGGCGCCGGTGGCCGGGCCGCCGTCGCCGGTGGCGCCGCCCTGGCCGTCGCCGGCGATCGTGTAGATGTCCCCGGCGGTCATCGCCTGCCCGTAGAAGCTGCCCGACGTGGCGGCGACCACCCGGACCCGCTGGTTGAAGGTGTCGGCGATCAGCAGGTTCCCGGCGCCATCCACGGCCACGCCGCCCGGGCCGTACAGTTCGGCGCTGGTGGCCGGGCCGCCGTCGCCGGAGTAGCCGATCGGTGCCGTCGCCGGCCACCGTGTAGATGTCGCCCTTCGTCATGGCCTGCCCGTAGAAGGTGCCGGTGCTCCCGGCGACCACGCGCACCCGGTCGGTGGAGATCCGCCGACCACGACATTCCCCGAGTGGTCCACCGTCACGCCGCCGGCCCGGTCCCCAGCCCCGCCAGCGCCGCCGGGCCGCCGTCGCCGGAGAACGTGACCCCGTGCTGGTACCCGGCGATCGTGTAGATGTCCCCGGCCGTCATCTGCCTGCCGTAGAACCTGCCGGTGGTGACCGCCACCACCTGGACCCGGGCCCCGAAACCCGCGAAGGGCCCCCGGGGGGCGCACCCGAGTCGGCGATCAGCAGGTTCCCGGCCCGGTCCACCGCGACGGCGCCGGGGCGCCACAGCGAGGTCTGCGTCGCGGGCACGCCCGAGCGGCCGAATGCATCGGCACCGTCACCGGCCACGGTGTAGATGTCCCCGGCGGTCATGGCCTGCCCATAGAACGTGCCCGGCCTGGTCGCCACCACCGGAATCCGCCGGGTGCCGGTGTCGGCCAGAACCACGTTGCCCGCGTGGTCCACCGCTATGCCGCACGCTTGCAGGGCGGTCTGCGTGGCGGGGCCGCCGTCGCCCAGCGGGGACGAGGCGCCGCCGTTGCCCGCGATCGTGGTCAGGTCGTCGGTGGCCGGGTTCACGGCGCGGATCATGTCGTCGCCGATGTACAGGTGGCCGTGACCGGACACCGCGCTGCAGGGCTCCCCCACCGGGGTGTCCGGCGCGGGCAGCCAGGTCGCCAGCGGCACCCTCGTGGCCAGGGCCGGGCCGCCGACGCCGCCGGCCACGGTCGAGATGGTCCCCGCGGCCGCCGGCCTGCCAGGCCACCCGGTGGCCGCCCGGGTGCGCCGCGGCCGCGGCCTGCCCGGTTCCGGCCAGCATCGCGGCCGGCGCAGGCCCAGTGCCAGCACCGCCGCGCCGGTGCGCCGCAGCCAGGCCATACCCGAGATCGGCGCGGTGCTCATCGCATCCTCCGTTGCCATCCCCGGGCCGCGGCGCGCTGCCGCGCCACCGCCCTCGCTCGCCACAAGGTCTCCCGAACTACGACGCCTGGCCCGCCCCGGAAGATGACGCCGCACGCCGATCCGGGCCGCGCGGCCCGCGGCCCGGACGCGAGGGGAGAGCTGGCCGATGGAGGATGATGAGCGTGCCGGGCATGATCTTGCCGCGCCCGGCGTCCCGCTCGACGAGGAGGGGTCATGGATTCCGCGAACGCTGGTTCCCCGCCCGGTGCCCGCCCGGTCCGCGCCCCGCGCGGCACCGCCCTGAGCTGCCGGGGCTGGCCGCAGGAGGCCGCCATGCGGATGCTCATGAACAACCTTGACCCCGAGGTGGCCGAGCACCCCGACCAGCTCGTCGTCTATGGCGGGTCCGGGCGCGCGGCACGGAGCTGGGCCGCCTACGACGCGATCGTTTTGACCCTGAGAAGCCTGGCCGAAGACGAAACCTTGCTGGTCCAGTCCGGCAAGCCGGTCGGGGTGATGCGGACGCACGAGTGGGCGCCGCGGGTGCTCATCGCCAACTCGCTGCTGGTGCCGCAGTGGGCGACCTGGGAGGAGTTCCGGCGGCTGGAGTCGCTGGGGCTGACCATGTTCGGCCAGATGACGGCCGGCTCGTGGATCTACATCGGCACCCAGGGCATCCTCCAGGGCACCTACGAGACGTTCGCCGCGGTGGCGGAGAAGCGGTTCGGCGGCACGCTGGCCGGCACGATCACGCTGACCGCGGGCCTGGGCGGGATGGGCGGCGCGCAGCCGCTGGCGGTGACGATGAACGGCGGGGTCGCGATCTGCATCGACTGCGACCCGTCCCGGATCGCCCGGCGGATCGAGCACGGCTACCTGGACGTGGCCGCCGACGACCTGTCCGACGCGCTGCGCCGGGCGGAGGCGGCGCGGGACGCGGGCGAGCCGCTGTCGATCGGCCTGCTCGGCAACGCCGCCGACCTATTGCCGGCCATGCTCGCCATGGGCGCGCCGATCGACGTGGTCACCGACCAGACCTCCGCGCACGACCCGCTGACCTACCTGCCCCGCGGGGTGAGCTTCGAGGACATGGCGGCGCTGCGGGCCGAGGACCCGGCCGGGTTCACCACCAGGGCGCGCGAGTCGATGGCCGCGCACGTGGCGGCCATGGTCGGCTTCCTCGACGCGGGCGCGGAGGTGTTCGACTACGGCAACTCGATCCGCGGCGAGGCGGAGGCGGCCGGTTACTCGCGCGCGTTCGCGTTCCCCGGCTTCGTCCCCGCCTACATCCGGCCGCTGTTCTGCCAGGGCAAGGGGCCGTTCCGGTGGGCGGCGCTGTCCGGCGACCCCGAAGACATCGCGGTCACCGACCGCACCATCCTCGACCTGTTCCCCGGCAACGAGCCGCTGGCCAGGTGGATCCGGATGGCCCAGGAGAAGGTGCACTTCCAGGGGCTGCCCGCGCGGATCTGCTGGCTCGGCTACGGCGAGCGGCACCTGGCCGGGCTGGCGTTCAACGACCTGGTGGCCCGCGGTGAGGTGCGGGCGCCGATCGTGCTCGGACGCGACCACCTGGACTGCGGTTCGGTCGCCTCGCCGTACCGGGAGACCGAGGACATGGCCGACGGTTCCGACGCCATCGCCGACTGGCCCATCCTGAACGCCCTGGTCAACACGGCCTCGGGCGCGTCGTGGGTGAGCGTGCACCACGGCGGCGGGGTCGGCATCGGCCGGTCCATCCACGCCGGGCAGGTCTGCGTCGCCGACGGCACCCCGCTGGCCGGGGCCAAGCTGGAGCGCGTCCTCACCAACGACCCCGGCATGGGCGTGATCCGCCACACCGACGCGGGGTATGACGAGGCAGCCGAGGTCGCCCGCGACCGGGGCGTGCGCGTCCCCATGCACGAGTTCCAGGGCCAGACGTCGTGACCGCGGCGGCTCCGCGCGTGAGTTTCGGCGCGTTGTGGGAGTCGCTGCTCCCGGTCGGCCGCGACGGCGGCACCGGTGGCTACCGGCGCTTCTCCTGGACGCCGGCGGACGCGGAATGCCGCCGCTGGTTCTTCCAAGCCGCTGCCGAACGGGACCTCAGGGCCACCGCCGACCGTAACGGCAATCTGTGGGCGTGGTGGGACCTGCCGGGGAGCCCGGATCCCGGGCCCGGCCGGTGCCGTGGTCACCGGGAGCCACCTGGACTCGGTGCCGGACGGCGGCGCCTACGACGGCCCGCTCGGGGTGGTGACCGCGTTCGCCGCGGTGGACCTGCTCCGCGAGCGCGGCGAGGTGCCGGTGCGGCCGCTGGCGGTGGCCGCGTTCTGCGAGGAGGAGGGGGCCCGCTTCGGCGTCGCCTGCCTCGGCAGCAGGCTGCTGGCCGGTGCCATCGAGCCGGACCGGGCCCGGGGGCTGGCCGACGCCGCCGGTGTCACATTCGCCGAGGCGATGACCGCCGCCGGGCATGACCCCGCGGCTCTCGGACCGGATCCCGGCCTGGTCGCGGGCATTGCCGCCTACGTCGAACTGCACATCGAGCAGGGCCGTGCGCTGGCCGGCCTGGACGCCGCGATCGGGGTGGCGGAGGGAATCTGGCCGCACGGCCGGTGGCGGCTGACGTTCACCGGGCGGGCCGACCACGCGGGGACCACCAGGCTCGGCGACCGGCGCGACCCGATGCTCACGGCCGCCGCCGTGATATTCGCCGCGCGGGGAGCCGCCACCCAGCTTGGCGCCCTGGCCACGGTCGGCAAGGTGACCGTGGAACCGGGCGCGGTCAACGCGATCAGCTCGGCGGTGACCGTCTGGCTGGACGCCCGCGCTCCCGACGAGTCCCGGCTGAGCGCGGTCGTGGACCGGGTGCTGGTGCAGGCCCGGGCCGCCGCGGTGGCCCAGGGCGTGGCCCTGGACGCCCGCCAGGAGTCGGTCACGCCCGCCGTGGACTTCGATGCCGCGCTCCGCGACCGTCTCGTGGCCAGCCTGGCCGCCGCCGGGATCCGGGCCCCGGTGCTGCCCACCGGGGCCGGTCACGACGCCGGCGTGCTGGCCGCGAAGGTGCCGGCCGGCACGCTGTTCGTGCGCAACCCGACCGGGGTCTCCCATTCGCCCGAAGAGCACGCGGAGCCGGGGGACTGCGCCACCGGCGTGACGGCGCTGGCCGCCGTCCTTGCCGACCTGGCCTGCCGTGGCTGACCCGGTCGCGGTCCGCCGCTGGCATGCCGAGCTGGCCTGGCTGCCCGGGCGGGGTGTGCATGCCGGGGTGCTCATCGAGGCCAGCGGCCGGCATTTCACCGCGGTGACCCCCGGCGTCGGGCCCGCCGCCTGCCCGCCGGGCACGGTGCGCCTGCCCGGCTTCACGCTGCCGGGACTGGCGAACGCGCACTCGCACGCGTTCCACCGTGCGCTGCGCGGGGCCGTCCAGGCCGGGCAGGGCACGTTCTGGACCTGGCGGGACCGGATGTACCAGGTCGCCGGGCGGCTGCAGCCGGACAGCTACCTGGCGCTGGCCAGGGCGGTCTACGCGGAGATGGCGCTGGCCGGGGTCACCTGCGTGGGGGAGTTCCACTACCTGCACCACGACACCGGCGGCGCCAGGTACCGCGACCCCAACCAGATGGGCCGGGCGCTGATCGAGGCGGCCGCGCAGGCGGGGCCGCGGATCACCCTGCTGGACACCTGCTACCTGCGCGGCGGGCTGTCCGCCGACGGGGCACCGGTCGCGCTGTCCGGTGTCCAGCAGCGGTTCGGCGACGGCGACGGGGCGCGGTGGGCGGAGCGGGCCAGCGAACTCGGCGCGGACGAGCACGGCATGCTCGGCGCCAGCGCCCGGGCCGGGGTGGCGATCCACTCGGTACGGGCGGTGCCGCCGGACCAGATGCGGCCGGTGGCCGCCTGGTCGCACGCCTATGGTGCGCCGCTGCACGCGCACCTGTCCGAGCAGCCCGCCGAGAACGAGGCCTGCCTGGCCGCCTACGGCGTCACCCCGGCCCGGCTGCTTGACCAGGCCGGCGCGCTGGGCCCGCGCAGCACGGCCGTCCACGCCACCCATCTCACCTCCGGCGACATCGGGCTGCTCGGCGGCAGCCGGACCGTGGCCTGCTTCTGCCCGACCACCGAGGCGGACCTGGCCGACGGGATCGGGCCGGCCAGGGCGCTGGCGGACGCGGGCTGCCCGCTGAGCCTGGGCAGCGACAGCCACGCCGTGATCGACCTGCTCGCGGAGGCGCGGCTGGTGGAGATGGGGGAGCGGCTGGCGGCCGGCCGGCGCGGGTCGTTCCGCGCGCAGGAACTGGCCGCCGCGGCGACCGTGGCCGGGCACGCCTGCCTCGGCTGGCCCGAGGCCGGCGAGATCGCGCCCGGCGGGATCGCGGACCTGGTGACCGTGGCGCTGGACACCCCGCGGCTGGCCGGCACCCAGCCCGGCAGTGCCCTGGAGTCGGTGATCTTCGCCGGCTCCGCCGCGGACGTCCGCAACGTGGTGATCAGCGGCCGGGATGTGGTGGCCGGCGGCCGGCACCTGCTCGTGGACGACGTCCCTGCGGCGCTGGACGCCGCCATCACCCCTCTGCTCAGCCCCGCCTGACCAGGCGTCACCAGGCGAACGTCGACAGTTCGCCGGGGACCATGGTGGCGGTGAACCCGGTGTGGTTCCTGGCGTCGATGATCTGGAACCTCTTGGTGCTGGCCGCCCCGTTGTAGACGTAGAGGACCACGGACCCGTCCGGGTTGGCCAGGGCCGTCGTCGTGATGTCCGAGGGATACGTGGTGTAGGCCCGGTACGCGGGGCCATAGGAGGGCGACAGGCAGCGGCGCGCGCCCGGCCTGGCGAACATGGACAGGTGCGCCAGCGCGTAGTACTCCGGGTTGAGCGTGACCGCCCCCGTGGTGTTGTTCACCGTCACCACGCCGCGCCTGCCGGGCTTGTCCTGGTTCGGCTGGCCGTTCTGGTCCAGGGCGAGGTTCCACAGGATCACCGACCGCGCCCCGTGTGACACGCCACCGGCGATGTAGCCGCCTGCCATCCCGGCCATGGTGGTGTCCAGCGACTCGGTCACCAGCGACCGCCATTCGGTCAGGTGCTGTTCGCCGTAGGCGCTGCTCATGACCGCAGGGCTGCCCGCGTACCCGTGATAGGCAATGCCGGCGGTATGCGGTCGCGCGGCGAAACTGGTGTACACGGCCTGGCCGTAAGGGAACTTGGACCACTGGTCGTCCATGGCGAAGATCTTCACGTGCCCCAGGCCGGCCGCGGCCAGGGCAGGCCCCAGGCGCGCCCCGATGAAGCTGCTCTCCTGCCCCTGGGCGAGCGCGGTGAACGTCCCGTCCACCGGCTCGTTCTGGGCGGTGACGGCCCAGATGGGGATGCCCAGCGACCGGTACGCCTTGATGAACTTCACGAAGTACTGCGCGTAGGGCGCCATGTACCTGCTGTCGAAGGTGCAGTCGCCGGACTCGAACGATCCGCTGGCCAGCATCCAGGCCGGCGGCGTCCAGGGCGTGGCGAGGATCCTGACGGCCGGGTTGATGGCCAGGATCTCCTTGACGACCGGCGTGATGAACGCGGTGTCCCTGGCGACGGAGAACCGTGACAGCGACGGGTCGGCGGGCCCGTCGGCGTAGCTGTAGCCGGTCTTCTCGGACCGGAAGTCCGCGGAGCCCATGCACACCCGCAGCATCTGCCAGTTGCGCCCGGACGCCGAGAACAGGTCGGTCAGCAGGGCGCGCCGCCGCGCGGCGGTCATGTAGTGGGTCAGCACATAGGCCGCCGAATCGGTGAGCGCCGCCCCCGCGCCCAGGAAGGGCTGGAAAGCCTGGTGCGGGCTGACCAGCACGTCACCGGGTTTCGCCGTGACCGGAGTGAAACGCGGCAGCGGAGCGGAGGCCAGCACCGTGGTCAGGTCCGACGTCGTGGTCATCCGCAGCCTGGGCGGGTCAGCATCCGCACGCGAGTGGCCCGCGCACCCGCCGGCCAGCACCGAGATGCCCGCCAGGGTGCCGGAAGCAATGACCTGGCGCCGGGACAGCCCTGCCGGGCCGCCCGCGGTTGCTGCCATGACGACGTGCCCCCCTCTCACCGCAGATCACACCTTGTCACGAGCCGGGTGCCCAGAACGTTCAGTTGTCCCGCCCGGCTGCCGGCCCGCGCCTGGCCCCCCGCTCGGCATCCGGCCCGCCCTCGGCACCTCCCGCCCCGGCGTCCCCAACTCCGCCGGTATCCCCAACGGCTGGCACTCCGCCTCGGCCGGGAATGTAGTTCAAATTTGAACTGTTACCTCGGGGCAGAATGGGTGGAGCGGCAGGTACGAGGAGGATCGCGATGTCTGACATGACGGCAGCTGCGGACGCGGCGGAGGCCGGGACGCCGCGGCGCGGCTGGGACGGCGGGCGGATGCCGGCGATCTACCTCAGCCACGGCGCGCCGCCGCTGGCCGACGATGCCCTGTGGACCGGGCAGCTTGCCGGCTGGTCGGCCGCGCTGCCCAAACCGGCCTCGGTGCTCATGATCTCCGCGCACTGGGAGGCCGCGCCGCTTGCGCTCGGCGCGACAGAGACCGTGCCGCTGGTCTACGACTTCTGGGGTTTCCCGGAGAGGTACTACCAGGTGACCTACCCCGCGCCCGGCGCTCCGGGGCTGGCCGGAGACGTCCGCAAACTGCTCCGCGCGGCCGGCACGCCGGTGGCGGACCTGCCCGGCCGCGGCCTGGACCACGGTGCCTACGTGCCCCTGGTCGAGATGTACCCGCAGGCCGACGTGCCGGTGCTGCAGATCTCGATGCCCAGCCTGGACCCGAAGGAACTGTTCGAGATCGGCCGCAGGCTCGCCCCACTGCGCGACGACGGCGTGCTCATCGTGGGCAGCGGGTTCTTCACCCACAACCTGCGCGCGATCAGCATGGACGGGTCGGTCTCCTCGGTGATGGCCGAGTTCGACCACTGGGGCCAGGAGGTGCTGTCCCACGGCGACCTCGACGCGCTGCTGGACTTCCAGCACAAGGCACCCGCCGCCCAGCTCGCGCATCCGCGCACGGAGCACTTCGCGCCGCTGTTCGTCACGCTCGGGGCCGCCGCTGGCGACCTGTCCGGGGCGCGCACGGTCATCGACGGCTTCTGGCTCGGCCTGGCCAAACGCTCCATCGAAATCGCCTGACCACGCGGCGGCCCTCCGGATTGCGGCTACCGGTGAGACCTGGATCGGGTTAGCTTTCCAGCATGGTCTCGACAGGCAGCGGCGGCATGACGCCGGGCGGGAAGCGCACCGCGACCCGCGGGAGGTGGGATCTTTCGGCGGGCGACGCGGAGGCGGTGCTCGCCGAGGCCCGCAAGGCGTTCTTCGTCATGGCCGGCGTCCTCGCCGTCCTGTGGATCATCCAGATCGCGAACTGGGCCGACCACTACCAGCTCACGCTGAACTACGGCATCCGGCCGCGCGACATCAGCAGCCTGCCCAACATCCTCACCGCGCCGTTCCTGCACTTCAGCTGGGCGCACATCGAGGGGAACTCGGCCGCTGTTCATCTTCGGCTTCCTCGCCGCCTACCGGGGTGTGAAGAAGTTCATCGGGGTGACCGTCCTCGTCGTGCTCACCAGCGGCCTTGCCGCCTGGGTGGCCGAGCCGCCGAACACCGTGGGCGCGGGTGCCAGCGGGGTGGTGTTCGGCTACTTCGGCTACATCATGGTCCGGGGGTTCTTCGACCGGCACATCATCGACAT
>CAWCKG010000065.1:0-98867 GCA_963795785.1 uncultured Actinomycetes bacterium
TAGCTTACCGGCGAGTTCAAGGGCCGTCAAGCGAGTTCACTTGACGTTGACGGCCTCTCAACCTCATCTGCTACCAGCCTACCCTGTCGCAGACCGTCCTGATGTACGGACAGCGCACAGCACGGGGTTTTCCTGGCTGGCCCCCGGCACCTGGGCGCCTGCCGGCGTTCCCGATTCGTGCTTGGGGGCAGACGAAACATTAGGCATACATGCCACCCACGTCAAATCGAGGGCCCGCGTGTCACTCCACCGCAGGTCAGCGACCCGCTCGAATCACCCGCGCATCCGGCGCAACATCCGTCCCGGCCCCGCCAACCGCCTTGCGGACCCCAAAACTGTGACCGAGTTGTGCTCTGGCGGCAACTCGCGGAGCCGCCGCCAACAGCCGCCGAGGCCCCGCCGCACGCGCCTGCGACCGCATCGCGCCCGGGCATTTCATCCCTCAGCTGCGCACCACTTCCACGCCGGCGACCGTGCGCCTGCCGCGGCGAAGCACGAGGAACCGGCCGTGCAGCAGGTCGCCGGCCTCCGGCACGGCATCCTCGGCGGAGACCCTGCGGTTGTTCAGGTAGGCACCGCCCTCGGCGATGATGCGCCGGGCGTCCGACTTGCTCGCCGCGATTCCGGTGGCGGCGAGCAGGTCCACGACCGGGGGCAGGCTGTCCCGCGGAGCCTGGACGGTTACCAGCCCCACCTCGTCCAGCGCGTCGGCGAGCGTCCGCTCGGGCAGCGCCTCCAGGTCGCCCTGGCCGAACATGGCCCGGCTGGCGGCGATCACGCTGGCGCACTCGGCGGCACCGTGGACCAGGGTGGTCACGTCCTCGGCGAGCAGCCGCTGGGCAGCCCGGGCCGCGGGCGAGTCGCGGGTCTGGCGCTCCAGCTCCTCGATCTCCTCGGCGGACCGGAAGGTGAACACCCGGAGCAGGCCGGGCACCTCCGCATCGGACCGGTTGATCCAGAACTGGTAGAACCGGTACGGCGACATCAGGTCCGCGCTGAGCCAGACCGCATCGCCCTCGGTCTTGCCGTACTTGGTCCCGTCCGGCTTGGTGATCAGCGGCGTCGCCACGGCGTGCGCCGAGGCGCCCTCGGCCCGCTTGATCAGGTCCACACCGGCGACCAGGTTGCCCCACTGGTCGCTGCCGCCGATCTGCAGCGTGCATCCGTGCCTGCGATGCAACTCCAGGAAGTCGTTGGCCTGCAGGATCTGGTAGCTGAACTCGGTGTAGCTGATCCCGCCGGCCTCCAGCCGCGCCTTGACGGACTCGCGGGCGAGCATCCGGTTGACCGGGAAGTGCTTGCCGATGTCGCGCAGGAAGTCCAGCGCGGACAGGTCCGCGGTCCAGTCCAGGTTGCTGACCACCCGCGCCCCGGCAGGCCCCGGGGTGAAGTCCAGGAACCGCTCCACCTCGCCCCGGATCCGCTCCACCCAGGCCGCGACCGTCTCGCGCGGGTTGAGCACCCGCTCCGCGGACTTGCCGCTGGGGTCGCCGATCAGGCCGGTGGCGCCGCCGACCAGCCCGATCGGGCGGTGCCCCGCGTTCTGCACCCGCCGCATGGTGAGCAGCAGCACCAGGTTGCCGATGTGCAGGCCGGGCGCGGTCGGATCGAAGCCGCCGTAGAAGGTGACCGGGCCCATGGCGAACGCGCCGCGCAGTTCGTCGAGGTCGGTGGTGTGCGCGAGCAGGTCACGCCAGGCGAGTTCGTCGAGGATGTCGGTCACAGCGATATCGTCCCATCGCTTCGAGCGTGCGCGGAAACTGGTTTCTGCCGGGCCCGGCGCGGGGTGTACGGGCGGTACGCCGACACGGTCGGGTCGCCGGTGATCCAGAACCGCCACGGCAGGTCGGCCGCGGCGCTTATCCCGACGCGCGGCCCAGGGCTGATCGCCGCGCCGGCCAGCGGCACCTCCCCGGCCTGTGCGGGCCAGCGGACCCGCAGCGGCGACGCCGGGTCGCAGACGTCGGCACCGTCCTGCGCACGGTTGATGGCCAGCGCCTGGCAGAGCCGGGCGGGCCCGCGCGCCAGGTCGCGGCCGTCGCGGGCCGGGGGCGGTCCGGCGCGCCCTGGCCAGGTCCTCGCCCTCGATGACCCGGCCCGCCCGCAGCAGCACCGCGGACGCGGTGCCTTCCGGCAGGCACACCAGGTTCACGCAGAAATGCATGCCGTAGGTGAAGTACACATACGCGTGCCCGGGAGGGCCGAACATCACCGCGTTGCGTGCCGTCCGGCCGCGGTAGGCGTGGGACGCGGGGTCGGCCTGGCCGTGATAAGCCTCGACCTCGGTCAGCGCCACGGCGACCAGGCCTTCCGGGGTCTCGTGCTCGATCACGCAGCCCAGCAGGGCGGGCGCCACCTCGACCGCACTGCCAGCGAACATCTCCCGCGGCAGCAGCACGAGCAGGCCTCCCCTCGTGATCGGCACCGGCCTCGCACTATAGGACACGAAGCGGTCCGGGCTTGGCAACGAAACACGCACACTCCGTGCCGCCGCCGTTGACCGGATCCGGGTGCCCGTCTAGCGTCCCCAGTGGCCTTTGCCCGTTCTGGGCCAGGGAGGGACGCAGTCATGCCATTCGCCCGGCTGGCACCCCCACCGGCCGGGCCAGGGACAACCGGGAGGCACCGTGCAGCACCCGCTCCGCGCAGTCATGGTCTCCGGCGCGGCCATCACACTACTGGCCGGCCTCGGCACCGCCGCACCGGCGCTGGCAGCCCCATCCGGGCCACCGGCGATCCTGCATGTGGGCCAGATCGACCGGCAGGATGTGCAGTCTCACGGCAACTGTGAGCCGGACACGCTCGTCGAGCCGGACGTGGCCGTGTCCCCGTTCAACCCCAAGATCCAGGTGGCGGTCGCGCACGACTGCCGGTTCGCCAGCGGCGGCGCGGTGGACATTTCCTACGCGTGGACCAGCGACGGCGGCGCGCAGTGGCACCACGCCCCGGTGCCCGGGCTGACCAGGGCCGTGGGCGGCACCTACGACCGGGCCTCCGACCCGGTGGTGGCGTTCGGCGCCGACGGCAGCGTGTACATCTCGGCGCTCGTCATCGACCTCAACAACTGCGACAGCGGCGTGGCCGTATCCCGGTCCACGGACGGCGGTGCCACCTTCGGCGCGCCGGTGTACGCACAGCAGAGCACCACCTGCAGCGTCTCGGATGACAAGAACTGGCTGGTCACCGATACACAGCCGGACAGCCCGTTCTTCGGCCGGGTCTACCAGTTCTGGACCGAGTTCCTGTCGAACGGCACCTCGCCTCAGGTCGTCCGCTGGTCCGACAACCAGGGGAAGACCTGGAGCGGCACGCACATGGTGAGCCCGAAGGAGTTCTCCCAGGACTCCCAGCCCTTCGTCCAGCCGGACGGCGCGATCACCGATCTTTACCTGTACGCCGGCCATCGCTAGGGGACGGCATCCGGCCGGGCCCATTCGGGCACTCCAACGGTGCGGCCGCGGGAAGCGGCGTCCGCCTGGCCGCGCGCACCTCGTTCGATGGCGGCGCCACCTGGAGCGCCAGGTCGATCGCTGCCACCAACGTCGGTGGCGGCCCGGCCGGCATCCGCTGCTGCCTGCCGCTCATGGCCGGTGACCATGCGACCGGGCAGATGTTCACCGTCTGGAACGCCAACGGCCCGGGCGTGCAGGACGCGGTCGAACTGGCCAGCTCTGCCAACGGGAAGACCTGGTCCGCTCCGGTCCAGGTGACCCCGGGGAACGCCCGAACATCCAGTACATCAACGCGGCGGTCGCCGCCGCCAACGGCCGGGTCTACGTCTCCTTCGGCCGGCGCAACCTGAACAGCCCGAACATCATCCAGCAGGAGCTGACCTGGTCGTCGGACGGCGGCAAGAAGTTCGCGCCGCCGATCGCGCTGGGGCCGCCGTCGAACCTGAAGTACGCGGCGGTCGCCGGGGGCAAGTTCCCGGGCGACTACTCCGGCCTGTCGGCCACCCCGGCCCGGGTGACCGCGGCCTGGTGCGTCTCGTCCAAGCCCTCGGACCCCACCGCCGCCTTCCACCAGACCCTCTACGCCGCAACCCTCCAACCGTAGCGGCGCCCGTCCTGGCCCCCGGCTGCCACACAGCGCCGGAGGGCCGGCCGCGAGGTGACCGAGGTCAGGAACCGGCCCAGGCGGCGTGCTCGTCCACGACGGCCCGCAGGGCGGCGAGTTGCTCGGCGACCCGCTCCGGCGCGGTCCCGCCGTACGCCTTCCGCGCCGCCAGGGCACCGGTCACCGAGAGAACCTCCCGGACGTCCGGGGTCAGGTGCGGTGAGATCTTCGCCAGGTCCGCGTCGCTCACGTCCGGCAGGCCGCAGTCGTTCACCTGGCACCACACCACCAGGTGCCCGACCACCTCGTGTGCCTCGCGGAACGGCACCCCGCGGCGCACGAGCAGTTCCGCCAGGTCGGTGGCCAGCGCGAAGCCGGTACTCGCTTGCCCCGCCAAGCGTTCTGCATTGAATCTGAGTGTGCTGACCAGGCCGGCCATCGCCGGCAGCACCAGCAGCAGCGTGTCGACCGCGTCGAAGACGGGTTCCTTGTCCTCCTGCAGGTCGCGGTTGTAGGTCAGCGGCAGGCCCTTGAGCGTGGTCAGCAGGCCGGTCAGGCCGCCGATCAGCCGGCCCGCCTTGCCGCGGGCCAGTTCGGCCACGTCGGGGTTCTTCTTCTGCGGCATGATCGAGGACCCGGTCGCGTACGCGTCGTCGATCTCGGCCCAGCCGAACTCGTGCGACGACCACAGCACGATCTCCTCGCCCAGCCGGGACAGGTGCACTCCGAGCAGGGCGGCCACGAAGCAGAACTCCGCCGCGAAGTCCCGGTCGCTCACCGCGTCCATCGAGTTCTCCGCCGCGCGGGCGAAACCCAGTTCCTTGGCGACCGCCTGCGGGTCGAGCGGAAGCGACGACCCGGCCAGCGCGCCCGAGCCGAGCGGGCTGACCGCCGCACGGGCATCCCAGTCCCGCAACCGCGAGACGTCGCGGGCCAGCGCGTGGGCGTGCGCCAGCAACTGGTGCCCGAACACCACCGGCTGGGCGTGCTGCAGGTGGGTCATCCCTGGTGCGGGCGCGGCCTGGTGCTGCTCCGCCTGCGCCAGCAGCGCCGTTTCCAGTTCCACCACCCGGAGCACCACGAGCCTGGCGTGATCCCGCAGGTACATGCGCAGGTCGGTGGCGACCTGGTCGTTGCGGCTGCGGCCGGCCCGCAGCTTGCCGCCGAGCGCGCCGACCCGCTCCAGCAGCCCGCGCTCCAGGGCGGTGTGCACATCCTCGTCGGCGGCCGACGGCCGGAAGCTGCCGTCCCGGCAGGCCGTGGTGAGCCCGTCCAGGGCGGCGAGCAGGCGGGCCAGTTCGCCGTCGGACAGCAGCCCGGCGCGGTGCAGCACACGCGCATGCGCCCGGGAGGCGAGCAGGTCGTACGGTGCCAGCCGCCAGTCGAACTGGACGCTGACCGACAGCCTCGCCAGCGCCTCGGCGGGCCCCGACTCGAACCTCCCGCCCCACAGCCTCGTCGGTATCCGCTCCTGATCTGTCACCTGGTTCCCCTCCACGCCGTTACTGAGGTGCGCTCCCGCGCCGGGCCGCCGGCAGGCAGGGGACGTTCCATGATGCTCCACGCCAGCGCCTGCCCACACCCCGGTCTCCGGGGGCGGGCCAACGCCGGCCGCGCTTGGGGCTCAGCTCCCGGTGACCGTGACCGTCCCGGTGCCCGTGGTGGCCTGGATGACGTGCGCGGCGGCGGCCGCCCGCGGGACGGACACCCGGACGGAGCCGATCTGGGTTTTCGCGGTGACCCGGTACGCCGTTCCGGACGGCACGCGGACAGCCACCGAGCCGATCCCGGAGTGGGCGAAGACCTGCTCGGGCGGCGCGGTGAAGCCGGCGCTGATCATCCCGGTTCCGGTGGTCAGCCGGACCTGCGGTCCGGACATCCCGCTCGCCTGGATCTGCCCGATGCCGGTGCTGACCGCGATCGTCCCGGACAGGCCGCTCAGCCGGATCTGCCCCACCCCGAGCCGCACCGTCACGCCGAGGCCGCGCGGCACCACGAGGTCGAAGGCGACCCCGCAGTCGCGGGAGCTGGCGGGGCAGCGGTAGCCCAGTTCCAGCACACCGCCGCTCACCTGGCGGGTGACCACCGGGGCGCCGCCGCGGTAGACCAGGTGGGCCGCGATCGAGACCGTGCTCCGGTCCCCGCCCGTGATGCTGACCGCGCCCACGCTGTCTCGCACCACAAGCCCGGTGACGGCCTGGCTCACCAGCGAGCGCTCGGTGCGCGGTCCAGCGGACCGTGCCGCCCGCCGCTGGCCGCTGGCCCCGGCGAGGCCGGCCCGGTGCCGGGCGGTGCCCCGCTGGACTTCGACCCGCCGAGCAGCCCGGGCAGCACGAACACCCCGGCCACGATGACGAGCACCGCGAGGGCCGCGCCAAGCGGCGCGAGCCATGCCGCCACCCGCCAGCGGCGCGCGCCGGTACGTTCGGCCCGGATGATCGCGAGCAGCTCCTGGCGGTGCCGGTCGTGCCGCGGCAGGTCCCGGCCCGGCGGCGGGGGCGGCAGCAGCCCGCCCGGGTGATTGCCTGGCGTCATGGCTCCTCCCGCCGTGGCAGCGGTGCGCGTTCCTGTTCCCCGCCTGCCGGGCCGAGTTCGAAGGCGAGGCGGCGGCGGGCCCGGTACAGCCGGGACTTGACCGTGCCCACCTTGACGCCGAGGGTCACGGCGGCCGCCTGCTGGTCGAGTTCCGCCCAGATGCACAGCTCGACCGCTTCGCGCTCGTGCCGCGGCAGCCTCGCGATCGCGCTCCGCAGCCGCGCCATCTGCTGCTCGCTGTCCAGCCGGCCAACCACAGCGTCGGCCGGGTCGGCGGCGGAGCCGCCCTCGGTCAGGTGGGTGCCGATCCGGGCCAGCGCGGCCTGATACCGCGTGCGCGCCCGGCGGCTGTTCTGCGCCAGGCGGCGGGCGACGCCCAGCAGCCACGGCAGCGAGGAGTCCCGGTCGATGACGACCTGGGCGCGCCTGCGCCACGCCTGCAGGAACACCGCGGAGGTCAGGTCCTCCGCTTCGGACCAGTTCGCGGTCAGCCGGAACAGGTAGCTGTAGACCGCGCCCGCATGGCGGTCGAACAGCTGCCCGAACGCGTCGTGGTCGCCGCGGGCGGCCTGGGCCCACAGTGCGGCATCACCGGGCCCACGGTCCACGGCAGCCATCCTCACGCTATTTAAGTGTCCGGGACTACCGCCCAGGTTCCCGGCGCGCCACGGCCGGCGGTCACGCCGCTGCGGACGTGGGCCGGCCGGAGTGCGGCGCGCGGCGCCGCGGCCGGTCAGCCGGTAGCGCGCTGTTCCCGGAGCGCGGCGGTCTTGCTGGGCAGGCCCCACAGCTCCACGAACCCCTTGGCCAGGCCCTGGTCGAAGGTGTCGCCGGTGTCGTAGGTGGCCAGCCCGAAGTCATACAGCGAGACCGGGCTGCGCCGGCCGGTCACCACCGCCTGGCCGCCGTGCAGCCGCAGCCGGATGTCACCGGTGACGTGCCGGGACGCCTGCGCCATGAACGCGTCGAGCGCCGACTTGAGCGGCGAGTACCACAGCCCGTCGTAGACCAGCTCGGTCCACCGCTGCTCGACCGACCGCTTGAACCGGGCCAGGTCCAGCTCCATGCACACGCTCTCCAGCTCGGAGTGCGCGGCGATGAGCGCGATGGCCCCCGGCGCCTCGTAGATCTCCCGGCTCTTGATCCCGACCAGCCGGTCCTCGACCATGTCCACCCGGCCCACGCCCTGCGCCCCGGCGCGGGCGTTCATCTCGGTGATGAGCTCCAGCGGCGACAGCGCCCGGCCGTCGATCGCCACCGGGACGCCATCGGTGAAGCTGAGCACCAGTTCGTCCGGCTCCCGCGGCGCGGCCGGGTCCTGGGTGTAGTTCCAGACGTCGTCGTGCGGCGCCTCCCAGATGTCCTCCAGGTGGCCGGTCTCGCAGCTGCGCCCCCACAGATTCTGGTCGATCGAGTACGGCGACCGGGACGTCACGTCGATCGGGAGCCCCTTCTCCCCCGCGAACGCGATCGCCTTGTCCCTCGTCATGCCCGAATCCCTGACCGGCGCGAGTACCTTGACCTCCGGCGCGAGGCTGGCCAGGCCCACCTCGAACCGGACCTGGTCATTGCCCTTGCCGGTGCAGCCGTGGGCGACCATGTCGGCGCCCCGCTCGCGGGCCACCCGGGCCAGGTGCTTGACGATCAGCGGCCGCGACAGGGCCGAGACCAGCGGGTAGCGGTTCATGTAGAGGGCGTTCGCGCTGAGCGCGGGCAGGCAGTAGCCGGTGGCGAACTCCTCCCGCGCGTCCACCACCTCGGCGTCGGCGGCGCCGCAGGCCAGCGCCCGCTCGCGGACGGCGGCCAGGTCCTCGCCGCCCTGGCCCACGTCCATCGCGACCGCGATCACCTCGGCCCCGGTCTCCTCGGCGATCCAGCCGATGGCGACCGAGGTGTCCAGCCCGCCCGAATAGGCAAGTACCACGCGCTTGGTCATGTCAGATTCCTTGTCGGTGTCGTATCGGTGTCCGTGCTCGCCCGGGGCGGCCCCGGATCCCCGCTGGCCCCTGTCGGCCGGCGCCCCCTCGATCGGCCGGGCCCCGCCCGGCCTAGGCTCGTCGCTCTTCGGCTGCCTTCCGCTCCGCCTGCCGCAGCAGCGCTCCGGCCACCGCGGCCCCGCCGGTGGGATCCCGGGTGATCACCAGGACGGTGTCGTCCCCCGCGACCGTGCCGAGGATGGCGGGCCAGCCGGCGTGGTCAAGAGCGGAGGCGAGCAACTGCGCGCCGCCGGCCGGGGTGCGCAGCACGACCAGGTTCGCGCTGGCCTCGGCGCTGACCAGCAGTTCGGCGGCGACCCGCGGGAGGGTCCCGGTGAAGGCACCCTCGGCCCCCTGGCCCGCCTCGGCCTCCGCGGCCTCCTGGCCGCCGACGCCGCCCGGCCGCGAGCCGGGGCCGCCGGGCCGTTGGGCAGCGCGTAGACCAGCGCGCCGCCGGGTCCCCGCAGCCGGACCGCGCCCATCTCCTCCAGGTCGCGTGACAGCGTCGCCTGCGCGACCCGGACACCGCGGCCGGCCAGCAGCGCGGCGAGTTCCTCCTGCGAACGGACCTGCGCCTGGGCCAGGATTCCGGCGATCTGCTCGTGCCGGGCGGCCTTGGTCGCCGGGCTCACCGCCGTCACGGGACCCGCTCCGGTTCCGGCGCCGCGGCCGGGGCCTGCGCCGCGGCCCGGTCCAGGATGCGGGGGAGCGCCGCGAGGAACGCGCCGGCCTCGGCATCGCTGAGGATGAGCGGCGGCGCGAGCCGGATGGCGTCCGGCTGCACGGCGTTGACCAGGAAGCCCGCGTCCCGGCAGGCCGCCTCCACCGCCCCTGCGGCGGGCTCGGTCAGCACCGCGGCGAGCCACAGGCCCGCGCCCCGGACCCCGCCGAGCAGCGGATGGCTGGTGCCGGCGATGCCGTCCGCCAGCCGCTGGCCGACCGCCGCCGCGCGGGCCAGCAGGCCGTCGCGCTCGATGGTGTCCAGGACGGCCAGCGCTGCCGCGCAGGCGACCGGGTTCCCGCCGAACGTGCTGCCGTGATCCCCCTTGCGCAGCGCCGTGCCTGCCGCGCCGAGCCCGATGCACGCCCCGATCGGGCAGCCCGCCGCCGAGCCCCTTCGCGAGCGTGAGCACGTCCGGCACGACGCCCGCGGACTGGCAGGCGAACCAGGCGCCGGTGCGCCCGATCCCGCTCTGGATCTCGTCGAGCACCAGTAGCGCGCCGGCCGCGTCGCAGGCCTCCCGCGCACCGCGCAGGTACCCGCGAGGCGGCGGCACCACCCCGGCCTCCCCCTGGCAGGGCTCAAGGAAGACGGCGGCACACTCGGCGGTGACGGCTGAGGTGAGCGCGGCCAGGTCGCCGTAGGGCACGAACCTCACGTCAAACCCGAAGGGACCAAACGGCAGACGCAGCGCAGCCTTGCCCGTCACCGCAAGGGATCCCATGGACCGGCCGTGGAAGCTGTTCTCCGCGGCGACGATCACCGGGCGGGACGGGCCCTGATGGCGGCGGGCCAGCTTGAGCGCTGCCTCGTTGGCCTCGGTGCCGGAGTTGGCGAAGAACACCCTGCCGTCGCTGCCGAGCAGCCGCAGCAGCCGTTCGGCCAGCGCGACCTCGGTCTCGTGCAGGAACAGGTTCGAGGTGTGCGCGATGGCGCGCACCTGGCGGGTCACCGCCTCGGTGAGCGCGGGGTGGGCGTGGCCCAGCGCACTGACCGCGATGCCGGCGATGAGGTCGGTGTACTGGTTCCCGTCGGCGTCCCAGACCTGGCAGCCCTCGCCGCGCACCAGCGCGACCGGCGGGATGCCGTAGTTGGGCATGAACACGGCCTCGAACCGGGCCTGCAACCGCTGCGTCGCCGTCACCGTGCCGCCTTCCCGCGCGCCGCCGCGCGCTCCGGCTCGTGATCATGGTGTTTTGGTCGCTCCAGCAGCCAAAACGCCATGATCATCAACTGATATGCGCGGATCATGTGGCCGCTCCGTCCGGGACGACCATGGTGCCGATGCCGGAGTCGGTGAAGATCTCCAGCAGCACGGCGTGGGGCAGCCTGCCGTCGAGCACGTGCGCCTGCGGCACCCCGCCGCGCACCGCCCGCAGGCACGCCTCCATCTTGGGGATCATGCCGCTGGCCAGGCCGGGCAGCAGCCGTTCCAGGCCGGTCGCGGTCAGCTGGCTGATCACGTCCTGCGGCTCGCCCGGGGCGTCCCCCTCCCCCGGCCAGTCGGCGTACAGGCCCGCCACGTCGGTGAGGACCACGAGCTTGGCCGCGCCCAGCGCCACGGCCAGCGCGGCGGCGGCGGTGTCGGCGTTGACGTTGTACACCTCGCCGCCGGTGCCCCGGGCGACGCTGGACACCACGGGGATGCGGCCGTCGGAGATCAGGGCGTGCACCGCCGCGGGGTCCACGGACTCGATCTCGCCGACCAGGCCGATGTCCACCGGGGTGCCGTCCACCACCGCGTGCCGCCGGTGCGCGGTGAACATGTTCGCGTCCTCGCCCGACATGCCCACGGCGAACGGCCCGTGCCGGTTGATCAGGCCGACCACGTCCCTGTTGACCTGGCCGGTGAGCACCATGCGGACCACGTCCATGGTCTCCGGCGTGGTGACCCGCAGCCCCGCGGTGAACGTGCTCGGCACGCCGAGCCGGGCCAGGTGGGCGGATATCTGCGGCCCGCCGCCGTGCACCACGACGGGGCGCAGGCCGGCGTACCGCAGGAAGACCACGTCCTGGGCGAAGCCGGCGCGCAGCGCGTCGTCGGCCATGGCGTGGCCGCCGTACTTGATGACGACCGTCTGGCCGTGGAACCGGTCCAGCCACGGCAGCGCCTCGATCAGCATCGCCGCCTTGCCTGAGCGGTGCCGTCCAGGGGGGCGACCCCCTGGACCCCGCTGGAACCGCGGCCTGCTGCGACTCCGTCGCGGGGGCCTTGGCCCCGCTGGTCCAGGGGGTCGACCCCCGGGCGGTGAGGGCTGCGCTGGCTGTGGTGGTCATGTCGGGTAGGCCGAGTTCTCGTGGACGTACTCGGTGGTCAGGTCGGTGGTCCTGATGGTGGCGGCGGCCGGCCCGGCGGACAGGTCCACGGTGATCGTCACGTCGCGCGGGCTCAGGTCGACCTTGGACCGGTCGTCGGCGGCGCAGCCGTTGCGGCACACCCAGACACCGTTGATCGCCACGTTGACCCGGTCCGGGTCGAACACGGCGCCCGTGGTGCCCACCGCGGAGAGCACCCGGCCCCAGTTCGGATCCTCGCCCGCGATGGCGCACTTGAGCAGGGCCGAGCGGGCCACGGCGCGGCCCGCCGTGACCGCGTCGTCCTCGCTGGCGGCGCCGACCACCTCGATCGCGATCAGCTTGCCCGCCCCTTCGGCGTCGGCCTGCAACTGCCGGGCCAGGTCCGCGCAGACGCCGGTGAGCGCCCGGGTGAACGCAGCGGCATCCGGCCGCTCCGCCGAGGCCCCGCTGGCCAGCAGCAGCACCGTGTCGTTCGTGGACATGCAGCCGTCGGTGTCCAGCCGGTCGTAGGTGACCCGGGTCGCCGCCCGCAGCGCGGCGTCCAGGTCAGCCGGACCCAGGTCGGCGTCCGTGGTGAGCACGCACAGCATGGTGGCCAGCGCCGGCGCCAGCATGCCCGCGCCCTTGGCCATGCCGCCGATCGTGTAACCGTCCGCCCGGTGGAACGCGATCTTGGCCACGGTGTCGGTGGTCCTGATCGCGTCCGCGGCCGCGAGGCCGCCCGCCCGCGACGCCTCGGCGAGGGCCGCGTCCACGCCGCCGAGCAGCGGGTCCATGGGCAGCCGCTCGCCGATCAGGCCGGTCGAGCAGACGGCGATCTCGCCTGCGGAGTCGGCCAGGCCCGCCGCCAGGCGCTCCGCGGACACATGTGTGTCGGCGAAGCCGAGCGGGCCGGTGCAGGCATTCGCGCCGCCGGAGTTGAGCAGCACCGCCCGCACCCGGCCGCCCTTGAGGACCTGCTGGGTCCACACCACCGGTGCGGCCTTCACCCGGTTGGCGGTGAACACGCCGGCGGCGGCACGGGATGGCCCGTCGTTGATGACCACGGCGACGTCGCGGGCGCCGGAAGACTTCAGCCCGGCCGCGACCCCCGCCGCCCGGAACCCCAGCGGTGCGGTAACGCTCACGGGGCGACCCCCTGGGTAGGCCAGGCCCGCGGTCTCCGGCAGGCCGAGCATGAGGTTGGCCGCCTGGACCGCCTGGCCCGCGGCGCCCTTGCCGAGGTTGTCGATGGCGGCGACGACCACCGCCCGGCCGGCATGGGCGTCGGCGGCGGCTTGCAGGCACGCCAGGTTGGAGCCGTTCGTCGCCGCGGTGGTCGGCCACTGGCCCTCGGGGAGCAGCCGGACGAACGGCTCACCGTCGTAGGCGGCCGCCAGCGCCTCCCGCAGCGCCCCGGTGGCCGTGCCCGGCTCGCGCAGCCGCGCGGTGCAGGTGGCCAGGATGCCGCGGGGCATCGGGGCCAGCATCGGGGTGAACGACACGGCCGGCTCACCACCGCCCGCCGCGCGCAGCGCCTGCTCGATCTCCGGCGTGTGCCGGTGCGTGCCACCGGCTTGATAGGCCGACATCGCGCCGATGACCTCGGTGGCCAGCAGCGCCGGCGACAGCGAGCGGCCCGCACCGGACGTGCCGGAGGCCGCCACGATCACGATGTCGCCGGGGTCGGCCAGGCCCGCGGCGAGCAGCGGCGCGAGAGCGAGGATGGCGGCCGTGGCATAACAGCCGGGCGCGGCGACCCGGTGCGCGGCGGCGATCCGCTCCCGTGCGCCGGGGAGTTCGGGCAGCCCGTAACACCACTGCCCGGCGTGCGGTGTCCGGTAGTACGCCGACCACGCCCGCGGGTCGGCCAGGCGGAAGCTGGCGGACAGGTCCACGACCGGGACATCCGCGGGCAGCGCCGCGCTGACGGCGGCCGACTCCTCGTGCGGAAGCGCGAGGAACACCAGGTCCGCCGCGGACAGCCGGGCCGGGTCGAGGGGCTCGAAGGCCTGTCCGGCAAACTCCGCCAGGTGCGGATGGACCGCCGTGACCGGTGTTCCGGCACTGGCCGCGGCGGCAAGCGGCCCGGGTTCCAGGCCGGGATGCCCGGCGATGATGCGCAGCAGCTCCCCGCCCGCGTAGCCGCTGGCGCCCGCCACCGCCACCCGGACACCCATGAGTTCTCCCGACCTGATCGCTGTCCGGGCACGGCCCCTGACCCATTGAGAAATTATGCATTGGATCGGCTAAATATGCAAAGGCGGCGCCGGCGGGCCGCTCCGGCCAGGCATGCCCGGGGCGTCGTGATGCCAGGGCCCGGTGGTACAGGGCATGATGATTGCGCGGGAAGGGAGGCCCCATGCGCGGTCACTCGCGCGCCGTCGCGGCCGGCGTTCTGGCCGTGCTCGCGGCCAGTGCGGTGGCGGGTTGCGGGGCCACGCCGGGGAAGCAGAACACCACCGCTGCCGGTGGCTCCGGCCCCTCCGCCGGCAGCGTGCCCGCCACCCGGTGCGGGACGGTCCGCACGGCCGCGGGGGTCCCGGTCGACGTCGAGGTCGTGGGCCAGGCCGCATGCCCTGACGCCATGACCGTGGAGCGCGACTACACCCGCGCACTCGTGTCGGGCAAGGTCCGCGGCAACGGTGGCGGCGCGCCCGTCACCATCCACGGCTGGGTCTGCCAGGGCTACGCCACACCTCAGGTGCTGGCGACGGGCCGCGCCTCCGCCTGCCGGAAGAACGGGGCGCAGATACTCGCGGTCTTGGTCCTGTCGTCGTCCAGCCCGTCGCCTTCCTCTTGAGGGCTGGCGGCCCGCCGAGGCTGGCTGACGTCGCGATCGGCGCGTGGTGGCAAACCAGGCGAGCCGTAGCCGCAACCGGCGGGCCTCAGCCGAACCGGGCGAGAAGGGAACGATGCGCTACGAGGCCCGGATGACCTCGGTGACCGGGCCAGCTCGGGCGCCCCGGGCGCCGCGCCGGCCTCCGTTCTCCACCGCGCCGTGAGCACTGGCGCCGAACATCGCGTTCTCCGTGACCACGCAGACCTGGTTACGCCCATTGCGCTTGGCCTGGTACAAAGCTCCGTCCGCGGCCGCGAGAAGCTCGGTAAGCTGGGCACCGCTGCTGCTGTCCCACCGGGCACCGAGCGCGGCAACGCCGATCGAGATGCTGAGCCTTACCGGCTCGGCCTCAGCGTCGTCGCTGACGGTAATGGGCATACTCCCGATGTGAGCCCGGATACGTTCCGCGATGCGATAGGCATCCAGGGCTCTCGCCTGGGGCAGCAACAGCGCGAACTCCTCGCCGCCGAACCGCCCTACCAGGTCGTACTCCCGGAGGAAGATCGTAAGGGCGCGAGCGACGGTCCGGAGTGCACGGTCCCCGGCTAGGTGCCCGAACGAGTCGTTGACCGCCTTGAAGTGATCAATATCGATGAGAGCCACGGCTAGGGAGGTGTGAGTACGAACCGCACGCGCAACCTCCGTGGCCGCCTCGCGCTCCCAGGTGCCCGCGTTGAGCAGGCCTGTCTTGGTATCGACACGGGAGGCATTGACGAGGTGGACATGGCGGAACGAGCGCTGCAGCAGCGTCACGAACGGGAAAGCGAACAGGATCGTCAGCGGCGTGACCGCAATGCCCAGGGTCACCAGCACGGCCACACAGGTTTCGGCGATGTCGTTCTGGACGCTGTCACGTGCCAGGATCTCGCGCAGGGTCACCGTCGGATCGGAGCCCTTGAAGGCGGGGAACATCAGGCTGGTGTTGACGGTCCACAGCGCCACCGCGGCGACGGCGACGGCGACGAGCCACAGGGTGGCCGGGGATCCGATACCTGGCGCGATCCCGATCCGCTCGCCGGTGATCGCATGGAACACCAGCGAGGCGCTGGCGTTCGACAGGCCCATCACCGCCGCGCTGAACACCCGCCGGTGCAGTGGGACCGGCCGGATCCGCAACTGCGTGAGGGTGAACCGGAAGATTGGTGCGACCAGCACGAAGAAGGGCGGCAGAAGGATGGCGAGCGGCAGCTCCCAGACTCCGTAGACGTCCTTGATCACCCCGGCGTTTTCCCCGGCCCGCTTGGTCAGCTCCACGGTCAGGGCGCTGCAGAGCAGCAGGGCGCCGAACAGCCCAAGGTCGTGCCAAGGTCCCGACCACGGCGCGACTATAACGGCCACGGCGATCGCGGCCACGTAGACCGCGATCACGAGACCGATATAGGACGCCAGCCAGGGCCGAAGCTGCCAGATGGGCCACCCCGACACTGCGCGCCCGTGCTCTCGCACACGTTTGCAACGCTCGGCGGCCATCAGTTCCTCCCTGGCTTGCGGTCAGGCACAGGTCGAGCCTCTCCCACGGCGTACGAGACAGCGATGCCCCGTATTGTCACAGAGCGCATGTGCCGGATGTCAAGCCCTCATTACTCACTGATACCGAGAAATAGGATTGCTCACGAAATCTCAGCTCAAGGTTACCGAGCGCAACCAAGCTCCGCCACCCCTGTCCCGCCCCTTCGCGAGCTAACTCGGCATAAGCCGGGCATCACAGTGACCTTGTGACATATGCCGTGTATACACATACCCGACTGGCGAGATCATGCCAGCCCTGTAAGAACAGCCCGGAGGAAAGGAGCACCGGCGATGCGCGGAACCAACTGGGGCTAGATCCGGCACCACAACCGCCCGGGAGAAGAGGAAGGAGGCCACGATGCGTGGAACCAACTGGGGCTGACCTGCCACCGCACCACCTGCCCGGGGAACCACCCCACCCACCTGCCCGAGGAAGGAGCACCAGCGATGCGCGGAACCAACTGGGGCTAGATCCGGCACCAACGACCACCCGGCGGAAAACGGAAGGAGGCCCGCGATGCGCGGAACCAACTGGGGCTAGATCCGGCACCACGACCACCCGGCGGAAAACGGAAGGAGGCCTGCGATGCGCGGAACCAACTGGGGCTAAGGTGTACGCACCGGCTTGCGCAGCTGCAGGTCAGCGCGCCCGTCAGCCGGCCGAAACCGATGGCGATGGCAGCAACCGCACCGATCGCGCCGCTGGCCGCTATCACCAGGCTCGGGGCATAGTGCTCGGCCAATGCCCCTGCCACGACTATGCCCACACCCTGGCCGAGGCTCATGCCGCCCTGAGCGATGCCAAACGCCTGGCTGCGCACCCGCGGCGGCGCGGCGGCGACAAACGAAGCATTCGCGGCGAGCTGGTAGCAGTCGAAGATGCCGGACAGGGCCAGCAGTGCCAGCGTGATCGGCAGCGGCGGCCGGAACACGAACAGGACAAGGACGCCGCAGGCCACCGTGGCCAGTGGGCCCATCCACCGCACCCGCGTCGCCGGGGCGACGAGCCTGCTGAAGGCGATCGCACCCACCGTCGCCCCGAACGCCGGCGCCGCCAGGATCAATCCGACGGCAACGGCCCCGCCACCCAGGGCCGCCGCGAGCGGCGCGGATACCCCCTCGGAGATCTGGTAGAACGCGGCCAGCCAGCCGAGCAGCATCGGGATCCGCAGCGCCGGGCTGGTGAACACCAGCCGGAGGGCCGGCATCAGCCCGCCGCCCACGCCGGCATCGCCCTCCGGGACCTCCTGGGCCGCAGGCCGGCGCCGCACCCAGATGCGGGTGATCAGAGCCGAGAGGGCGAACGTCGCGGCATCGATGAGCAGTGACGGCCGGACGCCGAAGAAGGCGACGGTCGCACCGCCGGCCGCGAACCCCAGCACCTGGGCGAACTGCAGCGTGGTGAGCGTGACCGCGGTACCGAGCACGTACAGGTCCCCGGTGAGGATGTCCGGGTACAGCGCGGCGCGGGCCGACAGGAACGGCGCACCGATCAGGGTCACCACGAACAACAGCGCCACCAGCACCGCGATCGGTATCCCGGACACCGCCATCACGAGCACCAGCACGACCCGGATCAGGTCGCAGGCGATCATGACCTGCCGGCGGGGCAGCCGGTCGGCCAGGCCGGAGAGGGTGAGCCCGCCGATGAAGGCCGGCACGACGCTGGCCGCGAACGTTATCGCGGCCAGCAGGGGCGAGTGGGTGCGGTCGAAGACGAGCAGGGTCAGCGCGACCCGGGCAAGCTGATCACCCGCGACAGACAGGACCTGCGCGAGCCACAGCGCGCGGAACTCACCGAACGAGAAAACCGCGCCGAACGTCGCCTTGGCTGGTGCCGTGTCGGATCCTGCCGCGCCCACTGTGGACTGCCCATGCGCGCTGGCTTCCGGGCTGATGGCGATTCCTCCGTATGCGGGGCTGGTGCCGAACCAAGGGTGAGGGAACAGGGCCGACGTGCCGGATGGGGTTGCGTAAAGCGCTATCGCCATCGCAGCCCGTTGCCCCGGTTGCTGTCAAGCGTGGGCCAGTGACCCTGCGCCGGCTAACCGCACCCGGCCTCCGGGCCCGCCACAAGCACGAAGGCGGCACCATGCCCCGCGCATAGCCGAGCGGCCCGACAACCCCGCTCCGGCTCGTGTTACTCGATTGTTACCTTATAGAGCGCCAAGGTTCCGTGGCGTAATTCACCGCAGGGACTCCCGGAGAACCTGCTCAGCCCGTTCTTCGCAGGCGGGCAGACCCAGCTCACGGAAGATCGGCAGACTCTCCCGGAGACTGTGCGCTGCCCGTTCATGATCACCCATGGCTTCGTAGGCAGAACCCAGCTTGTACAGGCATAGCGCGTAGTGGCGGCGGATCGTATGGTCACGGAACAGTGGCAGCGCCTGCGAGTAGGCCATCACTGCGTTCTCATACTGGCCGAGCGCGTGGTAGGCATCGCCGAGTACGCCCTTCGCAAGGGCTTGGCCACGCAGGTCTACGGCGGCCCGGCACAAGTCGAAACCCAGTGCCGCCAGTTCGACGGCCCGCTCACCTCGTCCCGTTATCGTGCAAACGAAGGCCAGGGTGTGCAACGCATATTGCCGGAATGAGACCTCGCCCAGCTCATTCGCGATCGTCATCGCGCGCTCGCACGCTGCCACGCTGCGGTCTGGCTCGCCGAGTCTCGCAAGTGCCATACCCATGCTGCGCAAGAGGAGGAACTCCGCATGCCGGTCGCCACGCCGCCTGGCGAGAGCCAGGCCACGTTCCGCGTCACGGACCGTCATATCAAAGAAGTCCAGGTCCCACGTGGCGCTGCAGCGCCAGTACAGCGCAAAGGTCAGATCCTTGTCGTTGCCGTCCTGCTCGAAGGCGCGAATCCCCTCATCCAACAGCCCTATCGCTTCACTGGAGTACCCCCGTTCGACTGTGGCTGCGGCGAGCCGGAGCCTCGCACTAGCCACGCTTCCCGGGTCGGCAGCACTGCTCGCTGTCGTGGCGATGGCCTGCCAGATACGGGCCGCATCGTCATGCCGCTCCTGATGGCGCTGGAAGGGGGCCTGCGCACAGGCCAGCTGGGCGGCGAGCTGATGATGGCCGAGCCAGCACGCACGCTCGGTCGCGGCCAACAGGTTGAGCCGCTCGGCATGAAACCAGGCCAGCGGGTCGGCGGTCAGTTCTTGGATGAGTTCCCGGGGGACGATTGCTGGTCCCTCGGCTGCCCTCTCGATCGGGAAGAACGGCTCCGGAGGCAGCAAGCGGCTCGCGCATGCGGCCAGCTGCAACCAGCCGTGGTGCGCACGCACCAGGGCGGCGTTCCGGTCCACCTCGGGCATGCCCGCAGCCTCCGCCGCCGCATAGTCACGCAGCAGGTCGTGCAGCCGGTAGCGTGCCTGCCCGGTGGCATCGACGCCCACCACGGTGACCATGGAGTAGCCGGTGAGCTCCTCCACCACATTCGCCGCATCGGGCTCCCGGAGCAGTGCGGCTATCACCCAGTCCGTGACATCGCAGGGCCCGAGCAGGCCCAGCAGGCGGAAGGCCCGGCGAGCGGGCCCGCTGAGGGCGCGGTACCCGGACGCGATGGTGGCACGGACCGACATATCGCCAACCCTCAGCACATCCAGCCGCCGCCGTTCCGTAGCCAGCATCCCGGCCAGCGCCGCGATCGGAGCGGACTGGAGGGTCGCGAGTTTGGCACCCGCAACCCGGACCGCCAGCGGCAACCGCCCGCACGCCGCGACCAGGTCGCCGACGGCTTGCGCTTCGGCCGTGACCCGGTCCGGGCCGACGATGCGGGCCAGCAGGTCTGTCGCCTCAGCGGTGCTTAGGGGCCCCATCGACAGGAGCCGGGCACCCGCCACGTCTGCGAGCTGCCTGCGGCTGGTCACCACAACCGCGCATTCCGCGGTGCCCGGCAGCAGCGGCAGCACCTGGGCCGCGGACCCGGCGTCGTCGGCCACAATCAGCACCCGGCGGTCGGCCAGCCGCGACCGGTACAGGCCCGCTCGCTCCTCGGTGCCGTCGGGAATCGCGGATCCCGGTACACCCAGGGCACGTAGCCACTCACCCAGCACCTCGCCCGGCTCCCGGGGGCGCTCGGAGGCCCCATCGAGGCTGGCCCACAGTTGCCCGTCCGGGAACGACCGCCGGAGCAGGTGCGACGACTGAAGCATCAGGGCGCTCTTGCCGACGCCCGGTGGCCCGCTGACCACGACCACCGGAACTCCGGGCTGGCCAGACCGGGGCAGGAGCCAGGTACGAAGCCTGGCGATCTCCGGCTCCCGGCCGGTGAAATCGGCCACCGCCGGGGGGAGCTGGAATGGCCCGCCATCCGGGCTGGCGCTCCGCGCTGCCGTTCCAGCATCGTCCACCGCGGGATCAGCAGCAACACCGCCAGCGATTGCCCCGGCTCCGTCCCGGGCCCGGGAAGCCGCGCCGGTTCCGAGGGCAGCAGGCTCCCGTACCGCCATGGGAACCTCACTCCGCAGCACCCGCAGCTGGGCGTCGGCCAGCGATCTGCCGGGCGTGACGCCAAGTTCCTCGTCCAGCCGGCTGCGGATCTGCTGATACAGCTCAAGCGCGGCGGCAGGCTGCCCGGTGCCGGCCAGCGCGACCATCAGGCAGGCGTGGGCGCTCTCGTGCAGCGGGGCCCGTTCGATCAGCGCGTACAGCCGCGGCAAGGCGCGCCGGTACCAGCCCTGCGCCACCGCTGTCTCGCCATACTCGACCGCTATCCCGGCATACATGGCCTCCAGCCGCACCACGGCTGGATGCCCGCGGAGCAGGCCGACATCGGCCAGCGGTTCCTCGTGCCAGAGATCCAGGGCTTGCTCGAAGAGCCCGCACGCGGCCTCAGCCTGGCCGGCCGTCAGGGCGGCCCGGGCCTGGCCGATCAGGCCCTCACTCTCCCGCAGGTCGAGGCCGACGCCATCGGTGCGCAGCCGGTACCCGTCCCCGGTGCGGGGCAGCAGTTCCTGCCGGGGATCGCGGGACGGGCCCGTTTCCAGCGCGGCCCGGATCCGGCTGATGTAGGTCTGGATCATCGCCATGGCGGTCGGCGGCGGCTCGCCTTCCCACAGCGCCTGGGCGAACGTGTCATGGCTCACCATGGTTCCGCCGCTTAATGCCAGCAGGCCCAGCACGGCCTTCCGCCGGTCGCCGCCCACCGGCACGGCCACCCCGTCCCGCCAGGCCTTCAGCGGCCCAAGTACGGACAGCCGGAGACCTGGTCCGGCACCGTTGCGAGTGGCCGCACCGTCCGGTCCAGCGGACGCCCGGACCTCCGCCAAGCTGATGTGCAACGCTGCCGCGAGCCGCTCCAGGGCCGCCCGCCGGGGCCAGGGCCGCTGGCCCTGCTCAAGATCTCTGACGATGCCGACGCTGACGGCGGCGGCTTCCGCGAGCTGCCGCTGCGTCCATCCGGCGCGCTGGCGCCGCTCGCGGATGACCGTCCCCAGGGATCCCCCGCCTGCTTGCGTTCCCATCGCCCTCACAACGGCCCATGGTGTTGCTTCAGACACGAATAGCGAGTTACCCCGGTGCCATGATTATGCACAGATCCGCCGCGCTGCCCAAGCCCCAGCCCGGCCTTTCTTCAGGCCCACACAGGGCGTCAGACGCCCGCCTAGGCCAGGCTTGCCTGGCTCAGGACGCGCGGGACGGAAGCCGAAATGGCGGGAACCCAGCCGTCGCCGATGGCCCGGACTCGCCCGCAGCTCCTGGGCGCTCCCGGGCCGCGCGATGGCCGTCGCCCAGCGATGCACCATGAAGTCGACCTGATGACGGCTGACAGCGACAGGATGATCAGGTAGCACGCGGCTCAAACACCGGGTTCGGCAGGAAATCGCCCACGATCTCGCCGTCATCGCCGACCTTCCAGGCCCCACGGATCGCGGTCGGAGGCACCGCATCATCGGGGCCGTAATCGCCCTCGATCTCATAGACCCATCCGCCCGGCCTCGTCTTCGCCTCCGCGATCAGGGCAGGCGACAGATCACGACGGTCCTTCACGGCGATCCCCTCTCCCTGCACGCCCGGACCGCCACCACCTGTCGGACCACGCACGCTGCCAAAACGAACGAGAGCCCGATGATCATCCGCTGGTCGCGGAGCGGAGGGCTCCTGGCTGCATCCATTACCAGGTGCAGTCGTCGCACTAGCCAAGTTTACGAAGTCGCGCTCGTCTTCTGCGGCATAGACACCTACTGCTCGACAACGAAGTAGCCTCTCACGCTAGCCGCATAGTCATACATTCCATCCGACGGCCGGACATCCTCGATCACGTCCCGCCGGATGAACACGTCGTATGTGCGGTCGGGCACATGGCCGCAGACTGGGCACTCGCTCGGGTAGCCGACCACCACGATCAGGTCGTGGCCAGGCTCGCCTATGTCGTTACCGCCCCAACTGATGCTGTCGCCGATCAAGAAGCGGTGCTGCCAGGTATCTCCGTACTTGAACTGAACTTGCCGATTGATCTTCGACTCGCAGCGCGGGCAGACTTCTTCCGGCGCCCTGACTTCGTTGTAAGCAGACATCAGAACGGCTCTCCTGGGTAGTTGATCGCCCGGAGGAACCCCAACAATTGCTGGTCACCGGTAATGAGCGGAATGCCTTCCTGAATCGCGGAGTGAGCGATCAGCGCATCGTTCATCCCGAGGCTCCGGCCCAATGTGGACGCCTGTGCCTGTAGGGCAGTTGCACCCTCTTCCGTCCCGGCCGCACCGATCGACCCCCCACGTGCCGCCATGAACTCGTCAAGTGCATTCTGGCTTCCCCGTACAAGGCACTCGCTCGCGGCCGTCGGCGATACGACTGGCGCCCGGCCAGCGAGTGCCTTATCCACGGCATCCATCTCACCATTATCCAAGCCTCGGATGAGCACATTCGTATCAAGCGCAGCTCCACCCGCTGCGTCTTCTGCGGCTGAACCGGCTGCCTCCGTTGCGCTCCCGATGGTACCGCCGAGCAATCCGAGGAGGTCCCCGAGGGGGATCGCGGTGGTCAGGACGGCGAGGGCGCCGAGGAAGCTCTGTTTCACCTGCTGTGGGGTGGAATCCGGCGGCGGCGCTTTCGCTGGAGCAGGCACCCAGGCGGAACACGATCCCGGTGCACCCGGCCAGCCCGATCGACTGCTGGGCCGGGGTCACCGCGCGGGGGGTGCGGACGATCTGGACCGGGGGCGCTTCGAACAACGTGTCGTGCACGTCACCGGGAGGGCCCACCCGAACCGCCGCGACCCGAGCCGCCGCAACTGGTCAGGAAGCCGCACCCGGACCCGGAGCCGACCAGGTACATCCCGCTCGGATCGGAGAACGTGGCCGGGCTGTCGCCGCCGTAGGCGTAGCCGTTGAGGTCCTGCGGATCACCCGGGCTGACCAGCGGATCGGGAGACACGCCTGGTGCGATAATGAGCCTGTGAACGGCGCAACGGAGACATCAGGCAATGCAAATTCACTCCGCGAACTTCTCTACGGCTTGGTCCCGCTTGACGATTGGGCGAATCAGGGTGTCGGTAACCTAGATGAGCCTTGGCAGTCGTTTGAGCGCGCTCGCACGCTGATCCACGCGGGCAACATTGACCAGGCCGTCAAGATCTGGTGCAAGATCGCTCTTACAGAAGGGCTCAGCTCACGCCATGCTCTCCAAGCGTGGCTATTTATGCGCCAGGCTGGAGCACAGCCGCCAGCAGCAGTTGCCAAGGCGACAATCGGAGCGGCCGTCGAGGTGCCAATGCATGGCGCACATGATCTGCTTGTTGCGTATCAGGATGGGACAGCAGACTATGTGAACTATTCTGGAAGGGCCACAACTTGGCGAGATCGCTCAGACTCGCAAATGAGGTCCGCCATCGAATATTGGCATTCTGCCGCTCAGACGATGGCGGATACCATCGGGCCTTGGGGCGAGTCATCGCTTCCTCCACTGCCGACCGGACACTCGCGAGTAATAGCACTCACAGCAAGCGGACCTCATTTTGGGCAAGGGCCAGAAGATGCGCTTTCGGCTGATCCAACCGCCTGCTCATTTCTTAGTGCCGCGACCAGAGTTATGCTGCTTATGACCAGCAGTACTGCCGTCTGATCTATCAGCCACTCTCTAGAATTCTGGCACGGCAAGCTTTCAACGAGGTTCTACGGTCAGCGCCAGTCGAAATCCGCATGGACTTCTAGTTCATATCCGCAGGACTCGAATGCTCGCTTAATGTTTCCGGCGATCCTGTCCCGATCAGTGGCGTCTACCTGCTCCGGGCGTGGGGAGTCCCAGGTTCTGATCGAGTCCCTGAATAGGGCTATCGCACCGGGTCTGGCGAGAACCTCTGAATCTATCTGTATCGACCTATCACCCTCTATGTATTGTAGGCCGGTCCGCCCAAGAACTCTCACTGAAAAGCCTGCACTGCTCTCTATCACGTTCGGTTCCGGTTCCGTAAAGCGCTCTTCCATTACGATCAGCCCCCAATGAGATGGAAGTATACATCAGGGACGTTCAGATTGTTGACCAGCGTAGGTAGCTCGGTGTTTGCCCAAATACTTTCGGGGTTAGCCGTCGGGAGATTTATAAAAACATCCGCGTTACCGGATGCTCCTGCGGCGAATCTTTCAGCTGCAGCATTCCACAAAGGTTGCGCCTGGGACCAGGGCATTTCCTTTGTAGCAGCTTCGAGTGCCTGCCCTTCCGATGTCATACCAATAGTTGCGCCCCCGTTCTCTGTGGCAAAGTGTGTCGCAGCAGTTTTGGCTGCATCCCCTCCCGACCAGAACACCCGGCTGGCGGCCCCCGTGTCTTCTGTGGCTGAACCGGCTGTCGCTGTTGCACGCCCGATGATACCGCCGAGGGCGCTGAGGAGGTCTCCGATGGGGATCGCGGTGGTCAGGACGGCCAGGGCACCCCAGAAGCTCTGTTTCACCTGCTGCGGGGTGGACCCGGCGGCGCTGCTTTCACTGGAGCAGGCACCCAGGCGGAACACGATCCCGGTGCACCCGGCCAGCCCGATCGACTGCTGCGCCGGGGTCACCGCGCGGGGGGTGCGGACGATCTGGACCGGGGGCGCCTCGAACAACGTGTTGTGCACGTCACCGGGAGGGCCGTAGGCCCACGGATCGGTGCGGCCACCCGAACCGCCCCAGCCGCCCCCAGAACCGGAGCCACCCGAACCGCCGCCGCCAGAGCCGCCGCCGGAGCCGGAGCCGCCGCCGCCGCAGCTGGTCAGATAGCCGCACCCGGAACCGGAGCCGACCAGGTACATCCCGCTCGGGTCGGAGAATGCGGCGGGGTTGTCCGCGGCGTAGGCGTAGGCGTTGAGGTCCTGCGGGTCGTAGGGGGTGAGCAGCGGAGTCGGGGGAGATGAAGGCCGGTGGCCGGGTTGTACTCGCGGGCGCCGAGGTTGGTCAGGCCGGTCGCCGGGTCGGCGGTGCCGCCGACGAAGCCCCGGTGCCGGGCCACGACGACGGGCGCGGTGCCGACCGGGTTGCCGTACGGGTCGTAGTAGCGGCGGGTCACGGTCAGGCGTGGAGTAGTCGATCGCCAGGCGTGTCGGTGCCCTGCTGGTCGCCGGTCAGGTAGTGGACGTCGCCGTCGGAGGTGCGGGCCGCGACGGTGACGCCGCCGATGCTGTAGTAGCGGGTGCCGGTGACCTGGTCCCGCTCGCGGTGTTGGGACGAGTTCCTCGTCGGGCAGGTAGAGGGTCGTCGCTGCCCGGGGTCGGACTGCAGCAGCAGGTTGCCGTCCGGCGTCGTAGACGTAGCTGGTGGTCCCGGCGTCTGGCGCCGGTCGTGGCGACGGAGGCGAGCTGCCCGGCGTCGTTCCAGTTCAGGTTCTGCGTGGTGCGCGGGCTGGTGATCGTGGTGGTGTCGCCCGTCGGCGTTGTAGCCGTAGCTGGTGGTGGCAGGCTGCCGGCCGGGGCCGGTGACCTGCTGCTGGGGGACAGGCGTGCGGCTGCGGCGGACCCGGCCGGCGGGTAGGCTGTTGGTGGTCGTGGTGGCGGCCCCGGAGGCCGGGGTGGAGGTCTCGCGAGGTCAGGTCGTTCTCGGTCGTTGTAGGTGTAGGCTCCCAGTACGGGGCGGCCGCGCCGGCCTCGGCCGACTGCGACGGCGTGCCGGAGCAGCCGGTGCTGCCCTGGGACCAGGCCTGGGTCAGCCGGCCGAGGTAGTCGTAGCTGGAAGCACTGGACCTGCGCCGGGCCGTCCGGCCGGGGTGTCGGCCTCGGACGGTGACTTGCCCGGCGTTGTCGTAGCTGTAGGTCGGTGGCGTCGACGGTACCGGGCTGACGCCGGTCTGGCCTCGGAGCGTCGTCAGCCGCCCGGTCTCCTGGTCGTAGGTGTCGTACGACTCCAGCGGGCTCGGTGGTGGTGCCGAGCGCGTACTCCTGCGGCTGGCCCAGCTCGGTGTAGGACAGCGCGGCCACGTAGATCCACGATCGAGCGAGCCGAGGCTGACCGGGCTCGTTGGCGGTGTCGTAGCCGACGCTGACCGTCTCCGGCAGGCAGCCCGCCGCGGCCGGGTAGTCGCGTAGGACGCTCGGTCTCCGTAGGCGTCGGGTGTAGCCGTCAGCTGGCTTGTAGGTGCCCGCCAGCGCGCCCGCGCGACGGGATGATCGTGTCGGTGCCCGTCGGCAGCCCGTAGGCGTTGTAGCCGGTGACCGCCTCGGTGTAGCTGACCCGCCGGTGCCGCCGGCCGTAGGCGTGGACGAGGTCAGCATGCCCTTGGCCAGGGTGTCGTAGGTCCAGGAGGCGAGCTCGTCGGCGCCGCGTCTCGGCGGCACCGCCGGTGGTGTCGTACTCGGCGGTCTTGCGGCCGTCGGCGTCGTAGGTGTAGCGAGATGCGTCTTGCCGCGGGCGTCGGTGCGCGTCAGCAGGTGCCCGGCCGCGTCGTAGGTGCTGGTGGTGGTGCCCGCGTCGGGGTCGTCTGCGGAGGTCTGGTCGCCGGCCAGGTTGTAGCAGTAGGACCACTGGTTGCCGGCCGCGTCGGTGATCGTGGCGAGCTGCTGGGCCGGGGTGTAGGTGTAGGCGGTCTCGTCGTAGTCCGGACCGCCGGGTCCGGACGGGTGCGGCGGGTGACGCGCGGCGGTGGTACTGGTAGATCGTGACTGGTCTGCCCGTCGCCGTTGGTGTACGTGGTCTCGCGGTGCCGCCGGACGGCGGGGTAGGACACGGTGGTGTAGTCGCCGCCGTAGGAGGTGTCGGTCTCCCAGGTCTCGGTGGCCGAGCGTTGTAGGAGATCTGCCGGATCACCCGGCCGTCGCCGTCGTAGACGTAGCCGGTCTGCGAGGGCACCTCGTCGTCCGGCGCGGCCACCAGGGTCGTGTCGACGGCGCGCCGGTGGTGTAGTACGGGTTGGAGACAGTAGCTGCCAGCCGTCGGAGTTGTAGAAGGTGTCGGTGATGTCCCGGCCGCCGTCCGGGGTCTCGGTCTGGGTCTCGATCTGCCCGGCCGAGCGAGTCGTACAGGGTCTCCGACGGCAGGTAGGCTGCCGGTGTCGTTGATCGTGTTCGTGGTGACCACCGACGGCGGCGGTGTTGCTGACACGGCGTAGCTGAAGGTCTCGTCGGCCGGCCGCTGCCCTGTGGGTGGCCGGGCTTCCAGACCGCGGTCAGCCGGCCGAGCGCGTCGTAGGTCTCCGTGGTCACATAGCCGGCCGGGTTGGTCACGGTCAGCGGCAGGTCGCGGGCCGGGTCGTAGGTGGTGGTGGTGACCAGGCCCATCGGGTCGGTGACCGTCACCGAGTCGGCTCGGCGCCGGTCGCCGGGGTGTAGCGGTCGTGGTGGTCCGGCTGTCGGCGTCGGTCGACGGTCAGGTCCCGCCCGTACTCGTCGTAGGTGGCCTGGACTCGGTGGTGAACATCCGGCGGTGGCCCGCTGTAGGAGGTCGCCTGCTGGGTCATGGTCACGTCGCCCGGCGACGGGTGTCGGCGCCGCAGCGTGGTCGACCCGTCGTAGTAGGTACGGGTGTCGGAGACCGCGTCGGCCGGCAGGCGTGACCGTGGCGCCGCACGGGCAC
This sequence comes from uncultured Actinomycetes bacterium, assembly GCA_963795785.1. Classification (GTDB taxonomy): domain Bacteria; phylum Actinomycetota; class Actinomycetes; order Streptosporangiales; family Streptosporangiaceae; genus DASXKD01. The sequence continues at coordinate 27,901 of CAWCKG010000065.1, forward strand.
CGAGGTGACGATCACCTCCGACCGGCAGGTCGAGCAGCCAGCGTCGGAGGTGTTCGCCGCGTAGCTGGTGGTGGTGCAGGTGTCCTCGGACGGCGTCGCGCGGTGTCCGGGCACGCTGGACGGCGAGGTGACCCGCCCGTAGGAGTCATGGGTGTAGGTGTCGTCGGCTTCCCGGTGCCGCCCGGACGCCAGCGGCGGTGAACGTCTTGGTCTCGCCGTGCCGGTCATGAACGCGTGCAGCGCCGGCAGCGGTGACGGCTGCGACTGGGTGGCGGTCGCGGCCGAGGTCCACGGGATGGTGACCGTGTCGGTGACCTCGCCGCCGCCGGCGCCGTCGTAGACGATGTGCTCGAAGTCCATCCCGGCGAACTGGTCGGAGTCGGTGACCGTGTCGCTGCCGACCGTGCTGGTCAGCGACGCCGACGGGTGCCGCCGCCGGACTGGTAGTCGCCGTTCATGCCCTGGAAGTAGGTGTCCGTCGTCTCGGTGACCGGGTCCGGGCGCGGTGCCGGTCTCGGTGGTCACCGTGCGGAAGCCGCGCCACTGGTCCCAGGTCCGCTGGTGGAGCGGGTCAGCGAGTCGTCGTCGTAGTGCCACGCCGCGCCCGAGTAGGTGTAGTGGTCGCCACCGGGATGGTGCCGCCGGCGGTGTTCTGCTGGGTGACCGCGGCTGACGACGTACTTGTTGAACCAGTCCTCGATCGGGCTGGTCGCGCCCGGCGGCGTCCAGTAGTCCGGGTAGCACAGCGTCGTGTTGGCGTCCTCGGCCGGGAAGTTCCCCGACGTGCACGACGACGGCGGGGTGTCGTAGGCGACCGTCGTCACGCCGCCGGTCTCGTTGGTGACCGTCGTGATCCGGATCCGGGTGATGATCGAGTACCCGTCGTTCAGGTCCGCCGCCGTCTCCACCCGGTTGGCATCGGCGTCCCGGCGAACGTCACCGGCGGCAGCTCGAAGCTCGTGCCGTCCTCGCCGGTGCGGGTGATCGACTCCAGCCACAGCGGCGGCGTCGCCGTGGCGTCCGGGTCGCGGGTAGTCCTGCGCCAGCGCCCACGAATCCACCGCCTCCAGCGACGACCCCTCCAGCGTGCTGGTCGCGATCGTGGTCAGCTCGGTACTTCGACCAGAACGTCGGCGAGATCACGTCGCAGGCCGCCCCGGAGGAGCAGGCCAGGTCGCCGGTGCGCCGGTCGGGATGTCGGTGCGGTCGGCCGGCGCGGTGAAGTCGACCTCCGCGGCCGGGGTCGCGCCGTAGACGCTGCCGGCCCGCAGCCCGTACTCGATCTTCGCGGGGCGCCGCCCTGCATGTAGGAGGCGTTGCCGGTGGTCCGCCGTTGTCGGCGGCGTAGTAGTTGGTCTCGGTGTTGTAGAAGAACGCCTCGGCGTCGCCGTGGGAGTCGGTGACGTAGTCCAGGTTCCACCGCCACGCCTGCAGGCAGTGCGACTTGGGGAAGTCGAGTTGTAGCACGGCTGGCCCGAGGCGGTGGCGTACACCGGTACCGTCCACGCGCTGTTGGTCGTGGTGTCGCCCGACGCGTAGCCGGGCAGCTCGTTCAGCCCGAAGTAGTAGCTGGTGCCGTCGGGGTCGGTGACCACCCAGTAGTCGTCGTCGTGGGTGCCGTTGCTGCCGGAGCCGGTCAGGTAGGTGATCTTGTCCCCGTTGTCGGCCTCCGCGTGCCACCCGTTGGACGGGTCGTCCACCAGCGTGGTCGTCGCCCCGCCCAGCGACAGCGTGGTGGTGTCGTTGCTCGACCAGCACAGGTCGCCGGTCTGCGTGCTGCCGGCACGGGTTCTGCTCGCAGGACTGGTAGTCGCGCTCGATGTACCCGGGCTGGTAGTCCCAGCCGTCCCCGATCCAGGACGCCTGGTCGTTGGTGGAGGAGGTCAGCCCGTCCACCGCCTGGGAGTTGTAGCCCAGGCTGACCTGCGGCGCCAGCCCGCCCGGCACCGGCGGCACGCTGATCGGGTAGGAGTAGGTGAACGCGCCCGAGGCGCCGCCCTCGGCCCACGTCCCGGCCTCCGACAGCGGCGTCGCGCTGAAGTCGCCCGCCGACCCCGACGGTGACGTCGTCGCCGCGAGCACCACCGCGGGAGCACAGGGCCGCGCTGCCCACCGCGGCTCGCGGCCTGAGCGCTGGCCGGCCGCGGGCAGGGTGACGTCCGCGCCCAGCCGGTCGCTGCACGTCATCGGCCGAGCCAGCGGCGTCCGTCCGGCGGCAGGCCGCCACCTGGGGCGTGGTCAGGGCGCATGCCGGCAGCTCGACCAGTTCCAGCCGGGCGGCGAAACCGCCGCCGTCCGCGTAGGCGAACGAGGGTAGTCGCAGGCTCACGTGCACCGGCCACCGCGCCGCGGACCGCGGCCAGCTGAAGATCACGCCGCTGACGCCCAGCGCCGCCGCCGCCCGGCGGGGCGCCATCATCACCCGCACCCGCGCGGGCTCCGCCGCGGCGCCAGCCCCCCGCGCCGCGCCGTCGCGGCCGCCGGGCCGACCCACACCGGCAGCGACCCGGCCCGCACCGAACCTGGCGACGGCGCGGCCAGCGCCGCTTTCCCGACGGCCTGGTGCCGCCCGCCCGGGCGGGCAGCCGGGCGCGCGGCCGCCTGCCCGGAGCCGCGCAGCACCGCGGTCCGTGCACCCGCGGCCGGCCAGATGACCGGCGGCTGATGCCACACCGGTACCTTCGGCACCCGCAGCGGGCGCGAGCGCACCACGTGCGCCGGCACCGGCTTGGTCCTCGGCAGCGGCGGCCGGGCGCTGCCGCCGGAGGGCGCGGGTCGCATCGCGGCCAGGGCCGGACGAACAGCGCCGCCACCCCGCATGCCGCCACGGCCCGCCAGCCGTAACGCACCCGGCGGGCCACCGGGCGCCCCGCCATCCCCCTGCGCAGCTTCCGCATCGTCAACGCCGGCCTTTCGGATCGGCCGCCGGGGCGGCGGCATCGGGACGCCAGGGAATATCAGGACGCCAGGGAACAAAGGTGACGCGGGACACGCCGTCCGCCGCTAGCTCAGGTTGTCGGGGGGTAGAGGAAGGCCGCGAGGGTGCACGGTGGCCCCGCAGCGGAGCTGACCGTCGACGCGACCACCTGGGAGATCGCGTCGTACCCGCCGCTGCTCGCGCCCAGGGTCAGGTTCACGTTGTCCGAGGTGCCGTCGCCGGACGCCAGTTCGTCCAGACCGGTGCCCGGATCCGGGGAGTTGATCGCGGAGTTGATGTCGGCCGGGCAACTGGCCTGCCCGATGTCCGAGTTCAGCTGGCTGCGGGCCAGCTGCACCGCCGAAGTGGTGCTGTTGGGACACGAATCGGCCGCACCCTGGTAGTTCGTGCAGGGTGTCAGATTGGCGGTGATCACGGTGATGCCGAAGCCGGACAGCTGGGTGGCCAGCAGCGCGTAGGCGTTCTGCATGGCCGCTTCGTCGGTGCCCGCGCTGAGCAGCAGGTCTTCCAGGCCCTCGTCGATCACCACGGTGCCCACGTCGGGCTCGGCGAGGATGTCCCTGTCGACGCGGGCCAACAGGCTCACCCCGCCTTCGGTGCTGCCGTCACCGATGACCTGGTTGGCGTCCACCCCGGCATCGACCACGCCGAAGCCCGATGCCGCACTCATGGTGGACAGCTGCCCGGCCAGCCGCTGGCTCGGCGCGTTCGTCGCGTCGCTCGGCGCGTTCGCGGTGTCACCGTCGATCACGTTGTTCCCTGCGACAACCACCGTCGGGTTCCCGGGGCTGGTCGTCCCGTTGAGGGTTTCCTGCCCGGTCGTCACGTCCACCCCGGTCAGCAGCGGCACCATTCCCACCGGGCCGGTGCTGAACGCCGAGCCCGACGTGTCCTTGGCATGGTCGCCGCCACCGGCCGCGGTGAGCCAGGTCGCCGCACCACTGGACCAGGTGTTCTCCGGCAGGTCCGGGACCGAGGAGTTCTTCAGGTACAGACTGACCGCAAGCTTCGTCGGCCGGCGCTGAAGGTCAGGGTTTTCGGGTCGCTGTAGACGTCGCCGCCGGCGGGCACGGTCACCGACGAGGCTCCGCCGAAGGTCAGTGGGACTATGAACTGCGACATGCCGGCCCGCACCCGAGGAGATCCCGAGAACCGCGTCGCCGATCTGCAGCGGGCCGCTGCCGTCACCGGAGAGGAACCCCGGGTTTGACAGCCGGATGCGGACCTGCGAGCCCACCGGCGAGCCGATGTTCGGTGACAGGACCACCCGTATCGTCTGGTTGTTCCAGGCCGATCCGGCCGGCGGCCCGTAGCGCCTCGGCCGGCGCCTCGAACGCTCCGGTCCATCCCTGCTTCGCCGGTGCCGCCATCGAGGAGCCGCCCACCTGGGGGGTCGCCGTCGTGTTGTTGCGCAGCGCCATGCCAAAGATGTGCAGCGCGGGCTGGGGTTGCGACACCCCGGAGGCCACCGTGGGCCGCACCGAGGCCGACACGTCCGGCAGGGTCACCGACTGCACCGTGCACATCGGGTTCACCGGCACCGAGAACGCGTACATGTTCGCGGGGCTCGCCGAACTCCCCGCTCGGCCGGTCCCGCTCGCCCATGTTCAGCGCGGCGATGTCCGACGGCCCGTTTGTCCCAGTCCGGCACCGTCAGCGTGTAGGAAACGTGTTGCCGGTGACGCAGCCAGGCACATAGTTGATCTTCCCGGTCGCGGGGCGGCAGGCCGTGCTGGTGGCGTCGAAGACGGCCTGCCCCGCACACCACGACCCGGCGACCGGTACGCCGCCCGTCACCGCCGGCGCGGTCGGATCGCCCTGCAGCGCCGGGACACTGTCCGGGGAACCGGTCGCCAGGCCGGGCACCACCACGTCGGCGTTGCTGGCGGTGGCCAGGAACACCAGCGCGTCGCTGCCCGGGGTATTCCCGGCGCCGATCGTCTGGTCCGCCGCCAGCAGGTTGTCCGGGCCGCTGCTTGAGGATGCCGTAGTTCGGCAGCGGGAACGTCGCCCCGTCGACGGTGACCGCCCCGCCCGGGGCCCAGCCCGCGGCGTTCAGCACGCCCTCGTCGATCGCGCGGTAGTCGCCGTCGCCGTCGGCGCTGCCGGGCGCCCCAGCCTCCGTCGAGATCATCTGGTTGTCGTAGGAGGCGCCGGCGGTCAGCGCGCTGGCGAAGTTCGCCTGCAAGCTGTCGCCCCCGGTGTAGGACACCGGGTTGTCGCCCGAGCCACTGAACGTGGCGGTGGCGCTCGGGGGTGCGCCATCGGTGCACGAATCGTTCCCGCCCGCGTCCCACGCGCAGACGTTCAGGTCATGCGGCCCGGGGGCCGGCACCGTCACGGTCAGCGTCGCTACCCCGCCGGTGATCGCCGAGCAGGCTGGCTCCGCGGTCTGGGTCACGCAGGTCTGGCGCCGGGATGGCGCTGGCGGGTGACGGAGGGGTGCCGTCCATCGACCAGGTGAACTCGGTGATCGGATCGCTGCCCTGCGCCGTGATCTTGAAAGGCAGGTTCTTGCCCACCGGCTGCGAGCTGGTCTGGCTCCACCCCGACGAAGCCAGCGTGGGGCGCTCGGCCCGTTCGGGTACACCGCGAAGTAGCAGGTGTCGGAATAGGGCGAGTAGTACGGGCCGTAGGTGCTGCCGCCCACGGTGCCACTGCCGGTCACGGATTTTGCCTGCCAGGCCACCACGGTGCCGTCGGGCAGCCCGGTCAGGAATGAGCTGGGCAGTAGCCAGCCGACCTGCCCCTCGCTCGTGGTGACGCTGTCGATCGCGTCGTCGTTCGTGGTCGCCGGGCCCGAGTCGGTGAAGTCCCAGTATTGGATCTTCGCCCGTACCGCGGCGCCGTCCTCGTCTCCGTAGACCCCGAGCAGGTACGGGTCACCGCTGACCGCCGGCGCGGGGTTGGTCTGGTTGTCCGGGGACGGCGCGACGGTGTCACAGGGCGTCTGGCCGACGCCGCTGTTGGTGCTGTTCTCCGCCAGGTTCGTGGCCTGGTTCGGCGTGTCGGTGTAGGTGATCTGCAGCACCGGGCTGTCGGTGAGCTGCACGTGGTCGGCGTCGTTAGTGTTGCTCGGCTCCCAGATCCGGAACGTGATGTTGGGCCAGCCGCCCGCGTCCTGCAGATCGGGGGTGACGTCGAACCCGGTGGACACCCGGTCCCCGGTGTTCTCGACGTTGTTGCAGCTTCCGTTGTCCACTGGCATCGTCGCGCTCGCGTCCACGTTGCCCGAGGAGCGGTTCGGCCCGGGCCAGCCGATGCTCGGGTGGATCGAGTCGATCAGGCTCGCGGTCAGCGGCACCTTGATGCACGACGACCCGTAGACCTCGGTCGCCTGCAGCGATGCCGAGATGATCACAAGGTTGTCGTCGAAGATGTTCGGCAGCGACAGCCTGTAGAGGGCCCGGTCGGTGTCCAGGAACTGGCACGCCCCTTGCCGGAAGTCGTCGTAGCCGACCCCGGACCAGCCCGGGGAGTTCCAGTGCGGCCCGGTGCAGTTGGTGTTGTCCCCCGCAAGGCCGCTGTTCCCTGCGTCCGACTGGACCGGGTCATAGTCCAGCCGGTTGCCGTCCGCGGTCAGTGCCGTGAACGAGGGGTCGATGTAGACCGGGAACCTCGTCGACGGCGAGGCGAGCAGCCGCAGATCCGGAACCAGCGCGAGCACCTGCCCGCGGAAGGCCACCCGCGCGGTGACTGCCGCCAGTCGCGCCCCCCCGGCCGGGCCGAGCACGCTCGATGCCGCCCCAGGACCCGAGCCCATCGCTGCCAGGCCCGCGCCCACCGCACGCGCCGCAGTGGCCGCCGTCCGCATGGTGGCGCCGCGCGGCATCCCGGACGCCGAATCCCACATCATCGGCGCGGGCGCGACGAAGGGATCCACGTCCCCCGGCCATCAGCGCCGCCAGCCCGCCGCCCGGCACCGAACGCAGCCCTTCCGTCCCTGGCGCGGACACCCGCAGCCCGATCTGGGCCAGCCGCGGATCCCGGGCCGCGGCCCGGCTGCGCACGACCAGCACCTCGCTGAACCCACCAGCCGCCGTGCTGGTCGCCGTCACGACCAGGTCCACCCCGGGCAGCACGTTCCGGTACGTCGCCGAGGCTCCCGTCACCACCGGCGGCGGCAGCGGGCCCGGCCACGACAGCGCCAGCCGCGACCCTGGCACCGACAGGACCGCCGCCGGCCCGTTGCCGCCGCCGGAGAAGCTCACCGCGTCCCCGGGCACCGCGACCGGCATCAGCCGGCCGCCGGGCTCCCGCCGCAGCCGGGTGTCCACTGGCACCCAGCCCTTGCCGCGGCGGACCCGGACCGGCAGTACGGCCGAGTCGGCGACCAGATGGCCGTCCGGTTCCGCGGTCACCGAGGAGGTCGGAGTGGTCAGGCTCGGCACGGCCACCGGCTTCCCGGACTTCTCCGCCCGCCGCGCCGCCGCCTGCGCGCTGGCCTGGCCCGGCGGGCCGCTGCCCAGTTCCGCGAGATTCGAGGCGGGCGGCGGCTGCGGGGGCAGCGGCCATGCGCTGCCCGCCGTCAACGGCCCGCCCGGGTGCCCGCCAGGCCTGCCGGGCAGCGCTTGCGCCACCCCGGCGGGGACCAGTGCCCCGATCAAGCCCGCCACTACGACCGCCTGAAGCCGCATCGCACGCCGCATAGCTCTCCCCGTTCCCGAGAAGCAGAATCCGCGGCTCAGTGTGACGAAAGCGGCTAACCGGCACCTGACGGCCGGTTCCGGTACTGGTCTCGGTGCCAGTCGCGCCATCCGCGCTGGGCACAACGCCGGTGGCGGGTGGCCCGGCGGGTCAGCGCCGCCAGCGGGTACCGGTTCCGCGGGCGGGCAAACCGGTACCCACCGGTTCAGCTCCCGTCGCGGAGCACGGCACCGGCACGGCGGGCCGCCTCGGCCACCGCGGCATCCCTGGCGGCGCTGGTCTCCTCGTCGGTAAGGGTCCGGTCAGGCGCCCGGAAGCGCAGCCGGTAAGCAAGGGACTTGTTCCCCTCCCCCACCTGCTCACCGGTGTAGATGTCGAACAGCCGGACGTCCTCAAGCAGCCCGCCGCCGTCGGCACCGCCCCCGGCCGCTCCCGCGACCAGCGCGGCCTGCACCTGCGCGGCGGGCATCGTCTCCGGCACGACCAGGGCGACGTCCTGGGTCGCCACCGGGTAGGCGGAGATCGACGGCGCCTGGGCCGGCGGCAGCGCCACGGCCGCGGCGCCGATGACCGACAGGTCCAGCTCCATCGCGCAGGTCCGGTCCGGCAGCCGGAACGCCTGCACCACCCGCGGGTGCAGTTCCCCGGCGTGCCCGGCGAGGTGGTCCTCGCCGTCCGCGCCCGGTGATGTAGACCGCGGCGCAGCGGCCGGGGTGCCATGGCGCGTACTGGCCGGCCTCGACGCGGTAGGCCACCCGGCTCACCCGCAGCACCTCGCGGGCGGCCTCGATGGCGTCCTGCCAGCCGGCCGGCCGGCCTGGCCCCCACCAGCCGGCGGACTCGCGGTTACCGGCCAGCACGGCGGCGGCCTGCAGCGGCTGGGCGGGCAGGGCGGATTCCATCTCGGTGACCTCGGCCACGGTCGGCCCGCGGTCCACCCGCGGGATGGGCGCGACCCCCTGGCCGCCGGTGCCGAGCCGGAACACCAGCCCCATCTCGTACAGGGCCAGGTCGCCGAACCCGCGCCCGGTGTTGCGCGCCAGTACCCGCAGCAGGCCCGGCAGCAACGTGGTCCGCAGCAGCGGCTCGTCCTCGCTCAGCGGGTTGGCGATCCGCACCGCCCGGCGGCGCGCGTCCTCGTCGGGCAGTTGCAGCCGCTCGTGGTCGGCGGCGGAGCTGAACGGCTGGCTGAGCACCTCGCAGTAGCCTGCCCCGGCGAGCGCGCGGCCCACCGCGCGGCGCAGCCGCTGGGCGCCGGTCAGCCCCTTCCCTGCGGCGGCGCGCGGCATCCGGACCGGCACGTTGTCGTAACCCTCCAGCCGGATCACCTCCTCCGCCAGGTCGCTCGGGTACCGCAGGTCCTGGCGCCAGGACGGCGGGGCGACGGTGAGCAGGCCGTCGCTGCCCGCGCCGGCCACGCCTGGATCGATCAGCTCACAGCCGACCTCGAGCAGCCGGCGGATCACGGTGCCAGCCGGGTACTCCAGCCCGGCCACCTGCCCCGGGTAGCCCACCGGCAGGCGGATCGTCACGGGGGGCACCTCGACCTGCGCATGGGTGCAGCCGGGAACCACGGTCGCGCCGCCCAGCCTGGCCAGCAGCACCGCCGCCTTCGCCGAGGCGCGCACCGGAAGCTCCCGGTCCACCTCGCGCTCGAAGCGGTACGACGACTCGCTGAACAGCCGGTGCCGCCGGCTCATCCGTGCGGTGCCCCGCGCGGAGAAGTGCGCCGCCTCGATCACCAGGTTCACCGACGACTCGGAGATCTCGGTCGCCAGCCCGCCCATCGTGCCGGCCATCGAGATCGGCCCGGATTCGTCGGTGATCAGGATGTCGTCGGGGTCCAGGTCCCGCACGACATGGTCGAGCGTCTCCAGCCGCTCGCCCGGCCGCGCCCGGCGCACCACGATCGGGCCGGACAGCCGCTCGCGGTCGAACGCGTGCATCGGCTGGCCCAGCTCGATCATCAGGTAGTTGGTGACATCGACCGCGAGCGACACCGTGCGCAGGCCGGCCCGGGCCAGCCGCACCCGCATCCACAGCGGAACCGGCGCGGCCGGGTCGAGGCCGTGCACCTCGCGCAGCACGAACCGGTCGCAGGCGGCCGGGTCGGCGATGCTGGCCGGGTACACCTCCGGCGACACCGCCTCGACGTCGCCGGGCAGGCCCTGGTCGGCCGGGTCGGTGTAGGGCACCTCGAACGCGATGGCCAGCTCGCGGGCCACCCCGCGGATCGACAGCGCATACCCCAGGTTCGGGGTCACCGAGATGTCGAGCACGTGATCGGCCAGCCCGGCGTAGCTGGCGAAGTCCTCGCCCAGCGGGGCATCGGGCGCCAGCACCAGGATCCCGGAGTGGTCGTCGCCGATGGCGAGTTCGGCGGCGGAGCAGATCATGCCCTCCGACATCCGGCCGTAGGCCTTCTTCGCGCCGATCTCGAAGCCGCCGGGCAGCACCGCGCCGGGGGCCGCGAACGGTACCCGGTCGCCGACGGCGAAGTTGGCCGCGCCGCAGATCACGTCGCGCTCGGCCGCGCCGGTGGTCACGTGGCAGTACCTGATCGGCTTGCGGAACCCGGTCAGCTCCTCGATCGCGGTGACCTCCGCGATCACGACGCCGCTGATGTCGTGGCCGGCCGCCTCGACCGATTCCACCTCCAGGCCGGCGGCGGTCAGCCGCCTGGCCACCTCCGTGGCCGGGACCGACTCGTCGACCGGGGCGTACTCGCGCAGCCAGGACAGTGGGACGCGCATCAGACCTCCACCCCCAGTGCGCGGGTGAACCGCACGTCGCCCTCCAGGGTGTCCCTGATGTCGGTCACCCCGTGCCGGACCATGAGCGTGCGCTCGATGCCGAGCCCGAACGCGAAGCCGCTGTAGCGGTCCGGGTCGATGCCGCAGGCGATGAGCACCTTGGGGTTGACCATCCCGGCACCGGCCAGCTCGATCCAGCCCTGCGACCGGCACACCCGGCACGGCTCGCCGCCCCGGGCGGAGGCGCCGCGGCAGATATGGCACTCCATGGACACGTCCATGCCGGGCTCGACGAACGGGAAGAAGTCCGGCCGGATCCGGGTCCGCAGCCCCTCGCCGAACATGGCGTCCACGAACGACTGGATCGCGCCGCGCAGGTCGGCCATGGTCAGCCCCTCGTCCACGGCCAGGCATTCGATCTGGTGGAACACCGGGCTGTGGGTGGCGTCCAGCGGGTCGGTGCGGAAGCACTTGCCCGGGCTGACCACGTACACCGGCAGCGGGCGGGTCAGCAGGGCGCGGATCTGCACCGGCGAGGTGTGCGTGCGCAGCACGACGCCGGAGTCGCCGCCGTCCGGCCCGGCCACGAAAATCGTGTCCTGCATCTCCCGTGCCGGATGGTCGGGCGGGAAGTTCAGCGCGTCGAAGTTGTACCACTCGGCCTCGACCTCGGGCCCTTCGGCGATCTCGTACCCCATGCCGACGAACACGTCGGCGAGCCGCTCGCTCACCGTGGTCACCGGGTGCCTCGCCCCGGCCGGCTGCCGGTCCCAGGGCAGGGTCACATCGACGGTCTCCTCGACCAGCACCCGCTGGTCGCGCTCGGCTTCGAGTTCCGCCTGCCGGGCGTCGAGCGCCTGCCTGACCTCACGGCGGGCGGCGCCGACACGCTGGCCGGCCTCCGCCCTGGCCCGCGGCGGCAGCGCCCCGATCTCGGCGTTGGCGAGCGCGAGCGGGGACCGGTCCCCGGCGTGGGCCAGCCGGGCGGCCTTCAGCTCGTCGAGCGTGCGCGCCCCGGCGATGGCGGCGAGCGCCTCCGTCAGGGCGGCGGCGATCTCCTCGGGCGACAGCGCCGTCACCTCCACCGGGTCGTATTGCTTGTTGGGTGCGGACATAGTGTCTCGCCATCCCTCACGGGCTCTGCTGGAAAGGTAACGGTCGGTCCGATGGCACGCATTCGCTGCCATACGCTGCGCGTGCGACTGTAGCCCCCCGGCCTGCCCTGGTCCGGGCCGCCCCTGCCGGGGCTTAGCCGTACTCGGGCTGGCTGGCGGGCATGGTAAATCGGAACTCGGCACCGCCCTCGGGCGCACGCTGCACGGTGATGATCCCGCCGTGCGCCTCGACCAGCCCCTTGACGATGTAGAGGCCCAGCCCGGCACCACCGCGGCGCTTGGCCCGCCAGAACTGGCGGAAGATCCGCGGCACGAGTTCCGGCGCGACACCGTCACCCTCGTCCCTGACGGAAACCGCGACACCCCCGGCCCCCGGCCTGACGGCGCGGGTGCCGGCGGTTTCCAGCGGCTCCACCACGACAGTCACGGTACCAGCACCGTGCCGGACCGCATTCTCAATAAGGTTCCCGAGGATCTGGTCGACCTTGTCCGCGTCCAGCCACGTCTCGGGGAGCCCGCCGGAGATCACCACCTGGTACCGGTCCGCGGGGTCGCCGGCGGCCACGCGCCCAGCGACGATCTTCTCCACCCGTTCCGGGATGCTGACGAGCTGCCGGTGGATCTCCATCCGGCCGGACTCGATCCGGGAGACGTCCAGCAGTTCGGTGATGAGCCTGGTGACCCGGTCCGCGTCGGCGTTGACGGTTTCCAGCATCACTTTCTTCTGGTCGTCGGTGAACCGGCCCCACTTGGCCAGCAGCGTGGCGGTGAAGCCCTTCACGCTGGTCAGCGGGGACCTCAGCTCGTGCGCCACGGTGGACACCAGGTCGGCGCGGCTGCGCTCCAGGCGGGCCCGCTGCTGCGCCCCGCGCAGGCCGAACACCAGGCGCTGGACCTCGCCGCCCGCGAGCGCCGGGTGGCCGGAGCGGCGCTGGTGCAGTGTGGCGCAGCGCGGTGCCCGCACGTACGACACGGTGACCAGCAACTCGGTCCCGTCGGTGAGGAACAGCGGCGTCTCGGGGTGGCGGGTGCGGATGGACAGCCCGTGGTAGGGGTCGGCGCACGACCACCAGCATCGCCCGTCGGCGTCACGCAGCGCGAGGACCTGCCGCACGTCGGCACCGATCGCGGCCCGGACACTGATGCCGGTCAGCCGGGACGCGGCGCGGTTGAACACCATGACCCGCCCGGCGTGGTCGGCGATGACCAGGCCGTCGGGAAGCTCATCGGCACAGGCCATCGAGCTGACCAGGACCGGGCCCGGCGCCACCGGGCCGGTGAGGTCCGCCGCTGGCCTGCCCGTGCTCATGGCAGGCGGCATCAAGGCCGGGCCCTGGTCAAGCGCCCTCTCGCCGGGCACGGCATGCCCGTTCACGCGCGTCCCTGCCTCCGTCCGGCATGTGCCGCCTGTCGTGGCCCGGTCCCCCAACCCGGCCGCTGGCTTCACGTGGCCCACCCCCGCCGGCCACCTGGCTCGGAGCGCCCGGCCGGGATCTCGCCGCATGCGCGGCGGGCTCCCGCCAGGAGCTCTTCATGACGCAATGTGATCAGACTCTAGCGCGTTGCGGGTGCTGCATGGCAGCCCCCTCCCGCGTTACTCCGCTGTGCCCTGGCGGAGGCGTACAGGCAGACCGCCGCGGCCGCGGCCAGGTTAAGGCTCTCTGCCTGCCCGTATATCGGCACCGCGACCGGTTCGTCGGCCAGCGCCAGCAGGTCATCGGGCAGGCCCCACGCCTCGTTGCCGAACAGCCAGGCCGTGGGCCCGGCGAGCACTCCCCGTGGTTCCACCTGGTCCAGCGGCTGGCCCGTCCGGCCGTCCGCGGCGAGCACCCGCAGGCCCGCGTCCCGGAGGTGACTCACCGTGTCCGCGACCGGGCCCCCGAGCACCAGGCCGGTGTGGAAGATGCTGCCCGCCGAGGCGCGCACGCACTTGCTGTTGTACGGGTCCACCGAGGCGTCGGAGAAAACGACCCCGCCCGCGCCCGCCGCGTCCGCGGTGCGCAGCACCGTCCCGGCGTTGCCGGGGTCCCGGACGTTGGCGAGGACGACCACCAGCCGGGGCGCCGCGCCGGTCAGCGCGGCCAGCGGCACGTCCACGAACCGGCAGACGGCGAGGATGCCCTGCGGCGTGACGGTCTGCGCGAGTTCGGCCATGACCTCGCCGCTCACCACGTGCACGGCGGCACCCTGGCGGCTGGCCCGCGCGGCCAGCCCGCCGTGCCGCGACCGTGCCGCGGCGGTGAGGAACAACTCGGTCACCACGCCGTCGCGGGCGAGCGCCTCGCCGGCCGCCTGGGGGCCCTCGGCCAGGAACGACCTGGCCCGCAGCCGCAGCGCCCGCTTGCCGAGCTGCCGGGCAGCCTTGACCCTGGGTGAGCGGATGCTGGTCAGCTCCGGGCCGGAGAACTCAGCCATCCGGCTCACCCACGGCGGCGCAGCCCGCGCCCATGATCCTGAAGGCTTCTCCGGCGTATCCGGGGGCAGAATTTCAGGATCATGAAACCGGGTCAGGCGGCTTCGGTGACCGGCTCGGGCAGCGCGTCCTTCGCCACCTTGACCAGCCCGGAGAACGCGGCCGGGTCCGACACCGCGAGCTCGGCGAGCATGCGCCGGTCCACGTCGACCCCGGCGGCCTTCAGGCCCTGGATGAACCGGTTGTAGGTGATGCCGTCCGCCCGCGCGGCGGCGTTGATGCGCTGGATCCACAGCCGGCGGAACGCGCCCTTGCGGTCCTTGCGGCCCGCATAGGCGTACGTCATCGAGTGGAGCATCTGCTCCTTGGCCTTGCGGTACATCCGAGACCGCTGGCCGCGGTACCCGCTCGCCCGCTCAAGCACCACCCTGCGCTTCTTGTGGGCGTTGACCGCCCGCTTCACGCGTGCCACTTCTTACTCCCTAGGGGCGGGCTGGGCTACTTAGCCAGCAATTTCTTGATCTTCTTTGCGTCTGCGGGGGCAAGCTCAACTTCGCCAGCCAGCCGCCGGGTGACCCGGCTCGACTTGTGCTCGAAGTGGTGCTTGCGGTTCGCGCGACGGCGCAGCACCTTCCCGGTACCGGTCAGCCGGAAGCGCTTGTTCGCTCCGCTGTGCGTCTTCATCTTTGGCATGCTCGCCGTCGTCTTTCGTCTCCTGCGCGCCCTGTGGCGCGGCTTTATCCTGCGTGCCGCACCCGGCGGGGTTTCCCGCCGTTCGCGGACGTTGCCTTCCCATCGTTCGCCCGCGTTGCCGCGGACGTGTTGTCCTCGTCGCGCCCAGGCTGGCTGCCGGCAGCGACCTACCTGGCAGTGGCCCGATTACGGCACACTGCCTGGTGGGCCAGGCCGCCTCAGCTCCTGGCGCTAGCCCTCGACGCGGCCGCCACCCTGGCCGGGCCCGACCGGGCCACCGGGGCTGGCTTGGGCCGTGGCCTGCGCCTCCTCGGCCTCCGGGACCTTCTCGGCCTCGGGGACCTTCTCGGCCTCCGGGACCTCCGGGACCTCCGGGGCGCTCGCGGCCGCGGTGTCCGCGCCCTGCACCGGCTCGCCGACCTCAGCGTGCTGCGCTCTCGAGCGTGCTGCGCCTCGACGGCTGCGCCTCAGCGTGCTGCGCCTCGGCGTGCCTGCGCCTCAGCGTGTTCCGCCTCAGCATGCTCCGCCTCGGCGTGCTGCGCCTCAGCGAGATGCTCGGCCGCGTCCGCGTCCCGCACGGCCGCGCGTGACCGCGAAATCGGACGCTCACCGTGCTCCGCGTCGCGGGTCGCCCGCTCGGCGCGGGCCTCGCTGCGGGCGTCGCTCTTTCTCCGGTGCGGCCCGATCACCATGATCATGTTGCGGCCGTCCTGCCGGGGCTGCGATTCCACGAATCCCAGTTCCTCGACGTCGCCGGCGAGGCGCTGCAGCAGCCGGAAGCCCAGCTCGGGCCGGGACTGCTCACGCCCGCGGAACATGATCGTCACCTTGACCTTGTCGCCCTGCCGCAGGAACCGCTCGACGTGACTCTTCTTGGTCCCGTAGTCGTGCGGATCGATCTTCGGCCGGAGCTTGATCTCCTTGATGATCGTTTGAGCCTGGTTCTTGCGAGATTCCCTGGCCTTGAGCGCGGACTCGTACTTGAACTTGCCGTAGTCCATGAGCTTGCAGACCGGCGGCCGGGCGGTAGGGGCCACCTCGACCAGGTCGAGGTCGGCTTCCTGGGCCAGCCGGAGCGCATCATTGATGCTTACGATTCCCACCTGCTCGCCAGCCGGGCCGACAAGCCGGACTTCGGGAACCCGGATGCGCTCGTTAATACGTGGTTCGACGCTGATGTGACCTCCTTGGCTTCTCCTGTTATCCCGCCCCTGCGCTGACAGGGACGGGCGACCGGCCGGTGCTGCCCTCCCCGCAGGCTCACCGCCACACGCAAAAGGCCCCGCATGCCACGCACGCGGAGCCCACCCTTTCCCGTGTCCGCGGCTGCCCAGGAAGACAGGCACGCGTTCACGGACCCGCAACGCACGCGATCCCGGTCCCGCGCTTCCCGCGCGTCACCGGCTCCGCCGCGTCCGGCCTGCCCGCCATAGCCTTCGGCGAGCGTACCCGCCTGCCCAGGCCAGCCAGGTGGGAGGTGGTCCTCCGCTTACGCGCCAGCACGGTGTTGCCCGGCTGGTCGTCAGGCAAGGTTAACAGCAATCCGGCGTAACCAGGTATTCCGCAGCCGCCATGCACCCCTTCCCCCGTCACTGCCGTGCCGAT
This sequence comes from uncultured Actinomycetes bacterium, assembly GCA_963795785.1. Classification (GTDB taxonomy): domain Bacteria; phylum Actinomycetota; class Actinomycetes; order Streptosporangiales; family Streptosporangiaceae; genus DASXKD01. The sequence continues at coordinate 44,065 of CAWCKG010000065.1, forward strand.
ATCAGGGCGGCCTCACCGGCGGTGCGCATGGCGGCCAGCGGGGCCGGGCTTGCCGGTCATCAGGGTGACCTGGTCGGCGGCCTGGTGCAGGAGCAGCGCGAGACCGCCTGCCACGGCAGACGCCGGCCTGGCGGGCGGCGGCCGCCAGGGCGGTGGGCCAGGGGTGGTAGACCACGTCGAGCAGGTGCCTGGGGACCAGGTCACCGTGGGCTATTCGTTTGGCATAAATATCCGCGGCGCCGGCGGGGACGGTGGAGATGAGCACATCGGGGGCGCCGTCCTGCGGGGTCCCGAAGCCGGTGAGGGTGACCGCGACGCCCAGCCGCGCGGCGGCGGCCAGCAGGTCCTGGGCACGGTCCGGATCGCGGACCGCGACGGTCACCTGGGCCGCGCCGAGCCCGCGCGCGGCGGCGAGCGCGGAGCAGGCGGTCGCACCGGCGCCGAGGATCAGCACCGCCGGCGCCGCCCCGGTGACGCCGGCCTCGGCCAGGGCGGCGATCATGCCGGGCACGTCGGTGTTGTGCCCATGGCGCCGGCCGCCGGAGAACACCACCGTGTTGGCGGCGCCCACCTCGCGGGCCAGTGGGCTGGTCTCGTCGAGCAGTGGCAGCACGGCGCGCTTGAGCGGCATGGTCAGGGACAGCCCGGCCCACTGCGGCCCGCAGTCGGCCAGCACGGCGGGCAGCCGTGCGGCGTCGCACTCGATCGCGTGGTAGGACCACCCGGCCAGGCCGAGCGCCTGGTAGGCCGCCCGGTGCAGCACCGGCGACAGCGAGTGCGCGATGGGCGAACCAAGGACCGCGGCTCTCACCCGGAGGAGCTTAGGGCATTCCTAGTGATGGGTCGCGTTGTAGCTGTTCAGTTCCTGCACGTAGGTCTCGAACACCGAGAAGCTGTCGGTGAACTTGGTCAGCCCGGTCTTCGGGTTCACCGTCAGGAAGTACAGTCCAGTCCCCCTTCGCCGGGTGCAGCGCGGCCTCGATGGCGGTGTTGCCGGGACTGTCGATCGGCCCCGGGGGCAGGCCCACGTGCAGGTAGGTGTTGTAGGGCGACTTGGTGTCCTGGGTCTGCGCGACCGTGACGTCCGCGGCCCGGGAGTGCCGCGCGTACAGCACGGTGGTGTCCAGCTGCAGCTTCATGTGCTGGTCCAGCCGGTTGTAGATCACCCGGGCGATCTTCGGCAGGTCCTTGGGCCGCTTGCCCTCCGCCTGGACCAGGCTGGCGATGGTGATGGCGGCACCCTCGCTGATGTTGTCGTGTGCCGCCACCGCCGGCAGGTCGACGCTGGTCGCCTCCTGGTTGAACCGCAGCGCCATGGCCCGGAGCACCTGGACCGGCTGGGTGCCGGGCTGAATGGTGTAGGTGGCGGGGAACAGGTACCCCTCCGGGTTGCCCTTGGCGTAGGAGGGCAGGCCGAGGGCCGAGACGTTCTTGATCGCCTGCTCGTAGCCCTTCAGGTCGTTGGTCTTCTGGCCGAGCATCGCGATGATCTCCGACAGCCGCATCCCCTCGGTGACCAGCGCGCTGAGCTGGATCCTGGAGGAGGGCTTCAGCAGCAGCGCGAACGCCAGCGCGGCGGCCATGTGCTTGTGCAGCGCGTAGTCGCCCGGCTCCAGGGAACTGCCCTTGCCGCTGTCCTTCGCCGCGTTGGAGAAGGCGCGCACGCTCGCGACCACGCCCTGGGCCAGCAGTTGCTGGCCCACCTGGGCGGCGGATTCGCCGGGCTTGATCAGGACCGTGACGCTGCCGGTGCCCGGCCCCGAGTAGTCCGGCGGGTGCAGGTAGTTGTGCCAGACGTAGTAGAAGCCGCCGCCGGCGACGGCGAGGATGGCAACCAGGACGGTCAGGGCGATCCACGGCGCGGCGCGGCGCATCGCGCTCTTGCGCTTCTTCGGCCTTCCCCCGCGCGGGCGGCTGGGCGGCGGCGCACCGCGGCCGCTGCGCTCGCTGCGGGGCCCACGGTCGGCGGGCCCGGGGGCGGCGGGCCCGCGGGCGCGGCGGAAGTCCTCGCCTTCGCTGAACCCGGGCAGGAGGTTCTCGTCGTACTCGTCATCCCCCCAGGCCTGGTCCTCGTCCACGTCGCCGTACCAGCCCCCGCGATCACCATACCCATGATCATCGGGGCCATCCCGGACCGTCCGGTCGTACCGGTCGCGGTGCGGCTGGGGCTGGTCATGGCCTGCCGGGTAGTCACCGGCGGGCTGGTAGCCGGTGTCGTCGTGGCCCGGGTAGCCGTCACCCTGGCCGGCCGGGTAGCCGTCGTGGTCCGGGTGGCCCGGCTCCCCCGCGTAGCCTGCCGGGTCCGGGTAGTCATGGTCCTGGCCGGCGTAGCCGCCTGGCCGGGGTAGCTGTCCTGGCCGGGGTAGCTGTCCTGGCCGGGATAGCCGCCGCCCGGGTAGCCGGGCCTGCCGGAGTAGCCGTGCTCCCCCGGGTAGTCCTGCTCGGCGTAGCCGGGACCGGAGTCGTAGCCGGGACTCAGAGTCGTAGCCGGGCTCGTCGTAGCCGCCGCCGGTGGCGTAGTCCCCGCCCCGGGCGTCATCGGCCGCGGCGTAGCCATGGCGCCCGTGGTTGCCGCGCGCCGGGAAGCTGTCGCGGTAACCGGCATCGTCATAGCCGGCGTCCTGGCCGCCGTAGCCGGAGCCGGTCGCGGGATACTCACCGCTGCCGAAATCGTCGCCGTAACCGGTAGCCGGAACCGGTGCGCAGATAGCTGGTGTCGTCCTGGCCGGCGAAACTGCCATCGTGGCGGCCTGGATAGCCGCTCCGGCCCGGGGCCCGTGGCTCCGGCGGCACCGGGGGCAACGGCCCAGGCGCCGCAGGCGGCCAGCTTTCCGGCGGCACGCGCGGCAGCGGCCCGGAGTTCACCCGCGGCAGCGGCCCGGACGGGTGCGCGTTGTCATCGCGTGGCCTGCGCTGGGCCGGAACCGCCTCGTTCCAGCCCGGCAGTTCCCACGGGGGCGAGGTGCGCTCCCACGGCGGCCCGGTGGCCTCGCCGGGCCGGTCGTCCCGGCCGCTGGAGGTGCCCAGCGCGCCGCGCGCGGGGCTGGAGGCGCCGTCGGCGGACCCGCTCCAGGGCGCCGGGTAGTAGTCGGCGCCCGCCTCCGGGCCGGCCGTTCGCTCGTAGTCCCGCGCACGCCAGGGGGCGTCCCCGTCAAGATCGTCTGGGTCGTTCCTTCGGTGGCGGGTCATCCTCCGGCTCCGGCGGCTGACGCCACCAGTTCACCGGCAGGCTGGCCGGTGGCGCGCTCCGCATCCAGCGCCCCCTGCAGGATGAGCGCCGCGGCGGCCTTGTCCACCTGCGTGCGGCGCTGCCGCGATCCGCGCCCGCCCTGGCGCAGCGCGTCATGGGCGAGCACCGTGGTGAACCGCTCGTCCACCAGCCGTACCGGCAGGGGTGCCAGCCGGGCGGCGAGAGCCACGGCGAACGACCTGGCCTGCGCCGCGGCGGCGCCCGGCCGGCCCGACAGGCCGGTCGGCAGCCCGACGATGACCTCCATCGGCGCCCTGCTCGGCGGCCAGGGCGGCCAGCCTGTCCAGGTCGCCATGGCCGCGCGCCACCGTCGCCAGCGGACTGGCCAGCAGGCCATCCGGGTCGCAGCGGGCCACTCCGATACGTGCCGACCCGAAGTCGATGGCGAGCCGGACGCCCGTCCTCACGCACCTGGCCCGCGGGTCCAGGAGCGCGCCAGCTCTGCGGGGGGGCTGTAGCACGTTCTCAAGCTACGCCACCATGTCCTGCCATGTCTGTCACAACCGCCCGTACCACGCTAAATGCCTCGTCAAGCGCGGCCGATCCGCTGTCACCGACCGGCGCGCCGCCGCCCTGGGCGACGTCGTCGCGGCCACCGCCGCCACCGCCCAGCGCCGCGGCGGCCCTCTTGACCAGGGCACCGGCCGACAGGCCGCGTTCCCGCGCGCGCTCGTTGACGGCGACGACGACGGACGGGCGGTCCGCCGGGAACGCCGGCCACGACGACGACGGCGGGCCGGTCGCCGAGCCGTTCGCGCACGTCGAGGGCGAGCGTGCGAATCCCGTCAGCGCCGGTACCCGCGGGCACCTGGTGCGCGACGAACGGCCACCCCGCCGATGTCCTCCGCGCCGCGCGGCCAGGCCGGCGCTGGCGCCGAGCAGCTGGGCCGAGCGCAGCCGGTCCAGTTCCCTCTCGGCGTCGCGGACCCTGGTCACCAGGGCGGAGACCCGCTCGGGGAGTTCCTCACGGCGCGCCTTGAGCTGCTCGGACAGCTGGCTCACCAGCAGGCTCTCGGTGGCGAGATACCGGAACGCGTCCGTGCCGACCAGCGCCTCGACCCGGCGGACCCCGGAGCCGATGGAGGACTCGCCGAGGATCTTCACCAGCCCGAGCTGGCCCGAGCGCACCACATGGGTGCCGCCGCACAGCTCACGGGAGTAGTCGCCGACCTCGACCACCCGGACCTCGTCCCCGTACTTCTCGCCGAACAGCGCCAGCGCGCCCATCGCCCGCGCCTCGTCCAGCGGCGCGGTGAACGCCCGGACCGCGAGGTCGTCGATGAGCACGGTGTTCACTTCTTCCTCGACATCCCGCAGGACCGAGGGCGGCACCGCGCCCGAGGCGGTGAAGTCGAGCCGCAGCCGGCCCGGCGAGTTCTCCGAGCCCGCCTGCGCGGCCGACTCGCCGAGCGCGCCGCGGAACGCGCGGTGGATCAGATGGGTCGCGGTGTGCGAGCGGGACACGGCACGGCGCCGCTCGACGTCGATCTCCGCGTAGGCGGGCGCCCCGACCGCGGCCTCGCCCTCGGTGACCACCCCGCGGTGGACGATCAGGCCGGGCAGCGGCGCCTGCACGTCGTGCACCTTGATCAGGCTGCCCGCCGCCGCCGGCGGCCCGGCCGTCCTGATGACCCCGGTGTCCGCGAGCTGGCCGCCGCCCTCGGCGTAGAAGGGGGTGCGGTCCAGCACCACCTCCACCTCGGTCCCGGCGCCCGCCGCCGGGACCGGCGCGCCGTTCACCAGCAGGCCGATGACCGTCGCCTCGCCGGAGGACTCCTCATACCCGGTGAACGTGACCTTGCCCGACCGCTCAAGCATCGCGGTGAACACCGAGATGTCGGCGTTGCCGGTCTTCTTCGCCCGCGAGTCGTCCTTGGCCCGGCGGCGCTGCTCGGCCATCAGCCGCCGGAACCCGTCCTCGTCCACGGCCAGGCCCTGCTCGCTGGCCATTTCCAGGGTCAGGTCGATCGGGAAGCCGTAGGTGTCGTGGAGCTGGAATGCCTGGTCGCCGGACAGCGCTGACGCCACGCCCAAGCCGCGCCGCCGCTTGACCTCGCCGACCGCGGCGTCGAAGATCGCCGTCCCGGTGCGCAGCGTCGCGGCGAACGCCGCCTCCTCCGCGTCGATGACCGCGTGGATCTTCGCCGCGTCGGCGGTGAGCTCGGGGAACTGCGGCGCCATCGCGCCGATCGTCGCCGCCGTCAGCTCGTGCAGGTAGTGCTCGTTCTCCCGCGTCCCGGCGGGACGGCATGCCACCGCTGCCGCCGCGCTGCCCGCCGGACAGCAGCCGCAGGTTGCGGATGCTGCGGCGCAGGATCCGGCGCAGCACGTAACCACGCGCCTCGTTGCTGGGCAGCACCCCGTCCTCGACCAGCATGACCGCGCTGCGGACGTGGTCGGCGACCACCCGCAGGGCCACGTCGGTGCGGTGGTCCGCACCGTACTTCTGCTCGGTCAGCTCGGCCGCCCGGTCGAGGATCTTCCAGGTGGTGTCGATCTCATAGAGGTTGTCGACGCCCTGCAGGATGGAGGCCATCCGTTCCAGGCCCATGCCGGTGTCCACGTTCTTGAACGGCAGCGGGCCCTCGACGTCGAAGTCGTCCTTGGCCCGGACCGCGCTGAGCACGTCCTGCATGAAGACGCAGTTCCAGATCTCCAGGAAGCGGTCCTCGTCCGCTTCCGGGCCGCCGTCGCGGCCGTATTCCGGGCCGCGGTCGTAGTAGATCTCCGAGCAGGGACCGCCCGGCCCCGGCACGCCCATGTGCCAGTAGTTGTCCTTGAGCCCGCGGAACTGGATGCGGCTCTCCGGCAGGCCGACCACGTGCCGCCAGACGCCGAAGGACTCGGTGTCGTCGGGCAGCACGGTCGCCCAGAGCCGGTCCTCGGGGAACCCGAACCCGCCGTCAGCCTCCGGCCGGGTCAGCAGTTCCCACGCCCACGGGATCATCTTCTCCTTGAAGTAGTCGCCGAACGACCAGTTGCCGAGCATCTGGAAGAAGGTGGCATGCCTGGTGGTCTTGCCGACCTCTTCGATGTCCAGCGTGCGCAGGCACTTCTGCACGTCGGCTACCCGCTTCCACGGGGGCGTCTGCTGGCCGAGGAGGTAGGGCTTGAAGGGCTGCATCCCGGCGACGACGAACATCAGCGTGGGGTCTTCGGCGACCAGGCTGGCCGAGGGCACGATCGCGTGCCCCTGCTGCTCGAAAAAGGTCAGGAAACGGCGGACGATCTCTGCCGACTCCATCAGCGGCCATCCTTCAGTTCGTCGTGGTGGTGGGCGGCCGGGCGCGGCGGCGCGCCCGGGGCACCGCCCGCGGGCAGCCCGCGGCGCCCGTGACCTTCGAGGGTAGGTGCTGGCGGCCGGGCCTGTCGTCCCCTGTAGAGCGCCATGCCCTCACGGACGTCGGCGGCGAACCCGGCGATGGCGCTCGCCGGCGGCGCCGGCCGCAGCGAGCGGGCGACCGCCGTCGCCTTGCGGTAACCGGCCACGCCGAGCACGGCCCCGAGCAGCAGCCAGAACAGCCTGCGGATCATCGCGGGGTCCCGTTGCTCCGGCTGGCCAGCGCGGCCCGGCGCCCGGCGTCACGGCCCGGCCGCCCCGCCGCGCTGCCTGGCCGGTCCGCCGCGGCGCCCGGCCGGTCCGCCCAGCGCCCCCATCGCCCGGTGTGCCCCGTTGGCCGCGGCACGTTCCCGCCGGGCGCCCCACGGTTCCCGAGTGCCCAGCGGACCCCGTACGCCAGGGCCGCGGCCCAGGCCAGCGGCCCGCTGGTGGCCTCGGCCGCGGGAAGGGCAGGTGCCACGGCAGCGACCTGGCCGCCAAGCTCGGCCATGGCGGCGGTGACGCCCGCCATGCTGGCGGTGACGGTCCCGGTCCTGGCGATCTGCTCGCCTGCCTGGTCGATGGTGGCGTTGGCCCGCTCGATCAGCAGGTCGCCGCGCTCACGCAGGCCGGCGACCGCGGCGGAGGTCTCCGACATCAGCCGGGCGGCCTTCAGCATGACGTACACCGCCACGCCGGCCCCGGCTACGAAAGCCGCTGCCGCGGCCACGACCGCCACCCAGACCGCGGTCAGCATGCCCGAATCTCCACCCGCCCGACCCTACCGCCTGCGTGCCGGCGCAGGGTCAGCGTTCGGTGACCTCCGCTGACCTGCCCAGGATCGCCCGGATCCGCTCCGACCGCTCCGCGTAGCGGGCCTCGGCGCCGTGCCGGGACGGCTCGTAGTACCGGCGGCCGGCCAGCGCGTCGGGCGCGTACTGCTGCGCCACGACGCCGTCGGCGAAGTCATGCGGGTACTGGTAGCCCTCGCCATGGCCGATACGGGCGGCGCCGCGGTAACTGCTGTCCCGCAGATGGGCGGGCACCGGGCCGGTCAGCCCGGCCCGTACGTCGCCGGCCGCCGCGTTGATCGCCTTGATCACCGCGTTCGACTTCGGCGCCAGGGCCAGGTGGATGGTCGCCTGGGCCAGGTTGATCCTGGCCTCGGGGAGCCCGACGAACTCGACCGCGTGTGCCGCCGCGACCGCGACGCCGAGCGCGGACGGGTCGGCCATGCCGACGTCCTCGCTCGCGTGCACGATCAGCCGCCTGGCGATGAACCGCGGGTCCTCCCCCGCTTCGATCATCCGGGCCAGGTAGTGCAGTGCGGCGTCGGCATCGCTGCCGCGGATGCTCTTGATGAACGCGCTGATGACGTCGTAATGCTGGTCGCCGTCGCGGTCGTAGCGCACCGCGGCCCGGTCCACCGCCCGCTCCAGCGCCGCCAGGCCGACCTCTGCCCCCTGGGGCAGGCCGAGCGCGGCCGATTCCAGGTAGGTGAGCGCCCGCCGGGCGTCGCCGCCGGCCAGTTGCACGAGGTGATCGGCGGCGTCCCCGGTGAGCGTGACCGCCCCGGCCAGCCCGCGCTCGTCGGCCACCGCCCGCGTGATCACCGCGCGCACGTCCTCGTCGCTGAGCGGTTCCAGGGTGAGCAGCAGTGACCGGGACAGCAGCGGCCCCACGACGGAGAAGAACGGGTTCTCCGTCGTCGCGCCGATGAACGAGACCCAGCGGTTCTCCACCGCGGGCAGCAGGGCGTCCTGCTGGGCCTTGTTGAACCGGTGCACCTCGTCGATGAACAGGACCGTCTGGGCGCCGGTCATCCCCAGGGTGCGGCGGGCCGCGTCAATGGCCGCCCGCACGTCCTTCACGCCCGCGGTGACCGCCGACAGTTCGGTGAAGCGCCGCCTGGTCACCTCGCTCACCACGTGGGCAAGGGTGGTCTTCCCGGTTCCCGGCGGCCCCCACAGCACCACCGACATCGCCGCATCATGATCAATGAGTTTGCGGAACGGCGCGCCGGGGCCGGTCAGGTGCCGCTGCCCGACGACCTCATCCAGGCTTCGCGGCCGCATCCGCACGGCGAGCGGCGCGGCGGCATCCTCCGCTTCCCGCGCCGCCGCATCAAACAAGCTCTCCGCCTGCCCGTCACCCGCTGTGCCACGCCCCGAGCGTATCCCCCACCACGGACGCCGAATGCCTAACGAAACCCAGCCCCCCGAACCCACCCCTCGCCCTCCCCGCCTGAGGCTGTGGCCGGGCGGCAGACACGCAGGCCACGGCGCGTGGAGGGCGACCGACCACGCGAGCGAATGGCAGCGGCTGTGGAAGGAAAGCGCAGCGACTAGGGGGCTGTGACGGAGGACAGGTTCCGGCCGGCCGATGGCTGACCCGGCCGCGGAGTTCTGTCCGCGGCCGGGTCAGCCAGTCGAGGCGACGGGCGTGCACGGCCGTCGATTCCCGCTTCCTTGCGCTGGGCGGGCGTTATGGGCGTGGGCGCCCCGGTGAGGGGGTCGAGCCCCGATGCCGCCTTCGGGAACGCGATCACGTCACGGATCGTGTCCCGCCCGGCCAGCAGCATCAGCGTCCTGTCCCAGCCGAACGCGATCCCGCCGTGCGGCGGCGCACCGTAGCGGAAGGCCTCCAGCAGGAAGCCGAACTGGGATTTCGCCTGTTCCGGCGACAGCCCGATCACGTCGAAGACCTGTTCCTGCATGGCCTGGCGGTGGATACGCAAGCTGCCCCCGCCGATCTCCACGCCGTTGAGGACAAGGTCGTAGGCGTCGGCGAGCGCCTTGTCCGGTTCGACGGGGAACTTGTCCGCCCATTCGGGCAGCGGCGCGGTGAACGGGTGGTGCACCGCGGTCCAGCCGCCCTCGCCGTCCTCCTCGAACATGGGCGGGTCCACGATCCACAGGAACGACCAGGCGGCGGGGTCGACGAGCCCGAGCCGGTGGCCGATCTCCACGCGTGCCGCGCCGAGCAGCGCGCGCGCCTGGGCGGCCGGCCGGCCGCGAAGAACACGCAGTCGCCCGGTGCCGCGCCGGCCGCCTGGGCCAGCCCGGCCCGCTCGGTGCCCGACAGGTGCCGGGCCACCGGGCCGCTGTCCGAGACGGCCCCGTCCGGGCCGATCAGCACGTACGCCAGGCCGCGGGCACCGCGGGAGCGGGCCCACTCCTGCCAGCCGTCGAACTCCCGGCGGGATTGGCCCGCCCCGCCGGGCATCACCACCGCGCCGACATGCGGCGCCTGGAACACCCGGAAGGCAGTCTGGCCGAAGTAGCCGGTCAGGTCGGCCAGCTCGCAGCCGAACCGCAGGTCCGGCTTGTCGGACCCGAACCTGCGCATGCCCTCGGCGTAGGTCATCCGGGGAATCGGCCGGGGAACCTGGTCAGCCGGCCAGCTCCGCCCACAGCCGGGCGACCAGGTCCTCGGCCACGCCGATGACGTCTTCCCGGGTGACGAAGCTCATCTCGATGTCGATCTGGGTGAACTCCAGCTGCCGGTCCGCGCGGAAGTCCTCGTCCCGGAAACACCGGGCGAGCTGGTAGTAGCGCTCCAGCCCGCCGACCATCAAAAGCTGCTTGAACAACTGCGGGGACTGCGGCAGCGCGTACCAGGAACCGGGGCGCAGCCGGACCGGCACCACGAAGTCCCGTGCGCCCTCCGGGGTGGACCTGGTCAGGTAGGGGGTCTCCACGTAGACGAAGCCGTGCTCCCGCATGACGTCGCCGGCCAGGTAGGACGCCTCGGAGCGGACGCGCAGGGCGGCGGCCGTCTCCGGCCGCCGGATGTCCAGGTAGCGGTACCGCAGCCGGATATCCTCGCTCAGCTCCCCCGCTCCCTCCACCGGGAAGGGCAGCGGGTCGGACTCGGCCAGCACCTCCAGGTCGGCCGCGACGACCTCGATCTCCCCGGTGGGCAGTTCCGGGTTCTCGTTCCCGGCCGGCCGCTCGCGGACCTCGCCGGACACCCTGAGGCAGAACTCGGCGCGCAGCGCATGCTCGGGCCGGTCCTCACCCTCGCCGCGGAACACCACCTGCACCACGCCGCTGGCGTCGCGCAGGTCGATGAAGACGACGCCGCCGTGGTCCCTGCGCCGCGCCACCCAGCCGGCCAGGGTCACCCGCTCCCCGGCATGGGCCCGGCGGAGGGTTCCCGCCCCGTGGGATCGAATCATCGCGTGATCAGCCTCTTTCGCTCGCGCCTGGCCCCTTCGGCCCGGCGGCCGGGGCCGGCCCGGACCGCGGGGACGGCCCGGGAGTGAGCCCGGCCAGGAACGGGTTCGTGGCGCGCTCGGCGCCGATGGTCGTCTGTGGCCCGTGCCCGGGCAGCACCTGCATGTCATCAGGGAGCGGCAGGCACACCCGGGACAGGCTGTCCAGGATGGCCGGGTAGTCGCCGCCCGGCAAGTCGGTACGGCCGATCGAGCCGGCGAACAGCAAGTCGCCGGAGAACAGCACCTGCGCAGTGCTGGCCCGGGGGGCGACCCCCGGACCCCCCGCTGGCCCGAGGCCCCTGCGACTGCGCGCGTCGGCCTCGGCCGTCGGAATGTCACCGAGCCGGGCGTGTGACCGGGTGCGTGGTCCACCACCAGCTCGACGCCGGCCAGCCGCAGCGTCATCCCGTCGGCGAGCGCGACCACGTCGTCGGGCTCGGTGAACGTCAGCCCCCGGAACAGCTGCTGCCCGATCCCCAGCGGGAAGCCCTTGGCGGGGTCGGAGAGCAGGTCCCGGTCGGCCGGGTGGATGTAGGCGGGGATGCCCCGGGCGCCGCAGACCGGCGCCACCGACCAGATGTGGTCGACGTGGCCGTGGGTCGCCAGCACCGCCACCGGCCGCAGCCGGTACTCGGCGAGGAGTTCGGTGACGCCCGGCTCGGCATCCTGCCCCGGGTCGATGATGAGGCACTCCTCACCCGGCCCGGGGGCCACGACATAGCAGTTGGTGGCGAATGAGCCGGCCGGGAACCCGGCGATGAGCACGGGGTAATCCTTCCCTGGAGAAGTGGTTCGGTCGGGTGGGCGGAGCGCCTCCAGGCTACCGATCCGCCCGCCCGCGCGACGAACCGATAACAGCGGCGCCGTTTTCCGCCGACGCCGGGTACGATTCGCGAAGTTTCGCAGATCAGCTACACCGTTCATACTCAAGGAAGGAGGGCGGCAGCGTGGCGGGGAAAAAGGAGCGCCAGCGCAAGCTCGCCCGCGAGCGTTACATGCGGCAGCAGGCGAGGCGGAGCCAGCGGACGCAGCGATGGCGGCAGATCGGCATCATCGTGGCCGCCTGCTGCGCGGTGATCGCGCTGGGCGGCGGCAGCTATATCGCCCTCGCCGGCGGCGGCGGCAAGCCCGCCGCGGCCGCCACGGCCACCCCCACCCCGGTACCCACGCCGACCGCGGTCCCGACGCCCACCCCCACGCCGACGGCATCGCTGGCCGCCGAGCCCGCGACGCACTGCACATACACCCCGAGCGGGACGGCTGCCCGCAAGGTGGGCATACCGCCCGCCAAGCCTGCCTACAAGGGCGCCAAGTACCAGGCCACGATCAAGACCAACCGCGGCACCATCGTCCTGGACCTGCTCAATCACAAGGCGACATGCACCGTCAACTCGTTCATCTACCTGGCGGCGAAGAACTACTTCAACAACACCCCCTGCCACCGGCTCACCACCGCGGGCATCTTCGTGCTGCAGTGCGGCGACCCCACCGGGACGGGCAGCGGCGGTCCCGGGTACAAGTTCGCTAACGAGAACCTGACCGGGGCCAAGTACACCCAGGGCACGGTGGCCATGGCGAACGCCGGGCCGGGCACCAACGGGAGCCAGTTCTTCCTCGTATATCGCAATTCGACAACGCTGCCACCGAGCTACACGCCCTTCGGCGAAATCGTCAGCGGACTGGGAATCATCCAGAATGTGGCCAAGGCAGGTACAGACAACAGCAACGGCAACGGTGATGGCCATCCGAAGGAGAAGGTCACCATCGAGAGTGTCACTATTACTAAGGCCTGACACACCCTTTACCGGGGTCCGGGTCTGAGCAGGAGGTTCACGGTGACCAGCGCCAACGATCCGTGGGGCCGGGTGGACGCCGACGGCACGGTTTACGTGCGCACCGCCGACGGGGAGCGGGTGATCGGGTCGTGGCAGGCCGGCAGCCCCGAGGAGGCGCTCGCCTTCTACCAGCGAAAGTTCGCTTCGCTGGACACCGAGGTCAGCCTGCTCGAACAGCGGATCACCACCACCGATCTGTCGCCGTCGGCGGCCCGTGCGGCGATCGAGCGGCTGCTGGCCGCGGTGACCGACGCGCACGCGATCGGCGACCTCGGCCAGCTCCACGCCCGGCTGGAGGCGCTGACCGGGAAGGTGGACGAGCGCCAGGAGGAGGTCCGCGCCCAGCGTGACCAGGTGCGCACCGAGGCCAGGAGCGTCAAGGAGGCCATCGTCGCCGAGGCCGAGCAGATCGCGGCCGAGGCGACGCACTGGAAGAACAGCAGCGAGCGGCTGCGGCAGCTGCTGGAGGAATGGAAGACGGCGCCGCGGGCCGACCGCGCGGTGGAGACCGCGCTGTGGAAACGCCTGTCGGCGGCCCGCAATGCGTTCAACAAGCGCCGTAAGGCCTACTTCGCCGAATTGACCGAGGAGCGCGACGAAGCACGGTCGCGCAAGGAGAAGCTCTGCGCGGAGGCGGAGGAGCTCGCCGACTCCACCGACTGGGCCGTCACCGCCGCCGCCTTCCGTGAGCTGATGCGGTCCTGGAAGGCAGCGGGGCGGGCGGCCAGGGCGGACGAGGACGAGCTGTGGGCCCGGTTCAAGACCGCCCAGGACACCTTCTTCCGGGCCAGGTCGGAGGTCTACTCGGCGAAGGACGCCGCGCTGCGCGAGCACGCCGAGGTCAAGGCCCAGTTGCTGGAGGAAGCCGGGAAGCTCGTCCCGGTGACCGATGTCCGCGCCGCCCGCGCCGCCCTGCGGGGCATCCAGGAACGCTGGGAGCAGGCGGGCCCGGTGCCGCGGGAGGCGCATGAGCGGCTGGAGTCGGGGCTGCGCCGGATCGAAGACGCGGTGCGCAAGGCGGAGGACGCCCAGTGGCGGCGCTCCAACCCCGAGGCGCTGGCCCGCGCCCGAGGCGCCGTCGACCAGCTTCGCAGCGCCATCACCGGGCTGGAGGAGCAACTGGCCAAGGCGCAGGACGCCGACAACCCGCGGGCCGTGCAGGAGACCCAGGAAGCCCTCGACGCCCGGCGCTCCTGGCTCGTGGAAGCCGAGCGCACGCTAGCCGAACTCACGGGAACCGTACCGGGAGCCGCAGGTTCGGCTCAGTTGCGTGACGCGGTAGACGTCGTAGACGCCGTCGATCGCGCGCACCGCGCGCAGCACATGACCGAGATGCTTGGGATCGCCCATCTCGAAGGTGAACTTGCTCACCGCCACCCGGTCCCTGGTTGTGGTCACCGACGCGGACAGGATGTTGACGTGCTGATCCGAAATGGAGCGGGTGACGTCGGACAGCAGCCCGGTCCGGTCGAGGGCCTCCACCTGGATCGCGACGAGGAACAGCGAGTCCTCGGTCGGCGACCAGCGGACCGCCACCAGGCGCTCCGGCTCGGAGTCGAGCAGGTGCCGCAGGTTGGTGCAGTCGGCACGGTGCACCGAGACACCGTGGCCCCGGGTGACGAACCCGGTGATCTCGTCCCCCGGCACGGGAGTGCAGCAGCGGGACAGCCTGGCCCAGACATCGGCCGACCCCTCGACCACCACGCCCGAATCGTTGCCCGGGCTGGGCCGCGGCGGGCGGGTCGGCAGCGCGGTCTCGGCGAGGTCGTCCTGTGCGCCCGCCACGCCGCCCACCGACTGGACCAGCTTGCTGACCACGGACTGGGCGCTGACATGGCCCTCGCCGACGGCCGCGTACAGCGCGGACAGGTCGGTGAAGCGCATCTCCGTGGCGATGGCGAGCAGCGCGTCGCCGGTGGCCATCCGCTGCAGCGGCAGCCCCTGCTTGCGCATGGCCCGCGCGATCGCGCTCTTGCCGGTCTCCGCCGCGGCCTCCCGCCGCTCCTTGGAGAACCAGTGCCTGATCTTGTTACGGGCCCGGGCGCTCTTGACGAAGCCCAGCCAGTCCCTGCTCGGTCCCGCGTCCGGCGCCTTGGAGGTGAAGATCTCCACCGTGTCGCCGTTGTCGAGGGCACTCTCCAGCGCGACCAGGCGCCCGTTGACCCTGGCGCCGATGCAGCGGTGGCCGACCTCGGTGTGGATCGCGTAGGCGAAGTCCACCGGGGTGGCGCCCTGCGGCAGGGCGATCACCTGGCCCTTGGGGGTGAAGACGTAGACCTCGGCCGCGCCGAGGTCGAACCGCAGCGACTCGAGGAACTCGGCCGGGTCGGCCGTCTCGCGCTGCCAGTCGACCAGTTGCCGCAGCCAGAGCATGTCATTGGCCGGCGATGCTCCGGTCCGGCCGCCGGGGACCAGTGACTCCTCCTTGTACTTCCAGTGCGCCGCGACGCCGTACTCCGCGCGCCGGTGCATGCCCCAGGTCCTGATCTGCAGTTCGACCGGCTTGCCCTCCGGGCCGATGACCGTCGTGTGCAGCGACTGGTACATGTTGAACTTCGGCATCGCGATGTAGTCCTTGAACCGCCCGGGGATGGGGTTCCACCGGGCGTGGATCGTGCCGAGCGCCGCGTAGCAGTCCCGCACCGTGTCGACCAGGACCCGGATGCCCACCAGGTCGTAGATCTCGTCGAAGCCGACGTTGCGGGCGATCATCTTCTGGTAGACGGAGTAGTAGTGCTTCGGCCGCCCGGTGACCCACGTCTTGATCTTTGCCTCGCGCAGGTCGGCCTTGACCTCTTCGACCACGTCCTGGAGGAACAGCTCCCGCTTCGGGGCACGTTCGGAGACCATCCGGGCGATCTCGTCGTACCGCTTGGGATACAGCGTCGCGAAGGCCAGGTCTTCCAGTTCCCACTTGATGGTGTTCATGCCCAGCCGGTGCGCCAGCGGGGCGAAGATCTCCAGCGTCTCCTGGGACTTGCGCTCCTGCTTCTCCCGGGGCAGGTAGCGCAGCGTCCGCATGTTGTGCAGCCGGTCAGCCAGCTTGATCACCAGCACCCGGATGTCGCGGGACATGGCGACGACCATCTTGCGCACGGTCTCGGCCTCGGCGGCCTCGCCGTACTTGACCCGCTCCAGCTTGGTGACCCCGTCGACCAGCGCCGCCACGTCGTCGCCGAAGTCTTTGCGCAGTTCGGCGAGGGTGTAGGCGGTGTCCTCCACGGTGTCGTGCAGCAGCGCGGCGCAGAGGGTGTCGGTGTTCATGCCGAGTTCGGCCAGGATCGTGGTCACCGCGAGCGGGTGGGTGATGTACGGGTCGCCGCTCTTGCGCATCTGGCCGGCGTGCCAGTGGGCGGCCACCTCGTAGGCGCGGTCGATGAGCCTGATGTCCGCCTTGGGGTGGGTTCCCCTGACCGTCTTGATCAGCGGTTCGAGCACCGGGTTGATCCCGCCGCCGCGGGGCGCGCCGAGGCGGGCCAGCCGGCGGCGGACCCCGGCTCCCCCGGTGGAGCCGGTCGAGCCTGCGGCGCGGCCGGGGCGGCGCCGGCGGGTGCCCCGGACGGGGCGGCGGCCGGGGAAGTCCCTGGCGAGCCGGCGTCACTGGCGGGGCGCGGGCGGGCACGGCGCGGCGCCGTCGCCTCGCGCGCCACCTCTGTGTCCTGCCCGGGAACGGCGGATTCCCCCCGCTCCGGGTCGGACTGGGTGACGTCAGCGGCGGCCGTGCCGGTCGTTGCTACGTCACCAGCCACATGCGCTCCTGTCGTCCGCCCAGGCATCCAGTCTATCGGCGCCTGTCAGAGCGGTCCGCCCGGTTGCCCCACCGGTGCCGCTCGATGACGAGTACTAACGCGTGATGGCAGGCTTTTGTGCCCCGCCCGGGCGGTCAGACCGCCAGCAGCGCGCGGACCGGCTGGGCGCCGAGCTTGGCCCGGCCGGCCAGGAAGGTAAGTTCCAGGATGACGGCCACGCCGACGATCTGCGCCCCGGCCCGGCGGACCAGGCTGGCCGTCGCCTCGGCCGTCCCGCCGGTGGCCAGCACGTCGTCGATGATCAGCACGCGCTCCCCCGGGCTGAAGGCGTCCCGGTGCACCTCGATGGTGGCGGTGCCGTACTCAAGCTGGTAGCTCTGCGCATAGGTGGGCGCGGGCAGCCGGCCTTCCTTGCGGACCGGCACGAACCCGGCCCCCAGTTCGCAGGCCGCCGCCGCGGCCAGGATGAACCCGCGCGCCTCGATCCCGACCACCTTGTCGATGGGGCCGTACCCGCTGGCCAGGGCGGTCACCACCGCCCGGAACGCCGCGGCGTCGGCGAGCAGCGGGGTGATGTCCTTGAACACGATCCCCGGCTTCGGGTAGTCCGGGATGTCGCGGATCCGGGCGGCAATCAGCTCAGCCAGCCCGGCGCCCGCGGCTGCTGCGTCCGCTGGCAAGGCCGCTACCGCCGCCGCTTCTTGCCGCTGGGCCGGCGCTTGGCCGCGCTGCTGCGGCGGGGCTGCTGGCGCGGGCCCGGCCGCGGCGTGCTGCGGGAGGCGGACTGGCCCGCGCCCGCGGCGACGGGCTCACCGGGCGCGACGGCATCGGTGTCCGCGCCCTCGACGGCCGCCTCGTCAGCCAGGCCGTCCCCGGTCTCGTCGCCGGGACCGGCCGCGGCCAGCTCCGGGTCCTCCGGGCCGCCGGTGACCTGGCGGCCGGGCCGGCGGGACGCCCCCGGCTTGGCGGCGGCCGCCGCCTTGGCCGCGGCGCGCTGGGCCGCGCGCCCGCCGGAGGCACGCAACTGCACCCGCTTGGCCAGCGCCTTGTACTGCGGCTCGCGCTCCTTCAGGTCGGCGAGGACCGGGGTGGCGATGCAGATGGAGGAGTAGGTGCCGGACAGCATGCCCACGAAGAGCACCAGGGCCAGGTCCTTCAGCTCGCCGGCGCCGAGGATCCCGGCGCCCACGAACAGGATCGAGGCCACCGGCAGCAGGGCGATGACCGAGGTGTTGATCGACCGGACCAGCGTCTGGTTGAGCGCCTGGTTCGCCGCCTGGCTGTAGGTGGACCGGCTGGAGGCGAGCAGCCCGGCCGTGTTCTCCCTGACCTTGTCGAACACCACCACCGTGTCGTACAGCGAATAGCCCAGGATCGTCAGCAGGCCGATCACCGACGCGGGGCTCACCTGGAAGTGGGCGAGCGCGTACACGCCGACCGTGATGACGATGTCGTGCGCGAGCGCGACCAGCGCGGCGATGGCCATCTTCCATTCGAACGCGATCGACAGGTAGATGACGATCACGATCAGGAAGGCGATGAGGGCCTCCGCGGCCTTCTGCGAGATCTGGCTGCCCCAGCTCGCGCCGATGGAGGTGACGCTGATCGAGTTCTCCGGGACACCGAACTGGTGGCTGATCGCGCTCTGCACGCTGTTCTGCTGGGGGACGCTGAGCGGGTGCGTCTGCACCTGCCACTTGGCGGCACCGCCGCCCAGCGGCGTGAGCTTCTGGACGATGGCGTCCGACCCGCCGCCGGCCCCGCTGACCGTCTGGCGCACCTGGGAGATCGAGGAGTTACCGGCCGCGAACTGGTAGACCGAGCCGCCCTTGAAGTCCACGCTGAAGTTCAGCCCGAACACGACCAGGGCCACCACGCTGATCACCAGGATCGCGCCGGAGATCGAGTACCAGAGCCGCTGGCGCGCGACGAACTCGACCTTGACCTCGCCCCGGTAGAGCTTGCCGCCGATGCCGCCGAGGAACGCCATCACGCCTCCTTCGCCGTGGCCGGCCTGTTCGCCGTGGCCTGGGCCGGGGCCGCGCCGGGGTCCGGGGGGTGCCGCGCCAGGGAGCCCGGGCCCCCAGGCGCTTGGGATCGAGGCCGGACAGGGGATGGCCGCCGCCGAAGAACTTGGTCCGGGCGAGCAGCGTCATCGTCGGCTTGGTGAAGGTGAAGACCACCACCAGGTCGACGATCGTGGTCAGGCCCAGGGTGAACGCGAAGCCCTTGACGTCGCCGATGGAGAAGTAGTACAGCAGGGCCGCGGCGAGGAAGGACACGGTGTCGGAGACCAGGATGGTCCGCCGGGCCCGGGTCCAGCCGTGTTCCACCGCGGCGCGCAGCGACTTGCCGCCGTCGCGCACCTCGTCACGGAGCCGTTCGAAGAACACCACGAACGAGTCCGCGGTGATGCCGACCGCGACGATGAGGCCCGCGATGCCGGCCAGCGACAGGGCGAAGTGCTGGTACTTGCCGAGCACGATCACCGACAGGTAGGTCAGCAGCGCGGCGATGGCGAGGCTGGACACCGCGACGATGGCCAGGCCCCGGTAGTAGAACAGCAGGTAGCAGATGACCAGGATCAGCCCGATCGCGCCGGCCAGCAGCCCGGCGTCGAGCTGGTCGTGGCCGAGCTGCCGGGGAGATGGTCTGCTCGGCTTCCTGGTGGAAGGACAGCGGCAGCGAGCCGTAGGACAGCACGTTGGCGAGCTGGGTGGCCTGCGTCTGGTCGAAGCTGCCGTAGATCTGCGCGGACCCGCCGACGATCGGCCCCTGGTTGATCGCCGGGAACGAGACCACCTGGCCGTCCAGCACCACCGCGAGGTCGTCCAGCGGTGAGGAGGTCTTGCCGTACTGGTCGTTCATCTGCGTGGTGAGGGCGCCGAACGCCGCCCCGCCCGCGCTGTTGAAGGTCAGGTTGACCTGCCAGAACGTGCTCGACGTCATGGGGCTCGCACTGGCCGCGTGGACCTGGCTGCCGAGCACCTTGGCCTGGTCGAGGACGAACTTGTACGGCACGCCGCTGGTCCCGTTGGACAGCCCGCAGGCCACGATCTGGGCCTTCGGGTCGTCCCAGACCGCCGGGCTGTAGCCGATCTGCTTGGCCCAGTCCTTCTTCGCGCAGTCCACCTTGTCGAACAGGGCCTTCAGATGGGGGCTGACCAGCGTCGCGTCGCCGCTGGCCTGCTGCCAGGTGGACGTGCCGTTGACCGACTTGACCGTCGGGACCGGCGAAGGCGTCGAGACCGGGGTGAGCCGACGGGGTCGGGGTGGCCGACGCGGACGAGGCCTGGCTCGCCGACGGCGTGGGCGTCGGGCTGGCCTTCGGCGTGCGCCGCGCCGAGCAGGGTGGCGCTGCGGGTCAGTTCCGCGGTCCGGTTGCCGCCCGCGTCGCCGCGCAGCCCCAGCGCGCTCGCCGAGGCGCTGGGCGACGCGGCCGGTGATGCCTTCGACTTGAGCTTTGCCTTGGCGGTGGCCGTACGAGGTGGCCTGCGGCGATGCGCTCGGCGACGGCGTACGCGGTCCCGGACGTGGTCGGCGAGGGGGTGGGGGCCGGGGTGACCGCGCTGGACGCGTTCGGCGCGATCAGCAGCACCTGGCGGAACAGCAGTTCGGCGGTCTGGCTCACCAGCTTGACGACGGCCTGGGAGTTCTGGCCGGGCACCGACACCGTCATGATGTTGGTGCCCTGCGGCACCACCTGCGCCTCGGTGAAGCCCGCGCTGTTCACGCGGTTGAACATGATCTGCTGCGCCTGGGTCATCTCGGTCGACGTCACCGTCGTGGCCGTGCACCGGCACGGCCTTCAGCGACACGGTCGTGCCGCTGGTGAGGTCGAGGCCCAGGAGCACCTGGAACGTGCTGGTGCCACTTCGCCGGGCTGGCGATGTCGCTGCCGACGATGGCCAGCGAGCAGCACCAGGATGAGCGCTACCAGCGCGGCCAGGTGACGGCCGGGCCTGGACGCGTTGCCGCTAGGGGGAGCCACTTCTCGCCTGTCCTTCGATCCGCTAGTCGTTGGGGCCGCCGTTGACGCGGATGGCCGCGCCGGTCAGCTGCCGGTAGCGGCGTCGTCCTCGGCCTCGTCGAGGGTCTCGGCCTGCTCCGGCGCCGTGTCCGGGACCTCCATCTCGCTGGGGTCGGGCACCACGTCCATGATGGCCCGCCTCAGGAAGCGGACCTCGACGCCGGGTGCGATCTCCAGCACCACGTCCTGGTCCTCTACCGAGACCACGGTCCCGTACATGCCGGCCGTCGTGCGGACCCGTGCGCCCGGCTCGACCGTCCGCTGTGTCTGCTGCGCCGCCCGCTGCCGGTTCCGCTGCGGCCTGATCGTGACGAAGTACAGCAGACCGAAAAGCACCACGATCGCGACCAGGAACAGATAGCTGCCGCTCGAGGACTTGCTGGTGCTCGCAGCCGCGAGAATCTCATTCCCCATTGCGGGGCATCCTTCCGTTGACATGCCGCGCCCGGCGACGTCGCCGGGGCGGTGGCCTGCTTTGCCGCCCGTCCGCGGGGACAGGGCTGGCGCCGGCCAACTGCCGAAGTTTAGCGGCGCCCAAGCGGAGCACCAACAGGCTATGGCCTCCCTGGGGAGATCGTGACATCGTCGCGATAAACCTAGCCTGCACGGCCCGCCTGGCCTGTTGTTCAGACAACGCTCACAGTTGCCTGAGAGTTGCCTTGCCGCCCGATTAGGTGGCGGACGGGCCGGTCAGCCGCCAGGTTCGGCGTCGAAAAGGGTCCCGGGGCCGGGCAGGCCCGCGGCGGCGGCCGGGTCCGGCGGGGTGAGGCCCAGGTGCTCCCACGCGAGCGGGGTGGCCACCCGGCCCCGCGGCGTGCGCGCGATCAGGCCCTCGCGGACCAGGAACGGCTCGGCCACCACCTCGACCGTCTCGGCCTCCTCGCCGACCGCGACGGCGAGGGTGGACAGCCCGGCCGGCCCGCCGCCGAACCGGGTGACCAGCGCCCGCAGCACCGCCCGGTCCAGCCGGTCCAGCCCGTGGGTGTCCACCTCGTACAGTTCGAGCGCGGCCCGGGCGATCTCCAGGGTGACCACCCCGTCGGCGCGGACCTCGGCGTAGTCCCTGACTCTGCGCAGCAGCCGGTTGGCGATCCGCGGTGTCCCCCGCGACCGGCGGGCGATCTCCGTCCCGCCGTCCTCGCTGAGCGTCACGCCGAGCAGCGACGCCGACCGGCGGATGATGACCTCAAGCTCCGCGGCCTCGTAGAAGTCCAGGTGCGCGGTGAAGCCGAACCTGTCCCGCAGCGGCGCGGGCAGCAGCCCCGCCCGGGTGGTGGCGCCGACCAGGGTGAACGGCGCGATCTCCAGCGGGATGGCGGTCGCCCCCGGTCCCTTGCCGACGACCACGTCGACCCGGAAGTCCTCCATCGCGAGATAGAGCATCTCCTCGGCGGGCCGGGCCAGCCGGTGGATCTCGTCGATGAACATGACCTCGCCGTCGCCCAGGGTGGACAGCACCGCGGCGAGGTCGCCGGCCCGCTCGATGGCGGGCCCGCTGGTGATCCGCAGCGGCGCGCCCAGCTCGACGGCGATGATCATGGCGATGGTGGTCTTGCCCAGCCCGGGGGGCCCGGACAGCAGCACGTGGTCGGGAGCCTTGCCGCGGCGCAGCGCCCCGGCGAGCACCAGGGAGAGCTGTTCCCTGACCCGGGCCTGCCCGATGAAGTCGTTCAGCCGCTTGGGGCGCAGCGTGCTTTCGATCACCCGGTCGTCGGCATCGGCCAGCGGGGACACCAGCCGGTCGCCGGTGTCCGCGGGGAACCCGTCCGGGCTACTGGTCATGCGCGGCTGAGCTTCCGCAGCGCGGCGCGCAGCATGGCGGCTGCGTCGGGCTGCTGGGCGGCCGCTGCGGCGCCGTCCGCGCCGTCCCCGTCCGCGCCGGTCCCGTCCGCGGCGGCCCCATTCGTGGCAGACAGAGCCGCCAGGTCGGCCTCCACCGCCGCGATGGCATGGTCGGCGTCGCGGGCCTGCCAGCCCAGGTTGACCAGCCCCGTCCTGACCTGCTCCCGCCACGGGGCCGGCCCGCCGGGCCGGGACACCGCCACGGCGCCGGCGTCTCCTGGGCTCCCCGAGCCCGGTGCGCCCAGGCGGCCGGCGAGTTCGAGGACGATTCGTTGGGCACCTTTGCGGCCGATGCCGGGGACCCGGGTGAGCGCCGCGACGTCCTCGCTGAGCACCGCGCGGCGCAGCGCGTCGGGGGTGAACACGGCGAGCATGGCGAGCGCCAGCCGCGGCCCGACGCCGCTGGCGGTCTGCAGCAGGACGAAGACGTCCCGCTCGTCGTCGGTGGCGAAGCCGAACAGGGTGAGCGCGTCCTCGCGGACCACCAGCGAGGTGGCCACCCGGGCGTGCTCGCCGGGCCGCAGCGTGGCCAGCGTGCCCGGCGTGCACTGGACGAGCAGCCCGACGCCGCCCACCTCGATGACCGCGCCCTCGGGCGCGATCGCGGCGACCGTGCCCGCCAGATGGGAAATCACCGGGTCCCCCCCAGCCGCTGCGCCCGCTCCCGGCGCGCGGCCGCGAGCTGGTCCTGGGCTCCTTCGCGCGCGGCCGCCAGCCGCCGTTCCATCAGGCTTCCGGCCGCGGCTATCCGGTCCTGGGTGCCGCCCCGCCACAGATGGCAGATGGCCAGCGCCAGGGCGTCGGCGGTGTCCGCGGGCCGCGGCGGGTCAGTCAGCCGCAGCAGCCGCATCACCATGGCCGTGACCTGGGCTTTGTCCGCCCGGCCGCTACCGGTCACCGCCGCCTTCACCTCGCTCGGGGTATGCAGCGCCACCGGCAGGCCGCGCCGGGCCGCGCACACGATCGCCACCGCTCCCGCCTGGGCCGTGCCCATCACGGTGCGGACGTTGTGCTGGCTGAACACCCGCTCCACCGCGACCGCGTCCGGCCGGTACTCGGCCAGCCAGGTGTCGATCTCCTCCTCGAGCGCGAGCAGCCGCGCCGCGATGTCGGCGCCCGCGGGCGTGCGGATCACATCCGCGTGGACCAGGCTGGGCGGCCTGCCCGGCCTGCCGTCCACGGCACCGATGCCGCAGCGGGTCAAGCCGGGATCGACGCCGAGCACCCGCATGCACCACCGCCCGGGCTCTGCTAAGGCTTCACGAACATGTGTTCGGTACCGACCCTACCGCGCGGCCGCCGCCGCCACCGGTCAGCGCCCCCGGCGTGTCGCGCACGAGCGGCCGGTGCCTTGAGCCACCAGGGACAAGGCCCCCGCGACGAAGTCGCAGGGGCCGCAGGCCATCGGGGGGTTCCGGGCCATCGGGGTCCGGGGTGTCCCCGGGTTAGTACTGTGCTCCCCGGGCTGACACAGCCTTTAACCGAGCTTCTCCATGACCTCGTCGGAGACCGAGTAGTTGGCGTACACGTCCTGCACGTCGTCGGAGTCCTCGAGGGCCTCGATCAGCCGGAACAGCCGCTTGGCCTGGTCCTCGTCCAGCGGGACCTCGACCGCGGGCAGGAACGCCACCTCGGCGGAGTCGTATTCGAGCCCGGCATCGGTCACCGCGCTGCGCACCGCCACCAGGTCACCGGGCTCGCTGGTCACCTCGAAGGACTCGCCGATGTCCTCGACATCCTCGGCGCCGGCGTCCAGCACCGCGGCCAGCACGTCGTCCTCGGTCACCGAGCCCGACTTGGCCACGATGACCACGCCCTTGCGGTGGAACATGTAGGAGACCGAGCCGGGGTCGGCCATGGATCCGCCGTTGCGGGTGAGCGCGGTCCGCACGTCGGCGGCGGCCCGGTTGCGGTTGTCGGTCAGGCACTCCACCAGCACCGCGACGCCGCCGGGGGCGTAACCCTCGTAGGTGATCGCCTCGTAGGCCGCACCGCCGGCTTCCGCGCCGGAACCGCGGCGGATGGCCCGGTCGATGTTCTCGTTCGGCACCGAGCTCTTCTTGGCCTTCTGCACCGCGTCATACAGGGTGGGGTTGCCCGCCGGGTCGGCACCACCGGTCCGCGCCGCCACCTCGACGTTCTTGATCAGCTTGGCGAACAGCTTGCCGCGGCGCGCATCCACAGCCGCCTTCTTGTGCTTGGTCGTCGCCCACTTGGAGTGGCCACTCATGTCCGTTCCCTCACCATGTCAACGAAGTACCCGTGGATGCGCAGGTCGCCAGTCAACTCGGGATGGAAGGAGGTGGCAAGCAGTGGACCCTGCCGGACCGCGACGATCCTACCGGTGACCCGCTCGGTGCCCAGTACGGTCACCTGCCCGCTGACCGCCTCCACCCAGGGCGCCCTGATGAATACGGCACGAAACGGCGGATCCGGGGGGCTCGCGATCCCGTCCAGGCAGATGTCGCTCTCGAACGAGTCGACCTGGCGGCCGAACGCGTTGCGCCGTACCGTCATCCCGATCCCGCCGAGGGTTTCCTGGCCGTCCACCCCGTCGAGCAGCCGGTCGGCCAGCATGATCATCCCGGCGCAGGAGCCGAACGCGGGCATCCCGCCGGACAGCCGCTTGCGCAGCGGCTCGGCGATCTCGAAGGCCGTGGTGAGCTTCCACATCGTGGTGGACTCCCCGCCCGGGATCACCAGGCCGTCCACCCGGGCGAGTTCGTCGGCCGGCGCACGCCGACCGGCGTGGCGCCCACCTGCGCCAGCGCCCGCAGATGCTCGGCGACATCCCCCTGCAGCGCGAGGACCCCAACGACCGGTGCCGACCCCACTTCGCCAAACCTCCGCAACTCGTCCCACCCTGACATCGAGAGTAGCCGGGAACCCCGGCGCGGCCAGAACGCCACCGGGCGGCGGCCTTATTCCAGGTGCGGCCGCCCGCGGGCCGCGCCCTGCGCCGCACGCCAGCGCCCTGCGCCGCGGCCATGCCCTGCGCCGCGGGCCGCGGGCGTGCGGCAGGGGCTACGCCTGCGCGGCGGGGGGTTCCGGCCGTTGCCCGGGCTCTTCGCCACCGACCGACAGGCCTGCGCCGCGGGCCGCCGGCAGGCTTCCGCTGGCCGGCCGGGGATTTCCGCGCGGTGCCGGACGCCGGCTGCCCCGCTGCGCCGGACGGGGGGTTCCGCATCTCGGTGAGCTGCCGCTCGATCGCGGCCAGCCGCCCGTCGATCTCGCCCAGGCGTTTCAGCACCTCACGGAGCGTCCGGGCCTCCACCGTCACCCGGCTGCTCGCCATGCGCCCGATCGCGAACCGCCGCAGTTCCTCGGACGGCGCCGCCCGCGCGGTCGTGAGGACCTCGGCCAGCACCCGGTCGGTGCTCGCGCCAAGCCGGGCCAGGACCTGGGCACCGACGCCCTCGCCCTCGCGGGTCAGGCCCAGCAGGATGTGCTCGGTGCCGATGTAGCTGTCACCGAGCCGCTGCGCCTCGCGCAGCGAGAGTTCCAGGACCTTCTTGGTGCGCGAGGTGAACGGGATGTGGCCGGGCGGCGGGCCGGTGCCCGCCCCGATGATCTCCGCGACCTGCTCTCTGGCCGCGTCCAGGGTGATCTCCAGCGAGCCGAGGGCCTGCGCCGCGATGCCCTCCCCCTCGCTGAGCAGGCCGAGCAGGATGTGCTCGGTGCCGATGTACCCGTGGCCGAGCGCCCGGGCTTCCTCCTGGGCCAAGACCACGACCTGGCGCGCCTGGTCGGTGAACCGTTCGAACATCTCCGCACTCCCAGCAGATTGCTTGGGGGCGGTCCAGGAGGCCTGACAGCCAGCGGGGAGCCGCCGTGCTTTACCAGCCGCGCCCCGCATAGCGCTCGGCCGGCGCGAGGGTATCGGTGCTGATGCCGACCATGGCCTCACCGAGGCCGCGGGACACCTTGGCAACCACATCGGGGTCGTCGTGGAACGTTGTCGCCTTGACGATGGCGGCGGCACGGCGGGCCGGGTCACCGGACTTGAAGATGCCCGAGCCCACGAACACGCCCTCCGCGCCGAGCTGCATCATCAGCGCCGCGTCCGCCGGGGTGGCGATGCCGCCGGCGGTGAACAGCACGACGGGCAGCTTGCCCGCCGCGGCCACCTCGGCGACCAGCTCGTAGGATGCCTGGAGTTCCTTCGCGGCGGCGAAGAGCTCCTCGTCACGCAGGGCGCCCAGGCGCCGGATGTCGCCGGCGATCTGCCGCATGTGCCGGGTGGCCTCCACCACGTTGCCGGTGCCCGCCTCGCCCTTGGACCTGATCATCGCCGCGCCCTCGGCGATGCGGCGCAGCGCCTCCCCCAGGTTGGTGGCGCCGCACACGAACGGCACGGTGAACGCCCACTTGTCCACGTGGTTCGCCTCGTCGGCCGGGGTGAGCACCTCGGACTCGTCGACGTAGTCCACCCCGATCGCCTGCAGCACCTGCGCCTCGGCAAAGTGGCCGATCCGGCACTTGGCCATCACCGGGATCGAGACGGCACCGATGATCTGGTCGATCATGTCGGGGTCGCTCATCCGGGCGACCCCGCCCTGGGCCCGGATGTCGGCGGGCACCCGCTCCAGTGCCATCACCGCGACCGCGCCGGCGTCCTCGGCGATCTTCGCCTGGTCGGGCGTGACCACATCCATGATCACGCCGCCCTTGAGCATGTCGGCCATGCCGCG
Source organism: uncultured Actinomycetes bacterium (assembly GCA_963795785.1). Lineage (GTDB taxonomy): Bacteria > Actinomycetota > Actinomycetes > Streptosporangiales > Streptosporangiaceae > DASXKD01. The sequence goes on from CAWCKG010000065.1 coordinate 71,000, forward strand.
CTTGACGCGCGCCGTCCCGGTCACCGCGCTGGTCCCGGCCGCCGCGCCGCCGGCGGCCGTGTTCTGGAACTCCGTCGCCGTGGCGTCCCCGGCCTGGCTTGCGCCGGGCCTGGCGGCGTCGTGTCCGGGACTGGCTGGGGAACTGGTGGCTGGCACGATGAACCTCACTCGATTGCTCGCACGGTCTCTCCATGGTAGGCGCTCCCGGCGCGCTGGCGCCGCGCCCCTCACCGGCCCGGCCAGGCGCACCGGCCCAGCCAGCCGCGCCGGCCCGTCACCGGCCCCAGCCGCCACAGCCGGGCCACCGGCCCCGCGGGCCCCTGGGCCTCAGCCGGCCTGGGCGGACGGCGGCTCCCCCGCCGTGAGATGCGGCATGTCCATGGCGCGCCCGTCGGCGGCGTCGTCCACCAGGGACTCGTCGATCTCGAAGAACTCGGGCAGCGGGGCACCACCGGCCAGCCGGAGCAGCCGGACCAGCCACCGGCGCCGCGCGGCGCGGGTCGCGGCGACCGCGTCGTTGTAGAACTTCCTGGCCAGGAACACCTGGTGGGCGGCGGCCTCAAGCTCGGCCAGCGATTCGTCCCCGCCGCTGCGCGCGGCCAGGTCGGTACGGAACCCGGGCTGGGCGAGGGCCGCCCGCAGGGCGCGGGTGAGATCGCTTTCCGCCCGCTCGTCGGGCTCGCCCGCGGCCCGCGCGTCGTGGGCCGCGCCGGCGATCAGCAGGCTCGTCGCCGGGTCGAGCAGGCCGCTGGCGGCCAGTTCCACCGAGACCGAACTGCGCCGCACCAGCGCCGCGTCGAGCGCGGCCCGCGCGGCCTCCACCCGGGCGTGCAGCCGGTCCAGCCGCCCCGCGCGCCACGACACGTAGACGCCGACCAGGATCGCGGCGATGACGATGAGGATCGTGTTGCTCAGCACGGCATGCCCGCCTCACCGGCGGCCCGCGGCGGCGCCGTGCGGCCCCTGGCCGGGCCCGGCCGGGCAGTGCTCACAGGTTCACCGTGACCTTGCCGACCGCCGCGGGCACCACGGCCTCGTAGACCTTGACCACGTCCCTGGCCACCATCGGCCAGTCGTAGGCACGCACCGCGTCCGCCGCCGCGGCCGACAGCCGCGCGCGCAGCGACGGGTCATCCAGCAGCCGGGCCGCGGCCTCGGCCAGGGCGGCCGGGTCGCCGGCCGGGAACAGTTCCCCGGCCCGGCCACCGCGCAGCACCAGATCGAACGCGTCCAGGTCGCTGGCGACGATCGGGGCGCCGGACGCCATCGCCTCGATCAGCACGATGCCGAAGCTCTCGCCGCCGGTGTTGGGCGCGCAGAACACGTCCACCGAGTGGTAGAAGCGCGCCTTGTCCTCCTGGGTCACCTGGCCGAGCAGGATCAGCCGGTCACGGAACGCCTCGGGCAGCCGGGATCGCACGTCGTCCAGGTCGCCCCGCCCGGCCACCAGCAACCGCAGCGCCGGCCGCCGCTCGGCCAGCAGCTCGAAGGCCCGCAGCAGCACGTCCAGGCCCTTGCGCGGCTCTTCCATCCGGCCCAGGAAGCCGAGCGCCCCGCCCTCACCGGGCCAGCCGGGCAGCGGGCTCGCCTTCTCGTACCGGCTGACCGTCACCCCGTTCGGGATGAGCACCGCGTCGCCACCCATGTGCTCCACGAGCGTGGTGCGCGCCGCCTCGGACACCGCGATCCAGCCGCTGATCTTCTCCAGGGCGGTCTGCAGGGCCAGGTACGCGGCGTGCATCACCCGGGAGCGGGGGTTGGCGGTGTGCGCGGTCGCGACGATGGGCCCGTCCGCCACCCAGCAGGCCAGCAGGGACAGGCTGGGCGCCGCGGGCTCGTGCACGTGCAGCACGTCGAACCCGCCCTCCTTGACCCAGCGGCGGACCCTGGCCGCGGACAGCGGGCCGAACGCGAGCCGCGCCACCGACCCGTTGTACGGGACCGGGACCGCGCGCCCGGCGGGCACCACGTAACCGGGGAGCGGGGTGTCGTCGTCGGCGGGCGAGATAACGGAGACCTCGTGGCCCAGGCCGATGAGGGCCTCCGCCAGTTCCTTGATGTGCTCCTGTACCCCGCCGGGAACGTCCCAGGTGTACGGGCAGACCATGCCGATTCTCACGGCTCGCTCCCGCCCTCACCAGCGCCGGCGCCGCCGGACAGGCCATCCAGCGCGGCGCCGTTCACCTGCCCGTTGCGCGCCGCCCGGCCCGCACCGGAGTCCACGTGGCCCGGCGCGGCGGCAGCCTCCGCCGCGCCGTCCGCACTCCCGCCACGCCGTCCGCACTCCGCCGCCGTCCGCAGCCTCCGCCGCGCCGTCCGCGGCCTGCGCCGTGGCCTCCGCGGCGGCGAGCCGGGCGAGGTCCAGGTCGGCGGTGAACACCCGCTGGAGCATGTGCCAGTCCTCCGGGTGCGCGGCGATGCCGGCCTCGAAGACCCGGGCCACCTCCTGGGTCATCGCCGCGGCCTTCTCGCGCCGGGTGCCACTGTCCGGCACCGGGATCTCCTCGTGGATATGCGCGCACCACAGCGGGCCGTCGAACCACAGCGTGACCGGCAGCATGGCGGCACCCGTCTGTACCGCCAGCGCCGCGGCCCCGCCCATCATGTGCGCCTTCTCGCCGAAGAAGTCGACCTCGATGCCGCCGCCGGTGACATCCCGGTCGGCGGGCAGGCAGACCAGCCCGCCCGCGCGCAGCCGCTGGGCCAGCACCCCGAACCGCGACACGCCGCCGGTCGCGGGGAGCACCTCGAACCCCAGCCCCTCCCGGAAGGCGAAGAACCGCCGGGCGAGCGACTCGGGCTTGAGCCGCTCGGCCACGGTGGTGAACTTCGGCACGCCGCGGGCGATGATCCAGGCACCGGCCTGGTCCCAGTTGCCCATGTGCGGCAGCGGCAGCACCGCCCCGCGCCCGGAGGCGAGCGCGGCGTGCAGCCGGTCCTCCCCCTCGCAGCGCATGTCGGTGACGAGCCGCTCGGCGCTGATCACCGGCAGCCGGAACACCTCGAACCAGTACCGGGCGTAGGAGCTCATGCCCGCACGGGACAGGGCGCGGAGTTCCTTGCCGGTCGCCTCCGGCCCGATGACGCGGCGCAGGTTGGCCTCCAGCACCTGCACCCCGTGCCCCTGCCGGCGCCAGGCGATCTCCCCGGCCTGCTGGAACACCCACCGCCCCCACGACTCGGGCACGCGGCAGACCAGCCACCAGGCGAGGGCGTACGCCGCGGCGGTCAGGCGGCCCTGCAGCGCGGACAGCACCTTGCTCATCACGGCGCTCCGGTGTTCATGCGGTTCATGATGGCGCTCCGGCCCGGGTGTCATCCGGTGGTTCGCCTCCATGATCCCGCCACGACTCCCCCGCCGGGACCGTGGCTGCCGGGCGGCCTGCGGCCCCGTGCCGGACCGCGTTCACACGCTGACCGAAGGTCACCAGGGACAGCACCGCGAGTACCCACAGCCCGATGGCGAGCACGTACGGCACGCCGAGACCGGTCAGCCCGGCCGCGACCAGGGTGATCAGGAGCCGTTCGGTGCGTTCCGCGATGCCCACGTTGCACGGGATGCCCAGCCCTTCGGCCCGCGCCTTCGCGTACGACACCATCATGCCCATGACCAGGCAGAACAGCGCGACCCAGGCCAGCGTGTCCTGCCGGGTGCGGACCAGCCAGATGGTCAGCCCGCAGAACACCGCCGCGTCACTGATCCGGTCCAGCGTGGAGTCCAGGAATCCGCCCCACGCCCCGCTGGTCCCCTTGACCCTGGCCAGCAGGCCGTCGAGCATGTCGCCCAGGACGAACCCGGTGCACACCAGGGTCCCGGCGAACAGGTGACCGGTGGGAAACAGCCACAGCGCGCCCGCGGTCATCCCTACGGTGCCGGTGATGGTCAGCGCGTTCGGCGTCACGGGCGTGCGCGCCAGCGCGTCGGCGACCGGGGTCAGCAGGCGGGAGAGAGCAGGCCGTAGCACGTTCAGCATGGCCGTCCCACCCTACTGGCGCCGGGACAGGCCGGGCGATTCTGGCCGGGGGCTTGTGGTGCGGTGGCCAAGAGGTAAAGGCTGATCGTAGTGCAGCCGAACGGAGCACCCGCCGCAACATGCCGGCGGCGGGCGGGCGGCCACAGCAGCCGAACAGACCACCAGGAGGCGATGCATGACAGACAGGAGAGGATCGACGGCCACGGGCGGTGCGGCACCGGCCGACCAGCCTGGCGGGGTGCGCAACGTCGCGCTGGTCGGCCATTCCGGTTCGGGCAAGACAACTCTGGTCGAGGCGCTGCTGAGCGCGACCGGCACCATCCAGCGGATGGGCCGGGTGGAGGACGGCACGACCGTCAGCGACTTCGACGAGGTGGAGATCAGGCAGCAGCGCTCGGTCAACCTCACCGTCGCCCCGCTCATCCATGCGGGGGTCAAGGTGAACCTGCTGGATACCCCCGGGTACGCCGACTTCACCGGCGACCTGAGGGCCGGGCTCCGTGCGGCGGACGCGGCCCTCTTTGCTGTCTCCGCCACCGAGGGCGTGGACGGCCTGACCAGGATGCTGTGGGATGAGTGCGCCGCGGTGGGGATGCCCCGCGCCGTGGTCATTACGAAGATCGACCACCAGCGGGGCGACTTCGAGCAGGCCCTGAGCGCGTGCCGGGACGCCTTCGGCGACGCGGTGGCGCCCCTGTACCTGCCCGTGGGCGGCGCGGGCACGGACCTGCAAGGCCTGATCGGGCTGCTGTCGGGCCGCATGTTCGACTACTCCGGCGGGTCCAGGGCCGAGCGCGACCCCGATGCGGCGCTCGCGGACCAGGTCGAGGAGATGCGCGGCACGCTGATCGAGGGGATCATCCAGGAGAGCGAAGACGAGAGCCTCATGGACTCGTACCTCTCCGGCGAGGCAATCGACCCGAAGAGCCTGATCGACGACCTGGAGAAGGCGGTCGCGCGGGGCACCTTCTACCCGGTGCTCGCCGCGTCGGCCCCGCACGGCGTCGGGATGCTGGAGCTTCTCGAGGTCATCACCCAGGCGTTCCCCGCGCCCGCCGAGCACCCGCTGCCGGCCGTCACCTCCGTGGACGGCAAGGCCGTGACCGGCCTGACCAGCGACCCCAACGGGCCGCTGCTGGCCGAGGTCGTGAAGACCACCTCCGACCCCTATGTCGGCCGGGTCAGCCTGGTCCGGGTGTTCTCCGGCACGCTGCGGCCCGACACCGTGGTGCACGTGTCCGGGCACGGGATGGCGGAGCGCGGGCACGCCGACCACGACGCCGACGAGCGCGTCGGCGCGCTCACCTCGCCGCTGGGCAAGCAGCAGCGCCCGGTGGCGGCCTGCCCCGCCGGGGACATCTGCGCGGTCGCCAAGCTGTCCAGCGCGGAGAGCGGCGACACGCTCTCCAGCAAGGAGCGCCCGCTGCTGATGGAGCCCTGGAGCATGCCCGAGCCGCTGCTGCCGGTGGCGATCACGGCGAAGTCCAAGGCGGACGAGGACAAGCTGTCCCAGGCGCTGGGCCGGCTGGTGGCCGAGGACCCGACGCTGCGGATGGAGAACAACCCCGAGACCCACCAGCTGGTGCTCTGGTGCATGGGCGAGGCCCACGCCGACGTGATGCTCGACCGGCTCTCCACCCGGCACGGGGTCGCGGTGGAGACCGTCGAACTCCGGGTGCCGCTGCGGGAGACGGTCGCGGGCAAGGCGCAGGGGCTGGGCCGCAACGTGAAGCAGACCGGCGGCCACGGCGAGTTCGGCATCGCGCACATCGAGGTGGAGCCGCTGCCGTCCGGGTCCGGCCTGGAGTTTGTGGACAAGATCGTCGGCGGCGTGGTGCCGCGGCAGTTCATCCCGTCCGTCGAGAAGGGCGTGCGCGCCCAGATGGAGCAGGGCGTCCTGGCCGGGTACCCGATGGTGGACATCAGGGTCACCCTGTTCGACGGCAAGGCGCACTCGGTGGACTCCTCCGACATGGCCTTCCAGAAGGCGGGCCGGGCCGCGCTGCGGGACGCGGCCGACAGGGCGAAGGTGTCCCTGCTGGAGCCGGTGGACGAGGTGTCGGTGCTGGTGCCCGACGACTACGTCGGCGCGGTCATGTCGGACCTGTCGTCCCGGCGCGGCCGGGTGCTCGGGACCGAGCCGGTGCAGGGCGGGCGGACGCTGGTCAAGGCCGAGATCCCGGAACTTGAGATCACCCGCTACTCCATCGACCTGCGCTCGATGTCTCAGGGCACGGGCTCGTTCAGCCGGTCCTACCTGCGCTACGAGCCGCTGCCGTCGCACCTGGCCGACAAGGTCGTGAACGCTTCCAAGGAGTGACACCCGGCCGCGCTGCCCGGGGTCAGCCGGCCGACCGGGCTGGCCCCAGGCGGCCGCGATCATCTGCCGGGTCTCGCCCAGCAGCTGGGGCAGCACCTTGGCACCGGCCACGACCGGCATGAAGTTGGTGTCGCCGCCCCACCGGGGGACCACGTGCTGGTGCAGGTGGGCCGCGATGCCCGCGCCCGCGACGCCGCCCATGTTCATGCCGATGTTGAACCCCTGCGCGCCCGAGGCGGCCCGCAGCGCGGTCATCGCCAGCTTGGTGTGCTCGGCCAGTTCCACGGTCTCCGCGGGGTCGAGATCGGTGTAGTCGGCCACGTGCCGGTAGGGGCAGACCATGAGGTGGCCGGAGTTGTAGGGGTAGAGGTTCAGCACCGTGAACACGGACGTGCCGCGCGCCACGATCAGCCCGTCGGCGTCGGCCAGCTTCGGGGCCCGGCAGAACGGGCACTCCTCGGGGCTGTCCGTCGTCGCCCGGTTCTCGCCCTTGATGTAGGCCATGCGGTGCGGCATCCACAGCCGCCGGAACCCGTCGGGCTCGCCGGCCCCGTCCTGCTCGAACGGCTCTTCAGCTGCCTGATCAGACATGGGCCAGCACCGTCAGACCTGGATGCGGCCGGCGACCGCCGCGACGATCTCCGCCACCGCCTCGTCCACCGGCACGCCGTTCTTCTGCTCCCCGTTGCGGTAGCGGAACGACACCGCGCCCGCCGCGACGTCGTCGTCCCCGGCCAGCAGCATGAACGGCACCTTCTGGCGCTGCGCGTTGCGGATCTTCTTCTGCATCCGGTCGGCGCTGTCGTCGACCTCCACCCGGATGCCGTGCTCACGCAGCCGCGCCGCGACCTTGTCCAGGTAGGGCACGTGCGCGTCGGCGATCGGGATGCCGGTCACCTGCACCGGCGCCAGCCAGGGCGGGAACGCCCCGGCGTAGTGCTCGGTCGAGGATCCCGAAGAACCGCTCGATGGAGCCGAACAGCGCCCGGTGGATCATGATCGGCTCCTGCCGGGTGCCGTCCGCCGCCTGGTACTCCAGGCCGAACCGCTTGGGCTCGTTGTAGTCGAGCTGGATGGTGGACAGCTGCCAGGTGCGGCCGATCGCGTCCTTCGCCTGCACCGAGATCTTCGGCCCGTAGAACGCCGCGCCGCCGGGGTCGGCGACCAGTTCCAGGCCGGACTCCTCGGCCGCCTCGGCGAGCATCGCGGTGGCGTGCTCCCAGTCCTCGTCGCTGCCGACGAACTTCTCCTTGGCCTCGTCCCTGGTGGACAGCTCCAGGTAGAAGTCGGACAGCCCGTAGTCGCGCAGCAGGTCCGAGCACGAACTTCAGCAGGCTCTTCAGCTCGGCGCCCACCTGCTCGCGGGTGCAGAAGATGTGCGAGTCGTCCATGGTGAGGCCGCGGACCCGGGTCAGGCCGTGCACCACGCCGGACTTCTCGAACCGGTACACGGTGCCGAACTCGAACAGCCGCAGCGGCAGCTCCCGGTAGGACCGCCCGCGCGACCGGAAGACCAGGATGTGGAACGGGCAGTTCATCGGCTTGAGGTAGTAGCTGCGCGCCCTCCATCTCCATGGGCGGGAACATGTTCTCCGCGAACCAGCCCAGGTGGCCGGAGGTCTCGAACAGCTCCGCCTTGGTGATGTGCGGGCTGTTCACGAACTCGTAGCCGGCCTCGATGTGCCGCTGCCGCGAGTAGTCCTCCATGACCCGCCGGATGGTCGCCGCCCTTGGGGTGGAACACCGCCAGGCCGCTGCCGATCTCCGGCGGGAACGAGAACAGGTCGAGCTCGGCGCCGAGCTTGCGGTGGTCGCGCCGTCTCCGCCTCTGGCCAGCAGGTGCAGGTAGTCGTCCTGGGCCTCCCGCGACTCCCACGCGGTGCCGTAGATCCGCTGCAGCTGCGGGTTCTTCTCGCTGCCCCGCCAGTACGCGCCGCCGCGTGCGCATCAGCTTGAACGCCGGGATGTGCCGGGTGGTGGGCAGGTGCGGCCCGCGGCACAGGTCCTTCCAGCACAGCTCGCCGGTGGCCGGGTCGAGGTTGTCGTAGATGGTCAGCTCGGCCCCGCCGACCTCGACCGCCTCGCTCCTCGCCGGCCGGCCGCCCTTGAGGCCGATCAGCTCCAGCTTGTACGGCTCCTCGGCCAGTTCGGCGCGGGCCTCGCCCGTCGCTGACCACCCGCCGGGAGAACCGCTGGCCCTGCTTGACGATCGCGCGCATGCGCGCCTCGATCGTCTTCAGGTCGTCCGGGCCGAACGGCTGCGGCACGTCGAAGTCGTAGTAGAAGCCGTTCTCGACCGGCGGGCCGATGCCGAGCTTGGCCTCGGGAAACAGTTCCTGCACGGCCTGCGCCATCACGTGCGCGGTGGAGTGCCGCAGGATCGCCCGGCCGTCCTCGCTGGCGATGTCCACCGGCTCGACCTGGTCGCCGTCGGCGAGCGGCGCCGCCAGGTCGCGCAGGGCGCCGTTGACCCGGGCGGCGATCACGGTGCGCGGCCGCCGCCGGTCGCGTCCGGCCGCGCAGATCGCGTCGCCGGCCGTCGTGCCAGCATCCACCACGAGCTCGCGGCCGGCGAGGGTGATGTGAATCGGCTGGCGTGACACGGTTGTCTCCTCGGTGGATTGCTGGCCCGGGGCCGTGCCCCCGCGGCTCCCCCGATGCTATCGAGACCAGCAGGGTTGGCACGCCGGTTAACCCGCGTCCCGACCGCGGACGTGCGCCCCGGTCAGTCGTCCAGGCGCTGGATGCGGGCAGCGGCGGCCGCGTGCCGTGCCAGGATCTCCTCAACCCCCGGCACGGTGAGCGCGCCGTCGCGGACGATCACCCGCCCGGCGACCACGGTGTGCCGCGCGGCGCTGGGCCCGCAGCGCAGCCAGGCCTCCACCGGGTCGGTGAGCGCCCCGGCGAACGCCAGCCCCTCCTGCGGCCAGCACACCAGGTCCCCGGCGGCGCCGGCGCTGAGCTGGCCGATCTCGCCGTCCCTGCCGAGGCACCCGGCGCCGCCGCGGGTGCCGATGTCGAGCACCTCCCGCGCGGTCATGCCCGCGGGCCCGGACCGCTGCCTGCCCAGCGTCAGCGCGGCCCGGGACTCCAGCCACAGCGAGGAGGTGTCCGAGGACGAGGACCCGTCGCAGCCCAGCCCCACCGGGCTGCCGGCCGCGCGCAGTTCCCGCACCGGCGCGAACCCGCCGCCGGCCAGCAGCATGTTCGAGCTGGGGCAGTGCGCCACCCCGACGCCCGCCGCGCCCAGCCGGGCCACCTCCGCCTCGTTCGGGTAGACGCAGTGCGCCACCCAGGACCGTGAGGTCAGCCAGCCGACCTCCGCGTACTGCTCCACCGGCCGGCGGCCGAACCGCTCCAGGCAGTAGCTGTCCTCGTCCGGGTCCTCGGCCAGGTGGGTGTGCAGCCGCACGTCGAGGCGCTCGGCCAGTTCCGCGGTGCGCCGCATCAGGTCCGGGCTGACGCTGAACGGGGAGCACGGGGCCAGCGCGATGCGCACCATCGCGCCCCACGCCGGGTCGTGGTGCGCGGCGACCAGCCGCTCGCAGTCGGCGAGCACCTCGTCGTCGTCCTGCACCACCGAGTCCGGGGGCAGCCCGCCGTCCTTGGCCGAGATCGTCATGGAGCCGCGGGTCGGGTGGAACCGCAGCCCCACCTCGCGCGCGGCCGCGATCTCCGCCGACCACAGGTCGCCGCCCCCGGCGGGCGCCACGTACAGGTGGTCGGTGCTGGTGGTGCAGCCGCCCAGGGCCAGTTCGGCCAGCGCCACCCAGGCGGACAGGTAGGCGGCCTCCTCGTCCAGGCCGGCCCACAGCGGGTACAGCCCGGACAGCCATTCGAACAGGGTGCCGTTCACCGTGGGCGCATACGACCTGGTCAGGTTCTGGTACATGTGGTGATGGGTGTTGACCAGGCCCGGCGTGACCAGGCAGCCGGAGGCGTCCAGCGTCTCCCGCGCGGCCGGCCGGGGGTCGCCCGCCCCGCCCACCGCGCTGACCAGGCCGCCGGTGACGGCGACCCAGCCGCCGGCCAGTTCCCGGTGCTCCGCGTCGCAGGTGGCGACCAGCTTGGCCCCGGTGACCAGCAGGTCGGCGCCGGCCTGCGGGGTCACCACTGGTGCTCCGGGTCGCCGTCCGGTGCGCCCGCCCGGGACACCGCCCCCTCGATCAGCCCGTACGGCCGGTCCGCCGCGTAGAACACCTCGCCGGGGTTGTCCAGGCCGAACGGGGCCAGGTCCACCAGGAAGTGGTGCTTGTTCGGCAGGGACAGGCGGACCTCGCACACCTGCGGGCAGGCGGTGAGCACGGCCTCGCCCATCGCGTGCAGGGTCTGCTGCAGCGACAGGCTGTGGGTGACGGCGAACGCCTCCGCCAGTGCCGCCCGCGCGCCGCGGAAGCACTCCGCCCAGTCGGCGCCTTCCGCTGCCATACGCCACCCCGCGGCTACCGCCGTCGCCAGGATCCGGTCGTCCGTGGGAGCCAGGGTCGTGTACCGGTCCACCAGGAAGCCGTGGAACTCCGAGCCGGTGGATTTCAGCAGGATCAGGTCGTCCACGCCGGCCACGACCTCGGCGCGGCCATCGCCGTGCACGCAGACGCTGGTGATCTTGGTGCCGGCCAGCCGCTCGAACGAGTGCGGGTGCGGGGCGCCCCCGGCGTCGATCCGCTGCCAGCCGTACTCCTCGATGCGCACCTGCGCCCGGTCCACCGTGGGGATCGCGGCGAAGTGCCTGGCCAGCCGCAGCGCGAACTCCTCGACCGGGCGGACCCCGCCGGCGGCCAGCGCGTAGACGGTGTTCTTCTGCGCGTCCGTGGTGAGCACCCCGGAGTTGTCGCCGGTCAGGTAGGTGGCATCCATGTCACCGGCCAGGGTGACGGTCACGTTGAGGTCGGTGATCTCGTGGCGCGGGCTGCCGCGGCCCACGTGCAGCAGCCGGACCTCGGCCTTGCCGTACTGGGCCCGGCTCAGCACCACCGGGGGCGGTTCCTGGGGCATGGGCTAGCTCCCTCGGTAGGTGGAGTACCCGAACGGCGACAGCAGCAGCGGGACGTGGTAGTGCTCGCCGGGGCCGGCCGTGAAGGCAACCGTGATCTCGGGGTAGAACGCGGTGCCGTGGCTGGCCATCAGGTAGTCGTGCACGGCGAAGACGAGCCGCGCGGTGGCCGGGGCATCCGGGTCGAGCCGGGGCAGGTCGGTGATCCGGCCGTCCGGGCCGGTCACCGAGCCGCCCGCCGGGACCCAGGTGCCGCCGGACCAGATGTCGAGGCTGACCGGCACCCCTTCGGCGGGCTGCCCCGCGCTGATGTCCAGGATGTGCGTGGAGACCGTGGTCATGCGGCGACCAGCTTCCTGAGCCGGATCTCGTTGATCTTGCCGATCTCCGCCGCCGCGACCGCCCGCTCGGTGGCCGGGTCGTTCGACATCCGCCGGTTCAGCTCGGCCAGGATCTCCGCCGGGCCGCGCCCGGTGGCGCAGATCAGGAACACGTGCCCGAACCGCTGCTCGTAGGCGGCGTTGCCGTCGGCCAGCGCCGTGGCCACCTCCGCGTCCGGGCCGACACCGGCCTGCTCCTGCGCCGACCAGCCGGACAGCCGCCGCTCGCCGATCCGCGGATGGCCGGCCATCGCCGCGTCCAGGTCGCCGGGGTCCCGGCCCGCCCAGGCGGCGCCCGCCGCGGCGAGCAGGTCCGCAAGGGATGCATATGGCCGCCCTTCGGTAACGTGGCGCGCCCAGCCCGGGGCGGCGCAGCAGCGCAGCAGCAACTCCTCGAAGTCCCGCGCTGGCAGCGCGTTCAGGTCGGCAAGGCCGGGCATGTCACTCCTTTCCCCCGCGCACGCCATCAGCACACCCGCCACCGTAACCTGCCCCGCTCCCCCGGTCCGCGGCATGGCGGGCGCGCTGGCCCGAACCAGCGAGGAGGCCCCCTCAGCAGGAGGCCTCCTCGCCGACGTGACCACCTCACCGCAGCCGCGGCCGCGGTGGTATGTGACTCGTGCGCTACGACTTATAGGTGTATTTGTCCTTGGTGGTCACCGGGCTGAACGCGAGGTCCTCCGCGGAGATCTGGATGTTGACCGTGGCAGCGGCGTGCTTCGGCGTCACGATGGTGCACGTGGTGGTGGTTGTGCACGTGGCCGCCACCATGGTCGTCCCGACCTTGGCCATGTCCGCCCCGGCGATCGGCAGGAAGCCGGTGCCGGTCACCGTGACCGTCGTCCCGCCCGCGGTGCTGCCACTCTTCGGCGAGATGGCGGTCACCGTCGTCGACGTCAGCTTCGTGGCGTACCACTGGCACATTGCCGCGGCCAGCCCCGGATAGAACATGCTGACGCTCCCGCCCGATCCGACCCCGCTGACCAGCGGAGACCCGAGACCGCTGGCCATGTCGTACCCGGTGGTGGCGGGGTACAGGCCGCCGGTGTACCCAGATCGCGTGTAGTCATTGTTGCCCGAGGTGATGTCCTTGAAGATCTCCGGCTCGTCCGCGCCACCGGTGTAGATGTAGGAATGGTCCACGCCGGCGGTGCCCCACAGCGCCTGCGGCAGCACGCCAGCGTCGCCCGAGCCGTAGTCGGCGCAGAACGGGGAGTCGTCGATCAGAGCGGCCACCGCCGCCCACAGCGGCGCCGCGGCGCTCGTGCCGCCGATTTCCGTCCAGCTCCCGCCGTGGTAGATGACATAACCGGTGAAGGGATCGGCGTCCGCGGTCACGTCGGGATCCTCGCGCACGTAGGTGCCCTCCGCCGCCGGGCAGCCGGTGTTCTTCACCGAGTCGCTGTTGATCAGGCCGGGGACCGTCGTCTGGTACTGGTAAGAGGGCATGCACCAGTCCTCAGACACGCCGCCTCCGCCGGCACCGCTCCCATTGGACGACTCGTTCCACACAGTCTCGGCCGACGAGGTGAGCTTCGTGCCGCCGACGCCATCCACGTAGGGCTGGCTGCCCGGGTCATCGATCGATATGCGGGATCGATCAGTACCCGGGTAGCAGTCGGTAGACCCGTCGTCACCCGCCGCTGCGAAGACGGTCTCGCCTTGCGAGTTGGCCTGCGCGAACAGGGTCTGCTCCGAGCTGACAGTGGACTGCGAGTCGAGCAGCTCGCACTCGCCCCAGGAGGTAGTCACGACCGCGTCGGTGTCGGCATTGAAGATCGCGGCGTAGTTGTCGAGCGCGCCGGCGTTGGTGTTGGGCGACTGGTAGACGTCGATCGCGACGTCCGGGGCCAGGCCCAGCACATCCTCGATGTCCAGTGCCGCCTCACCCGAGCCCGCACCGGAACCGTCGCCGCCGTCGACCTTGTGGTAGGAGACCGATGTGCTCACTCCGTAGCACTTCTCGTACGCGGTGATGTCGCTGGGCAAGTTGGGCTCGAGTTCATACACCCCGACCCGCACGCCCGACCCCAGGTCGCCCAGCCCGTAGAACGGTGACATCCCGTAGTCCGCGGCCAGCTGGTTCGCGGTGTAGCCGTCGTTGTTCTTGCCATCGGTCACCGCCTTGCTGCACGGCTGCGGCCCGGACGTGCTGGGCTGCGCGGCCGGACGGCCTCCCGGTGCCAGGGTCGGCCGCCCGCCATGCCTGCGGGGCGATTGCCGGGCGAGCATGGTGTGGGCCGGATAGAGGTTGTCGAGGCCGACCACCCCGTCGATATAGCGCGCCACCGTGCCGGAGATGCTGGGCGCCGCGGTGTTCGCATAGCCGACCCGGCCACCAGGCAGCCGGTAACGGGCCAGCGCGATGCCGAACGCGTGCTCGACCGCCGCCGCCGACGCTGTGACGGGGATGATCAGCCGGTCAGAGGTGACCGCGCCTGGCGACAGGCCGGCCCGCCGCAGTGCGGCCCGCACCGCCGCGATCGACGCCAGCGCCGGCCCGAACCTGGGGCCGAACTGGCCGCGCCGCAGGAAGTGGTGGAACAGCGGCGACCGCCGGTTCGACAACCCGGCCAGGAAGGCGGTCAGCGCGGACTGATCACGGACGCGAAGCGTCACGTCCAGATGGACCCTGCTGCCCGGGGCCAGCGGCCCCAGCCTGACGGCGCCCCGCGGCAGCGGCGCCGCGGCGCTGTTGGCTAGCCGTACCGGCGCGCTGCTCGTGCCCCGCGCCACGGGGCTCACTGCCCGCGTCTGCGCCCCGGATGGCGTTGCCGCCACCAGGGCACCGCTCAGCGCGAGGCCACCAGCCACGCCAAAAGCGAGAAACCGCCTGCCGATATGCATATGACTCCCCCCAGAAGATCACGCGGATCACACCGCGGCTCCCCGAGCATTACAGGTCGGGACACCCGGGACAATATCTAACTTTGATCGTATTTCTGTTACATAGGATATTAAGGAATAAATGTCTCAAGTCGCCTGAGACTGGCAGGAACATGGCAGGCGATCCACCGCTGGAAGGGGATCCCGTGTGAAAATCGCACAAACCAGGTGCGCTGGCAGCGGCAGGCATCACGCGGCGGCACCCGCGCTGTCCCTGGCGCCGGCAGCCGCGCAGGCCCGGCCGGCGCAGCCCCCGGCTATTGGTTAGGCGGCAATTCGTAGCGGGCTGATGTGATGAGCAGCTAATGGTGCGAGCGGAAAGGTACGTGCGGCATTATCTGCAGCTCTTAGCAGCACTGGCAAAGTGTGCCGGTTCTGGTGGTAACGAACACGCCCACCTGCACGTCCGGCACGATCACCTCGGGCGTGGTCAAGAACCCGGTCGCGCCGGGAACGGCTGCCGAGTCAGTGACCGCGGTGCGCATCGGCAGGCGCCAGCAGCGGCGTGCGCCTGTTCGTCACGCGTCAGCGCGCTGCCCGGAACTGGGGCAATCCGGCCGGCCTTGGAGGGCCACAATCCTTCAGGGCGGGGGTCATCCAGCGCGGGCAACCGACGGTGGCGAGCGGCACGGGTTGCGCCGGCGGCGAGCGGGCAGGGAACGGGCATGGCGGAGTACGAACTGGTGATCCGGGCGGGGCGGGCGGTCACCCCGGACGGGGTGCGCCCGGTGACGGTCGCGATGCGCGGACGGGCGGATCGCCGCGGTCGCCGGGCCCGGGGAGGCACCGGACGCCGGCCGAAACCGTGGAACTGCCCGGCTCCGAGGTGCTGCTGCCCGGCCTGGTGGACACCCACGTGCACGTCAACGAGCCGGGCCGCACCGAGTGGGAAGGCTTCGCCACCGCGACCAGGGCGGCCGCCGCGGGCGGGGTGACCACGCTGATCGACATGCCGCTGAACAGCCTGCCGCCGACGACGACGGCCGCCGCGCTGGCGGTCAAGCGGGCCGCCGCCCGGCCGTCCGCGCACGTGGACGTGGGTTTCTGGGGCGGCGCGGTGCCCGGCAACCTGGACGGCCTGGCCGGGCTGCACGCGGCCGGGGTGTTCGGGTTCAAGGCGTTCCTTGCCGACTCCGGGGTGCCCGAGTTCGGCCTGCTGGACCCGGCCGGCCTGGACGCGGCCCTCGCCGAGACCGCCCGGCTCGGCGCGCTGCTCATCGTGCACGCCGAGGACCCGGCCGTCCTCGCGGCGGCCCCGGATCCGGCGGGCCGGGCGTACGCGGGCTTCCTGGCATCGCGGCCCGCGGCGGCGGAGGACACCGCGATCGCGGGGCTGCTGGCCGCCGCCCGGCGGCACGGCGCCCGGGTGCACATCCTGCACCTGGCGTCGGCGAGCGCGCTGCCGCTGATCGCGGCGGCCCGCGCGGACGGGGCCGCCGTCACGGCCGAGACCTGCCCGCACTACCTGAGCTTCTGCGCCGAGGAGGTGCCCGACGGCGCGACCGAGTTCAAGTGCTGCCCGCCGGTGCGGGACGCCGCGAACCGGGAGGGGCTGTGGGCGGGGCTGGCCGGGGGCCTGATCGGCACCGTGGTGTCCGACCACTCCCCCTGCCCGCCCGCGCTGAAGCGGCCGGACACCGGGGACTTCGGGGCGGCGTGGGGCGGGATCTCCTCGGTCCAGCTCGGCCTGCCCGCGGTGTGGACGCAGGCACGGCGCCGCGGTCACGGCCTCGCCGACGTGGTGCGCTGGATGGCCGAAGGAACCGCCGCGCTGGCCGGGCTGGCCGCCAAGGGCGCGATCGCCCCCGGCCGCGACGCCGACCTGGTGGCGTTCGACGACACCGCGACGTTCACCGTGGATCCCAGGCGGCTGGAGCACCGCCACCCGGTGACGCCGTACGCTGGCCGGACGCTCACCGGGGTGGTGCGCAGGACCTGGCTGCGCGGCCGGGCTGGCCGGCGCGGCCCCGGCCGGGAGGCTGCTGACAAGGCAATGACGGACTCGCATGTGAACCTGGCCGCGCGGCGCCTGGGCGCCGGGGTGATCGCCGCCAGCGATGAGTTCTTCGGTGAGAAGGAGAACCTGCTCCGCGCCGAGCGGCCCGCGTTCCGGCCGCACACGTTCGGGCACAAGGGCCAGATCGTGGACGGCTGGGAGTCCCGGCGCCGCCGGGTGCCGGGGCACGACTGGGCCCTGATCCGGCTGGGCGCCCCGGGGGTCGTCCACGCCGTGGTCGTGGACACCGCCCATTTCACCGGGAACTTCCCGGCGGAGTGCTCGGTCGAGGCGTGCGCCGCCGAGGGCTACCCGTCCTCGGCCGAACTGCTGGCCCCGGGGCGGGCCTGGACCACGATCGTGCCGCGCAGCCCGCTGGCCGGGGACACCGAGAACCGGTTCGCGGTGACCGATCCCCGGCGGTTCACCCACCTGCGGCTGACCATCTACCCCGACGGCGGCGTGGCCAGGCTGCGCGCGGAGGGCGAGGTGGTCCCGGATCCGCGGCTGCTGGACGGGCCGCTGGACCTGGCGGCACTGGAGAACGGCGGCACGGTCGCCGACGCCAGCGACCGGTTCTACTCCCCGCCGGAGAACATGATCAGCCCCGGCCGGGCGGCGGTGATGGGCGACGGGTGGGAGACCCGGCGGCGCCGGGACTCCGGCCATGACTGGGTGCTGCTGCGCCTGGCGGCCGCCGGGCACATCGGTCAGGTGGTGCTGGACACCTCGTGCTTCCTCGGCAACGCGCCCGGTGCGGCGGCGCTGCACGGCTGCGACGCGGGCGAGGACGGCCCGGACGCGGCCGAGTGGTTCGAACTGCTGCCGCTGACCCCGTTGCAGCCCGATACCCGGCACCGGCTGCGCCTCGGCGCGGCGTCGGCCCGGCTGGTCAGCCATGTCCGGCTGGAGATCCACCCGGACGGCGGGATGGCCAGGCTGCGGCTGTTCGGCGAGCTGACCGGCGGCGGCCGGGCCCGCCTGGGGCTGGCCTGGTTCGACCGGCTGCCCGGCGACCACGCCGCCGAGGTGCTGGCGATCGAGTGCGGGCTGACCGGGCAGGCGGCCGCGGATCTCGCCGGGCAGCGGCCGTTCACCGAGCCGGCCCGGCTGCACGCGCTGCTAGCCGGCGGGGAACTGGCCGGGCTCGACGCCGGGACGGCCGCCCGGGTCCGGGCCCTGATCCTCGGCTGAGCGCGGGCCAGCCAGCCGCAGGGCAAGCAGCAGGGCGGCCTGGTCCGCCAGCGAGCCCAGGTCCCGCCCGGTCAGCTCCTCGACCCGGCGCATCCGGTACCTGAGCGAGTTGACGTGCACGAACATCGCCTCGGCGGCCTTGGTCCAGGATCCAGAGCAGTCCAGGAACACCCGCAGCGTGCGGACCAGTTCGGTGCCGTGGCCGGCGTCGTAGTCCAGCAGCGGAGACAGCAGGCTGGTACGGAAGGCCCGGCGCGCCTCGTCCGGCGCGGTGGCGAGCAGCAGCTCGACGGAGCCCAGCCCGGCCGCGTCCACCACGTGGACACCGCCGCCGAGCAGCGCGGCGATCCGCCGTGCCTGGCGCGCCTGCGCCACGGCCAGGCCGATTCCGGCGGCCGTCCACCCAGCCTCCGGGCCACTCGTGCCACCCGGGCCGTCACCGGCCTGCGTGCTGTCCGGCGTGGTCCCGCCGGACAGCACGCTCACCCCGAACGCCAGGCACAGCGGGGCCGGCGCCGCCCCCCCGGGCGGCCCGGCGCATCGCCGGGTACCCACCGGGCAGCCCGCCAGGAAACCGGCCGATCACGGCGCCCGGTGCCGCGTCACCGGGTACCCGGGCTCATAGGCACCGGCCAGGTCCCCGGTCACGTCCCGGATCCGGTCCAGGACGGCCGGGCGCCCGGTGCCACGTCACCGGGTGCGCCGGGCCCGTACGCACCGGCCAGGATCCGGGTCACCGCCCCGATCCGGTCCAGGACGCCGGCACCGCCCGGGGCAAGGGCCACCGCCTCGCACCCGGACACACCGGCGACCGGCGCGGGCAGCATCTCCTCCAGCAGCACGCGGGCCACCTGCGGCCATGCTTCCCACTCGCGGGCCCGCGGCGGCTCCTGGCGGCGGCGCACCGCCGGACGGCCAGCGGCCTCCCGGCGGCGGCACCGCTCCGGGCGCAGCGCGGCCCCCGGCTGCGCGTCCCGCGCCGTGTCCGCCCGGCCGGTCCCGGCGGCGGCAGGCCCCGGGCTGCACCGGCCCGGCGGTCAGCGCGACCACGACGAGTGGCAGCACCCGGGGCCAGGCCGCAGCGCCGCAACGCGGCGGCGGTTTCCCGGTCCTCCGGCCCGGCGGCACCGGCGGGCCGGTCCACGAGGCGCCCGATCACCGCATCGGCCGCGCGGCGCACGGCGCGCTGTGCCTCCTCGTGGCGGGCCCGGTACCCGGCGGCCGCGGCGGCAAGCTCCGCGGCGATCGCGCGCCGGTCGGAATCCCAGCCGGCCTGGTCCCCGGCCACGGCGACGAACCAGCCGGCCAGCCGGTGCGCGGGCTGGCCGGTGACGCCGAACAGCGAGTAGGGCACGCCATCGATCAGCGCGGTCACGGGCAGGGCGGCCGCACCCAGCCAGGCACCGGCCAGCGCGGCCCGTGCCTGGCGGCCGGGTGCCGCGGGCGCACCGGCGACCAAGCGCCCGGCGGCGGAAACCACCCACCCGGCGACGCCGAACTCGCTGGCCGCCACGTCAAGCACCGCGGCCAGGCCGACCGCGGCACCTGCCCCGCCCGGGACCTGGTCCCCCGCCGGCCGCGCGGCCGCCGGCCAGCGCCCGGAGCCGGGCCACGGCCAGGCCGGGACCGGCCGGCAGGCCAAGCCGCGCGGCGAGCACTCGCTCGGTGATGGCGGCGAACGACACGTCGACGGGTACCTCGAACAGCGGCATCCCGTGCCGCCGGCAGGCCGCCACCAGGTCCACCGGGACCGACCCGAGGGCGGCGTCCCCGGCGGCCAGCGCCACGGCACCGGCCGCCGCCACCGCGGCGACGAAGGCCTCGGAATCGTCCGGGGCGCGGCGCCACATCAGGCCGGTCAGGACGATCTCACCGCCGGTCAGGTACCGGCGCGGGTCGAGCAGGTCCGTGGTGAACACCCCGTCCACCGGCCGGTCCAGGGCGTCCTCGCCCACCAGCACCCGCAGCCGCAGGTCCGGCGCCTCGGCCAGGCCCCGCAGCAACACCGTCAGCCTCCCGGCGCGAGCCATCTCCGCCCTGATGAACTGACCGCCGGAGGACGGCCACCCAGACCGAAGCCCGGCCCCAGTTCGTGATCATGACTTTGGTGTGCCTAGAGCCGCACTGAAGTCATGATCACGATGGCGGAACCCCGGGCGGCGGGCATGATCACGATTGCAGGCCTTCAGCCTAGGGCGGGTTTGTAGGAAAGCACAAACAGCCCGCGGCCGGTCCTCGCCGGTTTTGGTGTTTCTGTGCCTGGCTCCTGGCCACGGGGCGGGCTGTACTGTCCGTCATGGAGTTCTTCCGGCCTGCGACCTGGGCGGACGCGCTCGCCGTCAAGGCGGAGCAGCCCGGCGCCCGGGCGATCGCCGGTGGCACCGACATGATGGTCGAGATCAACTTCGACCGGTCACGGCCGGCCGCCCTCCTCGACCTCACCGGGGTTGCCGACCTGGCCGAATGGTCGGCCGACGGCGATGTCATCCGGCTCGGCGCGGGCGTGCCGTATGCCCGGGTGATCACCGAGCTTGGTGACCGGCTGCCCGGGCTGGCCATGGCCTCGCGCACGGTCGGCTCCCCGCAGATCCGCAACCGTGGCACCGTCGCCGGCAACCTCGGCTCGGCCTCCCCGGCCGGTGACGCCCATCCCCCGCTGCTGGCCGACGACACGGTGGTGGAGGTGGCCTCGGCCAGGGGCACCAGGGACATCCCGATCAGGGAGTTCTACACCGGGGTGAAGCGCTCGGCGCTGGCCGGCGACGAGCTGATCGCCGCGGTCCGCGTCCCGGTGGCGGACGGCCCGCAGCAGTTCTCGAAGGTCGGCGTGCGCAACGCCATGGTCATCGCGGTGTGCTCGTTCGCGATCGCGCTGCACCCCGAGCGCGGGCAGGTGGGCACCGGCTTCGGCTCGGCCGCCCCGACACCCCGCCCGGCGGCCGCCGCCGAGGAGTTCCTCGCCGCGGAACTGGCCGAGCGCGGGCTGTGGGACTCCCGCGGGCCACTGGCGGAATCCGCCGTGCGGCGGTTCGGCGACCTGGTCGCGGCGGCGGCCACACCCATCGACGACGTGCGCGGCACCGCCGCCTACCGGCGGCATTCACTGGCGGTGCTGGCCAGGCGCACCCTGGCCTGGGCCTGGCAGTCCTACCGGGAGGAGCAGCGGCGTTGCGCGTGACCTGCACGGTCAACGGTTCCCCCACGGCCGCGGACGACGTCTGGGAGGGCGAGTCGCTGCTGTTCGTGCTGCGTGAGCGGCTCGGCCTGCCGGGCTCGAAGAACGCCTGCGAGCAGGGCGAATGCGGCTCCTGCACGGTCTACCTGGACGGCGTGGTGGTGTGCGCGTGCCTGGTCGCCGCCGGGCAGGCACAGGGCCGCGACATCCGCACCGTGGAAGGGGTCGGCGACGGGGACACGCTGGCCGCGGTGCAGCGGGCCTTCCTGGACGCCGGCGCGGTGCAGTGCGGGTTCTGCACGCCCGGGCTGATCGTGGCCGCCGACGACCTGCTGCGCCGGGTTCCCCGGCCCGCCGACGCGGAGATCCGCGAGGCGCTGGCGGGAAACCTGTGCCGCTGCACCGGTTACGAAAAGATCCTCGACGCCGTGCGGCTGGCATCGGCGCGACAAGCCGGCGGGGTGCCCGACGGGGGTGCCGGGTGACGCCAGTCCCCGGCACCCCTGCCCCGGCCGCCCCGGCCGGCCTGGACACCGGGCAGGCGCGGGACGCAGGGGTCGGCGCCAGCGCGCCGCGCCCCGACGGCACCCTCAAGGTGACCGGGGAGTTCGCCTTCTCCTCCGACCTGTGGATGGCGGACATGCTGTGGGGCGCGACGCTGCGCAGCCCGCACCCACGGGCCCGGATCCGGTCCATGGACATCACCGGCGCGCTGAAGCTGCCCGGGGTGGCCGCCGTGCTGGCCGCCGACGACGTGCCGGGCCGCAAGACCTTCGGCCTCGAAGCCGCCGACCAGCCGGTGCTGGCCGGCCCCGAGATCCGCTACCAGGGCGAGCCATTACTGATCATCGCGGCCGATCATCCGGAGACGGCCCGCCGCGCGGCCGCCGCGGTCACGGTCGACTACGAGGTGCTGACCCCGGTCACCGACGCCGAAGCCGCGCTGCGGCCAGGAGCGGATCCGGTGCACCCGGGCGGCAACCTGGTCAGGCACGTGCGGATCCGGAGGGGAGACCCGCAGGCGGCGGCCGGCCTCGTGGTCTCCGGCCGTTACCAGGTCGGCATGCAGGACCAGGCGTTCCTCGGCCCCGAGTCCGGCCTGGCGGTGCCCGCCGAGGACGGCGGGATCGACCTGTACGTGGCCACCCAGTGGCTGCACGTGGACCAGTCGCAGATCGCGGCCAGCCTGGACATGGCCGCGGACAAGGTGCGCCTGGTGCTGGCCGGCGTCGGCGGCGCGTTCGGCGCGCGCGAAGACCTGTCCATGCAGATCCACGCGTGCCTGCTGGCGCTGCACACCGGCCGGCCGGTGAAGATGGTCTACTCCCGGGAGGAGTCGTTCTTCGGGCACGTGCACCGGCACCCGGCCACCCTTTACTACGAGCACGGCATTACGCCCGACGGGCGGCTGGTCTCCGTCACGGCCCGCGTCTACCTCGATGGCGGGGCGTACATGTCGAGTTCCCCCGCGGTGGTGGCGAACGCGGCGACACTCGGCGCCGGGCCTTACGAGGTGCCCAACGTGGCGATCGACGTGTACGCCGCCTACACGAACAACCCGCCGTGCGGGGCGATGCGCGGTTTCGGTGCCGTCCAGGCGGCCTTCGCCTACGAGTCCCAGATGGACGAGTGCGCCCGCCGGCTGGGAGCCGACCCGGTCGAGTTCCGGATCCGCAACGCGATGTCGGAGGGCTCGGTCATGCCGACCGGGCAGGTCGTGGACTCCGCGGCCCCGGTCGCCGAACTGCTCCGCCGGGTCAGGGACGCGCCCATGCCGGCTCCGCCCGCCGGCCGGGGAGACCCGGCCCGGACCTGCGGGAACTGCCCGGCGGGGTGTCCAACACCACGCACGGCGAGGGCGTCGTCCGCGGCGTCGGGTACGGCGTCGGCATCAAGAACGTCGGCTTCTCCGAAGGGTTCGACGACTACTCCACGGCCCGGGTCAGGCTTGAGGTGGTGGCGGGCGAGCCCGCGGTCACCGTGCACACGGCGGCCGCCGAGGTGGGCCAGGGCCTGGTCACCATCCAGGCCCAGATCGCCCGCACCGAACTGGGCGTGGACCAGGTCGTCATCCATCCCGCCGACACCACGGTCGGCAGCGCGGGCTCGTCCTCGGCGTCCCGGCAGACCTACGTCACCGGCGGCGCGGTGCAGGCCGCGTGCGCCGCCGTCCGCGCCGGGGTGTTCGCGCTGGCCGCGCTCAGGTTCGAGATACCGCCCGACGACCTGTCGCTGGCCGGCGGCAAAGTGGTCTCCCAGTCCGCCGGGGTGCTGACGGACCTGGCAACGCTGCTCGGCGATGAGGTGATCGAGGAGACCGTCACCTGGCGGCACCGCCCGACCCACCCGCTGGACCCGGAGACCGGCCAGGGCAACGCGCACGTGCAGTACGCCTTCGCCGCGCACCGCGCCGTCGTGGACGTGGACACCGAACTCGGCCTGGTCAAGGTGGTGGAACTGACCTCGGCCCAGGACGTGGGCAAGGCGATGAACCCGCTCGCGCTGGCCGGCCAGATCCACGGCGGCACGGCGCAGGGCCTGGGCCTGGCCCTCATGGAGGAGATCCAGGTGGTGGACGGGGTGGTGCGCAACCCGTCGTTCACCGACTACCTGATTCCCACGATCCTCGACATGCCGCCGATGAGGCTGGACATCCTGGAACTCGCCGACCCGCACGCGCCGTACGGGCTGCGCGGGGTCGGGGAACCGCCGACGATCTCCTCCACCCCGGCGATCGTCGCCGCGATCCGCGCCGCGACCGGCAGGCCGCTGCGCCGGGTGCCGGTCCGCCCGGACGACATAGTGCTGGCCTGCCACCCGGGGGGACGACCCGCCCGGAACCCCCCGCTGGCCTGCGGTCCCCGTGACTCCGTCACGTGGCCCGGGCCCTCCAGCCGGGGGACGACCCCCCCCGGAACCCCCCGCTGGCCTGCGGTCCCCGTGACTCCGTCACGTGGCCCTGGGCCCTGCCGCTTCACGCGTCCGTCGGCGTCGCTGGCCCCGGACGGAAGGAGTGCCGATGGTGCTGATGTTCCTGACCGGTGACGGGATGCGGGGCGGGGCGCTGCACCGGCACATCGAGGGCGCCGAGTTCCTCGGCGCGCGGCGCACGCTGCCCCGGTACCGGTTCTACTCGATCCGGGACGAGTTTCCGGCGCTGCACCCGGTCGGCGCGGGCGGCAGCGCCATCCTCGGGGAGCTGTACCAGGTGCCGATGCCGGCGCTGCACGGGCTGCTCGCCAGGGAGCCCGCGGAACTGGAGCTGTCCATCGTGGAACTCGCCCCCGGGGAATCCGGCCGGCTCCTCGGCTGCCACGGACGGCGCCGCGGCCGGGGAGGCAGGGGCTGCGGAGCTGTCGTTTGGCATGATCTTGCGGCGCGGGGAGGAGACCCGCGGCCGCCACGAGGACATCAGCCACTGCGGCGGGTGGCGCGCCTACCGCGGGCTGGCGGCGCCGCCGGCGGTGTAGGCGGGGGTCAGCCTTCCTGGATCACCGAGAGGACGTTGCCCGCCGGGTCCTTGAACCAGGCGATGAGCGGGCCGCCCTGCCGGTTGATCCCCTTGGGGTCGACGAAGTCGTAGTGCTCGAACTCGACGCCCCGTGCGGTCAGCGCGTCCACCGCCGCCTCGATGTCGGGCACGGGGAAGTTGAGGATGGTGAACGTCGCCGGGACATGGTCCGGCTTGGGGTAGATGATCGTGTCCCGGCCGCCGGCGATGTGCAGCGTGAGGATGCCGTGCTCCTCGGACACCGGGATGCCCAGCGTCTCGCCGTAGAACTTCCGCGCGGCCGGGATGTCGTCCGCGGAGAACCCGCTGAACGCCTTGGTGTGCTCGAACATCGTCGTTCCCTCCTGCGGGCCCCGGGTGACCTGGTACGCAGGTAGAGACGCTACGCCCGGGGCGGACTCATCGCGCGCGGCGCGGCCGGGGCGGGCCCAGGTTCTGCGTTCCGATTGACACCCCTGTCCCGGACGGGGTACTCATGCGGGTCATGCGACCTATGCGGCGCCTTGCGGCGATGCGGCGCGCTTCGGTGGCCGTGACCCTGGGCCTGCTGCTGACCGTGGCCGCGTGCGCGACCGCCGCACCGCAGGGCCATGCCCCGGCGGCCGGGGCCCGCGGTCAGCACCGGCACGCCGGCCCCGAAGGACGGCTCGCACATGGCAGCGCTGGCGGCGGCCGCGCAGGCGGCGGAGGCGGGGTCCGGCGGCGCGGTCCTGCCCGGCGCTCCCGCGCGGCAGGGCGGCGGCGGCCGGTCCGGCCGCGGGCCCGCCTACTTCCACACGCTGCCGCCGGGCGCGGCGCTGCCGTCGGGTGCGCAGTGCGCCCGGTGGGTGCGGGCCCGGCCGATCGCGGAGAACAAGGGCGTCAACCGCCGCTACAACCAGGCCAAGGGCGAGCCGGTCGGGCCCGGGTTCCTGGCCGGGGACGAGCCACAGGCGGACCAGCTCATCGCGCCCAGGATCAACGGGGACTTCACCGGGACGACCGCGGAGATCCTGCGCTGGGCCGCCTGCAAGTGGGGCATCGACCAGGACATCGTGTTCGCCCAGGCCGCGGTGGAGAGCTGGTGGCGGCAGACCACGCTGGGCGACTGGGAGAGCAGCGGCTGCGCGCCCGGCCACGGGCCCGGGGTGGACGGCAAGCCGGGCCTGTGCCCGCAGAGCTGGGGGATCCTGCAGAACAGGTATCCCTACGAGCAGTCGAGCTGGCCGGGGATCGCGGACTCCACGGCGATGAACGCGGACACCGCCTACGCGATCTGGCGGTCCTGCTACGACGGCTACGAGACGTGGCTGAACACGGTGCCCGCATGCCGGCACGTACCGGGCCGGGGACGAGTGGGGCTGCGTCGGCCGCTGGTTCGCCGGGCGCTGGCACACCGCACCGGCCCAGCAGTACATCGCCTTCGTCAAGAAGTACCTGCGCGAGCGGATCTGGCTGCAGCCCGATTTCCAGCAGCCTTGACCTCCACTCCGCCCTGAGGGCCGGAGATTCCCGCCTGTCACACCGCTTCCCGGTGCGACTTCGGGTGGGTTCCTGCCAGGTTCTTCCAGCCCATGCTGTGCTTCCTCCGCCTTCCCTGACTCGGCTCCAGCATGGCGCACCGGCGCGACGATCGGCCCTGCCACATCGGGAGCGGTGACGGGCGGCCGTTGCGTGGTGGAGAAACCCGAGACGCGAGTTACGCTGATTGCAAGCGGAACTCGGAGGCTGCGTGGAGCAAGAAGCGCTGGAGCGCCTTGTGGAACAGTTCGGCCAGCTGGTGCGGGAACGATTCCCCGGCGCCCCGATCGACCGGGTCGCGGTCCTGCAGTACGGCGACGATCCCGAGATCGAGCCCGGGCAGCTGCTGGGCCGGGTGTACATCGCGGCCGGCACCGAGCCTGGTGCCCGCGAGCAGGCCATGGAGGACTTCCACCACACCTATCGGGCGCCCATGCACGAGCTGCGCCGCGATCTGGACGGGCTGCCCGGGGCGGTAGGGCTGCTGGAGTTCGCGGCCGCTGGCGAGGAGGATAGCGGCCACCGGGGCCCGAGGATGCGGCTGGGACCCCGGGACGGGCTGCCGCTCGGCGGCGAGGGCCCGCTGGTCCCGGTGATGGCCCGGCTCGGGCCGGCCGACCTGGAGACGTGGACGTCCTGATCACCGCGGGGATCGCGGCCAACCGCGCGGACGCCGTGCGCTGGGCGCTGGCCCGGATCGGGAGCGCCCGGCCTATGCCCAGCTTCAGGAGCGGGCGCGGGAGATCGAGGAACTCAAGTCACAATTCTGAACGCGGTCGCGACGGGCATCGGGCGCCCGGCGCGGCGACGGGGTTGTCGAAGTAAGGCCTCATCACTCCTTCAAGCAAAACGTGATACTTCAGCGGGCTAACTCCAATAGAGCGCCCCGGTTCACCGGCGCCTGCTGCGCGGTGACCCGATCTGGTGAGCGCCCTGGCGATCAGTACCGGGCGCCTTGCGGCGCGGGCAGGGCGTCGAGGCAGGCCAGATCGGCCGCGCTCAGCTCGCAGTCCGCCGCACCGGCGTTGTCCTCCAGGTACCTCGGGGTCTTGGTGCCGGGGATGGGTACCACATGCGGCCCTCGGCCAGCACCCACGCCAGCGCCACCTGCGCGGGGGTGGCCCCGGCGCGGCCGGCGATCTGGCGCACCTGGCCGACGATGACCTGGTTGGCGCGCAGCGCGTCGCGCTGGAAGCGGGGCAGCCCGCGCCGGAAGTCGTCCCGTGGCAGGTCGGCGGCGGACGCGAACCGGCCGGTGAGGAAACCCCGGCCGAGCGGGGCGAACGGCAGGAAGGCGATGCCCTGCTCCTGGCAGTACGGCAGCACCTCGGCCAGCGCGTCGCGGGTCCACAGCGACAACTCCGACTGCACCGACGTCACCGGATGCACCGCCTAAGCCCGCCTGATCTCCGCGACCGTCACCTCGGAAAGGCCGATGTGCCGCGCCTTGCCCGCCGTCACCGTCTCGGCCATCGCCCCCCAGGTCTCCTCCAGCGGCACCCGCGGGTCCACCCGGTGCAGCTGGGAGAGGTCCACGTGGCCGGTGCCGAGCCGGCGCAGGCTGCCGTCGATCGACGCCCGCACGTGCTCGGGGCGGCCGTCCCGGCCGGCCCCCGGTGGTGCGCTGCCGCCGGGCTTCACGTCCTCGACGGAGTCGGTGAGCAGGCCGACCTTGGTCGCCAGCACGGCGCGATCGCGGTGGCCGCCGGCCAGCGCCCGGCCGACCAGTTCCTCGTTGGTGTACGGCCCGTACGCATCGGCGGTGTCGACCAGGGTCATGCCCAGGTCGAGCGCCCGGTGGATCACCGCGATGGAGGTGGTGTCATCGCGAGGGGTCTCCATGTCGTAGGAGAACGTCATGCCCATGCAGCCCAGGCCGATGACACCGACCCCGGGGCCGGTGCTGCCGAGCGTGGTGGTCCGCATGTTCTGCTGCCCT